>CAYOSH010000012.1:0-114553 GCA_964406575.1 uncultured Eubacteriales bacterium | reverse complement strand
TTATAAAATATATGATTATCTGATTTTAAGCAATCATACTTGATAGAGAGTAACCATCCTTATTTCCTTGATAAGGGCATTAGACATAAAAAAGAGCGAGTCACTGTCCTTATGAATCGGATGGTGGTGGGTGCGGGGTCTTCGACGAATATGGACTGTGAGGAGCTCCTGCTATTATCATTTGACTTAAGAGCATCACGGAAATAAGGATGCTTCCTGATAGAGGCAATGTATCGATTTGGCTTTGAACTCGTATCATAAACATGGGCAATCTGAGCAGGGTTGTAGTCAAAAAAATTCCACGGGATAAAAGGGAGCCCTGGATCGGTACCATTTGGATTGGATCTTGCAGATCACTGTGAGTTGGCCAGTTGCACATCAACCCAGAAATCATACTTTTTAGGAGATCGCCTTCCTCTGGCCGTGGATGCCGTTGTGCCTCCTAGAGGTTGTTCCGGAACTTTATTTACTGAAAGTTCACTCTGATTTTTGAAACGGTTCATGCGCGCTTGCTTCATGGCCTCTGTCATTCCTCCCCACTCAAATCCGATCATGATCTGTTTTCCGGCCTCTGTGCCTATTCCGGGTGCAAACTCCGAAACTCTGGCCAAGGGAATGGCAAATTCGAATCCAACGCTGTCCTCTGGCCCCTGCTGCATCCTGTATAGGGCTGGTTTTGCATCGGCTGGAACGTCTGTAGAATCCTCTTTGGCTTTTGTGTTTATCACATTGGTATCGAAATGGGCGTAATAGGCATTAGCGAGGATGGCGTTTCTGTCGGCCTCGGGAATCGGGCCTTGTTGTTTTTCTAACATCGCGAGATACTGTTGGGCGGAAATCCTCCTCTGGATGAAATTGATCCCATAGTCCTTTTTCTTTTTGCGTTCGATGTCTGTAAAGATCGTCATTCCGGTTTCGCTGATATTGCTTAAATATTCGAGGTTTTTAAAAACGAAAAGGATGTATAGATAGTCCGCATCATTCATAAACGCATAATCAACCTGGATTTTATCCTCGGAAGTTTTCTGCACGCCTTGCCATTCAGCACCCGCCCCATCCAGTTTTAAAGGTATTATACACCAGGTACTGTTGACCAATTTTTCTTTTGCTAGACCAAAGGCAAAGATCAGGCCTATGACAAAAATGGTCAAAAAGATTTTGTTGGTTGGTCTCATTACGGCCTCCAAAAAATCGCAGAACGTCTCTCCATTTTTATTTTTAATTTATTATAACAAATCTTTCGGGTTTGTTGAATTTTTTCAAACCGGGAGTAAGCATCCTTATTTCGGTGATAGGGGCATTAGACGCAAAAAAAAGTGAGTCACTGTCCTTATGAGTCGGATGGTGGTGGGTGGTGAGGTATTCGACGAATATGGACTGTAACGAACTCCTGCTATTATCATTTGACTTGAGATCATCACGGAAATAAGGATGCTTCCAGGCCGGGACGTCTACGTGGCTTGGGTCTCGAGTTGACTCTGTCTTTGAAGTTACGCAGAGAAACAATATTTCTCGATCGCATCAGCCAAATCACAAGCAATGGATTTGGCTTAGGTGTATCTGCTGCCGATAATTTTAAATGAAAGGTTCTTAATGAGAAGATTGGCTCCTCGGGCAGGACTCGAACCTGCAACCTAGTGGTTACAAGACCTCCAGAATTTCTCCTGGGCTTGGACTATCTCATCACCCGTTTCGGTCAACCGAAATGAGGGTGTCGGGCGCTTCCCCAAAGCATCGCTCTGGGTACGAGCTCTCGCTCTAGTCTCTGCACCTTCTCTGATCCATCTAAGTCGATCAGAGCTTGGCTCAGGATTACCATTTTCCGTGATATCCGGAAGGCAGGCTTCCCTGAGTTCACCCGATTTTTCAACCACGATCTCTCGTGGAAGCTGCAACTCTTACAGCCACCCGCTCTGCCGATTGAGCTACCGAGGAGCAGGTCCCTTAATTTAACAGAATTTCGAGGGAATAGCAATCAGAAACGATAGCTGGCTTGTTTGATTTTTTTTCGGTAGTCGTCGCCTTCCATCTCCACGATCTTACACATCTCGTAGAGCCTTGATCGGAGGCGTACACCGATCCGGTCCACGAGAGAGTCTCCCCGCCTCTTGAAAAAGGACTCTCTGGTATCTTCCTCTTCTTCCTCTTGGTCGAGATAATTAGAAGTGAAAATGGTTAACTTTTTATTGTTGTACCGGTTATTAATAATGTAAAAGATCGTCTCTTCGACCCAAGCTGTTGTCCTTTTGGCTCCCAATTCATCCAGCACCAAAACGTCCTGTTGGAAGAGCTGGGAGAATATCACCGAATCTGTCAGGGGTGACTCCGGTGAATAGGAACTCTGGATTTTTCGTATCAAATCCCGAAAATCTATAAAATAGCAGCGTGCCTTTTTCTCCTTGATCAGCTCTTGCACAGTGGCCACAGCCAGATGCGTTTTTCCCACACCGCAAGGTCCGATAAAAATAAGGCCCACATCCTGAATTGGGTAATTTTTCACAAATTGCTTTGATATTTTTAAAGCATGTCTGTGTGAATCATTGTGAATCTCAAAATTGTCAAAGGTACAGCTGGCGTATCTCCTAGGGATATTTGCCTGCTCTAAGAGGATATTTTCCTGCCGCTCTAAGAAGCATTTACACCTCTTGGCGATGTTTTGGCCCTTGACTGTGTCAATGGTCCAGCCTGTCCCTTGGCAAAGCTCACAAGATAGATTATCCATCAGTTCAAATACCCTCTGAGCTGTTGCAGTTTGTGCGAATGAGAGAGTTTTCGCATCGCTTTTTTCTCGATCTGCCTGATCCTTTCTCTTGTCAAATTGAGTTTGTCGCCGATTTCTTGCAGAGTGTGCGACTTGTCATCTTCCAGTCCGAATCTTAATTTTAGCACAAGAGCTTCTTTGTCATCCAGCTCTTCGAGCATGCCCCTAATTTGTTCTTCAATGGAGTTTTTTACGATCTGATACTCGACAGATGGCGACAAACTATCCTTTATCCGGTCACCGACTTCCACATCCTCATCATAGTATTTATCGCTCAACGATATATCTCGCCCGCTCAGGATCTCCCAATCTTCCACATTTTCTACGCTTGTCTTCATCCTCTCTGCCAGTTCCTCTCTGGTCGGATCGCGCCGGAGCTCTTTTTTCATCTGTGCGCGTGTCCTTTTCATCTCTGAGATCTGATCCGAGAGTTTCTGTGGAAGATGATAGATCCGGGAATATTTGGAGAGAGCGTGAATCACAGCCTGGCGGATCCACCACACAGCATAGGATATAAACTTCACGTTTTTTGTGGGATCGAACCTCTTAGCCGCTTCTATGAGTCCTAGATTACCTTCGTTGATCAGGTCAAGAAGGCTCAAGCCCATTCCTCTGTATTTTTTCACATACGAGACAACAAAACGAAGATTTGATTCGGTCAGTTTTTTTAGAGCCTCTTTATCCCCCTGTTGTACCCGCTCTCCCAGCAGCTTTTCTTCCTCCGGTGAGAGGAGAGAGAATTTGGATATTCTTTGAAGATAGCGCTTCAGGTTCTTGGACTCGAGGGAATCCTGGTATTGTTTTGTCATGTGCTTTTCTTGTTCTCGTGTTCGATCTTTACGATTTTTGCTGGCCTCATTTGGATGATTGCTTTCCTTCGATACTCGAAGTCGTCTTCGCTCCCTTCAAAAAATTCTTTCCGGACATACTCTAAAAACTCATTCAATTCTGCTTCTATGCGTTCTATCTTATTCCGCATGTTCAGCACAACTTCAACTCCCGCGAGATTAATGCCCAAATCACGCGTTAGGTTGAGAATGATTTCCAGTTGTTGCAGATCCTTATCAGAATACAATCGTGTATTTCCATCACTCCGTGAGGGTCTGAGCAAACCTTCGCGTTCGTAAAGCCTAAGCGTCTGGGGATGGATATTGAACATCCGCGCAACATTACTGATATGATAATATTTTTTAATCTCTTTTTCTTCTTCTTTCTTTTGGGATTTCATATCAAGCTACTCCCAGTTTCTCTCTAGGATTTTGGCGAGATATTTTTTCGACTTCTCTCATGAGCTCCCTGATTCTTTCATCATCAGAGGGAGGAGGAACAATAAAAACCTCGACGAATTGGTCGCCTCTCACTTTTTTTCCTGCCAAGGGAGCTCCCTTTGACCTCAGCCTGAACTTCTGACCAGATTTTGTCCCGGGAGGAACACGAATCGTTGTTTTGCCTTGTAGAGTGGGAACATCGATCTTGGCACCTAAAGTCGCCTCTGTCACTGTGATCGGAACCTTAATATAAATGTTTGAGCCCTGGCGTTTAAAGAAAGAATGAGCGTCGACCTCAATGCTGATGAACAGGTCTCCATAGGGCCCTCCTCCCAAACCAGTATTGCCTTTTCCCTTGATCCGGACTTTCGAACCCGCATCCACACCCGCAGGGATACGGACATTGATCAACTCGGTCTTTTGAATGTGGCCTCTTCCGTGGCAGGATGAACATTCATCACCGGGGGCCACGCCCCTCCCGCCACAGGCCTGGCATACTGTCGCAAACCTCATTGCTCCTCGCTGCATCTGGGTTTGGCCCGATCCCTTACAGACAGAACAAACGCTCTGACCGCTGCGATGAATATATCCCTTCCCCCCGCAACTGGAACATGCAATCAAACGCGTGAGTTGGATGCGTGTCTGTAATCCATGTATCGCATCATTAAAGCTGATCTTCATCCTGTAATGCAGGTCATCCCCCTTGGAGACTTGCGGATGGGCTTGTCTGGCCGCACCCCCGAACACGTTTTCGAAAAAGTCTCGGAAAGACGAAGACCCAACATCGGAAAAATTAAAGCCCTGAAACGAGCTGGAATAGGCCTGCTGCTGGCCTCCTCCGGGCGGAATGTTACCGACAAACCCAAATTGATCGTACTGGCTTCGTTTTTTAGGGTCGCTGAGAACGGAGTAGGCCTCCTGTATCTCTTTGAACTTTTTCTCTGCGCCCTTATCGCCAGGATTCAGGTCGGGGTGATATTTTCGTGCGAGTTTTCGGTAGGCCTTTTTTATTTCAGCTGCCGTAGCCTTTTTATTCACCCCTAAAGTCTTATAATAATCGTCTGCCATCGGAAGGATTCCCCTATGTGGATCTTCTCATTCCTAACCAAAAAAGTTTGACACTCAGTCCGTTTTATCCTGTCATCAACTCATCCAAAATAAACGTTCCGTCTCTCCGTGACTCCCTTGGATCAACGAAACGGATGAAACGCAGTTACGGATGAGCAGAAGACAAGTCTTTAATTCTTCTTGTTATCCTCGTCGACGACTTCAGCATCAATGACCTCTGCTTCCTCCTCAACATCTGCCTGCTGTCCACCTGCGTCAGCTCCTGAAGCTTCCTGAGGACCTCCTGTTGCCTGTCCTTGCTGAGCCTGCTGCGTCGCTTTTTGGTACATCATCTCAGAAAGTTTGTGGGATGCTTGAGACAAAGCCTCCATCGCGCTCTTGATCTGCTCGATATCGTCACTTTCGATTGCCTTTTTTGTGTTATCGATCTCTGCCTGGATGTTTTTGGCCTCTTCTTCACCGATCTTGTCTTTATTCTCCCGCAACAACTTTTCCAGACTGTACACCAGTTGGTCGGCATGGTTTTTCGCCTCTATAAGCTCCCTTCTTTTTTTATCCTCTTCAGAGTGTGTGTCCGCATCTTTGACCATGCGATCGATCTCTTGGTCATCAAGCCCACTGTGTCCAGTGATCGTGATCTCTTGTTGTTTCCCGGTTCCCATATCTTTGGCTGAAACATGGAGAATTCCATTCGCATCGATATCAAAGGTAACCTCTACCTTGGGGACTCCGCGTGGGGCCGGAGGAATGCCATCCAGGTGGAAACGGCCCAGAGACCTGTTGGCACTGGCCATCTCTCTTTCGCCCTGAAGGACGTGGATCTCAACACTGGGTTGGTTGTCGGATGCCGTAGAGAATATTTCCGTTTTTTTTGTCGGAATCGTCGTATTGCGTGTGATCATCTTGGTGAAAACTCCTCCAAGAGTCTCAATGCCGAGAGTCAAGGGAGTCACATCCAAGAGCAGAACGTCTTTCACATCACCCGATAACACTGCACCCTGAATGGCTGCACCGGCAGCAACAACTTCGTCTGGATTAACACCCTTATGGGGATCTTTACCGAAAAGCTCTTTGACGACCTCTTGAACCTTAGGGATCCGTGTCGACCCTCCAACCAAAATTACTTCATCAACATCTCCGGGTTTGAGGCCTGCATCTTTCATGGCCCGTTTGCAGGGTTCAACAGATTTCTGGATGAGATCATCCATGAGCTGTTCCAGTTTGGATCTCGAGAGCTTGATCAGCAGATGTTTTGGACCCGAGGCGTCCGCAGTGATAAAGGGCAAATTGATCTCAGTCTCCATAGTCGTGGAGAGTTCGATCTTGGCCTTTTCGGCGGATTCCTTCAACCGTTGGAGCGCCATCTTATCCTTAGAGAGATCGATACCCGAGTCTTTCTTGAACTCGGACACCAGCCAATCTTGAACGCGTTGGTCGATATCATCCCCGCCGAGATGAGTATCGCCGTTGGTTGATTTGACCTCGACAATACCCTCTCCAACTTCAAGGATAGAGATATCGAAGGTTCCGCCACCAAAGTCATACACGGCAATAGTCTGATCCTTCTTTTTATCGAGGCCGTAGGCCAGTGCTGCGGCAGTGGGCTCGTTGACAATGCGTTCCACCTGAAGACCAGCGATCTTTCCGGCATCTTTGGTCGCCTTCCTCTGGCTGTCGTTAAAGTAAGCCGGGACAGTGATGACGGCTTTATCAACCTTCTCCCCAAGATAATCTTCGGCTGCTTTTTTAAGCTTCTGAAGGATCATTGCAGAGATCTCCGGAGGGGGATACTTCTTGCCTAAAGCTTCGATCCTGACATCTCCGTTTGCTGCTTCGGTCACCTTGAAAGGAACCTGTTTGATCTCATCAGGGACCTCTTTATAGCGGCGCCCCATAAATCTCTTAATAGAATAGATTGTATTTTCTGGATTGGTGACTCTCTGTCTTTTGGCGACTTGACCCACCAACCGCTCGCCCTTCTCGTTGAAAGCGACTACAGAAGGAGTCGTTCGACCCCCCTCTTCATTCTGAATGATTATGGGTTTATCTCCCTCGATTACAGCGACAACAGAATTCGTTGTTCCGAGGTCAATTCCTATTGTTTTCGGCATTATTTCCTCCAGATTAGAAATGAAATTTGTTATTATACTAATATAGTATAAAACTTGAGTGTCGTATTGTCAAGTATATTTTATTAAAGTAATATTATATTTCCAGTTTATTCATAACTGAATTTGGGGATCTCAGATATAAAGAGATATATGTCGGAAATCTTTGATAAATGTTTGCTATTGAAAGGTCTCGAATAGACTTTCTGAGACTAAAAAATTGTGCTGTTCAACACATATCGACGTTCAGGTTCAAAAAAACCTTGATCCTAGGCGTCCGGGTCGATAATAAAGTTCTGTTTCATTAAGAATTGGACTTCGTCTCGTGCTTTTTTGATGATCGCCTCCGCTTGTTGGAACCGCTCCTCTGCAGATGCTTGGATGCGTGCGACTCCTTGTTCAATGCCCTTCGATCCAACAGCCACTGCTTCTCTTGGAAAAACTTCCCACTCGTCCATAGTGGGAATGATGTAATCATCATGGATTCCTTTGTCTTCGGCGACTTTCGCTAATTCACGTGCAGCCTCGATGCACATCTCATCAGTGATATGTGTGGCGCGGATATCAAGCGCCCCTCGGAAGATACCGGGAAAGCCCAAAGAATTGTTGACCTGATTGGGAAAGTCTGAACGCCCGGTGGCCACTATACGTGCACCGGCCTCTTTCGCCTCCCATGGCCAAATTTCTGGAATGGGATTCGCGCAGGCAAACACAATAGAATCATTGGACATTCTTTGTATCCATTCTTTCTTGATGACTCCAGGACCGGGTTTAGACGCAGAGATAACAACATCTGCGCCTGTCATCGCCTCGGGAATATCTCCTTTAACGCCGTTAATATTGGTCGTTTCACAGATATGCCATTTTTCTTTGTACTTTTCCTGTAAAGTGACTCGATCTTCTCTGTTTTTGTGGAGAATCCCTTTGGAATCCACAGCGATAATATTCTCTGGATTCACACCAGCCGTGATAATGAGCCTGGAAATGGCAATGTTAGCGGCTCCCGCACCGATCAGAGTGACTCTGACATCCGAAATACTTTTATCGACGATTTTTAAAGCGTTGATCAATCCGGCAACAGTCACACAAGCAGTCCCCTGCTGGTCATCATGCCAGATAGGAATCTCGGTTTCCTTCCGTAGCGTATCCAAAATATAGAAACACTTGGGGTGTGCGATGTCTTCCAGATTGACACCGCCAAAAGTGGGCTGGAGCCACTTGACGGCTTTGATAATTTCCTCAGGATCTTTTGTCCCGAGACAGATAGGGAAAGCATCGACGCCGCCCAAATATTTATAGAGCAAGGCCTTTCCCTCCATGACAGGCAGGCTCGCTTCAGGCCCGATATCCCCGAGGCCCAAGACTCTGGTTCCGTCCGAAACAACTGCCACAAAATTCCCTTTGTTTGTCAACTCGTAAGCCTTTTCCTTGTCTTTTTGAATTTCTCTGCAGGGCGAAGCGACCCCTGGTGTGTACCAGATGCCAAAATCATTAAAATCTCTGATCCGGCATTTGGGGATGACCTCAATTTTTCCTTTGTAAAACGGATGAAGACGCATGGCATCCTTGGAAGGTTGTTCGGCTTTTGCCAATAACTCATCCACACTGACTTCTTTCATGATGGCTCCTTTTTTACGGCATTATCTGATCACTCAGTTCCAGAGTTTATCAATAAAAATGATATGAAAAAACTATTATAAACCTATCTAGCTCAAAGTCAACAAACTGTTCCAGATGTGCGAAACAACAGAGTTTGGATCATTGACCGATTCATGAGTATTGAGAGCTATCGGTGCAGAAAACAGCGTTCGCTATCCTGTTCACCCGATTTTTTGGTGACGATCATTGCCATATCATATTCGTTCGCTTTATCAATAACATCGTTATCTCGGATCGAACCCAAAGGATAAATAATGGCCGTTATTCCACTTTTTGCGGCGAGTTCTACAACATCTGGAAAGGGCATAAACGCATCAGAAGCCATGACGCATCCTTTTGGGCCATACCCTCTTTTGGAAAACCGTATAGCATCTTCCGCTGCATCGATACGGCTCCTCTGTCCAGACCCGATCCCATGGACCTTATCCCGAGTCCCGATGACAACAGCGTTGGAGCGGGTGAAACAGGCGACTGTCCAGTTGAATATGGCGGCTTCTAATTCTTCGGGCGCCGCCTTTCTCTTAGAGACAATATCCACAGAATCGGGAGAGACGATCTTCGATTCAAAACGTTCCTGGATGAGGAGTCCCCCGGCGACACGTTTAAGTTCGATTTTTCGGTCCTTCGATAGCGCTTGGATCGGATCTCCCATTTTAACGACACGCAGCACCTTTCTCGTAGCCATAATCTCGAGCGCGCTGGGATCGAAATCGGGCGCATACACAACCTCAATATTCCTTCCCTTCTCGACTATCTTGATTGCCGTGGCTTCATCGAGCTTATAATTGAACACATCAACACTTCCAAAGTTGGACAGCGGATCGCACGCCCATGCTTTCTTAAAGACCTCAGCCGGATCGCCCTCCATTGCGACGCCGCTCGGTATCTCGTGTTTGACAAGGACGCAAATATTTTTTGTTTTGTAAATCTCTGTGAGTTTTTTAATGAGCCGCTGGCCCAAGTCCATGTCGCCAACGTTGATGTATCCCAATCCTTTGGTTCCTTCTTGGAGGACCTCGAGCGAGGACATGTTGGGTCCTGATGCCCCTTGTTCTTGGTAAAAGGCAGCGGGATATCCGGGATTTTCTCCATATCGCATAGACAATTTCTTCGTGAATGTGATGTCCCCGAATACCAATCTCGCGGGGAATTGTTCTTTGACTCTCGTCTTGTATTGGGAACGGGTTGTTTTGCTGATCTCACTCATATTATATATTCTCCGATCTGTTTATTACGGATATTCTAAAATCGAATGTTGTTCCTAGAGTAAAAAAAACACATGCGACCGATACTCTTAAATCTCGGCTTCTCCTTTGAGGAGCCAGTGCTGAATAGACAGCTTCAGAGGTTTCGTCCGCTGTCTCTTCATTCAGTTCCACATCCTCGGGTTCTCCACAGAAAGACGGGAGCGGATTCCTATTTTCTCCTGAATAGGTGGAGATCATTTTTCCTTCGCCGGGCCGCATGGGAACCTTAAAATAGTGTTTGGAGGACGAGCCGTCTTCGGCTCTTCTTATGATGCTTAAGGCCGCTTTTCCATCGGGGAGGACGCAACCGCTGATCCTTGGCGTGAAAGTGGGAGCATCTGGCTCATACGTCCAGTCCTGCAGAGCAGAGAACAGAACATCTGCGGGCATTGCCGCTCTGGAAAGGTGATCTCTAATATCTGAGGTCTGCTTGCCATTGCTGACTGCAATCCCTTGCCCATAGAGAATGGCCGGATATATAAGGAGCTCTTTATTGCCCCCCTTCAAGATCTCTTCGTCTGTAGGTTTGACCCAAGCCCCATCCTTTGATATTTCTATCTTTCTGGACTGGCTGGAGGGCGACCTTCCCGTTATGGCATAGACAATGATGCCATTGTTGCCAAACAAAGCTCTGCCTATTATGATTATCCTGCCAGGGTACTCTTTTGCGGTCATTGCAGAAAAATCTGTAGACATGAAAACCGACTTCCTCAATAAAAATGTATAGATATCACAGGTCATATGTTAAGTCAAAATCAAATTCATTCCGACTCTTTTTCGCTTTTGTGATATCATTGTCTGCGATTTAATTGAGCTTAACGCTAAAAGAAGGAAAAAATCTATGGAAAATTTTCGTGTCCCTGAAAAAGCATATAAAAACTTGGATTTTCTAAATTCTATAGATGCTCGCGTCATAAGGATCTTGAGTGAATACCTGGAACCATTGCAGAGAATGAGACACTTCAAGGTGAACAGCACGGTGCTGTTCCTGGGATCTTCCAGAGCGGATCCCAACAATAAAGAAAGTCTTCTCGCCAAATACTATTGGGAAGCCGAAGAACTTGCGTTCAAATTGGCTGAGTGGGCCATAAAACTCAAGCCTAAAGGGAAGAATTTCGTCATCTGTACAGGAGGTGGCCCTGGGATAATGGAGGCTGCCAACAGAGGTGCGGCTCGGGCTGGAGGAAAATCCATCGGCATGAACATATCATTGCCCCATGAACAATTTCCCAATCCGTATATCTCTCCCGAGCTTTCTTTCTTGTTCCACTATTTTTTCATGAGGAAATTTTGGCTTGTCTACCAGGCCAAAGCTGTCCTTGCCTTTCCTGGTGGTTACGGAACTCTGGATGAAATATTCGAAACGCTGACACTGGTCCAAACAAAAAAAATGCATAAAAAGCTCCTCCCCATTTGTCTCTATGGGGAAGATTATTGGAGAAAGATCGTCAATTTTGAAGGGCTTTTAGAATACGAGGCCATATCCCTTGAGGACATCGACCTATTCCATTACTGTTCTGACCCTGAAGAGACTTTCAGGTTATTGAAAAGAAAGCTCATCGATCTTCTATAACATAAAAATGATTTCAAACATCGAAAGAGATAAAACGATGACGGGAAGCCGCATTCGTATTGGATGTCTATTCACTCTCGGATTTATCGCTTTGATAACCCTCTCCTGCACAGCTATCAGGCGAAAAGAACCCGCGCACATACAAACCGGACTCGCATCGTGGTATGGGCCCAGCTTCCACGGGAAAACCACTTCCAGCCGAGAAGTGTACAACATGTATGATATGACTGCAGCGCACCGGACTCTTCCCTTTGGTACCTATGTTATGGTGACGAACATGAATAATGGCCGATCGGTCATAGTCAAGATTAATGACCGCGGCCCTTTTGTGGAAGGCCGAATCATCGATCTATCATACGCTGCGGCACAAGTGTTGGACGTGATCGTTCCTGGAGTCATTCCTGTCCAAATAGAGGTGTTGGCGGATTTGACCCCACCGATGTCGACACAGAGATACGCTGTGCAAGTGGGATCTTTTATAAAGAAAGACAATGCCCGATCTCTCCAGAAAAATCTCAAGAAAACATATAAAGATATCTATGTATCTCTGTTCAAGACGCCCACCCAGACTTACTACAGGGTGAGGATCAAAGCATCCGAGCGCAATGAGGCGGAATCGATCGCACGAAAACTGAGCAGTGAAGGATATGTCTCTTTTGTCATCGAAGAACTCTAGATTTTGTGTCTTAAGTTCACGTTATACTCCATTTATGGTGAAACATTCGACAAAGAACGATATGCTGAAAGACAAATGAAAAGAATCGCAGGGAAAAAAGAAGACCATGCAAAAAAAAATTCTTCTATCCGCTTCGATCTTCCATGGACTTAACGACGCAGCCACCGTTACGGTCCCTATGATTTTTCCCCTTCTTTACAGCCAAAACTATATTATTACCAAGTATGCCCATATCGGCATCCTTTCGAACCTGGGACTGCTCGTGACCATGATATTTCAGCTCATCATCGCGAACTATGCCCACAGGCACGAATACAAATACATGCTTCTTCTCAGTCTCGGGGGAATTTCTCTGTCCCTTGTCCTGATCAGCCATGCCTGGTCTTTTAGCACATTGCTTCTGTTTTATCTCGTGATGCGTGTTTTTGCCAGTTTCTACCATTCTGTGGGAGTCGCGACTGTTTCCATATCACACCCAGATAAAGCTCTAGATTTTGCCATGGGTGTTCAAAGCGGCTCTGGAAACCTCGGAGTTTTTTTCGCTTTCTTCGGCTCTGGATTTCTCGCACAGAGCTTTGGCTGGAAGATGCCTGTGATCACTCTTCCATTCATTTTAGCAGTTTTGGGTGTCCTCAGCTTTCTCTTCGTGAGGAAGACTTCGACCAAAAGTCAATCCGTCCAACCACTGGAATCCCTCTCTTGGAAAGAGGCTTTTAAGGAAACTTCCGTGTATTTTCCAGGCTTTTTTTTTGGAGGAACTTGTTGGGGAACAACAGTTTTTTATGCCCCCTCGCTTTTCCATCATAAATATTTTGTATCAATGGGAGAGACAGGGCTTTATCTTGCACTATGGATCGCCATAGGTGCAGTTATGCCCTATCTTTATGGCTATTTGAGTCAAAGGGTGGGACGCCGCAAAATCATTCTATTCGGTCTTTCGGGCTCCACTCTTTTTCTATGTGTCCTCGGTGTCTCGTCCATCATAGAACTGGCAGTGGTTAGCCTCATTCTCTTTGGAGCGTTTCTTTTTATGATCTACCCCGCTCTGCAGTCTGTAGTGGGCAACAGAGTGTCTGCAGGAATACAGACTCAGGCCTTTAGTATTGTCGCCAATGTCCAGATGTTTGCGGGTGCAGTCGTAAGTCTTATCGCAGGATTTCTCTCGGATGCCTACGGGATCAACACGCCCTTTCTTTTCGCAGCTCTTATGGGGTTTTTTACGATCCTCTACTTTATGATCAGGAGACAGTCCGTTTAGGTTTGGTAAAGCTTTTGGTGATCCCATCGGCTCTCTCCGTCTCAATATTATGTTTCTTATGTATATTTTTTTATCTGTGATCCAGTTCAACATGAAAGAGCTCCGATTAAAACTCAGGTGGTGCACAGGATATATTGGAATTAAAGCACGGGACATAGAACTAAGGTGAACTCGGCTTCAATACTTTGCCGGGCAGCTTCCCGGTCCATCCATTCTTGTCGAGAACAAGCTCGCCATTGATGAAGAGGTATTCGACACCTTCGGTGTATTGGTGGGGATTCGATATGGAAGTTTTTATCTTTATGTTGTTCAGATCAAATATCACAATATCGGCTTTATTTCCCTCCTTGATCCATCCGCGGTCTTCCCAGCCCATGATCTCCGCTGGAAGAGAGGTCTGCGAGCGGATGACATGAGGGACAGAAACGGTTTTTCTTTCCATGGCATACTTTTTTATCTTATGGAGAAACGTGGAATAGGACCGGATATGGGCTAAACCGATCCCATAGAAGGCGGCAATACCGTCACTCCCTGTCCCAACATAACTCTTCCTCATGATGTACTCAATATCATCTTCGCATATCTGAAGGGGAACGATCTTTGCGCCCATGAGTTCGAGACTGATAGCCGCATCGGCGATGGATATCCCTTTAAGAGCGGCCACCTGTTCTATGGACTTCCCTTCCAGGTTTTTCTCCACGCACATCCCTACAATAAACCTGTCCGCCCCGATGAGAGTCTCGATGTATTCGGTGATTTCCTTCCGGATCTTCACGGCTTCGTCTGGATCTTTCATGCGTTTGAGGAAAAGCATTCTCTCTCTCTCATTCTCAGGGCCGGAGAAATTTCCTGTGTTTACTAAGCTCCTGCCGACCAGTTGAACAAGCCTTTCTCTGGGAAGCTCATCAAGAAATTGCTGGTGGTGTTCATTTATAGGGATGTAGGGAGTGATCTTTGTGTAGAGATCTATCAATTGAGAGTCTCTCAATTGGTCAAAGATCATGTGGATGTCCGATGATGAAAGCCTGGGAATTTCCTCGTCCCCTAACCAAGTCGATCGCGGAATTGGGCTCCTGTAGGGATTGCCATTTGCGAACTGATAGGGATACTGGTCAGCGGTTATGGTCAATCCTGTGTCCTTAGCTTTCTCTATGATGGCGCACGCCTCCTGGACCAGTCCCCAATTGGATTTTCCCATCACTTTGAAATGAGATATGTGAGCAGGCACATGGGTTTTTTTTGAGATTTCAATGGCTTCTTGGACGGCTTCTAAAAGCTTATCCCTTTCATCGCGGATATGTGTGTGATAGATGCCATGGTAGGGAGCAACGACCTTAACTAATTCGATAACTTCATCTGTCTTGGAGTAACGGCCGGGCAGGTAGATCAGGCCAGTGGAGATGCCATAAGCTCCCTGGTCCATAGCTTCTTTGACAAGCGCTTTCATCTTGGTCAGTTCTTCCGGGGTGGGGGCCCTGTTGTCCATTCCCATAACAAGCTCTCTGACCGTACCGTGCCCAACGAGTAATGCAGCATTGGGAGCGATCCCCTCATCTGTCCAACGCTTGATCTGGTCTTCTGCCTTTTCCACTATGGGCCAGGCACTCCCTCCGCACTGACCGACAACGACAGAAGTCACTCCTTGTTTCAGATAATTGATAAGAGCCCTGTTTTCGGGGAAATACATGTTCTGGTCCACGTGAGTGTGAAGATCGATGAATCCCGGGCTTACATAAAGACCTCGGGCATCTATGATATTTTTGGCGTCTCCCTTGATCGACGTAGCAATCTTTATGATCGTGTCGCCTTTTATGGCAATATCCGCCTTGACAGCGTTTTTGAGAGATCCATCAAAAACTTTTCCGTCCCTGATAAGAACATCATAGGATTCACTCGAGTTATTGTTCTCCCAAGAGTGAATATCTGTCAGAAAGACAAGGACACATGCTATCAGAATGCACAAGACCCAGATTTTTTTTCTCATAGATCCTCCTCCTAGAAATAAACTTTCAAACAATCAGCACAACTAATAAATCACATCTCAATCATACAGGTCAACAAGTAATAAGATGACCTGAAAGCATCTTTTGATCTGAGACTTAACGGGCTTCAGAATTAGCCCGAATTATTTACGAGCCGAGCTCGCTCTGCAGTGAGGCAGAAGTCCATAAAAACGCGGTGAACAGCCGCGATAAGGCCACGCTTATGTTGAATCAAGTATCGACAGTGGGCTTTGAGGAAAAGTTGATAGATAAGTACGTACAGGTTTAAGAAAAAGAAGGTATAGGACAAGCGAAGCTTGCATTGGATTAAAGCCCCGTATGTAAGAGCGGGATTATTTGCTGTCACATCTCTTGAACATTTTTTGGTTATTGCTTAGTATGGGCTGAAAGACCATGAGAAAAGGCGTTCAGAAGATCTACACCGAGGTTGCCGAAACGTATGAATCCATCAATCACATTTTGACGTTTGGCTTGGATATATTCATGAGACACAAAGCCGTGCAAGAAGTTACAAGAATAGAGGGGAGGCGCTGGCTCGATATCTGTAGCGGAACCGGAGAGATGACTCTAAATCTTTCCCGTCGGGCGGGTCCCTGCACGGAAATATTCTCAGTGGATTTCAGTTATCCGATGCTTAAGCGGGCCAGAGAAAAAAGCTATAAGCAACCTATTCATTTTGCCATCGCCGATGTGGCCCAGCTTCCCTTCCCAGATGAGATGTTCGACCTTGTGTCCATTTCTTTTTCGATACGAAACCTTAATTTGTATCGCAAAGAGTTGTTGACTCACCTCGTAGAATTCTATCGTATTCTCAAGCCTGGAGGGCAATTTTTGAATCTCGAAACCAGTCAGCCTTCATCAAAAATTCTTCGAAATCTCTTTCATCTCTACATCAATAAAATCGTCCGCCCCGTGGGCTCCCTCCTTTCGGGTTCGAAAGCCGGATACGGATACCTTTCTTACACCGTTCCCAGATTCCATCCTCCTGATGAATTTTCAGCGTTGCTGATCCAATCCGGATTCTCTAAAGCCAGCTATCGAACGCTTCTTTTTGGCATAGCCGCCATTCACCTTGCCACAAAATGATCATTGAAACTCCAATGGTGATGCGCACGTTGCAAGAGTTCGCTAGCGATTCATCTCGTGTGCGTTTCGATAGCGCGGTAAGCATCCTTATTTCCGTGATGCTCTCAAGTCAAATGATAATAGCAGGAGCTCGTCACAGTCCATATTCGTCGAAGACCCCTCCACCCCCATCCCCTCACAAGGACAGTGACTCCCTCTCTTTTACGTCTAATGCCCTTATTACGGAAATAAGGATGTTTTACCATAGCGAGTGAAATCTTTACGCAACAGGTGATATTGAGTATTATGAAGGTTCCGAGTAAGAGAGGAGAAAGGATGTCAAGGATTGCGCTTAGGATACTCGAAGCAACGGTAGGAATCGATACCGATAACGATAAACTCCTGCCCCGTCTTCCGTTCGGAATTGAAGTAAAGTCACCGCTCACTGACTTCCATCGCGTGGAACAGGTCCCCTATTCGGATAATTGTGATGGATATATCCGCATCCAGGAATCCGAAGATGAACCTCATTACGAGCGGCGGGGACGAAACGTTCTGTTCGTTGGCCCGTTTGAAGAACTTGCCCGCAGCGCCTCGGATCCCCGGTTTTCTTTTTGGGGGAATCAGGGTTTTTTTTATCGTTATGTCCTTTATCTCCTCGAGAAACACCACAAAATCTATAATCTTCATGCCTGTGCACTTTTTGAGGAGAACAGTGAAACGCTCTATCTCATCATCGGGGGTGCAGGAAGTGGAAAAACAGTCTACTTGCTCAGTGGATTGGCAAAGGGCATGCGCCTGTTCTCCACGGAGACCGTACACTTTCGTCTGGAGAGAGAGCAGATCGTGTGGTTCAAAGGCTCACTCGTGGATAATGTCCGGTATGGAACCCTTGTTGAAGATTTCCCCCAGTTCCTGCCCGATGGAGCGAGACCAGCGGCGGATAAGCTCTGGCAGCAAAAGACAGCTCTCGACCTGTCCGCTTTTGCTACGGATTTTGATTCTCTCAAAGATTCCAAAGGCGTGCACATCTTCTTCCCTCATATAGAGGAGGGACGCAAAGGGTATGTCCAAAGCACGATCAGAGACGATAGAAAAACCGCAAAATTCCTCTTTGATAACATCTCAGAGAAAATGGGTGAAACCACAGTCCTGTATGATCGATTGCCCGTATTGGGTTTTGATGATAAAGATTTGGCGCGGCAGAGATTGGACAGTGTTTATCGGTGTGTGCAGCATCCTACGATAGGACAAATTGTATCGATCCTTTCAAATCCCAAGGACTGCTGGGGCAATCTTTTGGTTCGTTCATAGACAGCACCGATACACTCAGGTCTGCGGCACTTGGCGACCCTCACTAATGGCTCGTGAACGTCGCAAAAGCACCAATTTAATAAGGAGGCAGATTTGAATAAAGCATGGGAAGGCACCATAGAAATGCCAGTTACAGGAAGGTCTTTCAAGCCCAGAACATCGGGATTGACCATGGTTATCGATAAAGGAATGGGAATCCACCGACTGGAGGACTTGATCGAATCCGCATCCGAATACATCGATATAATCAAACTTACATTTGGGACATCAGCCTTTTATGACCAGAAGTTTTTGCAGGAAAAAAATGCCAAGATCACGTCCGTTGATATCGATGTGATGCCGGGAGGGACTTTCCTCGAGATCGCTATCTGGCAAAAAGAGCTTGAAATATACCTAAAAAGAGCAAAAGAGCTCGGATTCTCAGCTATAGAAATCTCCGATGGAACGATCGATATGGAACTTGATACTCGTAAAAAGGCCATTATCAAGGCTCGCGATTGGGGTTTCAAAGTGATCACAGAAGTGGGGAAAAAAGACCCTAAAGATGTCATACCACTGTCCCAGATTCATCAGCTGATCAGGGAAGACATCGCAAATGGAGCCGAGAAGGTCATCATTGAAGCAAGAGAAGCAGGAAAAGGAGTGGGCATTTTTGATGCGGATGGGAAAGTTAAGACAGAGGAGGTCGAAGGGATCATTGCAGGCGTAGGAAATCTCGACAACATCATGTGGGAGGCTCCCCTCAAAAACCAGCAACAGGCTTTGATTATCCGCTGCGGAGCGAATGTCAACCTCGGGAATATTCCTCCGGATGAGATCTTAGCCCTGGAAGCACTTCGACAGGGCGTTCGTGGAGACACTCTCAAGCGTGCTTATCTCGCCAACAGGAACTGGGGCGTATAGAAAAAAATTGCAGATTTCCAGAATCAACTCTTCCTTTCCATAATGGCAAAGAGACTTACGAGCGTCATGGATCGATAAGATTGAGTGTTGGGGAACGATAGGTGGATTTTGTTTTGGAATCAAGCGAAGTGCTCTTACAGGGATTCTTCATCACGGATAGAGAAACGATGACGTTAATCGGCGAGGTATTGGGCAATTGAAGGGATCCCGTCCTTTCGAGGGGTTTGATTCCACTTGGCTATAAAATAGTACTTCTCTTTCTCCATTTTACGGCATTCTGTATCCAGATAGTCTTCGGCCTCTTTGGTGTCCAATTCACGAGTCCCGTTGATATATCCAAGAGTACGCAGGAAATAGATCGGGATCAAAGAAAGAAGCAGCTTGTGCCTGACGACCAATTCATCACGGTAAGCCACAATATAGTCGAACAGGATCCGTGCCCATAAATCAGCAGGAAAATTCACTTCCCTGACCCCCCTTCCTTTGTTCTGTAATAGATCCTCAAGGTTGATCTCAGCAATCACTTTTTTCCATAACGTCGCATATCTCTTGGAGCTTTTCATGAAGGTTTTCAGCAGATTCTCCTCATTGACATGGACTATTGGAGGGTCTTCTTTGACCCCAAGGCCGAATCCAAAAATACTAGTTGGTCGGCTTTCAGAGGTGTCCTTCCATAAATATTCAAAATCCACGGCCAAGTCGAAGAGGGTCCCGACGACCTGATAAAACATAGGGCCAAGTTGTCCGCCAGGATCTTTGGCACGATGAGATTTGGGAGCGCCAAGAAATGTCTGGCAGACATTAAATCCTCTGGCTATCGCAATGGTTGTCATCCAAATATCTATGCCAAACTCGGAAACATTTTTATTCCATGTTTTTTCTGTCAAAAAAGCCCGGGCGAGTCTTCCGGAGAAACAAAAATCCCCAGCAATGGGTTGACGAGTTCGAAGCCCATAAAGAACACGCGTCAATGGATAGGTGATGTTGTTGGTGATCGTTCCGTCATATTTATGACGCACATAAATGGGTATCACATAGTCATATCCCATGTAGATCGGCTCAGCAAAATATTGGATCCATTCTGGTGTAATGCTCTGAAGATCGGCATCGACCATCAGGATCGCTTTGGCCCCGAGCTCTACACTGGCCTGAAACAGGTTTTTGATGTTGCGCCCCTTACCTCTAACGCCCTTGGCTGTGGAGCAGTAAAGCTTAGGTGTCCTGGACTTTGTATTCAAGAAGGAATGTCTTGTCCCGTCAGGAGAAAAATTGTCAACATTGATGATGACAGAATCCTTCTTCCCAAAAAATTGGGTCAATCCCTGATCAACAGTCGCAATCACATGACCGATGGAATCCGCTTCGTTCAGTGACGGAATCCCCACCACGATTTCTGCTCGTTTTATCCGTTCCGGATTTTCGACGATTTGAATCACTCTAAACCTCCAAAAGATCAATGGCTCCGGAGGCTTTCCAGAGCCCCCTCTTCCGTCTTGTGGATCTCAAAAACTTCATCGAGGCGCGTCAATTCAAATATAGACTTCACTCCTTCATTCAACTTACAGAGCTTGATCTTGCCATCTGTTCCGATCTTCCTCAATATCAGGACCAATACACCCAAACCGGAACTGTCGATAAAATCCACTTCAGAGAGATTGATCACGATTATCTTGTCTCCATTCTTTAAAAATTCGAGAAGTTTCGACTTTAAATCCGTGGCCACGCTCGCATCGATCCTTTTGAATTTGGGTGTTATGACGAGAATTCCGTCTTTTCTGGTGACACTCAACTTCATCCCGTTCCTCCATTTATGCTTTGTTTTGATCTTTGAAGAATTTGGTCATCGTTAAGAAATTTCCTTCGGTCGTCTGGCTATACTGCACATTATCCATCTTGCTACGGATGATATAAATCCCATATCCTCTATCAGAAAGGCTGTTTATGTCTGGTTTAGGGAGGTTATTCAGGTTGAATCCACTCCCTTTATCCTGCACTTTGAGGACGAGTCTATCCGAAAAAATCTGGAAGTAGAGGGAAATGACATCTTCTGTCTCGTCACAATAACCGTATTTGATGGCATTAGTGCATGCTTCACTCATACAGAGTTCCACATCATTGGCAAAATTCTCACCAACACGGCATTTTTTTATCAGAGAACAGACCTGCTTGGAGATGTGTGCCACCAAGCGTAAATAGGAGACTTTTCTCGGGAAAGTAAGCCGGATTTCTTCCATCAGATTATCCTGTCTCCCTGCCATTTGCACCCTAGAATAGATTTGTCATCAGAGAAACCATCCTGTCCTATAAACTTCTGGACATCAGCGATAAGCCTCTCACGACTTTTTTGGCGATCATATCTTTTACAACAGTGGCTTGCTCGACAGCCAGGATTTTCATGAATTCCGATTCTCCCCATACATGATGCTTAATCAGGAAATTCTATTATTTCTCGTCGATCAGAAAAACAAGCACAGTGTGCTCTCCCTCTGGAATTTTTATTTTTGTGGCGTTGCCCTCGAACAAATTTTTGACACGATCATCAAGGATGAGCTGGTATTTTCCTTTGGTGAGAAATCGGACTCTGACTTCCCGAGGTTCCAGAGTCTTGATCTCGAAATACACTTCGTTTTTCGAGTACAAAAAGTGCCTGAATACAGCACTCCCATTGCAGTTGATGATCTCTTTTCCTTCCTCCCACAATTTGATCGCAGATCCTTTCACTTCCACATCATAATGCCTTCCCTGCATAGCGATTCGGGAGAGCCTGCCTTTCTTATCTGGATCGATCATCCCGAACCGGAATCCTTCCCATGGAGTGACATCCAAAAATTCTTCCAAGGCGATCAATGCAAAAAGAGGCCCCCAGCTTTGGTATCTCTGTCCTCCTGCTTCACCCGTTCTTGAATCATAATTTTCCGGGCACAGCTGAAAATTGTCCCAGGTCCTTAGGAACAGGGATGCGCTTTTTTTGGCAAATTCTGAGGCAACGGCATCAAACCCGTACGCCTTTAATCCCTGGTAGACCAAATAATTCGTCGGTGGCCATATGGTTCCTCTCCAGTATTGCTGGTCTTTAAATGCGGGGTCATCGCGTGATATTGTGGGAAGAACGTAATCGCCCCAAAATTCGGTTTCGTTCAACAGGTGCCTCAACATCCGCAGAGCCTTGTCCTCATCTGGGATACTGGCTAAGAGAGGATAAAAATTCGAGGCCGCTTTTCTTTTGGAAAATCGTCCATCCCAATAACGGTCAAAATAGAATCCTTCCTTCTCATCCCAAAAGACCTCATCGATCAGTGTCTTCATGGCCTCGTATTCCTCCATGAAAGCCTTATAATCTTCGAGTTTTTCGAGGATCTGGGCCATCTGGGCAAGGCACCAGCAATCGAGGGCATACAGAGAATTCAGGTCGAGACAGTTCATTGTCAATGTGCCTGAATCCTCATCAAAAGAGGCCTCATCCCAGCTCGGCAGATCATCCTGACCGGATTCCCACATGGCTCTGGTTTTTCCTGGAGCATTCTCCTCCCAGCTGGGCACACTTTGGGCCACAAGTTCTGCATCTGAACCCCATTCGAGCAGGCCATCATTATTGCCATCTCTTCGGGGAAATCCGTTGGATCTCGGCTCTTTCCAGAAAGCATGCCATTTCACAAGGATCGGATAGGCAAACTGTAAGAGATCCAAGTCAGCACTCTTTAGAAAAAACTTCAGGACAACATAGGAACCCACGGGCGGCTGAGAACGATCGCTTGCTCCCCCGAAGCGTCCCCTCCAATTGGGGATATTTCCGTTGGGATATTGTGTCTCCAGGACAGATCTTAAGACATCCACAGCATGTTTGTTGCTCTCTACTGCGAGTTCCAGAGCATTAAAAAAAGAGTCCCATTCAAAAATGGTCCAGTGGTCGGGAGTCCCGTCGGGTTGAGGAAAAATCCATCTGCGTCCTGCGGGAGTGTAGAACCGGTGTTCCCCCGGCTGGTAGAGGGACATCCAAAAGAGGTTGTTCGTTATCGCTTTGGCAATACCCTTGTTAAAGCCGTTGATAGTCACTCTTTTCTTCGCGTATCGCGTCTTTTCCTCGTCCAGGATGTTATCGATCGTCCGCTCATTTTTATACCTGTAGATATGATTGGATAAAATGCGGAAATTATCACCTACTCCAACGACAAAATAGACTCTCCGTTCTTCCGGGTATGAAACAGTCAACTCTTCTCCCTGAGACGCAGATGAAACGAGATTGCCTCGAATGCTCGACCAGAATAGATAAAGTTGACTTTCGCCTGATCCGCTTTCTCCCCTGACTTGGCCATCGGTGAGCAGCTGGTATCTCCCCTTAAAATCCCAGGGAAAATAATGGATTAATTGGACTTCGATATTTTTAGGGACCAATAGCCTCCCGACGACCGCGCGTTCATCCTTTCGGGACCATTCGAGAACCAGGGTGTCAGAGCCGGAAGAGGGTTTTTTCATGATCGGAGTTTCATTTTTTTTGCCGAACGGAAGGCTTAAATCCAATTTGATCCTTGCGTACTTTCCATCTGGCGAATGAGGGCCCACTTCTGAAACGAGATAAAAAAGGTCTATCCCCTCTGCTGTCTCTTCCCCTTTTTTCACCCTGATATGAAAAGCGAAGGCACTCTCTTTGTTTGGGAGTAAGACCAATCCTGCCCATTTTTCCGCGTCGAGCGCTCCAATATAGACATCTTTCCATGGGTAATAGATCTCAGAATTCAAAACTTGAATGAAAGGGACGAGGACGCATAGAACAATGCAGATTAAAATGTCTTTAGCGCTTTTCAGAATTGATACCATTCAAAAACCACAAGACTCCTCATAGGTAATTTAAGGGAAATCGATCTGGAAATCAACCGCTTTCATCGTGAGCATATCCCATACTGTGCTGAATGACGGCTTGAGTCCTCAAATAACGCAATTTACTGGATTGTACAATTGAACGAACTCATTCGAGAACATCAGTCAGGTGACATGTTTAATCTCGCTAGGGAAGGATTTGTATTCCTGTGTCGAATATAAGGTGTCCATGGTTTCGAAAAGTGTGAGGATCTCTTCGTCATGCGTGTAAAAATGGGGACCTATCCGGATAACATCGGGTTGTCCTTCAATTCCCTTCCTGTAATCCACCTTGATGTTTCGTTTCTCTAAGGCCTGTTTGACTTGGAATGCGAACGGGGCGCACACAGAAACCGCACCCCCTCGCAATTTATCCACTTCTGGTGTGAATACATCAAAATGCCTTTTTTTGGCATTTGTGATGATCAAACTTGTTTGGGACAGAGACTTTCTCCGGATCTGTGGAACACCGATTCCTTCGATTATTGCTAATCCCGCTCGCGCCGTGTAGAGCGAAGGAATCGGGGGTGTTCCGGACAAGAATCGGTATGAGCCCTCTGTAAAATCCATCGTTTCTGAGAACGAAAAGGGAGACCTGTGGGCCAGCCATCCTGTCAGTTGGGGCTGTGTGGAGGAAGCCAATTCTGGTCTCACATATAGGAACGCACTCCCCGGTCCACCACACAGCCACTTAAGGCACCCCCCGATGTAAAAATCGACCTCAAGCTCTGTGAGATCCACCGGAATGCATCCGGGTGCATGATAGCCATCGATCACTGCCCAAGCTCCCATCCGATGGGCATATTCAATGATTCGAGATATATCTTGAATATATGCCGATTTGAAGTACACATGAGAGGTAGCAACAAAGAGGGTTTCTTCATCAATATGACTCAGGATATCTTCCACATCTATGCCGGGCCGGCCATCGCTTCGGACGACATGGAGCTTCCAATCCATGAATTCACTGATCTTTTGAACAGCGTAAATGCTCGAAGGAAAATCCAAATCTGTCATGATGATTTTTGTGCGGTTCGTATTTTTTGCTTGAAATTTTGTGGACAGAGCAACCCAATGGGCAAGGGTGGCATTGGTCACCATAGTAACCGTGTCTTTTTCTGCGTGGAGCAGCGAGGCAACCTTACCTCCTAACCATCTGGCGAGGCTCCACCATTTCTGGCTCCAGGCGCTGACTCCCTCTTCCGCCCAAAGCTCATAATAAGCCAGAAGATCTTTGCGGACTTGCCGGGGAACCGCTCCAAGGGAGTTGCTGATCAGGTACACGCATTTTTTCAATATCGGAAATTCCTCCCTGATTGCTTCCAGATCTCTTTCCAAATCCCACTCGTTGTATTTCATTGGTGCTCCCTGGCAGCGTGTTTTAAATTCATGAGTTATACGGGAAGACCGTTTTTGATGTAATGAGTGACCGCTTCAACAAACATGTCCAACTCTCCGAGAGTTGTGTAGATGCTGGGACTCACCCGGATTCCTACAGTATCTTCCGGAACACCTACAGATATGCTGTAGATTTTGTGTTTATCGAACAGCACCTGAGTCAATTTCGGAATATCGAAGTTTTCGACAGTGAACGTTCCAAGCCCGCAGGATTGCTCTGGAGAATAAGAGGTGAGGATCCTCACTCCGGGAACGTTCTCCAGTTTTTTGGCCCAATAATTCCTCAAATAACGGAGTCGCTCCTGTTTATTCTCTGCTCCGATGCCGTTATGGAAAGCGATGGCCTCTCCTACAGCTAGCTTTAACGCTTCTGGCTGAGTGCCGACATGCTCAAATTTCCTTATATCCTCGCCGAGCGGTTCTGGGGCTGGAAACAACGGCCAAATGTCTTTGATCCGGTCTTTTTTGACGTACAAAAAACCGGTCCCGATGGGGGCCATCATCCATTTATGAAGGTTGGCGCCATAGATTTCACAATCCAGATCCTTTTGCTTGAATTGAAAATGGCCAAAGGCGTGAGCACCGTCGATCACAACTTCAATCCCATGTATCTTCGCCAACTGACAGATTTCTTTCACCGGAAAAATCTGACCCGTTAAATTGGTGATGTGACATAGAAGAATCATTCGCGTCTTCGGAGTGATATTTTTTTCAAAAAGGTCGGTCAGAACACTCAGTCTCTCAGGAGGATAGGGAAAATTGAAAGTCTTGACCACCACTCCTTCTCTCTTCTCCCTTTGGAAAAGGGCATTTTTCATGGAAGGGTAGTCGTGAAGTGTGGTGAGAACTTCATCTCCAGGCTTCAATGCGATACCCAGGAGTGCTATCTGGAGCGCTTCTGTTACATTCCGAACAAGGGCGATTTCCTCTGGAGAGCATCCAAAAATATCAGCAATTTTCCTGCGAATGAGCTCCTTTCTGGGTCTCATGTACTGCCAAGAATTCAGCACAGGGGCACCATTCGACCAATCCATGTATCGTTTTACAGCGTTTATGACGATCCGTGGCGCAGGATGCACTCCCCCGTTGTTGAGGTTAATGATGCTTCGGTCGATGTCGAAGGCTTGTTGTGCATGAAACCAGAAGCTTTCATCCTGAGCGACCTCATGCGCAGACAGGTGTTTAACCTCTCCACGCTTCTTTGCGAACGCGGCTTCGGCATCTTTTTTTGCTAAACCAAAAAGGCCCATGCTGCTGAGACTGAGACTCACTCCCTTCAAAAACTGACGTCGGCTTGAAATCATTTTCCTTCCCTCCTTGACATTGCCATATCAATTTTTTATGGCCGAATCAAATGAATCTTTTCCAATGGATCAACTTATCCCATTCATCCGCGAGAGGTGTTGCGGGACCACGAAGCTGCGGAATTGCGCTAAAAGGGAGGCTCTTTGGGCAAGGGGATCCGGCCGTAGAAATAATCATCGGCCCACAAGGATACAGCCTGAGCTGTTGAGGATTGTGAGTTCAATTTGCGCACAGAGTCATGGAACCAGTTCCGCGGCTTGCTATATGGGCAAACGTAAAGGCACATGGCACAATCCGTTCCCGCCTTTCTCCAAAACCTGTAACATCCCTCTCTGTTCAGAACCCACTTCAGTACTCCATTTTCTTCTGTTTTATCTCCTAATGGGATGGCTTGAGCCGGACAGTTGTTCGCACATTTTTTGCATTTTTGGCAGAAATCCTGGACACCAAAAGTCTTTGGAGTATCGGGGGTAAGGGGAAGATTCGTCGTAATGAGGCCTAATCGTACACAAGGGCCATATTTTTCCGTGATCAATATCCCTATCCGCCCGATTTCTCCGACCCCCGCTTTCCAACCGAGGGGAGGAAGGATGGCTTGATAGTTGCTCCCCGCGATATGTGCCCGTGCCTCATAACCCATACGCCGGATGAGGTCCGATACGATGATGGCTACCTTAGCGACTTCGACGTACTTTCTTTCTGTTTCTACAAGAACAGGCGCCTTCGGGGAGGCTGCGATCATCCTGCGGTCCATCTCCATAGCAAACACGACAGCAAACTTGTGCTTGAGGTATATTTCCGCCCCAAAAGGCTCCGGTCCTCTTCCGACATGAGAATAAACATACGCTTGGTCTAATTCGCACACGCCGCAAATGCCAGCCCCCAGATAATTAATGATCTTTTTCACCTTCTGTGTGTTGTCAAAAGGCGACATTTCCATTTGTCCCGCGATGACTTCTCCACTCACAAGCGTTATGAAATTTTTTAAACAATCATCTTCTGCAGCTGCAAGAGAAAAAAGAACAGGATCCTTCTTTATGTGTACCGGAGTGAGAATATCGGGAAGCGAGCGAATCTCATCATCAATAGTTTTGTATTCAGGTTTTAGAGAATAATAATCATTGTAGTTTTTACTGTTCTCTCGGTGTTCAAACCGGGCAAAAATTGTGTCCCTCTCATCCACTTTTTTCTGCTCCCCGATAATCTTCGTCGCACTGCTTGGACTCGTTGAAAAAAAGAGAATGAAAACAGCAACAGACGTTGCCAGAAACACGGTCAAGAACAACAGGTTTCTCACAAGGCCGGGCATGATAAGGAAAAGGAGATTCATCAAAATTAAACCGAGCAAAAACAAAAGGCTCGATCGAAATGCCTTTTCCTCTTTTTCCCTGTAGCTGTACAAAGTGAAGGTAAAGAAAAATCCTATCAAAACGAGAAAAGAAATTTCACCCACGAATAGCCAAAAACTCATGCCATAAACTTAATGGAATCAATGGTCAAATGTCAATCCTTAAAGCTAAATTATTCCTAATAACTGTCGAACCTTAGCTTCCGGAGACTCTCATTCATATGATCCGCATTTTTTTCGGGGGGGGCCGACTCAATCTAACTCGCAGATATTGCAATATTGGCTCGGTTGTGTTGGATCATGCGGAAATACATATTGCGCATTGAAAGGAGGGAGCAGATCTAGAGAGAGTTACAACGCCACCGACGCAAAAGGATTTAAACGATTTTAAATTGCGCTTTGCGATTCACTACCACCTGTGATACATTTAGCATCAACAAGATTAGCTATGACAAGGAACCAATATCATGGAATTTAAGCGCTATTTTAAATCCCGTCAGAGCGAAATGGTAAATTTTCTCAAAACAATCGTTAGCCTCGAGTCCCCATCATCAGATAAGTCTGCTGTGGATAAATGTTCCTCTTTTATGGCTAAGGAATTCCAAAAAGCCGGAGCAAAAGTCACTCGTTATCCGTACAAGGATATGGGAGATCTTTATCTTGCGGAATATCCACGCCTTAAACCAAAACAGAGAAAAGATCAGATCCTCATACTGACCCACGTTGATACAGTTTGGCCTATTGGGAAAATCAAGGAGATGCCCTTTTATGTCTCTGGCACCAAGGTCTTTGGACCCGGCGTTTTGGACATGAAAGCTGGGCTTGTGATGGCCATATTTGCTCTCAAAACTCTCCATGAGCTCAACATCGATCCACCAAAGAAAATTGCTGTTCTCATGAATTCTGCCGAGGAGGTTGGGAGCGAGGTTGCAAATGAGATGATCCAGAAATTGGCCATAAGGTCAAGCTGTGTCCTCTGTCTGGAGCCATCACTTCCCGGTGGAGCGTTGAAGAATCAAAGAAAAGGACGCCTGGTCATTCGACTGGAAACAAAGGGGAAGGCGGCACACGCTGGCCAGCCAGAGGAAGGGACCAACGCGGTGGAAGAACTTTTGGCGCAATTGCGGACTCTCCTTAGGCTTAAATCCAAGTCGATCACTGTAAATACGGGACTCATCAAAGGCGGAGAGAGGGTGAATATCGTTCCGGATGAAGCCTCTGCGCACCTGGACATTCGATTTTGGAACAGCATACAAAAAGCCAAGGTCATCGACGCATTCAAACAATTGCAACCAACATTGCGTGGATCAAAGGTCAAATATTTCGTCGAAAGTTATCTCCCACCCATGGAAATAACTAAAAGTTCCGATAAGCTCTTCACTCAGGTTAAAAAAATCGCTTCTTCGCTCAATATTCAACTTGAAGCTGGCAAAACGGGCGGGGGATCGGATGCATCGATCGCTGCAAACATGGCTGTGGCAACATTGGACGGCCTCGGACCAGATGGTTCAGGAATACACGCGGAAGACGAACACCTTCTCCTCCCATCTTTCATTGAAAGAACTGCTCTGCTTACAGAGCTGTTGTGTCAACTTTGATTGACTGTTCCATCAATTTCTGTTAGTTTATCGAATTGATGTACCTGTAATAGAATTGATATTGGCATTACCCAACGAGGTTTTTATAAGCAATAATAAAAACGCATAGATCCTGACTTCTTCCTCGTCTGTTTTGCTTTCTCCTTAATGTTTTTGGAGGTTTTTTTGATCAAGAAACATTACCTGCTGTCGCCCGGCCCCACTCCTGTTCCTGAAAAAGTCCTCGCCTCTGCGACCGAGCCTCTGATCCATCACCGCACATCGGAATTCTCCAAGATCTTCATGGATACCATCGAAGGGATCAAGGATGTTTTCCAAACACAGAATGATGTGTTCATCCTGGCCTCCTCAGGATCTGGAGCTATGGAAGCTGCTGTTGTAAACATCCTTTCCCCAGGCGAAAAAGCCATTGTTATCAACGGGGGGAAATTCGGGGACCGATGGGGTAAGATCTGTAGAGCCTATGGGGTCTCTGTTCGAGAGATCGTTCTCGATTGGGGCGAAGCATACCCTAAAGAACAACTTGTCGAAGAGCTCTCGATAAATCCGGATGCCAAAGCTGTATTCTCTACTCTCGCGGAAACATCTACAGGCACTGTTTATGATGTCCAAGGATATGGGGATGCTGTCTCTCATACCGATGCCATCCTTGTGGTAGATGGCATATCAGGGATAGGAGCCACTCCCTGTCCCATGGATGAATGGGGACTGGATGTGTTGATCTCAGGCTCCCAAAAATCATTCATGGTGCCTCCTGGCCTTGCCTATATTTCCTTCAGCAGGAAGGCCTGGAAATTTGTGGAGAATTCAACCTTGCCAAAGTTTTATTTTGATGCCAAAGCTGCCAAGAGTAGCCTAAAAAAGCAAACTTCGCCCTGGACACCGGCTATTTCTCTTATTATCCAACAGCGAGCCGCACTGAACATTATCAAGAACATAGGACTGGAGAATCTTATTGCCCATCACAAAGTCCTTGGAGAGGCCACTCGTGCCGGCATTCTAAGCATGGAGATGGAGTTGCTCTCAAAAAAACCAGGAAATATTCTCACGGCAGTCAAAGTTCCAGAAGGAATTGACGGCATTGCCATTGTAAAGATGATGCAAGAGAAGTACAAAACAACTATCGCAGGAGCTCAAGAGCCCCATCTGGGAGAATTTTTTCGGATAGCCCATCTCGGCTATACGGGCGGATTCGATATTTTAACGGCTTTGAGTGCATTGGAAATGACACTCGAAGATCTAGGATATCATTTTCAAAAGGGCGCTTCAATTTGCGCTGCTAAAGAAATTTTAAAGGAGAATTGGGAATGAAAAAAGTTCTTATCTGTGATCCAATGGATCCCGATGCTTTCGAAGAGCTCAAATCGCTCTCGGGAATCGAGATCACTCTAAAAACGGGTATGGATGAAGCGGAGCTTGTCAAAACCATACCTGGGTTCCATGCTGCAGTGGTGCGAAGTGCCACAAAAATCACAAAACCTGTCATCGAAGCTGGGATGGATTTGGAACTTCTCGTAAGAGCCGGGATCGGCCTAGACAACATCGATGTGAAAGAGGCCGAAAAAAAAGGCATTCGTGTCGCCAACACACCTTCGGCCACGACGATTTCCGTCGCCGAACATACTTTCGGTCTTATGCTGGCCACCGTTCGCAACCATGGCCAAGCGAATATTTCCATGAAAGAGCACAAATGGGAGAAGAAGAAATTTAAAGGGACAGAGCTCTATGAGAAGACTTTGGGAATCATCGGTAGCGGCCGCATCGGCCTTGCCGTTGCTGAAAGGGCTATCGCTTTTGGGATGAAAGTATTTGTGTATGATCTTATCGAAGTTCAGACACCGCTGGCCATCAAGCAGGTGTCCCTGGATGAACTTTTTGTGCAATCGGATATGATCTCCCTCCATTTGCCTTTCAATGAAAGCACCAAACATATGATCAGTGATGAAGCTTTTTCTAAAATGAAAGATGGAGTCATCATCATCAATGCATCCCGGGGAGGAGTCGTCGACGAAGCTGCGCTTTTGAGAGCCCTCGAATCCGGGAAAGTGAGAGCTGCGGCTGTGGATGTTTTTGAAAAAGAACCTCCGGTTGATTTTTCTTTGATCGATCATCCCAAGGTTATCGCCATGCCACATATTGGAGCTGCCGCTAGTGAGGGCCAGAAGAGGGCTGGTTTTGAAGTCGTCAGGATTCTCAAAGAGAGGCTCATATCATAAACCATGCAAGGAGGATTCGTTCGGCTGAGACAAGGAGGTCCAAATGGTCTATTTAGACAATAACGCAACGACTCCTGTCGATCCAATGGTCTGCGAAAAAATGTCTCAATTCCTTAAAACACACTTCGGTAATCCCTCATCCCTCTACCCCATTGGCAGAGAAGTCAAGGAGATCATAACCGAATCCAGAGAGGTCATCGCAAAAGCACTGGGTGCCAAAAGGTCGGAGATCGTTTTTACAGGATCAGGGACCGAAGCAGACAATTTTGCTATCCGCGGTGTTATGGATGCCCTTCCCGATAAAGATGAATTCGTCACTTCATCCATCGAGCATCCCGCAATCATCGAAACTGCCAACTACCTGGAGAAAAAAGGGAAAAAGGTTTCCTATGTGCCGGTTGACCCTTCTGGAACCGTAAATCTGGATTTTCTGAAAAACGCCATCACTTCCCGAACTGCGATCGTATCCATCATGCATGCCAATAACGAGATCGGAACCATTCAACCTATCGAGGAAATTGTTCGAATAGCCAAGAAAAAAGGAATTCTTGTCCATACAGATGCTGTTCAGAGCTTTGGTAAAATCAATATCTTGGTCAATAAATTGGGCGTAGACCTGCTCTCGATCTCTGCACACAAATTGTACGGACCAAAAGGTATCGGCGCCTTGTATGTCCGGAAAGGCACACCTATCCAACCACTTATCTGTGGCGGTCATCAAGAAAGGCTGATGAGAGCGGGAACGGAGAATACAGCAGGAATTGTGGGATTCGGAGAGGCTGTGCGGCTACTCCTTGAAAGAGGGGATAAAGATAAAAAAGTAGTGTCCCGACTGGCCGAGAGATTAAAAAAAGGAATCGAAGAAAAAATCCACAATGTGAAATTCAACGGGCACGAGACAAACAGGATCAAAGGAACAATAAATTACTCGTTTTTTGGCCTTGAAGCGGAAGCTATTCTCCTATCCTTAGCAACAAAAGATATCTACGTCTCGACAGGTTCCGCTTGCAGTGAAGATTCCGAAGAAGCCTCTCATGTTCTGAGCGCCATCGGACTTAGACCCGAAGTAGCACGATCATCTGTCCGGATGTCACTCGGCCGGTTCAACACGGAAGAGGATGTCGATGTCGTCCTTTCAGAACTTCCGGAAATCGTAGAAAAACTGAGAGCGATTTCGGGGCTTAATCCCGACGATTTCTAATCCGGATCATCTATCTTCCATCTGAATAATTCATCTTTCATCTGAATTATTCACAAAAGCTTCATTGCGTTTTGTTTTCTGAGTTGATCCAGATAGATTTTGCGGACACCAAGAAAGAACTCCTGAGTGTCTTTGGTTCGATAATCAGGGTAGGTCCAATTCAAAGTTCTGATGTCATTCTTCCCGAACAGAAGCTCCAGATGGGCATATATTCCCTGTTGCAGAGGTATCCTATGGGAAAAATTTTTGGCTGTTGCCATGATTAATGCCGAAGCGGTCAAGTATCCCGGATCAAGATTCACGATGCGCCTGTCTGAGCTAAATTCATTTTTGAGATCGTTTTCCATAACATTCGTCAAGATTTTGGCTTTGCTCAATTTCTCTGGAGAGATAAGATCGGAAAAGCTGACAAATTTCCTTTTCAATCCCGGCTCCATCTGTTTCTCGTAATAATCTGTGAACGTGAATTTCATGAGCAAACTTGAATGATCCACTGCTCCGAATCGATCTGAAAGATATGTTATGGATTTATCAAAAACATCCTTGTGCGCGGTAATGATCCCACAGATGAGCTTGACTGGAGTGAATGGTTTTGCTTTCGCCATGATCTTTTCTTAACCTCGCCCTTTTCCTCTCTTTTTAACCATGTGCGTCCTGAATAAATTCAGCTCATATTGCTAATTCTTGGGATGTGAGCTTTACGGTTTTGGGGATGGAAGAGGCTTGATGCTCATAACTGCATGTTTAAGAGCCCGTTTCATTCAACATTTCGAGAGCAGTATGAGGATCGGGGGAATACAAGTCGGCGCCTATTCTCTTGGCAAAATCAGCTGTGAGTGGTGCTCCTCCTACAATCACCTTCACTTCAGGATGTACGGCTTTTAATTTTTTTGTGATCTGCTCCATGCTGACCATTGTTGTCGTCAGCAAAGCACTCAAACCAACGGCCTGGGGTGAATATGTGTTTATGGCTTCCAGAAAACTTTCTGCCGAGACATCAACGCCACAATCAATGACTTCCCAGCCATTCCCTTCAAAAAACATCGCCACTATTTTTTTCCCGATGTCATGCAGGTCTCCTGCGACTGTTCCCATGACTATTCTGCCTTTGTACTGGATATCTCCCGCTTGAAAAAAAGGCTTGAGATGCTCCATCCCGATCGTCATTGCTTTTGCGGAGATGAGGACATCAGGAAGATAGATCTCGTTTTTCTTGAACTTCTCGCCGACCCGCCCCATTCCATCCACCAACCCCCTTGTTAAGATCTCTGCTGGAGAAATGCCTGTCTTTAAAGCATTTTGTACCAGCTCATCCACACCCTCCAGCTCTCTCAGGTCGGGCGGATGGAGGGATTGGATATTCACTTTGCCTTGTTCCACACAGAAGGCGATCCGTTCCAAAAGGTCTTCTTTACCGGATATCATCGTGTCTCTCCTCCTCGTCCGGTATGAGCACCACTCCTTAATACAACATTCCTCTCATCAAATCAACGCTGAATCCATATAGGGATAATTATCCGATACAATAAAGGGATAAATCTTCATTTGTCTGCTCAGGTTTGACTGTTCTATTCACTCCGCCATTGAATATTGGGCACGTTATGACGGGCCCCAATTGCAGGCTGGAGAAAACCGTTTCCAGATCATCCATCTCGTCACCCGGAGAAATATTAACCGCGGATTTGGAAATGCGGCCCGCCGCCGAACATTGACCTGAGGAAAAAGAACGCATATAATCTTGGCATCATGAAATGGGTGTACATTGAAAACATTGCGGATTATAAAGACCAGGATGTCGAGATCCGGGGATGGGTCTACAACAAGCGCTCCAGCGGCAAAGTACGTTTCATCTTGGTGAGGGATGGGACAGGATTGATCCAGGCGACAATGTTCAGTGCAGAAAAGGATCATCCTCTTTTTATCAAATTTGATGAACTCACCCAAGAGTCCTCACTCATCATCCGCGGCACAGTGAGGGAAGAAAAGAGATCACCAGGAGGTTTCGAGCTTAACATCAAAGACATCGAGATCATCCAGATTGCAGAAGAATACCCCATTACACCCAAAGAACACGGCATTCCATTCCTTATGGAACATCGACATCTTTGGCTCCGGTCTCAAAAACAGAATGCCGTTTTGCAAATCAGAGCCGAACTCATCAAAACGATTCGCGATTTTTTTGATAGAAGAGGTTTCCGGCTTATGGATACACCCATCCTGACCCCGAGCGCCTGTGAAGGGACCACAACACTTTTCGAGACAGAATATTTTGACCAGAAAGCATATTTAAGCCAGAGCGGGCAGCTCTACAATGAGGCTACGGCTATGGCTTTCGGAAAAGTCTATTGTTTTGGACCCACATTCAGGGCGGAAAAATCAAAAACCCGAAAACACCTGATCGAATTTTGGATGGTAGAGCCTGAGGTCGCGTTCGCCCTCCTGGAGGATATCATCGAGCTTGCAGAGAGCCTCATCGTATCTATTGTCGAACGTATTCTGGAGAAGAGGAAAAACGAGCTCGAAATACTCGAAAGAGACACAAATCCTCTCGAGAAGGTGAAAACTCCTTTCCCGAGGATCACCTACGATGAAGCGTTTAAGCTTCTCCAACAGAGAGGTTCAAAAATGGAGTATGGGGATGACCCCGGGGCCCCTGAAGAAACTCTTATCTCTGAGGTGTTTGATACTCCGGTAAGTATCACCCACTTTCCGAAAGAGATAAAGGCATTTTACATGCAGCCAGATAAAGAGAAGCCCGAACTTGTGTTGGGCGTGGATATCCTCGCATCGGAAGGATATGGTGAGCTCGTGGGAGGCGGGCAGAGAATCCATGACTATAAGCTTTTGGAACAGCGCATCAAGGAATTCAATTTGCCTAGAGAAGACTATGAATGGTATCTCGACCTGAGAAAATATGGCTCTGTCCCCCACTCCGGCTTTGGCCTGGGCATCGAGCGCACACTCTCCTGGATCTGCAAGATCAAACACATTAGAGAGACAATCCCCTTTCCTCGCCTGCTTTACAAGATCTATCCTTAGCTTACAAGAACGAATCATTCCTCGGAGCATTCCTTGTTTACTATTCAGCCGGAACTCATTAGCATAGAAAAGGCATGAAAAAAGTCGCTTTGATCAGCTTGGGATGTGCGAAGAATCTGGTCGACAGCGAAGTGATGCTCGGCTATCTTCAACAGAATGATTTCACACTCGTCACTGATACCCAGGAGGCAGATGTCATTATTGTCAACACGTGTGGATTTATCCAGCCAGCTAGAGATGAGGCCGACGGAATTCTGACGAACGTCATCAACATCAAAGAAAGGAGGAAGGACATAAGGATCATCGCTGTGGGGTGTTATGTGGAGCGGAATTCTCAGGAGCTCAAAAAGGCATTCCCTGAAGTCGATGTTTGGATGGGAGTCACAGACTTTGACAAGATCGTTCCAGCAATCGAGGGGATCCCTTTTAAAAGCTCTACCGTATGTTATCTGTATGACCATAAATCCCCCCGGATACTCTCAACACCATCAGTATGGGCTTATCTCAAGATCTCCGAGGGATGTTCTCACAGATGTTCATTTTGTGCGATTCCTCAGATCAAAGGACCTTATCGGTCCCGGAGCATCTTTTCCATCAAAGAAGAGAGTCTTATCCTCGTCTCTCGCGGTGTTAAAGAGATCAATCTCATCTCACAGGATTCAACCTATTACGGCAGGGATTTAGGACATTCGGATGGGCTCATCAGCCTCCTGAGAGAACTCATCGATGTCAATCGGCTCGAATGGATCCGGATCCTTTATGGATATCCTGAAGAAATATCAGACCCACTTCTGGAAATTATGGCAGAGGAAAAAATCTGTTCTTATCTGGATATTCCATTCCAGCATGCTGACCCTAACGTCATCAAAGCCATGAGACGCGGAATGGACGGGAGGAGCGCATTAATGCTCATCGAAAAAATTCGAAAAAAACTTCCTGACATCGCCTTTCGAACGTCCCTTATCGTGGGTTTTCCCGGAGAGGGCAGAAAAGAATTTGCCCATCTGAAAAATTTTATCAAAGCTGCCCAGTTTGACCATTTGGGAGTCTTTATCTATTCTCCAGAAGAAGGAACGGATTGTCTGCCCCTTGGTAGTTCCGTACAAGACAGGATAAAACAGGAAAGATTGGAGGAAATATTCGAAATCCAGGCAAACATCTCCTACAAAAATAATTCAAAATACTTTGGCCGAAAGATCGACGTCCTTGTAGAAGGTCGTTTGCAAGACCGTCCGGATGTTTTTCTCTCTCGCGCCAGGTTTCAGGCACCTGAGGTTGATGGCGTTGTCCTCCTGAACACAGCGAGCGATACATCTAATGTTGTCAATTCCATCCAAAAAGTTGAAATCACGGACACGGATGTATATGATTTACAGGGAAAACTGAATCCATGAAATTTTTCTCACGACTGATCGCCACTGTTTTGGGCGTCGGATACTTCCCTTTAGCTCCTGGGACAGCAGCAAGTTTTTTAGCGATTCTTCTCTATAAGCACTATCTTTACGCATGGAATTGGCCCCTATACTTGGGATTTCTCGTGTTTTTGTTCATTTTGGGTTCTCTCGCCTCGTCTGTGCATGCGGAGGCGATACACAAAGAAGACCCTCGCAGTGTGGTTGTCGATGAAGTTTTGGGACAACTCATCGTGCTTTTCCGCCTGCCTCCTGTATGGCCTCTTCTTTTTGCTGGGTTCGTTCTCTTCCGCGTGTTGGACATCTTAAAGCCTTTTTTGATCAAAAAAGCTGAAAATTTCCCGCGAGGATGGGGGATCATGATGGACGATGTCTTCTCTGGCATTTGTGCAGGGATTCTGTTAAATTTCGCTTTGATGTTATTATGAAATTCGGAAAAAACAGCAAGATCGAAATCATAGCTGTTGGCTCTGAACTTCTCACTCCTTACTACCAAGACACAAATTCTCTTTACATCACCCAACGCCTGAATGAAGTCGGGATGGAAATCAATTTTAAAACCATCGTTGGAGACACCCAGGATGATTTGACCGTTTGTTTCAACACATCTCTCGAGCGGTCCGATATCATCTTTGTCATCGGCGGTCTCGGACCTACCGAAGATGATTGCACACGTGAGGTCCTCGCTTCCACTCTCGGAAAAAAGCTCGTTTTTAAGGAGGAGATTCTCGAGAAGATAAAAGAACGCTTTGAACGCAGGGGATTTGAGATGCCATCTGTGAATAATAAACAGGCCCATATCATCGAAGGCTCCACTATCCTCGAGAATAAACATGGAACGGCCCCAGGGCTTTGGATTCCGAAAGGAGAAAAAGTCTTTATCCTCCTCCCAGGGCCTCCACACGAAATGAAACCTATGTTCGAGAATTCCGTTTGGCCGCGTTTTCAGGCGGCCCGGAGCCACTTTGTGGCAAGACGCGTATTCAAGACCACGGGCCTCACAGAATCAAAAATTGAAACACTTCTCTCTGATATCTACCCATTACCGCCTTCTGTAAAACTGACAACTCTTGCCTACCCCGGACAGATTGAGCTGCATCTTATAGCTCATTCACAAAAAAGCGCAAAAAAGGCTGACGACATGTTGCTCAAGCTGGAACAAGACCTCCAAGAATGCCTGGGTGAGAACATCTTTTCTTCATCGGGGGATGAACTTGAAGAAGTGACAGGCCGCCTGTTGCGCAGGGCTAAACAAACCCTTGCTGTTGCTGAATCGTGCACCGGAGGGTTGCTGGGACACCGCATCACCAATGTCCCGGGGAGTTCTGAATATTTTTGCCAGGGAGTTCAAGCCTATTCGAATGAGTCAAAGCTCCAGCTTTTGGGTGTTCCGGCTGATCTGATCCACAAGTGCGGTGCAGTTAGCCGTGAGGTCGCGCGATCCATGGCCATAGGTATCAGGGAGAGATCAGGTGCGGATATTGGACTCTCGATCACTGGAATAGCAGGTCCGACGGGTGGTTCTCCAGAAAAGCCAGTGGGTCTCGTCTATGTAGGCCTCTGCTGGGAAGGTGGAGACAATGTCTTGAAGAATATCTTTTTGGGAAACAGGGAGCTCATTAAATCCCAATCTGCCCAGAAAGCTCTTGATATGCTGCGACGACATCTTCTAAAATACAAAAAAGAGAGACAGAAGGATCATCCAAGCTGAAATGAGAACATTTGTAGCCATCGATCTCGATCCCGAAATCAAAAAAAAGATCACCCTGTTTATCGAGAAGCTCGACCGTTTCCACCCTAATATCAAATGGATCAAATCCCAGGGCATGCACTTGACGCTGAAATTTATTGGAGAGATCCCCGAAAATAAGGCCGCTGATATTCAAGTCACCCTCAACGACATTGCTTCATGGCATGCGGGATTCCCTCTGAAAGTCGTGGGCACGGGCATATTCCCGGAGGGGAGCAGACTCCCAAGAGTTCTTTGGGTGGGCATCGAAAACAGGTCTGAACTGATAGCTGTGCAGAAAGATTTGGAATCCAAATTGGAAAAATTATCCATACCGCGTGAAAAGAGGATGTTCCATCCCCACCTCACTCTGGGAAGGGTCAAATCTGCGCAAAATATCGCTCCCGTTCTCGAAGAATTGTCAGACCACACAAATACGCGTTTCGGAAGCATGGAGGTGAAGAAAATCACTTTTTTTAAGAGCGTTCTAAAACCCTCGGGCGCGGAATACAGTGTTCTCTCGGAAATCAAACTCAAATGACGATACTCTGTGCCATCCTCTCCTATCTTGTCGGCTCTATTCCTACAGGATACATCCTTTATAATCTCATTGAAAAGAAAGACATCCGCCGATTCGGCAGCCAAGCCACTGGAGCCACAAATGTTCTCAGACTCAAAGGTTGGAAGTACGCCATCCCTGTCGCTCTTTTCGATGTCCTCAAAGGTTATCTTGTCGTTGTTTTTGCCCTCAGACTGCTCCCTGATAAAAGGATTGCTCTTCTGTGCGGATTTTTGGCGGTGCTGGGACATTGTTTTCCCGTCTATATTAAGTTCAAAGGGGGGAAAGGGATTGCCACCGCTGTAGGGGTTTATGCGGCGTTGGCCCCGGTTCAAGTCCTCTTTTCTGTGGGTGTATTCCTGGCTGTCGTCTTGCTCACCAAGTATGTATCGTTAGGCTCAATTTTAGCAATGTTTTCCTATCCTTTTTTCCTTCTCATCTTCAAAGGAGACCTGGGTGTCATCTATTTGAGCTTTTTCATCTTTTGTTTGATCATTTTCAGGCATATGGGAAATATCAAAAGACTTGTGGCTGGGAATGAACGAAAACTGGGAGAAAGAGTGACATGAGGACATGTGTTATCGGAGGCGGATCCTGGGGAAGTGCCTTCGCCCTTCATCTGGGCCGAAAAAACATAGACACTCGCCTCTGGATCAGAGAAAAAGACATTTATGAAGATGCCGTCCGGTTCAGAGAAAACAAGATTTTTCTTCCAGGAGCGATGTTCCCCTCCTCCGTCTCCTTTTTTAATGATGAGAAGGAAGCTATCGAATCATCGGAGATTGTCTTTATCGCCGTCCCATCGAAGTTCTGCCGGAACGTTTACACAAAAATCCAGCCCTACCTCACATCCAAACACATTATCGTGAGCCTGACGAAAGGAATTGAAGACGGGACATTAAAAAGGATGAGCGAGGTGATAGGCGAAGTCTTCTCTTCCCATTTTACCCCCCGGATCGCTGTTCTTTCAGGCCCCAGTTTTGCCCGAGAGGTTGCTGCGGCCCATCCCACAGCTGTGGTTGTTGCATCCAAAGACATCTCTCTGGCAAAAGAAGTTCAACATTTTGTCTCCGGTTCTAACCTGCGTGCGTATACATCGGAGGACATTCTCGGTATTGAGATCGCGGGTGCGCTTAAAAATGTGATTGCCATAGCTGCAGGTATATCCGACGGACTCCAGTTCGGCGACAACTCGCGTGCGGCACTGATCACAAGAGGATTGGCAGAGATCGCAAGGTTGGGAATTACACTCGGAGCCAAAAGAGAAACTTTCTCTGGGTTGGCCGGTGTGGGAGACCTTGTTCTCACATGTACGGGACAGCTCAGCAGGAATCATTATGTCGGTACTGAGATAGGCAGAGGGAAACGTCTCGAAAAAGTCGTCTCTCACATGAACATGGTTGCGGAGGGCATCACTACCACGCTTTCCGGTTTTCAACTGGCGCAGAGAGAAGGTATCGAGATGCCCATCCATGAACAGGCCTATCTTGTCCTCTACAAGGATAAGGATCCCCGGACCGCCCTTCAGGACTTAATGGCAAGAAAACTCAAGAACGAATGAGCTGGATTTTTATAGAAAAATGTCGAACCATTATTTTGCTTTCCAGGAAGGTGAACAAATGAGACCAAAAAATGTGTGTGTGCTTATCTTTATGCTGTGCTTAACACTGTCTTTTTGCTCTTCTCCGGAGAAAAAGATGGAGAAACAGAGAGAGGAAGACCCCCGCTACCAATACAATTTGGCTCTCTTCCATCTGAACAACGGAAACGCCGAAGAAGCCATCAAATATTTCAAAAAAAGCATCTCTCTCGATGCGCAGTATTATCTCTCATACAACGGGCTTGGGATTGCTTACTTGATGAAGGGCGAGTTCAAAACAGCCATCGACTTTTTCAATAAGGCCCTCCAGCTCAATCCCACGCTTTCTGAAGCGCATAATTATTTAGGGACGGCATACCAGGAGCTCGGTATGCTCGACAGAGCTGAACAGGAATTTCGAACAGCAATATCTGATCCCAGCTATAAGTCTAAAGAGCTTCCCTATTACAATCTTGCGCGTCTGTATTTCAGTCAAGATAAAACCAAAGATGCTCTGTATTATGTCCAAAAATCCATTGAAACAGACCCAAGACTGGTCATGGCCCATAACCTGGAAGGTGTCATCTATGAAAGGCTCAATGATTTTGAGAAAGCCATAGAAAGCTACAAGGCAGGAATAAAAATTTCCGGAGAGGACGTCAATCTAAAATTCAATCTCGCCGTGGCCTATTTCAAGAACAATCAACACAGCCTTGCTCGGGAGAAATTCGACGAGATCTATTCTAGCGCTAACATGGAGATGAAAAGAAAGATCGATGAGTACCTCAAGCTCATCAAATGACCTTGAATGATTATGATAACACAATCGGGTAGGACTACGTTCCTTCCTCCCACCCTGAAAGGTATTTCCGTTGTTCGGGTGTAAGCCTGTCTATAGTGACTCCGAGAGATTTCAGTTTCATGCGTGCAATATCATCATCGATCTCTTTGGGAACAGGATAGACTTTTTTCTCGAGCTTTGTACCTCGCTTCAGAAGATAGAGAGCACTCATCGCTTGATTGGCAAAGCTCATGTCCATCACCATCGCTGGATGTCCTTCTGCTGCCGCGAGGTTGATCAGACGGCCTTCTCCCAGAAGGTAGATCTTCCTTCCGTTTTTGAGCGTGTATTCATCCACAAAATCTCTGATTCTCCTCTTACCCTTGCTCATTTCTTCTAGAGCGGGAATGTCGATCTCTACGTTGAAGTGTCCGGAATTCGCGACTATGGCCCCATCCTTCATCTTTTCAAAATGTCCTTTGGAGATAATACTCTTGTCACCTGTGACAGTCACAAAAACATCCCCGATGCTGGCAGCTTCTTTCATGGACATGACCTGATATCCATCCATAAAAGCTTCCAGAGCACGCAAAGGTTCCACTTCGCAGACAATGACTTTTGCTCCTGCACCTTGCGCTCTCATGGACACACCACGGCCGCACCATCCATAACCGGCTACGACAAAATTCAACCCAGAAAGGAGGATGTTTGTCGATCTTAGGATTCCATCAACAGTGCTCTGCCCAGTTCCGTAGCGATTATCGAACAGATGTTTTGTGTTGGCATCGTTGACAGCGATGATGGGATACTCGAGGACTTTCTCCTGGGCCATGCTTTTTAAACGAATCACGCCCGTTGTCGTCTCCTCTGTGCCCCCAATAATATTACCGAGAAGTTTGGTGCGTTTCGAGTGGATTGTGCTCACCAGGTCGGCTCCATCATCCATCGTGATATGCGGGTTGTTGTCCAAGGCCTGGTTGATATGCCGGTAATAGGTTGCGTTGTTTTCGCCTTTAATGGCGAAAACAGGAATTTTATAATGTTTGACAAGAGAAGCGGACACATCATCCTGTGTGCTCAAAGGATTGGACGCTGTCAATACAACTGATGCTCCGCCGAGTTTTAACGCCTCCATCAAATTTGCTGTTTCACTTGTGACATGGAGGCACGCAGCAAGTCTTAATCCTTTGAGTGGTTTTTCTTTGGCAAATTTTTTTTTGATATGTTCGAGAACAGGCATAAATTTTTCTGCCCACTCTATTCTCAATTTTCCTTTTTTGGCCAACGCCAAATCCTTCACATCATAATCCATAAGACGTCTCCTCTTTTCCCCTTTCGAAATTCTCAAATGAGGTGTTGTAATAATATGCCTGGCTCTTCTCGACTTTGTATCTAACGTCTTTCGTTCATTTAGAGCCTTGCATCCTTTCGCAACAGTTCAGCTTTGTCCGTCCTTTCCCAAGTGAATTCTTCCTCTTCTCTTCCAAAATGGCCATATGCCGCTGTCTTTTTGTAGATTGGGCGGAGTAAGTTCAAGCTCTGGATCATCCCCCTGGGAGAAAGGTCAAAATTGGCCCTGATCAATTCTTTGATCTTATCTTCTGAGATCTTTGCTGTCCCGAACGACTCCACCATGATCGAAACAGGATACGGCACGCCAATAGCGTAAGCGATCTGGACTTCCAGCTTATCGGCAATACCGGCAGCGACCAAGTTTTTGGCAACGTATCTTGCCATATATGAACCCGAGCGATCCACTTTGGAGGGATCCTTTCCGGAAAAGCACCCTCCTCCGTGGCTTCCGATGCCGCCATATGTATCCACGATGATCTTCCGCCCTGTGAGCCCGGAGTCCGCAAAAGGACCTCCCTGGATGAATCGACCGGTTTCATTGATGAAGATTTTGCTTTTATCATCAAGCATATGAGCAGGAATTATGTGTGTGATGACAGCCTTCTTGATATCTTCGCGCAATTCCTGCATTTTCACTTTTTCATCGTGTTGGGCTGCAATGACGACTGTATCCACTCTCTTGGGGATATCTCCCTCGTATTCGACGGTGACTTGCGACTTTCCATCAGGACGAAGATACATCAGCTCCTTTTGTTTTCTGACTTCACTCAATCTCCGGACAAGCTGATGGGCCAACATGATGGGAAGAGGCATGAACTCTTCAGTTTCTCTGCAGGCATAGCCAAACATCAATCCCTGGTCACCAGCACCCTGCTCATGGTCTTCGGATTCATCAACGCCGATAGCGATATCGGTCGATTGTTCGTGAATGGAAGATATGACGCAGCATGTCTCATAATCAAAGCCATATTTCGCTCTGGTGTAGCCTATCCCCTTGACAGTATTCCGAACGACTGTCTGAAAATCACAGAATCCGCTACTCGATATCTCTCCTGCGATGAGAACAAGCCCTGTTGTCACGAGTGTTTCACAGGCGACCCGGCTTTTAGGATCTTGTTTGATGAGGTCATCGAGAATGGCGTCGGAGATCTGGTCGCAGATCTTATCAGGATGGCCCTCTGTCACAGACTCAGATGTGAACAAGTGTCTTCCGTCTTGACTCATGAATAGCCTCCATCCAATGGATTCAAAAAGATAAACAAAAAAAGTAACACAAAAAGAATGACTTTGCAATGGTCTTTTGGTAGAATTCAATGGACATAAAATTCACATATTCTTCATTCAGCGATATTTCAGATGAAAGCACTCAATGTCAAAAGCAGCCTTGCAGAGCTGAACAAAATCAGAGCCTTTCTCCACGCACACTTGAGCGTTCTTTCAGTTTCAGAAAACGAATATTACATCATCGAGCTGTCTCTCCTTGAAATCTGTGTCAATATCATCCGATATGCCTATGCAAATGACCAAGGAGAGATCCACCTGAGATCCTGGACAGACGCAAATAAATTTTATCTCGAGATCAGCGATGAAGGCATCCCCTTTGATCCGAGAGAGGTGAATGACCCGGATTTGGAAAAAATAATCTCGAACGGACAAAAAGGTGGATTTGGCATTTTCCTTACGCGAAAACTCATGGACGGATTTGAATACAAAAGAGAGAACGATCAGAATATTCTCACTATTTACAAAACGCTCTCCGCGGCATCATCAGGCTGAGGACAGGCCTTTATCTCACTTTCCTCGAAATCCTCTTCGCTCCATTGATTATTTGAGATCTATGGCTAAGAAGATCCAAATGATCATATCAGTGACTTCACAAACGACAATTTGCAAAGTTCCCACACCAGGAAAACCTCTCTAAATATCCTGCCTCAATCATTTTTTACTTGACAGACCTAAAATACTCCATGTACTATATGAGGCTCTGATAGGAGTGTCATATGAGTGCATCCAAAGAAAAGCCTGGAGACAGCAAGGTCACAATCAAGATCCCTAGGATTCTTTACAATCGCATTTCAGAAATCGTTGCGGACAGCGGGTTCAATTCTGTCACGGATTTTATTGTGTATGTTCTGCGTGATCTCGTATCATCAGAATTGGAGAACAGGAAGCCTCAAAAAATCAAGGATAGCAAACTGAGCAAAGAGGAGATTGAAGCTATTCGGAAGAGGCTTAGATCTTTAGGCTATCTTTAATCCTTAACGCAAACTTTAAGTGGCAAGATATCTAGATTTAATTGGAGGTCATAATGTCAAAATTAGTACCGCCTCATGGAGGAAAGCTCAATCCCCTGCTCATTGAGGGGCCAGAATTTGAGGAGGAGATCGCTAAGGCTAAAACGATGTCCGCAGTTCGTCTCTCTTCGCGGGAGACTTCGGACCTCATCATGATGGCTATAGGCGCTTTTAGCCCTTTGAAGGGATTTATGGGTCAGAAAGATTACATAAATGTGGTTCAAAATATGCGCTTAGCTGATGGAACTCTCTGGCCTATACCCATCACTCTGTCTGTGACAAAAGAGGAGTCAGACAAGATCCCCATCGGCTCGGAAATTGCTCTGATCGATGACGAAAGCGAAGAATTGATGGGGAGTATGATCGTTGAGGAAAAATTCACCTATGATAAAAGGATAGAAGCCAAACAAGTTTTTTTGACGGAAGACGAAGCGCATCCAGGAGTTGCCAAAGTTTACAGCCAGGAGGATGTTCTTTTAGCCGGGCTGGTTAAAGTGTTCAGCGAAGGCCCCTATCCAAGCCTTTACGGTGATTACTACAGCCGGCCCGCGACGACTCGGTCCATCTTTGAAGACAATGGCTGGACCACAATAGCTGCCTTCCAGACAAGAAATCCCATTCACAGAAGCCATGAATACTGTACAAAAATCGCACTTGAGGTCTGCGACGGCATTTTGATCCATCCCTTGGTCGGTAAGCTCAAAGCCGATGATATCCCTGCACATATCCGCATGAAATGTTATGAAGTCCTCCTTGAGAATTATTATCCCAAGGACCGGGTTGTGCTCAAGGTTTATCCGATGGAGATGCGGTACGGAGGCCCCAGGGAGGCCATCCTTCATGCCATCTTCCGCCAGAACTACGGCTGCAGCCACTTGATCGTTGGCAGAGATCATGCCGGTGTGGGGAATTACTATGGCCCATTTGACGCGCAGAATATATTCGACTCCCTCCGTGATAACGACCTTTATCTTAAGCCTTTAAAGATCGATTGGACCTTCTGGTGTAACAGATGTGACGGGATGGCTTCAATGAAAACCTGTCCTCATTCTAAGGAAGACCGTGTTCTCATCAGCGGAACAAAATTGCGGGAAATGCTGGCAAACGGACAAATGCCGCCCAAAGAGTACAGCCGTCCCGAGGTCGTTCAAATCCTGATGGATTACTACAAAAATCAAAGCCAAACATGAAGATCTTAGGACGGGACATTTTCAATGGGTTTTCAAAGTGATCCTTGCCAATCAGACTTGACAGTACTGGAGACTACAAGATGACGATTCAAAAAGCAACAAACATCACCTGGCATGATGGTGCCATCACCAAGCCAGACAGAGAGAGGGTGCTCAGACAAAAAGGGGTTGTGATCTGGTTCACAGGTCTGTCCTCTTCCGGCAAATCCACTATCGCCCGTGCTGTTGAGGAACGCCTCTTCGAGCGCGGCAGGCTCAGCTATGTCCTGGATGGTGACAATATCCGCCATGGCTTGAACAAAAACCTCGGATTTTCACCCGAGGATCGGGAGGAAAACATCCGCCGCATAGGAGAGGTGGCAAAACTTTTTGCCGACGCGGGCTTCATCACCATGACAGCATTCATTTCCCCATACAGAAAGGACAGAGACAGAAACAGAGAACTTCTTAAGAAGGGCGAATTTATAGAAGTTTTCGTTAAGGTCTCTTTGAGTGTCGCTGAAGAGAGAGACCCGAAAGGCCTCTATAAAAAAGCGCGCAGCGGCGAGATCAAAGATTTCACCGGTATTTCTGCCCCCTATGAGGAACCACTAAATCCCGAGCTCATTCTCGATACAGATAAGCTCGACATCACACAATGCCAGAATGCAGTTATTCATTATCTCGAGAACAATGGGATCATTGCGGCGAGTGAAAAAAGCGAATGATCTTTTCTTAGAATTTCAATCAGTACAGGACTTTTTCTTCCCCCATTTTCTTGATTCTCTCATCCAGCCACTTTATGATCAGGTCCCTTCGGATGAGAGTCGCTTCGATCTCTTCTTCCGTCAAATATTCCCCTGCAATCTCTTTCATAACATCGACATTCAGTGTTTTTAATTTTTCATACATGACTTTCGGAACTTCCTTCATGACAAATGTGGGCCCTTCTTTGTATTTCTCGTCATAGATGAGTTTTTTGGTGAATTTGCCGGATGTTCGGAATGTTCGGGAATGGTCGATGAGGATCATCCGCCAATCTTCAGTGATGAGGTACTGGTTCTGATGGCGGTCTTCATTGGCGATCAGGTTGTCAAATAATCTCTGCAAATAGAGGTCCCTATTCCAGTAGAAGATCTTGTACGAAGGAGTCTTCACGTTATCCTCAACTTTTTTCTTAAGACTCATCATGGAGTCGACCCATAGCTGACAGGATCCGCGGTTTCCTTCGAAACGCCGCTCGACTGTGGGGGGCACCATACACAAGTTCAAATACTTGTCTAATCGATAGGCCGCGATCTCCCATCTCCAGTTCTCCGCAAATCCTTTCATTCGCCCTTCGGGATTCTTCCATATCGCACGGTTCGTGACACCATCCTTTTCAAGAGTGAGTACCCAGGGATTGGTCACGGCCTCCCTATCGCTGAATGGCTGAGATTGATCAATGACCTCAGCCGTCATAAGGAATTCTTCCCACTTTCCCCGGGCTTCCACTTCCTCCGGTGTGAACTGAGCGTATAAAGGGAGATTGAATCCCAGGAAAAGGATAAAAACTAGAGAGATCATTATTTGTTTTTTCATTCCGTGCCCTCCTTCTCTATAAAAATTTTCCATTTCTCTTAGGCTTTCCCCGATATTTTGAACACTAATACAAAACGTTTTTTTCTCCCTTTTGCTTGATCATTTCTTCGATTTCCTCTAAGAGGAGCTTCTTTCTAACTAAGAGAGCTTCGATCTCATCATCTTTTAGATATGGCCCTACAGCTTTTTTAATTTTTTCAAAATCCAAGTCGCTGACTTTTTCGATAAAAATCCTTGGAAGGCGTCTGAACAGTTTTTGGGACAACAACCCATTTCTACCGAAGACAAGCTGTTTTTTGAACTTATCAGAGCTGCGAAAACTCCTGGAATGATCGATGAGTATTGTCCGCCAATCCTTTGTGTAGCGGATGTTCTGTTGGGTGCGGTCTTCGTTGGCGATCAAGCAATCAAAGGCTCTAGTCAAGTATTTTTGTTTGTTCCAGCTTTCCAGTCTGTCCTGAGGAATTTTGATTCCCTGTTCCATTCTCTCAAGGTCGCTCATTTCACTCGTGATCCAGAACTGGAGGGACCCTTTTTTCCCGTCGAACTCCCTTTCCACTGTGGGGGGGATCATGTTGAGGCTCAACAATTTATCCATCTCGTATGCGGCTATCTCGTACCGCCAACCCTCAAAATAGCCTTTCTGCATACCGCTGGGATTCTTCCAGCAACCGCTGTGTTCTTCATCTCCTTTTTTCATGTCCAGCCTGAAAGGTTTTGTGACGCCTTCTCCAATATCCGTAGACTTAATAATGTCTGCTGTCTTGAGGAATTCTTCCAATTTGGCCCGCCGAGAGACCTCTTCAGGAGTGAACTGAGCATTGAGGAAAGAAGCAAGAGTGCTCAGAAAAAGGAGAACTATGCCCTGAAGGTATCGTTTTTTCATTGTTTTATCTTTTTGATGCAATCATCCCCGACCATAAATCATCTATATGATATCTATTCAAAGGCAGAAAATCAATGAAATGTTGCAGCCAGTTTTTTGTGCTCGCGAGCGATCACAACTCCCACTGCAATCCATACCAAACACAAAACCACATTAACTCGTGCAAACCCACTCGTGCTCAGAGCGAGGTACGTTGTCCCGATAAAAACAGCTAACGCAGAGAGAACATCCCCCGACCTGTGAAAAAATGTATCAATGGCCGCTTTGGCTTTGTACTTTTCCTCTCTCGAGGTGACGAGGAACATTGCTTGCCGTGTCGTGTTCATCAACGAATAATCCGTGCCATTCTCAAAAGTTTTTACCCACCTGACGAGAATCAAAGACGCTCCGACTGCAATAAAAGAATATCCACCAAGGGCCATGAGAGGCAAAACAAATATCGCACCCCGAACGCCGATCCACTTGAATATTCGGGATACAAGGAAAAGCTGGATCAAAAGTGTCAGAAGATTCACGTACTTAAAAAAATCTGCATAAAACTCTCCTATATATTCCTCAACATTCAGCCCCCCGGATTTTCCCGCTTCGACAATCTTAGGAGCTTCATTCCCTATGTAGTTTCCAAGGATAAACTCGCCATTGGTGTTGATAAAATTCAACAGAAGGACAAAAAGCGCAATAGCAAACAAATATTTTTTCTTGAAAACGAGTTGAAATCCTCCCCCCTTTTTTAAGGGCTTTTCAAAATCGGCTTCCTTTGATGCTTCCGGTCGATCCTTGGTTTTTTCCACCTTAGATTTCCTAATCTCTTTAGAATGAATAACCATGGTTATAAAGACACACACGATGAGGATAGCCCCGGCAACCAGCATCATTTGATAGAGACCGACAGGAAGAATGAGCCATCCAAAAAGGAGGCTTCCGACAAAAGCACCAGAATTTGCGCCGAACTGCACAAGAGGAAAAAGACGTTTACCTTCCTCAGGAGTATAGATATCGTTGGCAAAACCCCAAAATTGGGCCGGCACGAGGACATTAAAAACCCCGATCCAGATAAAAAAGATAACAGCGATGGTTCCCAGAGCGACATCCAGCTTGGACACAACATAAAAAATGACCAGGTTGGAAACAAAGAAAAGGGTCACCCAGGTGATCAACTTATCTCGTGGAAACCTAGACGCCACCCTGCTGAATGCCTTCACAACAAAGATGAGCACCACAGCAATGACAGCGCCGAGGTAGCTCTTAGTCACAGCGCCCTTTCCAGCAATAATCAAGGCTTCTCTCACAGGTTTGATGAGGTAATAAGCGACAAAAATCAAGAAAATATTGAGCGTTAAGAGCAATACTATGAGCATTTCTCCCGGGTAGACCGTAGTAAATAGGCCGAGGAATTTATAGAAAATCCCAGTCGTTTTAGCTCCTGTAGTTCCTCCCGAAGATCCCATTTTACCTGTCCTCTTCTGAGTTCTCCTGAATTTTTCATAAATACATGAGAATGTCAAATAGAAATACTTTTCCACCTTTTCTGTGCAAAAGCTTGTTGAAAACTCAAAAAGACATTTTTTAACAAATTGATTTGATTGATATTATCAGCGGTTGCACAATTTTTGGGCGTTCCCTCCTACTCCCATTTTATTGATTTTCCCTGACATTTCTTATCTAAAGCAGAAGCAAGAGAAGTTCAGCAAATCGCACTTCCGATATAAGGGAATGATGGTTGAAGAATACAGCAGTCAGGCTAAAAGAGGACAGACTCCTCACCTTTTTCTTGGATCAAAATTTTGATTCTCTCGAGGATCAATTCTCTGCGTTTAAGTAAAGCTTCAATCTCTTCCTCATTGAGATGGGACTGAAGAGTTGCCTTGATCTCGTTTGGCTCCAACATCAATAAATTCTGAAAAAGTTTCTTCGAACAGCGCGTGATCTTTGATAGTGCAAAGAGTTCTGCCACGGGTGCAAATGCTTCTGAAAAATCTACGCGGCAGACTTTCCAATCCCCCTCATGAATGAATACATCCTCTGGTTCCCGTTCACACTGGACCAAGCTCTCGAAAACCAAGAGTTCTTCCAGTGCATCAGAAAATTTCTGGGGATCGGGGGGCTCGAGACCTTTTCTTTCTTTCTGGCTCATCGAAAAACAGCCTTCAACGAGCATTTGCAAGGATCCCAAGATTCCCTTTACCTCTCTTTCAACGACAGGAGGAACGATCGGCAAATCGAGCAATTGGCTCAATTTGTATGCAGCAATCTCGTACTGATAGCTGTCTGGAAGGAGGGTCGGCCGGGGGCGGTTGACATACTTGAATATACACGCCTGCTTGATCGAGCCGTCATCCAATAGCACTCCCCATGGGGCTGTTCTGCCTTCGTATTTATCTGCTTCGACTGCGACAATTTTTGCAGACTTCAGATAATTCTCCCACACCTTTAGATTCTCAGTTTCCTGAGAAACCTTCGCGGGCAGGCTCGAAATGATGTTCGTGCTAAGAAGTATGGATATAAAAACTATCAAGGCTGATCTAATTGTTATCATTTTCTCCCCCGGATGGCCATATTTTAAAATTCCCATCCTCTATGATCAAAGCGCTTAAAAAGCCTCCATAGGCGTCGGAAATACCGGTATCGATAATCCATATCTTTCGATTATACCTGGTCATGTATTCCTCTGAAGCAACCCGGCTTCCCATCTGTGGAGTGTGCGCGATGACCATTTTTTTGGCCCCAAGATTATTCAATATGTAGTCAATCTCGTCTTGAAATCCGTCATCGTGATTTTCAGCCAAGCCTCTATACCACAAAGGCCCATTCTGATCGTACACAATTCTCGGTTGGAACCTTAAACTCTGTGAGCGTTTGAGCGCAATCCGAAATGCTTCGAGCTCATAACGGAGTTGTTTGTTGATATCTTCGATCTTCTCTTTACAATACTTTTTGCTAATGCCTCCATGGGCAAAGACAGTGTCATTGATCTTGATAACGGCATTGTGCTCAATGATCCACTTCCCATACTCATCGTTGAAATTTTGCACATATTCGTGTTGTGCTTTTTTATTTTTCTTTGAAAGAGCATCCCAGTATTTATACAATTCCTCTTCATAAGACATGTCAGGATTTGTGGAATTGATGTTTCTTTTGTCAAACTCTTTTTTGAATTCTTCTTCCTTGTTTTTCTTGAACTTCTCAGGAAGAAAGGAGAGGAACTGTTCAACGACCACATAACCGGGATAGTTGAGGGCAATGCCTGTGACGTTCATCTCCTCATGGTTTCCGATCAGCATATGAACCATTCCGCCGGCCTCATCTGCCTCATTTTCCATTTTTCGGATTAAGTCAAATATTTTTTTTGCATCAGGCCCCCGGTCCAGGATATCACCTGTCTGGACAAAATGGATTTCTCCCCCTTTCCAATGAAGCTCGTCATCCACAAGATGGACTCCCCTCAGTATTTCGATAAAGTGATGATAATCTCCGTGTAAATCCCCTATGGCGATGATCTTTTTGACTCCTGTCCATTCGCATGGTCTCTCTCCTGCAAAAACGTATGCCAGACATAGAAGAGTGATTAAGCCAACAATAACTATTTGCCGGACAGGTCTCCTTTGGTTTTGGAGGCTAAATATCCTCATGGATCCTTCCTGTGTCGTCGAATGATGCTAATCCCCCGCCAATACCATACAATTTTTTGATGTCTCCTTGTTCAATTATATTCCTCTGCGGACAGGTTGACAACCCGGATTTTTTCCTGAGAGCTAAAACTGAGTCCTTTCCGCGTGTCAAGCTGTTTAATGAATCAAACACACTGGAATCTTTCTTCCAGCCGGCTCTTCCGGTCATTTCTATTTTGGATAGGCACACAATAATGTAAGCCTTTCCAAAACCGTGATGGCATGGAATCTGTTGCGTTATTGAGTATTTCAATTGTGTGATGGAGAAAACCGTGAGAAGGGCTGGACGGGCATGGTACATCCCCCAGCGGGGATGTGAGGGAAGCCCGGACCCGAGCGAAGTTTCCTCGCTGGGGAAACTGAGCGCGTTTTTGAAATCACCAATTGGAATACTCGAAATGTTATTCATCACGATTTTGGAAAGGCTTACCACAATGATCAAGAGATTGACATTAAAATACTCTTCTGGTAAAAGCTTAAGTATGTTTTGTCAAAGTCGGATGATATAGGGCGTCAGTCGCACATTCTGACTATAAACAGAAAAGAGCTTCTGAATTCGCTCAGAGCTTAAAGGGCAAGGGAAAAGAATGAAAATAAATTCACGAAAACAAAATGAGATCATCATATTCGATATTGAGGGAGAGATCAGAAGATCGGATATTTCTGATGTCACACTGCATCAACTCGTAAAAGACCAACTGGATTCCGGAAACAAGAAGATACTCCTGAATTTCGAAAAGGTGGAATTTATCGACAGCTTTGGCGTGGGAGAGATATTGGCTAGCTATATCTCCACCCATAATCTGGGCGGTCAGCTCAAGATCGCTAAGATATCCCCGAAACTCTATCTTGTCTTTCAGGTGACTATGCTCACAAAAGTCCTCGATATCCATGATAATGAAGAGATTGCATTAGCCAGTTTTCTAGAGCAGTAATCCTCAGTACGTTTGAGCGAAAACTGAGTCAATGAATGACGAAAAATCGCTTGTTTAGGCTTCTATCCCGGGTTGTAGAGATCAAGCGAGGTGAAGAGATCATCTCGCTCTTGCTGTTTTTTTATTTCTTCTTGATCACTGCCCCATTCACCATCATCAAATCTGTCAGGGACACAAGGTATCTACTGGACTTAAGCGCCTTAGAGCTTCCCTTTGCCTACCTGGCAACAGCTTTGTTAATGGGAGTTGTGGTTGCGCTCCATTCAAAATTGCAATCCAAACTCCCTCGAAGTCTCTTGATCATCATGAGCTTGATCTTTTTTATGTCCACCTGTGTCCTCTCTGGATTTATGTTCTTCAAACGAAACACATGGATGCCGATCGTTTTCTGGGTATGGGCCACCATGTTTATCATGGTGCTCAACACTCAATTCTGGATTCTGGTGAACGATATCTTCAATCCGAGGGAGGCCAAAAGGCTCATCGGTTTTTTTGGAAGTGGCGGAATATTGGGAGGCATTGTGGGGGGCTTGCTCACCGGTTATTTAGGTAGAAAAATTCCCGATTACCTCCTTTTTTGCGCCTGTGGCATGCTCATTCTGAATATTTTTGTTGTGAATTTCATTTTCATCCTACAAAAAAGGGAGACGCAGGACAGCGGAAATCCCCGAACTATCACCCAGAAACCCATTGCTACATCTGGGAAGGTGGGATTCAGGGATTGTTTTCAAGCTGTCCAGAGAAGTCGTTTTTTGCTCCTACTCGCTGCTGCTGTGGCGATAACTCTTGTGGTGTCTACGTTTGTGGACTGGCAGTTTAAGAATATTTTTGCAAGCAGCGTTAAACAAACGGATTATATCTCCTATTTTGGTTATTTCAATGCTGCGATACTCGTCATTCCTTTTTTCGTTCAATTATTGATGACGAGTAATTTTATCAAACGCTTTGGAATCCGCTCGAGCCTCAATGTCTATCCCTTGGTCTTATTCCTCTGTACTTTAGGTCTTTCTTTCTTTCCCGTTCTTGGTCTTGCATTCGCGATAAAGGGTAGCGATAAGAGCCTGTCTTTTTCTCTCAATCAATCTGTGCGCGAACTTCTTTATATTCCCATTTCTTCCGACATCAAATACAAAGCGAAAATTTTCATCGATATGTTCGTGAATCGGTTTGCCAAGGGTATCGGTGCTTTGATTCTTATGGTTTTCATTTTCCTGCCAAAGACAGTCCTCCTTTCAAACAAGATAACGATCGTGAGTGCGATATCTGCTGGATTCATCCTGGCCTGGATTGTTATCAACGTGAGGCTGAGCAAAGAATACACAAACATCGTTAAGCAGAAAATGCCGGACCAGTGGGAAAGCGCAGATAAGATCATCGATTCCAAATTGGATGTGGGCTTCATGAAACAGCTGGTCGACACTCTGGAAGATAAGGAAAGAAGCTCCGTCCTTTACGCCATGGATGTTTTTGATTTGATTAAACAGAACAAGCTCACTCCTGAAGTGAAAAAACTGATCGGGTATAAACAGGACGAAGTGCGAGTGGCCTCTATGGGAATGCTTTTCGAAGGATCAGAGACAGGTATTGTGCCTGAGATATCCGAAGAACTCGGCCAGGATGTTTTAGTTAAAGAAATCAAAGAGGTGATGACTCTCGATGTCTATCAAGAAGTCATTAAGGATTATATCGAAAAGGTCCTGGATGGGAAGGGTGAAGAATCAGAGATCGGAAGGATGGAAGTGGCAAAGGCCATGGGTTTTTTGAGCCTTGAATCCCCTGTTGCAGATAAACTTGGAGAACTCATTCGGGACGAATCGTTAGAAGTGAGCAGATATGCTCTCGAAAGTGCTGCAAAACTGAAGAAAAGAGAATACATTCCTGCCTTGATTGAAAAATTAGGCTCCGCCTTAACGAGAGTCGACGCCAGAATCGCACTCGAAACATACGGTCCAAAAATCGTGGGGACACTCGCAGATTATTTGGGAGATTTGGAGGAAAGCCTCGAATTGCGCAAAGAAGTGGCCGCCGTACTCGCCCGCATTTGCAACCAAGAGGCTGCAGACTTCCTGATATGGGAACTGGCAGAAAACCGAGGGGATATAGGTTCGGAACTCATCGAGGCTTTAAACCGTATCCGAACAGAGAGAAGTGACATTAATTTCGAGAATAATGTCGTGAAAAAAATGATCTCACTTAAAGTGAAAAAATATTGTGAGGATCTTATTGCCTATAACGACCAGCTATCCAAGGACTCAATCGAACGGAGGAAGCATCAAGATAAGCCCGACAACATGTCCCTGTTGCTTATGGACATCTTCAAGCTGCTGGGGCTGATTTACCCTCATGAGGAGATCATGAGATCCTACAAAAACATTCGTATCGGTACAAAAGATTCCGTAGCCTATGCCGTGGAACTGCTCGACAACAGATTACAGAAGGAGATCAAAGACATTCTCTTCCCCATCATCGAAGATCTGTCAATTTTTGAAAGGGTAGAGAGATGCCGGATCCTTTTGCAGAATTTTCCTTTTTTCTAAAAGGAACAAATGACCAAGAATAGATTCCCTAAAATGATGTCCCGAGCTGTTGAAATAAGGCCTGGCGAGGGAACCTCTGCCACCCTCATGTTTTTCTACTTTTTCTTGATCACATGTTCTGCATACATCCTTAAGCCTGTTAAAATCTCAAATTTTTTAGAGTGGCTGAGTTCCGACCGTCTTCCTTTTGCTTACCTCGCAACGGCTGTGCTCATCGGTTTTGTGGTCTCGCTCAACACCAAGTTGCTCTACTCAATGAAGAGGAATGTGTATATTTCCTCGAGTCTTATATTCTTTATTTTATGTCTCATTTTATTCTGGTTTGTCTTCCAGCGGAATTGGAGATGGACTTCCATATTCTACTGGGTATGGTGTGACATTTTTACGATAACGACAGTGACCCAATTCTGGATCTTGGTCAATGACACTTATCTTCCCCGTCAGGCAAAGAGACTGGTTGGATTTCTGGTGAGTGGAGGACTTTTAGGGGGAATCGCTGGATCACTCATCGCCCGATTCCTCGCTCAGTTCTTAGGGACCACGAATTTGCTGTTGATTTGCTCCATTTTGTTAGTCCCTTGCATTCTTATTGTATCTCTCCTTCATCGGTACACCCAGAGGCCTGCAGATGATGAAAATAAAAAAGGGATGCCGAAAGAAAAGTCCAAGACAGGGTACCTCGAAAGCTTCCGAATCATAAAAAAAAGCCGTTATCTTCAGATATTGAGCGCGATCATGATGACAGGCATCATCGTCACAACAATGGTGGATTTTCAGTTCAATTCAGTCATAGAGAAATCCATAGCGGATCAAGATGCAAGAACTGCCTTCCTGGGGACATTTTTCACCGGGCTTCTTGTCTTTTCTTACCTCATTCATATCTCTCTCACAAACCGCATCCTGAAAAATTTTGGGATGCGTACAGCCCTGTTGACCGCGCCATTGTTCCTCCTGGCACTCTCCATCGCGATATTCTTTTTTCCTGCCGCACTCCTTCTCTATTGGGCCATCACCATCAAAGGGGGAGACAAAAGTCTAGCCCATTCCCTCAATCAGTCCGTTCGGGAATTGCTCTACATCCCGATCTCTCCCGAGATCAAATACAAAGCCAAAGTGTTTATCGACATGTTTTTAAACAAATTTGCTAAAGGCATTGCGGCCTTCATCCTTCTCATCTGTCTCTTCATATTCCATTTTTCAGTCATCCACATCAGTATTGTCGTTATCGTCTTTGTTTTCCTCTGGATCTTTCTCAACCGCTGGATCGCTCGAGAATACGTTAGCAACGTAAAAAGAAACCTGAAGATCAAATGGCAAGATGCGGATAAATTTATCTCTGAGACTGTAGACATCGACCTGACAAAGCTTGTTTTCGATACTCTCCAGAGTAAAGATCGGAGCTCGGTTTTGTATGCCATGAACCTTTTTGATCTGATCAAAAAAGATAAAATGAGTCCAGAATTGCGCAGCATCATCACACACAAGTCTGACCAAATTCAAGCATGTTCCATGGATTCCCTCTTAGAATTAGACGGAGAATTGCTCCTCCCAAAGGAGGATGACGCCTTAGACCAGGAAGACCTCACCACTCAGGTTCAAGAGATCATGGAGCAAGATGTGTATCAACAAGTCTTGAAAGAACAGCTGGACAAAATTGTTGTTGAATCGGGAGAAAAGGGAGAAGTTTCTAGGATGGAGGCTGCTAAAGTCCTGGGTATGATGGCGCCGACGTCACCCTTGGTCGGTGAACTCAACAAGCTGCTCAGAGACAAATCGCCCGATGTTTTGCGTTATGCGATCGAAAGTGCAGGAAGGCTTCAAAAGAGAGATTTTGTTCCCTATCTTATCAGTCACCTACCTACGCACACAACCAATGCCATTGCCAGCAAAGCTTTGATCGGTTACGGGAACAGGATCACGGGGATCCTTAAAGATTATCTCGCGGATACGGATGTTAATCTGCGCACAAGGAAAGCTATCCCTGATATTTTGATGCAAGTGGGAACACAGAGAGCTGCAAATGTGTTATCGGCCGAGCTTAAACAGAAAGACAATGAAGTCGAGACAGAGATCATTGAAGCCCTCTACAAAATTCGGACAAAACATCCTGAAATTCATTTTAATCAAAAAACTATCATGGAAAAAACGATCGGAATCATCAGGAAATGTTACCTCATACTTTTGGAAATGCACGACCTGATGACGGACCAGAGAAAAGAAAATCTCATAGGCGACCTGGAGAAAAGCCTCGCACGGTCATTGAAGCAAATTTTTGAACTTCTCAGCTTAGTCTATTCTCCTGACGATATCATCAAGACTTACCAGAATATATGCTCGGGCACAAAAAAATCGATCGATTATTCCGTAGAGCTACTGGATAACATCTTGCAAAAGGATGTCAAAGAGGTTCTTCTTCCCCTGATCGATGACATTTCCTTCGAGGATCGGGTGAGAAAGTGTAAAAGAATGCTTAAACCTCTGGAAAAAGTTAAATTCTCTTGAAATCTGCCCTCCCCGAGAGGTATAATTTGAGCGATTGAGCTCAATGCCAAAGTTATACGTCTATCCAAAAGAGGGAGATGATTTCCAGTTTCCACTGACCGAAGAGAAAATCTCTATCGGGAGATCGTCTGAAAACGACATCCCTCTCCCAGATCCATTCTGTTCAGGCCATCACGCCTACTTCTACCCTGTTGATCAAGGCTATGTGATACGCAACAATAACAGCAAAAATGGGACCTTTGTGAATGGGAAGCGGATCCTGGCTGAAGTCGAGCTTAAAAAGGGCGATGAGATTCTTGTGGGAACGACACGTATCATCTATGACAAGGAAATATCCTCAAACGTTGAAGTCACGGATGCCCCGTCGCCTTCGGCTAATGTCAACACTATCATGAATCTTGATGATGTCCTGAAAAAACATGACATCAGCACGACCATCCGCGCATCAGCGAGATCTATCGATGTCGAACAGATCAAACTCGAACATCGTTCTCTTGCAGTGATCAATGAAGTCAACAAAGCTCTCCTTCTCCATAAACCCTTAGGCGAACTCCTTGAACACATCATGGATCTCATATCGGAGAATCTCCCGATGGATAGAGGGATCCTGATGCTTAAGGAAGGTAATCCTTCACAGCTTATCCCCAAAGTGATTCGGATCAACAACGAACGTCTTAAGAATCAGAAAATCCAAGTGAGCCAAAGCATAATCAACATGGCAATAAATAAACATTCCTCTCTCTTGATTTCGGACGTGCAGGAGGATTCGCGCTTCAAAGCCCAAGACAGCATCCTTAAAATGAACATCAAATCTGCTATGTGTGTGCCGCTTTATGACAATAGAGAGATCATTGGTCTCCTCTATACAGACAGGATCTCCCTCATGAAGCAGTTTGCGGACGATGATCTGGAGCTGCTCACTCTCTTGTCGAATTTAGCAGCTGTGAAGATCGAAAACTCCAGACACATCGAGAGGGAAAAGGAAAAAGAACAGATGGAGAAGCAGCTTGAGCTGGCTGCTCAAGTGCAGCGTGATTTTCTACCCAAAAAGAATCCTGAATGTAAACAGTTTGAAATAGCTGGCGTAAACATTCCATGCTATCAAGTCGGAGGTGATTATTTCGACTTCATCGATATAGACAAGGATAGGATTGGAGTCACGATCGCTGATGTATCTGGAAAAGGTGTTTCTGCGGCACTTCTCATGGCTCAGCTCAGAGCTTCTCTTCACACCCAAGTTAGCCCATCATACAATATGATTGAAATGGCAGATAAACTGAATGCTCTCGTGCATGGGAGTACAGCATCCAACACGTATATCACGTTTTTCTTCGGTGAGCTCAATAAAAAAACCGGCGAATTATCCTATATCAATGCGGGCCACATCCCACCCATTCTGCTGAATAAAAAGGGCCTTATCATGCGCCTTGACACGTGTGGATTCTGTTTAGGAATGTTTCCCACTGTGGACTATGAAGTAAAGACACTGAGTCTTGAGAAGGGAGATACAGCTCTATTTTTCACCGATGGATTCACAGAATGCAGGAACAAAAACAACGAAGACTATACCGAAGAAAGACTCACAAAACTTTTGAAAAAACATCATAAGCTCCACACCGAAAATATGCTGGATAAAATATTCGACGAAGTCAATGCTTATACATCAGAGACGGAGCAGATGGATGACATGACACTTGTCATTATCAAACGTATTGCCTAGTACGTTTGCAGTTTTTCCTGTTCTATTTTATGATAATATCCTCTGGATATGTCTTATCCAGTGGCGATCAAAGAAGAATATGAGTCGAAGAATAACAGATGTTTTTTGCGTGAGCCTTCTGTTTCTTTTTTGTGGGACTCTTTTCTCGGCGCAAGAGACCAAGCTCCTTCCCTTCGATATCACAGCATACAGGTTGGACAATGATCTTCAAATCATACTCGCTGAAGACTACTCCCTGCCTTTAGTTTCCGTTGTTGTGGGATACAACGTTGGATCTCTCAATGAGCATCCACAAAAAACCGGTCTGGCCTATTTGCTGGAAAATTTGATGTTTCAGGGATCAAGAAACATAGGCCCCATGCAGCACATCCATTTTATTTCGAAAATCGGCGGGGTTCTCAATGCTGTGACCACAGAAGAGAGAACAATCTTTTACCAGACAGTCCCTGCAAACCAACTCGCTCTTGTTCTGTGGCTTGAATCTGACCGGATGATATCTCTGGATATCAATGCTTCAAAAGTGAAAAGAACCAGGGACTCATTGATCGAAGAAATCAGGCAGAGAAAAATCGATGATCCTTATTTTGAGAGTTCATTGCTTTTCGATCAACTCCTTTATCCTAACGAAACATACAGTCACCCAGTTATCGGCAGTGAATCTGACCTGAGAGAGATCACGGATGAAGATGTCCAGGACTTTTATGCAACGTATTATGTGCCGAACAATGCTGTCCTCTGCATCACCGGAAACTTTGAAAAAAGAAAAACCATTGCGCTCGTGAGAAAATATTTTTCCACAATCCGCCCCAGAAATCCAATTCCCCCATTTCCTTCAGCAGAGCATTTAAAAATGAATGGAATCGTCCGGGATGTGGAAAATTATCTGGCGCCCTCCCCTGGTTATCACCTCGGATACAGAATCCCTTCATCTCGTTCGCCCGACTTTTATGCACTTGCCATTATCGAGACCATTTTGCTTCAAGGAAAGAGCTCCCGGTTGTACAAACGCGTCGTCCAAGAAGAGCGTGTGGCTTCCCAACTGAGCGGAAGTATTGAGCAGAGGAAAAACCTTGCAGCGTTTAAAGTTTTTGTCAGAAATCCCACCGAGACTTTGAGGGACCGAAGTCAAAAAGAAATATTCAACGAGATCGATGACCTCAAGTCAGGATTCATTTCAGATAACGAGCTGAATAAAGCTAAGAATATATTTAAAATGAATTATTTGGAAAAGTTGTCCACCTTGGTTGATAGAGGTGTTTATTTGGCTGAATTTTACCTTTCTCAAAAAAATCTCGATGGATTTGCCCAGGAACTCGACAAATATATGGCGGTTTCCCCTTCGGATATCATTGGGATCATGAACAGATATTTCACTGAAGAAAGAGTTGTCTTGAACATCAAAACAAAATGATTGTCATGTCACGAGCGCGATGTCGTCCACTAATTGCGCGGCGTTTTTTGCTTATTTTGCTGTGTATTCTGAACACCTCTCTTTTTTCACAAGAAAGATTCCGCAGAAATCCCCCCTACCCGGATCCGCTCTCAGAGTTGACCTTACCTGAGATAGAATCCGCGATTCTATCCAATGGGCTTAAAGTTTCCGTGATCCGGAAACAAAACCTTCCCGTGATATCCATGCATCTTATCGTGTATGCTGGAGAGAGCTTTTCACCCGATGCTTTGCCTGGATTGGCCACACTCACAGCAAATATGGTGAATAAAGGAGCCATGGGGCTCTCATCATCACGCATCACAGAAACGATCGAGACTATCGGTGGAAAATTCTCCTCAGATACACATCCTGACTATTCTGTCGTCTCCTTCACTTTTCTCGAAGATTATCTCGACACTGCGTTAGAAACACTTGGGAAGATGATCCTTCAACCCACATTTCCAGGCGTTGAAGTACGGAATGTCATAAGGACGATGCATTATGATCTCATAGGCAGAAAATCCTCTGCAGCTTTTGTCGCACGGAGGACTCTTCTCCGGATACTTTTTGACCAACACCCTTACAGGAAAATCACCTTCAACGAGACCGTCACCAGAAACTTAAATCGAGACGAACTTTTGTCTTTCTTTGAAAAATACTACAGGCCGAACAACGCCACACTGATATTGATCGGGAACCTCACACTCAGAACCGCGGTGAGGAAAGTCAGCAGATATCTGAATACTTGGGAAAATAAAAGTATAAACACCGAAAACATCAATCCCGTACAACCTAATGATTCCCTCAAGTTCTGTATCATTGACCTCCCAGAAGAGGAAGACGCAATGATCACTATCGGAAATACGCTTCTTCTTAGGAATCATGATGACTATTTTCCCTATACAGTTCTCAATCAAGTCCTCGGCGGTTCTCCACACAGCCGTCTGTTCATGAATCTGAGAGAATCCAAAGGCTATGCATACTTTGCATTCAGTTCAGTTGAGTTTTTCAAAGCGTGCGGCATCCTCACCATACAAGAGAAAGTCAGACCGGACGCAATTTTCGAGTCAATTGCAGAAAGTCTTAAAGAAATAAATAGGATTTCATCCGAGATCGTTCCGGATTACGAGCTGGAACAAGCCAAATCATACTTGATCGGTAACTTTCCCCTCCGGATCGAGGACCCTGAATATTTCTCCTCAAGAATCGCTGCCATTCAGGCCTTCGGACTCAACGAAGCCCACTGGAATTCCTACTATAAAAGCGTCATGCTCATCAGTCCTGAAAATGTCTTTGATATCGCCCGGACGTCTTCACTTCGGTCTCCTGTTGTGGTTTTGGTGGGGAATATCCAAAAACTCAGCCCCTTTCTTGAGAGCTTCGATTTGGAAGTCTATGATACAAACGGCGATTTTCAGTATATCATCAAGAAAGGAGAGAATGAATGAAACTTGTAGAATGCGTGCCCAATTTCAGCGAGGGCCGCGACCTTGCAAAGATCAACATGATCACAAAAGAGATTGAATCCACCCCTAAGATTAATCTTCTCGATGTGGATCCGGGTGAATCCACAAATCGGACTGTCGTGACATTTATCGGAACTCCTGAATCCGTAAAAGAGGCTGCGTTTAAAGCCATAAAAAAAGCTGCAGAAGTGCTCGACATGAGTAAGCATGCAGGAGCTCATAGCAGAATCGGAGCGACCGATGTGTGTCCCTTTGTTCCAGTAACCGACGTTACAATGGAAGATTGTGTCCAGCTTGCCAAGGAGTTGGGAGAGAGAGTGGGGAGAGAACTGGGGATTCCTGTCTATCTGTATGAAGAGGCCGCCCAAAAACCGGACAGAAAAAATCTGGCCACGATTCGGATCGGACAGTACGAGGGTTTGGAAGAAAAATTGAAAGATCCAGAATGGGCGCCTGATTATGGAAATTCTGTGTTCAACCCAAAAGCGGGAGCAACAGTCATCGGCGCAAGAGAGTTTCTCATCGCCTACAACATCAACATTAACAGCACAGATCACACATTGGCCCGTCATATTGCATTCGCTCTCCGAGAAAGAGGGCGGGCTAAAAGAGATGCCGATGGAAATATCGTTAGGGATAAGAGCGGAAAAACCATAAATATCCCGGGAAAATTCAAGGAGGTCAAGGCGGTCGGATGGTACGTCGAGGATTATGGGATTGCTCAAATATCCATTAATTTCACCAACTACAAAATTTCTCCTCCTCATCTAGTGTTCGACGAGGCTATCAAGGAAGCTGAACAAATCGGGGTCCGAGTGACGGGAAGCGAGCTAGTGGGTCTCATCCCTAAAGAAGCCATGCTCGTGGCGGGCCGATATTACCTGGAGAAGCAAAACAAGAGCGCTGGAGTTCCGGAGGAAGAACTCATTCGGATCGCTGTCCTCTCATTGGGATTGAATGATGTAGCACCATTCGACCCCAGGAAGAAAATTATCGAATACCAATTCACAGAGGTAGAGAACTCCCTCTTGAGCCAGAATCTCAGAGAATTCGCAAATGAGCTCTCTATGGATTCACCTGCACCCGGAGGAGGGAGTACAGCGGCTCTCTGTGGAGCATTATCCGCCTCTCTTTCATCCATGGTTGCCAATCTTACCTTTGGGAAAAAGGGATATGACGACGTTCAGGATAAAGTCAAAGAGTTAGCCATCCAGGGACAGGCCATAAAAGATCAGCTTTTACATGCCGTGGATATGGACACCATTGCGTTCAACAATGTGATGGCTGCCATGCGTCTGCAGAAGAAAACAGACGAACAAAAACAAGCTAGAGCTGCTGCCCTCGAAGAAGCATCCAAAGGAGCGACAGTGGTTCCCCTTGATGTTTTGGAAAAATGTGTCGACGCTTTAAAGCTCGCCAAAGAAGTCGTGCTGCACGGAAACAAAAACTCGATCAGTGATGCTGGCGTCGCTGGCCTTACCGCACAAGCCGGTGCAGAAGGAGCCTATTACAATGTCAAAATAAACCTTCCAGATATCATGGATGAACGATTTAAGAAAGATGCGACCGATCGAGCAAATATCCTTAAAGAAGAATCCATTAGACTCGGATCTGAGATCAAAGACCTAGTTCTCCAAGAGCTCGGTGAAAGTTAATCCATGAAAGAATGGACCATCCACAACAGGACGTTGAGGCTGCTCGACGATAATATTGTTCTGCTCGATGTGGAGGCCATAGTGAATGCGGCTAACACCTCCCTGGTTCTCGGAGGAGGCGTAGCCGGCGCGATCAAAAGGTTTGGAGGGCCGACAATCCAAGAAGAATGCCACAAGGTCGGACCCATAAAAGTGGGCCATGCTATCTCCACCGGTGCAGGTGACCTGAAGGCGAGATATGTCATCCACGCCGCCGGTCCTGTATATGGCGAGGGCAACGAAGACGAGAAGCTCGCAGGAGCGACTTTGAGCTGCCTCAAGATCGCTAAAAACAAAAAAATAAAGAACATTGCTTTTCCAGCGATCAGTACGGGCATTTTCCGTTTTCCCCTGGACAGGTGCAGTGAGATCATGTTGAAAGTGGCCCTGGAATTTTTGGCAAAAAACGAATACCCCAAAGAGATCATCATGTGCCTTTATGGTCAAGAGTCTTACTCGATTTTTGACCAAACTTTGGACCGACTCACCAAAAAATAAGCACTCTTTTTCTAGATGGAGCGGCACTCCACGCTGGCTGTTTTATCGCAAATCGGACTGTCCTATTCTTGAGTTTAAACAATCTGCCCTTGCCGGAATGAGGGGGGAGGAATATTCAGAAAAATCGTTTTTCTCTCTTTATAAAAAAGAACATGAGAAAAAAGGCAAAGGAAAGACATACGATCGTCCCGGAAGCAGGAAAATCGAGAGTGAAAGCCAAGACCAATCCTAAAACGACGGACACCAAAGATACGAGCGATGACAGTACAATCGCTTGCTTGAAATTCGATGCAAACTGTAAACCGGCAGCTGCTGGAATCACCAGCAGAGCTGCCACGAGCAAGAGCCCAACAATCTTCATTCCGAGGACGACAGTGACAGCAGTAAGTACGGTTAGGAGCACTTCTAATTTTCTCACAGGAATACCCGATGCCTTCGCGGATTCCGGGTCGAATGTCATGTACATAAACCTGTGATAATTCAATATGACGATGAGAACCACAAAAACAGCCAGGCCTATCGAAAAGGTCACCTCGGAGATATCGATGGCCAGAATCTCTCCGAATAAATAGCCAAAGAGGTCCACATTAAAGCCATGAGACAGAGAAACGATCAAGATCCCGATGGCAAAACCCACACTGCTGAAAATGGCGATTGCCGTGTCCCCATAAAGGCCCGCTCTTTCTTTCACTTTCATGATCCCCAGCGCCGTGAGAACAGCAACAACCATCGCTGCTGCCAAGGGCATCACATTGAGCAAAAGGCCTATCGCTATACCGGCAAAGGTCACATGAGCGAGACCATGTCCGATCATAGAATCCCTTCGAAGAATCAAAAAAACTCCGAGAAGGGCACATGCGATTGCCACAAATATTCCGGCCAGCAAAGCTCTTTGGAGAAATCCATAATGAAGAAATTCTACCATGATATTCTTTATCTCTTATTACCGTTATCAGTGCTGATGAGAAATAATGTGATGGCCATCGTTGAGCATTTTCTTGAATATATCCGACTGGCAAAATTCTTCATGAGAGCCATGATACTGAAGGATTTGATTGAGACAGGCCACCTGATTGACATGTTTATTGACCACCCCGATATCATGGGTAACCAGAACGATGGTGATCGCTTCTTTTGTGTTTAATTTATCCAACATGTCATAGAAACGTTCCTGTGTCTCTGCATCCACACCAGTCGTAGGCTCATCCAGGAAAAGAATAAGGGGTTGGTTGACGATCGCCCGGGCTATAAAAACCCTTTGTTGCTGTCCTCCCGAAAGCTTTCCGATTCGCGAATTTGTGTGCTCCTCCAATCCAACTTGCCTGAGTGCTTTCTGGATACGATTCTCATCCTCCCTCTTCCTGGTCCCGGGAAATTTTCTGCTAGAGACAAGGCCCATTTCAACAACTTCTTTGACTGAAGCAGGGAAAAACGGGTCCACATGGGTGGCCTTTTGGGGGACATACCCAAGCTTCTCCCAACCTGTAAATGCTGTGTTCTCCTCACCAAAAATCCGGATGTGCCCTTGAGTGGGAGTCAATAACCCTAAAATGATCTTGATCAGAGTCGTCTTCCCAGAACCGTTGGGTCCTATGATCGCAAGAAAGTCGCCAGACCGAATTGGAAAGGTGACTTGGTTCAGAACCTTCGTGTTTCCGTAATTGAAAGAGATGTTGTCTATGGCGATCAGCGCCTCAGAGTGTGCCACAGGAAAGCCCCTCCTTTAGATGCATCAAATTCTGCTCCATAATGTCCAAAAAGGTGTTTCCTGTATTCATCTGCTCTTTGGACAAGTTCGCCGCGGGATTGAGCACAAGTGTTTTAGCGCCCACTTCCTCTGCAATGACTCTCGCCAAATCATCGCTCACATAAACTTCAAAGTAGATCACGTTTATGTGATATTTTTTTGCCAACTCCACTACACGAACGAGCTGTTTCGGAGTCGGGCTGGAATTCGGGTTGACGCCGAAGAGAGAGATTTGATGGAGGTTGTACCTTCTTGCCAGATAACCAAAAGCGGCATGTCCACCCAGGATGAAAGTATCGCCCTTGCATCGGCCAAGATCTTCTCTGAATCGGCGATCGATGTCTTCGAGCTTTTTTTTATATGCAGCACCATTCCCCTCGAATAAGGACCTGTTCTCTGGTTCCATCTGGCAGAGCAGGCTCACAATGCTTTCGATGACCTTTTGATCAATGGCAAAATCCAGCCAAATATGTGGATCGAGAGCCCCGTGGATGTGTTCATGTTCATGGCCGCTATGGGAGTCTTCATGGAGAGTCTCTTTTCGAGACTCCTCTCTCTCCATGAGCGCAATGCCGTCGCTCGCTTTCAAGATATGAAGATTGGGATTGTTTACGCTCTTCAAGACATCATCGAGCCAAGGCTCGAGGTCAGCCCCTATATAAACAAACACATCGGATGAGGTTATCTTGAGGATATCGCTCGGCCGGGGCCGCCAAGTGTGGATTTCCGCTCCTGGAGGAAGGAGAAATTCCACCTCACCTCTCTCGCCAGCTACAGCCTTTGCAAATTCCCAAAGCGGGAATACACTCGTTGTGATTTTGATCCTTGATCGGACCTCGCAATCACCGAACAAACACCCGAGCATAAATACATTCAGGACGATCGACAGAATGATTGTTTTTTGCCAGGCCTGTAAACGTTTGGACTTTTGGCGATGCCTTCTCTTCTGCCGTTCTTTTAAAGGGTCCAAGCTCTCGCTCCTTCATCGATTTGAACAGGAAATACTCTGGGTTTACGGTATCCTTTTTTATGGGCGAAATCAAGGATTTCTCTCATGAAAAGATCTGATTTGTCTCTCTTCATCAAAACGATTCCTGATCCGCCAAATCCCGCTCCTGTAAGCCGCGCCCCTAAACAGCCAGAAAATGATTTTGCAAAATCATAAAGAAGGTCGATTTCGGGGCAAGAAACCTCATAGTCGTCTCGTAAACTCACATGAGACTCGAAGAGGAGTTTTCCCAAAGATAAAAAATCAGAGTTTTGTAGTGCGTGAACAGCTTTTTGGACACGTTCATTCTCACTGATGACATGCCGCGCGCGTTTGAAAAGAATTTCATCCATTTCACCCCTCAAATCCTGGATCATATCCTGGGTTGTATCTCTGAAGCCGGAAAATCCTTTGCTCTGTAAAAAGTTTTCAGCATCCGATGACTCCGAACGTCTTTTATTGTATTCTGAACACAAAAGCTCTCTGTGCACACAACTGTCATAAACAAGGAAAATGAGCTCATCATTGGGGAATCTGAGCGGGATGTTCTCGAAATGGAATGAGAGACAATCCAGAAAGATTGCCGTATCTTTTTGCCCAAAAACGGATATAAACTGATCCATCAGTCCACACTTCATGCCCACAAATTCATTCTCTGCACGTTGTGCCAGCTTGGCCATTGCGATTGGCCCGATGCCAAGCTGACAAAGTGTATTGATGCCGTTTAAGATGCTCACTTCAAGAGCTGCCGACGAACTTAATCCTGCTCCAAGCGGTATATCCCCTTGAATGAGGCCGTTTAAGCCTCCGGGAGAATCTCCCCTTTCCTCAAGTACCCAAAAAATCCCTTTGACATAATTTTCCCAGTGGTGTTCCGGACAGGCCGAAGTATTTTGCAGGGAAAAAGACCTTTCTTCTTTAAAATCCTCAGCCCAAATACGGACGGTATCGTCATTTCTCCGAGCTGCGAGAAAATGAATCCTCAAGTTTATGGCAGCTGGGAGGACATATCCAAGATTGTAATCCGTGTGTTCTCCGATGATATTGATCCGGCCAGGGGCTGAAGATACGAGCTCAGGGGGTGATCGAAAAACCTCTTCAAATCTTTTGATGAGTTGCTGATTCATATCCTTTGTGGATTCTAATTTAAATCCTGGCAAAACTCAAATTTTTGTCGAATAACGTAAGCACTCTTATTTCCGTGATAAGGGCATTAGAGGCAAAAAAGAGCGAGTCCCTGTCCTTATGAGTCGGATGGTGGTGGGTGGAGGGGGTCTTCGACGAATATGGACTGTGAGTCGCTCCTGCTATTATCATTTTACTTGAGAGCATCACGGAAATAAGGATGCTTCCTAGAATCACTCAAGCATCCTTAAATCCGTGATCGCATGAACAAAAATTACGTTATTGAGTGTCCCGACTGGACGGTGCAGAAAAGCGTGTTTTTGCAATAACCAACAGAATAACATGTGTTTTATATAAGAAGGAGCATTTAAGGATGGGTCGAGCGGCTTGGTTATAAAATGTGCTTGAATATGAACAATTTTTGTGTCATCATTCTGGTTCTGTTTAAAGTAACACTCAAATGATAATCAAATTGGGAGGCTTAATAAAATGGCAATAGCATTCGAAGAGATCGCACCCAATAACCTTTGGAAACATTTTGCAGAATTCCTTAAAATCCCCCATTGCTCGGGTCATGAAAAAGCCCTCGGCGATTACATCATAGCATTTGCCGAGAGCAATAAGCTTGAATGGAAAAGAGACGATGTGGGCAATGTGGTTGTATCCAAACCCGGTTCACCCGGACATGAAAATTCAGAAGGAGTTATTCTTCAGGGACACCTCGATATGGTCTGTGAAAAAAACTCAAATGTGGATCACGATTTTTCCAAGGACCCCATAAGCGCCCAGATGGATGGTGATTGGATCAAGGCGAGCGGGACAACACTCGGAGCTGATAACGGAGTGGGTGCGTGTGCAGCTCTGGCTGTCTTGGAAGACGGCAGCCTCGTTCATTCTCCCTTAGAATGCCTTTTTACTGTCGATGAAGAGACAGGACTTACCGGAGCAACAAAAATCCAGCCTGGCTTTCTTAAAGGGAAAAAGCTCCTTAACCTCGATAGCGAAGATGAAGGCGAGTTCACCATAGGATGTGCCGGAGGGGCCGATACTCAGATCTTCCTTCCCCTTAAAAAAGAACGCGCCGACGGTAGTGAATCCTTCAGGATCAAGCTTTCGGGTTTTCGGGGAGGACACTCCGGTATTGATATCAATCAAGGGAGAGGAAATGCGATAAAACTGCTTGCCCGGATCTTGTGGCAGCTAGCTTCGGCAAAAGCGCCCTTTCGCTTGGTCTCGATTGAGGGTGGCAACCTCCGCAACGCCATCCCCCGTGAGGCATGGGCTCTAATCAGCCTTAATCCTTCTCAAAAGGAGCGTTTTTCTGAATTGATTCAAGCGGCGTTCGCAACGATCAAAGATGAGTACAGTGCCATCGAAAAGGATGCGGCAATCTCTTTTGAGAAATCCGAAAATCCAGCAACAGCCGTGTTGACACACGACTCACAAAACGCCCTCATCAGCCTTCTTTTCACACTCCCCCACGGTGTGATCACCATGCATGCGGAGATGAAGGGATTGGTGGAAACATCGACTAACCTTGCGGTCATCCGCACTCATGAGGACAAGGCTGAGATTATTTGCAGCAGCCGGAGCTCAGTGGCTTCCGCACTCCAGGCGACACGTGACACGCTTGCTGCTTTATCTGCACTGGTGAAGGCAGAGGTTATTCAAGAAGAGGGATATCCCGGATGGACTCCAAACCTTCAGTCTCCCCTGCTCAAAACTATGAAGGACATCTATCAAAAGACATTTTCCAAGGAGGCTCAGGTGGCCGCTGTCCATGCTGGCCTCGAATGCGGGATTATTGGCGAGAAGTTCCCCGGTATGGACATGATTTCCTTTGGTCCCACGATCGAACACCCCCATTCTCCGGATGAACGCGTCCATGTCGGTTCGGTCGAAAAATTCTGGACATTCCTGACAAATGTCTTATCTGAATTGGCTTAGATCATCCCCAGGTCGCTGAATTGCGGCAAATCCCGTTTAAAACACATGGCCAAAATTGAAAGAGACGCGCATGCCCTCGATACTGAATCCCATATCAAACCTTACCACAAAATTCTGGAGATAGTATCTGAGTCCCCACCCAATATCCTTTGCAGCCAGATTGAAATGGATGTCTTTCCAAGACGACCAAACCAGCCCCCAGTCGATAAACACATTCCCGCCCAGCTTATTCCAGACCGGGAAACGGTATTCCGCGTTCATTAAAAATTTTCCTCTGTCTTGGAATCTGTCGAGGGCGTATCCACGCAACGCTTTCATTTCCGAATCTCCCCCTATTGATGACATCTCGTACAGAGGGATCTTATCGCCCAACACATGTTGAATTAAAAATCGGAGAGCGATCACATCTCTCTTGCCCAGACAGAGAAAATACTTCCTGAAATCCAATGTGTACCGGTAGTAATTCGTGGCTGAGTTACCTAAAAATCCAGCTGCAAGATCGCCACGGAGTATGAACCGAAGTCCTTGTGTGGGATGGATCCAACTGTCTGAAGTATCGTAACGAAACAAAACCGAAGCATAAGGGCCCCAGGCCTCTCCGACTTTTTCCAGGACTTCTGTAAAGGATTTGTCTTTTTCAACATCAAGATAGTGGATGAATTTTAATGCATACAAAATTTCAAGACAGATTTGAGGGCTGAAGCCTTTGCCAAATGTCAGGCTTAACTCTTTTTTTTCATCTGTATACGGAGTCAGGTCTCCCTCTTTGGAATCAGGCCCCAATCCATAAAAATTGGCCCTCAAGAGCTTTGTGTATTCTGCCTTTATATCAAAAGATAGAGGATACACTGATCCAAGTCGGATTTCCGAGTCTGGTATAGAAAACACAAAGGTGTACGTCCGTTCGCCCTTGGTCGAGTTAAACAGCATGAGGTCAAAGGACTCGTCTCTACCGAGATAATTGACAAATTTCCCTTTAGCTCCATAGCCGATCCCGATGTCCGTATTGTACATGAGGATCGGAAAAACACTGTTTGACTTCTGGGCCCCCTTATCAGTTTTGTCCGCGGCCAGTACACAGCAGAGGGCCAAAATATTGATCATTAAAATCCCTGAAAAAATCCGTCTTCCGAATATTGGCATTGCGATATTTAATATATGACATTACGTGCATGAAGTTGTCAAAATGATGTCAAGAATTTGTTAAAAATCTGTCAAACGTCAATGCCACTGATTCCATATCTACCCCAAGACCCTATAAATCCCCTCTTCAACTGCCAAAATACACCGGGATAAAAGAGACAACGGAAAATTATTTCACAAATTTGTATCCGGACCAAGGTACGGTGATGAGATGAACGGGATGTGTTGGGTCGTCTTCAACTTTTTGACGCAAGTTATGCATAAAGGTATCCACTGTTCGTGTGGTGGGATAGATGTCATATCCCCAGACTTCATTGAGAATCGTATCGCGGCTCACCACTTCCCCTTCATGTTTTGCCAAGAGCTTCAGGAGGCCTATTTCTTTTGCGGTGAGGCGTAATTCCTTTTTTCCCTTAAAAGCGACCTGTTTCTTAAAGTTGATGGAGACATCCCCAAAGGCTAATGTTTCGACATCCGGGCTTTCTGGTTTTACTCGTCGAAGAACAGCTTTGATCCGTGCGATGAGCTCCCTTACGCCGCAAGGTTTCAGGAGATAATCATCTGCTCCGAGTTCGAGGCCCAATATTCTGTCGATCTCCTCTTTCTTCTCCCCGGTGAGGAAAATGATAGGAGTGGAATTTCCCTCAGACCGGAGTTTTTTGCAGACTTCAAAGCCGCTGAAGGAAGGAAGAACGTAGTCCAGAACGATGAGGTCGACTTTTTCTTGGCTGCCCAACCTGTATCCTTCGTCTCCGTCGGATGCCACAAGGACCTCAAAACTCTCCAATTCAAGAGCTGTTTTGAGGGTTTCCCTCAGGGTATCATCATCCTCGACGATCAATATTTTTTTCATGGTTTTGGAAATACAAGGCTAAAAACACTCCCCTTGCCCAGTTCACTCTTCACTCGGACCTCTCCCCCGTGAGCCTCCATGACGTATTTGACGATCCTCAATCCTAAACCCACTCCCTTTGGACTTTGTTTCACAGCCTCTGGCGAACGGAAAAAGTCATCAAAAATTCTCTTCTGGGCCTCAACAGATATGCCAATTCCTTTATCTTGAATATGGATCTCAATGTTCTTCTTGGTTTCGACCAACTGAAGCGATATCACCCTTTCGTCTTGCGAGTACTTTATAGCATTGTCAATAAGATTAGTCAAAACTTGTTTGATGGCATCCCTGTCGATCTCGAGGAAAATGGGTTTTTTGGGGAGTTTTTTATGCATCACAAACCCTTCCTTTTTCAAATTCACATGGAAAAGGATGACAGCTTCACTGATCACGGGTTGGATCTCCACCCTTGCAAACCTGTATGTCTTCACACCTTGTTCGATCTTTCCAATATCCAGGATGTTGTGCACAAAACGTGTGAGCCGAGAACACTCCTCGGCCATAACTCCCAAAAGCTCTTCCTGCTTGGCCTTATCTTTGATCTTTTTTTCCTGCAACATCTCCGAAAGTCCATGAATGGAACTCATGGGAGTTCTCAATTCATGCGAGATAGTCGCGATAAATTCTGTCTTCATCCGGTTGAGCTCATCCAATTTTTGTATTTCTGTCCTTTCAAGGATCACTTCCTCCTGGAGTGCGATCCTTTCCAAATTCAAAGCCAATCCGTCAGCCAGGCTAAGGAGCAAATCCAGGTCATCATGAGTATATCTTTCACCGGATTTCTTTTTTCCAAAAAACAGCAAGCCTTCCAGTGTCATTGACCTGAAGGGCAACGATAAAAACATCTCGATACCGGCATTTTCCAATTTTGACTCGTAAGAGAAGTCTATGCCTTCTTCTAGCTGAACGGACTTTTTCCTTGCCGATATCCGTTTTCTTTCAAAATCTCTGACTGAGAACCCTTCGATATTTTTTCCGTTGTGTTTGACTACGATAGGATTTTTTTGATCTCCCTGGACTGCATAGACACAGATGCCCAGGAATTCCAATGGCAGTGTCTTGTTGATCTTTTCTGAAAAGTAGCTTACCAGATGATTCTTATCGACCATTCTGTGAGCTCTTTCATTAAAGCTCCGGATGTTTTCTCGATAATCATAACTGACTCGAAAAAAAGATTTATCTACAAATCGTTGGATCCTGCTTCGAGCAGGATGAAACACGGCGGCAGCAGCCAGAGCGGCAATGGCGGCCACAGAAGTTTCCTGGACATTTACCAGCCGGGAGAGGAATTCATGCAGAAAACGGACGAAAAACAGATAAACACTCACCGTAAAGATCGTCAATAAGGAATAGACCAAACTTCTATTGATGATGAACTCGATATCCATCAATCTGAACCGGATGATCGCGATAGCAAACGCCAGGGGGAGAAAGATAAAAAAAACATTGGAGAATTCGTCGGAAATAAACGGCGCGAGTTTGAACAACTGAGGCAGCTGGTACAAAAGGATAAAAGGGCCGAGCCCGATAAAAAGTCCATAAAAGATCCATTTGACCTTAGCCCGTTCCTCTGTCAGAGAAGCTTTTCGAAAGCTAGAGACAAGTAAAAAGACTGTGGCAATGACATAAACAACAAGGTCAAAGCGAAAGATATAGTAGACAATTTGATAAAACCTGTAATGAACGATCGAAGCGTTGAGCGAGGTATACAGAAACAAAACAGTGAGGCTGCCTGCGAACAGAAAGGCCGGCACGTAGATAAAAAATATACTCCTCTTCATTTCTCTCTTTGTGAACATGAGTGTGAAATGCAAAAGTAGCGCAGGTGCCATGGGGATCGCGAGAAAATACAGCACTCCAGGTAAAATGGAAATCCACTCCCCCTTGAAATAGGAAAATCCTTGGTTAATTATAGTCGCCGATGAAAAAGCTATGATGGAGAGAAAGAAGATCTGCGCCATTTTGTCTTTCGGCCGGAGAATAATCACCACGACACCTATCGTGAAACTTGCCAAACCTATGGTCAGATATATGATGAGAAACGTGGCTTGAGTATAAAAAGGAATAAGGGTGACTTCCCTTTCATGATCGACACCTTCATCCTCATAGAGAACCTGAACTTTATCGCCAATTGTTTTTTGGCTCAGGACATATTCAACATCCTTCTCCTGCATGATGTCCGTTTGGTCCAAGCGCTTGATGGAATGCAGCGCGATCTCTTTGGGTATACCTGGCCTGTGATAAAGCCGGCTGAATCCATAAACACTTATCGATATGCAGACGATACCCAGGATCAGATAGCTGTAAACCCGCCCTTTGTTCACATCTGTGCACCCCCTCATCGCCACAGAATATAACATATTTGTAAGGGGGTGAGAAGTGAAAAAGATGTTCAATCTCGAAAACTTCTGACAGACCCACCCAAATTCACCACACATGACCCATACCTGGGTGAAATAGGCTGGACCGCCGATCCCGAGAAACACGAGATGGGAGTGACCTCGCGATTACAGCCTTTATTAACTTTGGAGATTGATCTGGACCTGGCGGCTTGGGTTAGATACGCTTATCCCCGCCATGTGGCAGATGGACTTCCTTCATTTTTTTTGTGATGAAGAAACGAGGACGGCCAAACTCTTGAAGCGGTCTGAGGCAAGCGCCTTCCCTCTAAGGACAGCTTCTTTTGAGGGAAACTTTCCAAAAAGAGCTTTTTCATACTCTGTGCGGTCGAGATTTTGGAACTCTTTAACCTGTGAATAATCCAGATATTCGAGCTCACGTAGGATTTGAAGCATGATATGAATGCTCACGCCAAAATACCGTTTGAGATAAACGATATCCTCAGAGTCTAATCGATTCGACCGAATATCTTTTTCGATGATGGCTTTCACTTTTGAAGACGGTACCAAAAAACGCAGTGCAAAAATTTGGGCAAATTTTTCTCTCGGGTGGTAAAGGGAAACGTACTCTTCCATAAAAACATCAGGATTATCTATGATGGGATCGGTGTATCTATCCCTGAGATAGTGATAGTACTCATGAGCGACTGTGAAGATCTGTTCCTCCTCTGAAAGGTTCTTGTTTATCAGAGCGAAAGCTGCCTCTTTGATCTCAAAATAGATGAATATGCCGTGTATGTTGCACTCCTCTGAAAGAGCCTGTCGATAAATGCGCAATCCATTGAGCTCCGCGAGTAAAAAGATATTACGGATAGGAGAGTCCCCCAGGCCAAGCCTCCGTCTCTCCTCAAGCGCGAGTCTCACCGGATTGATATGAGAATATGCGGGGGCCAGTTCCAGTCTTCGTCCTGCGATCTCCTCCAGCTTGAGATAATCATCACAGTATTTTCTGAATTTTTTAAGCTCTGATTCAGCGCGATTATTGAGGGTTTTCTGACTAAAAAGCCTTTCGAACGCTGTCTCCCTCTCTCTCACAAAGAAAGAAATGTCTTTTTTTAGGAATTCGGCGATACTCTTTAAAGAATCCAGGCTTGGCATTCTTTTGCCGAGCTCCAATAGAGAGATAAACTCGCTGGACAGCCCTACGGCCTTAGCCAAATCTTCTTGTGTGAGGCCAAGGTTTTCTCTTTCGATCCTGAGCTTTATTCCTAGAATTCCTGGCATTTTTCACCCCATTTACAGAGTACTTCTTTTATAACTGCAAGTTATAAGAAAGTCAATATGGGCAAAAAAATATAACCGTAGGTTATAAAACATAAAATATGTGCGCCCAAGAATTCTAGGAACAAGTTGACCAGAATGTTGCTTCGAGTCATGCATTCCGTATTCAAAGGGGTGCTTATTCAGAAAATTGCTTTGACTTTCACGGTTTTCTCTGTTATAAAAAACTGGGCTGAACAAACAATAGCCAAGACGCCGGTTTGGGAAGGAGCCGCATGGACCCGGTCAAAACGATAACCAGTGATTTTTTTGAAAACATCATCGAATATCTACACGATGGTGTCGTTTTCATTGACGATCATTGCCAAGTCATTTTCTGGAACCAAGGTGCTGTTGACATTTCTGGTTATACAAAAGCTGATGTTCTGGGGCAAAAATGTTCGGAGAACATCCTGATTCCCACAGACAATACTGACCTTCAACTCTGCAAGAACGACTGTCCCGTTGACAAGACAATTCGCGATGGAAAAATCCGCAGCTTTGAAGCTTATTTGCACCATAAAGAAGGATATCGTTTACCCGTATTTATGCGCATACTTCCCATAATGAATACAGAGCATGAAATTATTGGAGCCGTTGAGACTTTTTATGACTCCTCTCCCAAAGTCCTTATTCCACAGAAAGCCCAAGAACTCAAAAGGATGAATCTCCTCGATCCTCTTACAGAACTGGGAAATAAGACCTACTTGGAGGCCCAGATAAAATTTAGAATGGATGAGATGAATAAACACCGTCTCCCCTTGGGAGTCCTCCTCATCGATATTGACCACTTTACATCGATCAACGAGACACACGGAACAGTGGTGGGCGATAAGATATTGCGAATGGTTGCCCGGACACTCGCCAATAATATCCGCTTCTATGATATCGTCGGACGCTGGGCTGGTGAACAGTATCTCGTGATCATCTTTAACATCGAAGAATCAAAACTCGACCTTGTGGCGAACAAGCTTCGTCTCCTGATCTCTCAGTCTAACATTCAGGTCGGAACCAAACTTTTAGCGGTTACAGTCTCGACAGGAGCTACGATCGCTCAATTGCGTGACAACACTCAAACGATTATCGATAGAGTGAACGGGCTTATGCGACAGAGCAAAAAGATGGGTCGCAACAGAGTCAGCATTACATTCGGAGATTAAACTTCCCCCTCCCACTTAATGGGAGAAGATATCCACTCATTTGATAGCGACACTCCCCTGTGTAAGGCACACATCTTCATCGAACACAACACCTGAATCAAATCCAATCCTGTTGAGTGCGCCATGTCGAGCTCATGAAGCTGTATCTGGAAGGGACTTGTTTTTCTGAAAAAAAGGATAAATAATATGAAAGAGGCTTTTCATGAGACTGAAAACACTCTTTTCTTTGATTTGGCTCAATCTCCTCGTGTTGATCCCCTTCCCGAGTCATGCCAGCGAGGACTTTGTGCATAAAGCTAAAAAGAGCATGGACCTTATGGATTATGACCAGTCAATTTACTATTTCGAACAATCCCTCCTCAGAGACCCTCCTGTGATGGGCATTCGTCCTCAATTGGGTTTCTGCTATTTCAGGACAGGAAAATACGAAGACGCCTTGAGAGTGTGTCAAGATGAAATCGCACGCTTTCCTGGGAATGTTCAAGCGCATATTCTCATGGCCTACGTGTATTATACTCAGGGTAAACATAAGGAAGCTGTCAAAATCTGTCAGGATTATCACACCGCTTTAGAGCAATATTGTTCGGATGAAGCGAAAAAAATTGGGAAGGAATATAAGGTCAGGAGAGGTGGGGAGTGGGTTCTCAATAAAGAGAATCTGGAGTTGATCCGGACAAAGATTCAAGAGAAACATTCCAATCTTGGCCTTCCATACTTCATCCTCAGTGTACTGAATAAAAAAAAATCGTCCTTTAAGATGGCCGCTGAAGATATCCAACAGGCCCTTCATTGGGGTTATGATGCCGTTGAATGTTTTTCCCAATTGATCGACTTAGATCTCACCCAAGACAATTGGGAAAATGCGATAAAAAAAGCGAGAGATGCTCAGCGCACAACTGGATCTCAGGCTGAGTTTTTTTTCCTGATGGGCTATGCCTATTATCAAATGGAGGACATGGATAGTGCTGAAGCTAACTTTAAGATAGCATTCAACACAAAACCATATATGATAGAGGCCCTGCAAAATCTCGCAAAAGTCCACCTCGTTAAGGGCAACTTTGAAGAGGCCGCAGGAGAGTTCAAACAAATCATGAAGGTCTCCCCGTTCGATTACAATGTACAATTTCTCCTCGAGCGTGCACTGAATAAACAATCTGTCCAAACATTGGAAAATAGACCCAGACTTACCAAAAATATTTCCGAAAAAATAAAGCCAATGTACACGTATATCTTTGAAACGAATATCGCATCTGTCGTTAATCTTATCAACAGTGCTGCAATGACACTCTTGCGAAAGGGCCAATTGGATGAAGCCATAGTGATGACCCGCAGTTTTCTGGATATTTACACAGCTTCACCTGAGTTGAGTTACAATCTTGCGCACTATTACAACATCAAGAATGACCTCGGCAAGGCTCTCGAATATGCATGGCATGCGGTAGAGCTAAAAGACGATTTTAAGGACGCCCTTGACCTTGTGGGCAACATCTTTTTTAAAATGTCAGACTATGATAACTCTATAAGAGCATACAACAAGGTGATTGCCATAGATCCGAAGGATGCCATGGGTCACTATAATCTGGGATGCGTTTTCTCTGCAAAGGGAGACCTCGATAGCGCTGAAGAGAGTTGGTTGAACGCCATCCGTTATGAACAGAACAAAAGAATCGGCAATAGAGACGAGGCGTCTGATGATGAGCTGTCGTTTTCCCTTATCGTCGTGGGGAGGCGCGTCGCCTTCATGTCATACATGTCTTTGGGTCATATATACAGAGATAGAAAACTCTGGGATAAAGCATTGGAGAACTATCAGAAGGCGCTCGAATTGGAAATAAATAACTCAGAACTTCATTACGAAATCGGAAAAATATATATAATGAAAGACCGTATCCCAGAAGCGAAAAAATATTTTGACAGATACCTCTACCTTGGAGGAGAACAGGAAGCAGAAGTCAAACAGCTTCTTGAGACACTCAAACCAAAAAATCAACTCGACTGATCAAGACCTTCCAAAAGCATATATTGAGGATGTGGAAACCCGGAGCCGAGCCTGTTAACATAAGGCTAGTTCCTTTTGATATAGGGTCCATTCCCCGAATGGACCGAGAAAAAACGGACCCGTTTGGGAAACGGTACCTAAGTTGAAGCTGTGCGCATTCTCGTTGATCGTTTTCGCACTCACCAAATGGGACACTCAATAACGTTTCTTCTGACCATACGATCACGGATTTGCCAATGCCTATCCAGACAGATATCCATTTGACAACCGGTCTTGAGTTGATTTAATCTAAGGCTGCCGAAATGCGGTTGAAGAGAAATCCTCATTTAACAAGAAAAATATCTTTGTGTGGGATGGGATTTCAATCCAATTTCCCCCTGTGAACACTGACTAAAAATATATGTGTAGAACTCTATAAGCGTGGTGCAAAGAGCGTGATGGAAGAAATGGTGATTTTGATAAGGAAGGAACCATGAGCAAGGAAAAAGCTCTTCACGAACTTTTTATGACTATGAAGGTCTCCTTAAAGAACGCTGCGATGTACAATCAAGAACACCCCGCTTTCCAAAAATCGGTCAGTGATCTCAAAGAAAAGATCGACGCCCTCTTAGAGCACATGGCTCCCCTTGAGGTCAGCTTCGCACCTCATGCACTTCTCGTTGAGAACAAATTTTGGGACGAAGAGAAGATGTATAAAGAGTTGGGCAGGACCTTCCACTTTCGCAAAGTCAAAAAGATCAAAATAAGTAGAGGCGTCACCTTGTCTGAATTGATGGTCTTCATGTCTCACATAAGTCTTGCCCCAAGAGATATTTACAAAAAAGGAGGAATAGGATCTATTCTTCAGGACCAAAAAATTGCACACATCACGGTCGAAGAGCTCGATTATTCGCAACTCCTTATGGGTGAGGGAGAAGAAGTGAAGGATGTGTGGGTTTATCTCCTTCAGGAAGCTGTTGAACTGGAGGATCGACAGAAATTGATGGAAGTGGCAGACAGTTTCGAAAAAGTCATCAAGGATTTTAAGCCCGGGGAATTCCTCGAAGACAAAGAATTCAGCGAAAATTTTATCCGCTTCTTCGATTATCTCAAACTCAATGAAGAGAATAATTATCGCAAATGCGCAAAAAACCTGTTGAAGACCGTTGTCAAGAAAAAAGAGGAGATTAAAGACGAAGAAAAGCTCGAGAACATCAAGGCCATAATCACAGACCTCAAAGAGGAAGACCTTGCCTCATCATTATGGGATGAGCTGATTTATGACGAAAATTTCGACTCTTTGAGTTTCAGCATTTTTTCCAAGATGTTCGACAGAGACAAACACGAAAAAGTGGCGTCTTCCCTTTCGAACATCTTCCAAGAGGATGACGCCCTTAAAGAAGACCCTCAAGCTGAAACAAAGATCAAAGAATTGCTTACCGGAACGACAAGCACTTTGATGTCAGAGATATACAGACATACGCTTACCTCGTTCCTGAAAGATATCGCTTATGAAACAAAGCTCACATTTGATAACACCCTCCTCAAGAAAAACTACCGCTATATCCTCCTCAACATCCTGAAGAAGGATGAATCCTTGGAAGGCATCACAGAGACCCTGGAAAAGATCTTTGGGGAATGGGAGACGATCAAGGAACAGAAAGATCTTGCCTACATCAAATACGTGTTTGAGGTATTGGAGGAAAAAGGTGAAGAGATCACGGCAGACTCGAAATGCAGACTCTTCATCTCAAAAATCATCGGCTACATCGAGCATTCTATTCTTGAAGGAGAAATCTTGATCGAATTTGATTATTTTATAGACGAGCTTAAGGAAAGTACTCTGGATGTCAACACCTACCTTGAACGGATATTCACAGACGGCAGGATCTCTCCCTACATTTTAAAAGCATTCTTTAAGTTCTTCAAAGAGTATCTATTCTATTTCAACCTGAATCTCGATCAGAGCTCATCGAACAGCAAGTTTCTCGAAAAAATGATCAAAAATTTACAGGAGATCGACAGCCCCATATCTCTGATCACGTTGAAGAACATTTATCCCTTAGGGAATGTAACCCTAAAGTACAGAGTTTTAAGAGCCATGCATAAGCTCACCGAAACCGATGAGAAGTTTCTTTTTTCAGTTCTGAAAAGTAAAGAGCTTGCGCTCAAAGCCGAGGGTTTGCTGCTGCTCATGCGCGATCAGAGAACAAAACGGCTGGCTTTTGAAATACTCTTCCATATTCCGTCTCCTTACGGTTTGAAGAACAGACGTCTGATGGAACACATAAAGATCGTTGAGGATAAAAACCTTAGAGAAGCCAAGTTGTACCTGGAAGAATTCAGCAAGCGAAGGGGTTTTTGGAATAGGAAACTCAGAGAAGAATCCCAAAGAGTTTTGGAGATATGGCATGCTGAAAAAAATTAAAGTGACTCTGATTCATCTGCTTTCCGCCATTCAGACAGGAAAAATCTATTCCGCGGAACATCCCAAATATCACGAATTCATCGAACAGGCTTATAACAGCCTTCAAGAGGTATTGAAGGAAAAAAAGGAGCTTGTTATCGGTATCGTCGAGGATGAATTGGCATGGGAGGATGAGATTTTTTTCGGCCTGAGCCAGAAGCTAAGGTCCTTGGTTTTATACATGCAAGAACGAGGGATCGAGCGGATCTACTTTAACCAATCTCTCAGCAAGGTAGAGTTAGAAAAATTCATTACATTCCTTATCACCCCAAAGGCCGATCTCCCCAAAGATCCCCTCGAGTACCTATCAGGCCAAGGAGTCAAAAATATTCGAGCTGGGAAGATCCGCGCACTCGCAGATGACCAAAAAGAAGCATCTAAAAGCTCCGAAGAGATGCTCAAGCGGTACGAAAATTCCCTGAAGACTGTATCTCAATCTTTCGACCAGCTCTTGAGTGAGGAGGACATCGACTATCTCGATCTGCGATTTAACATCCTCAACGTGATGGAAAACTTCATGGGACGGCATCAAGAGCTTTTGAATCTGATATCGGTCAAGCAAAAAGACCTGATGACGTTTGTCCACCTATTGAACGTCTCGATCCTCTCCATGTACACGTCATCAAAACTGGGATTCTCAAAGGATGATGTGTTGGATATCGGGATTGCTGCTCTTTTTCATGATATCGGGAAGATATCCATATCCCATCGGATATTGAAGAAGAAATCAAAGCTCTCCGAGGATGAGTTCCTTAAAATTCAGGACCACTCGATCTTAGGAACAAAAATCCTCACCAGACATGTCGAAATGCTGGGAGTCTTACCCGTAGTCGTGGCGTTCGAACATCATATGCGATATGATCTGAAAGGTTACCCCAAAGCAGCCTTCCCGCACACACCTCACCTGGCATCTTACATCGTATCGCTGTGTGACGTCTATGATGCACTCACACAGAGAAGAACATACAAAAAGGACTATCCCCCGATCGAAATTTATGACTTGATGATGAAAGAAAAAGGAAAGCTCTTTGAGCCCAAGCTCCTGGATAAATTTTTCAAGATCATGGGTGTCTGGCCTATCGGCACCGTCGTTTCACTCAGCAATCGCAACATTGCCGTTGTCAGAGAAGCGAACGAACGCGACATCTTCCGCCCGATTGTGGAGGTGATCTCACCGAAAAACAAGAGAGGCACCATCGACCTTCTGAAAAACAAAGACATTTCCATTACAAACTCCCTCAATCCTTTTGCCGAGGGAAAAAAATATCTCAATATGATCTAACCTTTCAATTGGAGTCGTATCGGTTCTCGACTCCGGAAAAATCGATGATCTCACAGTGTGGACGCCGCGGATATAACATACAGTTGTCTATGGTCGTGATGGATTCAACAATTACACGTTATTTTTCCCGTAGCATGTGAGTGAAATCAGTGTTCGGATATTGAACGCTGTTAAATTATGGAACACCTCCTTCTATAAAAATTCTGAACTCTTCTCCTAAAAAAAAGAAAAAACAGGCTGGCATGAACTTTGCACTAAAAAGCCATTGAAATCTCCTCTTAGATAACTGGCTGCACACTCAGATTGGAGGAACAGATGAAAAAGCAAATGTTCTGCCAGTGCGATAAGTGTATCGGATTGACCCCCTGTCGGATTCACAAAGATGGCCGGATTGTGTGCGAATACTGCCAAGATGAAGTGACACGTCTATCACTCAAACACATTTCTTCAGAGATGGAAGGCCCCTACAGCGAACAACACGTCTGAGAACGACTGGATCAAGGAATCGATCCTCTACCCGAGCCCGGGCATGCCACCGATATTGTCCCTCTCTGCATTCATGCTCATATAAATCGTGTTTCCGGGACCACCCTCTTCAAAGTGCCATGGCAACCTCTTTTTCCAAATTCACGCACATTTTTTATCCTGGCATCTTGAAGCAGCTTCCGATACAATGAAGACGTTAAATATGCTCCAGAGTTCAACGCCAGGGAATGACAAAAGGATAAGGATATCCCGGCATATCAATGGTTAAGGAGAAAATCCCATGAAAAGAAGGGAGGCACTGGTCAGCCTCGGCTGCATGGCCATTATGGGACCCAGTCTAATTTCATGCAAAAAAAGGAGTGATACCATGATCCAAGAAATTAAAACAAAGAATGCCCCGAAGGCCATAGGACCCTATTCACAGGGAATCATTGCCAATGATTTTGTCTTCGCTTCCGGTCAAATTGCCCTTGACCCTGTCACTGGAGAGCTGAATAACGGCTCAGTCGAAGAACAGGCGCATCTGGTTCTCAAGAATTTAAAAGCAGTCATCGAGGCCTCGGGAAGCTCTATGGACAAGATCGTTAAATGCACGGTATTCCTCGAGGACATGAACGACTATGGAGCCGTGAACGCCATCTACGGCGAATATTTTAATGCCCCCTATCCTGCCCGGGCAGCCATCCAAGTGGCCCGGCTGCCTAAGGATGTTAAAGTCGAGATTGAAGCGATCGCTGTCCTTTAGCCAATGTGATGGCCATGCCCATTTACGAGTTCTCATGCAACGCATGCGGATGCTGTTTTGAAACGCTTATCTCCGTTGGAACTGAAAAAAAAGTCGTCTGTGTGGAGTGCGGGAGTAAAGATATCCAGAAGCTTGTCTCCTCCTTCGGGATCGGGGGCGGAAGCAGCCGGGTGAAGTCGTCCTCATCCAGCTGCGCCACCTGTTCGGCAACCTCGTGCGATACGTGTAAATAAATTTCTTATTTCCCTGGACTCATCTTCGCATTTTCAATGAATCCTCGGTCGCTCACTGTCCAGCGCTTGACTTTAGAGTGAGGTTAAAGATAAATATAGCCCCATGAAGAGGAGCGTGCGCATCGGTGTCGATACCGGGGGCACTTTTACTGATTTTTTCATAGTGAGAGATGGGACCGTCAAAATAAAAAAAATTCCTTCTACTCCCGAGAATCCTTCACTCGCAATCTTTGAGGGCCTTAGATCCGTTTTGCAGCACACGCCTCCCTCTTCTGTGGTCCATGGAACGACCGTTGCCACGAATTCCCTCCTGGAAAATAAGGGAGGTCGTGTCGCTCTTATCACCACAAAAGGATTCGAGGATGTTCTTTTTATCGGACGGCAGACACGGCGTCATCTCTACAGCCTTAGAGGTGAACAGAGGATTCCTCTTCTCCCTCGAAAGTGGTGTTTTGGCGTCGAGGAGAGAATTTTTGCCGATGGGACCATGGACAAGGATTTGTCTCTCCATAAGCTGGAGGATATCTGTGACAAGATCCAAAAACTGAAGATCGATGCGGTTGCGGTGAGCCTGATCCATGCGTATGCCAACCCGACCCATGAAATGATCATCGGCAAAGTTTTGAAAAAAAGAAAGCTTTTAGCATCTATCTCGAGCCAAATCCTTCCAGAATACCGGGAATACGAAAGAACTCTGGTGACGACAGTCAATGCGTATCTTATGCCAGTCATGAGCCGTTATCTGAAAGATCTAGAAATCCGCTTAAAAGGTGTCGACCTCAGGATCATGCAATCGAATGAGGGGCATATTTTGCCATCCACGGCAAAGCAGGAGCCACTCCGCACAGCCCTTTCCGGTCCAGCAGGTGGAGTTGTCGCTGCCCATTATCTGGGCAGGTCGGCGGGATTCCGCAACATCATCACATTTGACATGGGCGGAACATCTTCGGATGTGTCGCTCATCGAGGGGAAAATCAGCAGAACCACAGAGAGCAAAATAGGTGAATTTCCCATTCGCCTCCCCATGATAGATATCCACTCCGTTGGAGCTGGAGGCGGATCGATCGCCTATCTCGATGAGGGGGGGGCGCTCCGCGTGGGTCCCCAAAGTGCAGGCGCAGACCCGGGTCCCGCGTGTTATGGGAAAGGGCATTTTCCCACAGTCACAGATGCCAACCTTGTTCTCGGACGCTTGGACCCCGATTATTTCCTGGGCGGACACATGAAAATATATCCCGAAAAAAGCAAAGCTGCTCTTTTGAAGCTTGCGAAAAAAATGAAGAAGACTCTCCGTGAGACCGCCGATGGCATCATCACCGTCGCCATTGCCAACATGGGGAAAGCGATCCGCGTGATCTCAATAGAACGGGGATTTGACCCCAGGAATTTTGCTCTCTTCTCTTTTGGAGGCGCCGGAGGCATGCATGCGGCCGAGATTGCCCGACAACTAAACATGAATACAATCATAATTCCCAAGAATGCAGGAGTTCTCTCTGCTTTGGGTCTTCTCCTCGCAGACTCCATAAAGGATTATTCACAATCTCTGCTCAAGCCGGCGAAAGAAGTCAAAGGAATAGAGCTCAAAAAGGCCTTTCAAGCGCTCAAAAACAAAGGCCTCCAGGATATGAAGCGTGAAGGATTCCAAGAAAACGAGATCAGCACTGTGCTGTTTCTGGACCTAAGATATTCGGGTCAGTCCTATGAGATCACAGTGCCGATAACGCCACTGGATATCGATAAAAACACGTACGTCTCCAAGTTCCACAGGTCGCACCAAAAACTCTACTCCTACTATCATCCCGAAAGAGTTATCGAGATCGTCAACCTCCGAATTAAAACTATCGGCCCATCGAAAAAGATAAAACTAAAGAAATTTCCTGGGGAAGGTTTGAACCCTCAGAAGGCTTTCGTGAAGAACCAAACGCTGTGCTTTAGAGGAAAAGAGCATGCGGCCCAGGTTTATGATCGACCGTTACTTTCCCCGGGGAATAGGATTTCCGGATCTGCGCTCGTTGTCGACGCCGAATCGACTGTATTCCTTCCCCCAGGGTACACTCTAAAGGTGGACAGTTTTTTAAATTTGATCATTACACAAGAAGGGACAGGGAATGGATAAATTCGATCCCATCGAATTGGAGCTCTTTAAGAACATATTCATCTCAGTATCTGAAGAGATGGGCGCCGTGCTCGGACGGACAGCTCTATCCCCGAACATCAAAGAGAGAAAAGATTTTTCATGCGCCCTGTTCAATCGAAAGGGAGAAACCTTTGCCCAGGGATCTCATATTCCCGTTCATCTAGGAGCTATGCCCCTCTCTGTCCAGGCATCGCTTGATTCTATAGACTACCATGAGGGCGACCTGGTCGTTCTCAACGATCCCTACAAAGGGGGAACACATCTCCCCGATATCACGTGCATATCGCCCCTGTTTGTGGACAGCAGATTGTGCTTTTTTGTCGCTAACCGGGCTCACCACTCAGACATCGGGGGGATGACGCCCGGCTCTATGCCTCTTGCCACCGAGATCTATCAGGAGGGACTGATCATCCCTCCATTAAAATTGATGGAAAAGGGAAAACTCAAAGAAGACCTCCTGAAGCTCATTCTGGCCAATGTCCGAACACCGGAGGAACGAGAGGGAGATATACGCGCGCAGATGGCAGCCAACAGCAAGGGATTGCAGAGGCTCAGAGAAGTCACGCTGAAACACGGCCTGCAAAAGGTCCTGAGGTATGGATCTTATATTCAGGACTACACGGAAAAGATCCTCCGGGATACTCTTGCACGAATCCCAGATGGCTCCTACACATACGACGATTTTATGGACGATGACGGGATCCGCCAGGAACCCGTTAACATTCGTGCTCGCATAACCATCACAAAGGATGAAGCCATCATCGATTTCGAGGGCTCCTCTCCCCAGGTCGAAGGCGGCATCAACGCCAATTTTGCGGTCACTTCCTCAGCTGTTCTTTATGTTTTTCGAGCTCTCATTGAAGAAGACATTCCTGTCAACACCGGACTCTTTAGGCCTCTCACTATCAACGCTCCCAGTGGCTCTGTCATCAACGCAAATCCCCCGGCTGCTACGGCCGGAGGCAATGTGGAAACCTCCCAGAGGATCGTGGATATCCTTCTTGGGTGTCTGGCACAAGCCATACCAGAACACATCCCTGCGGCGAGCTCCGGAACCATGAACAATGTGACTTTTGGAGGACTTGACCCCAAAAGAGGCGAACCATTCGCTTATTATGAAACGATAGGTGGGGGCATGGGAGCAAGCTCCGAGAATGCAGGGCTCAGCGGTGTCCATACCCATATGACAAATTCTCTCAACACTCCCCTTGAAGCTCTAGAGAACTATCTGCCCATCCTTATCCGGAGATATGCCATCCGACAGAGATCCGGCGGGACAGGTAAACACAGCGGAGGTGATGGCATAATCCGGGAGTATGAATTCACTGTCCCCACTCAAATCACCATCATGTCCGAAAGACGAAGGTTCGCTCCTTACGGGCTCCAAGGCGGAGGCCCCGGGAAAAAAGGGAAGAATGTTCTGCTTAGAGGTGATAGGAAAAAACGACTGAATTCCAAAGTTAACCTCAAAGCAAATCCTGGAGACAGGCTTGTGATCGAGACTCCGGGCGGTGGCGGCTATGGCCAAAAGCGATAAAAAATCTTCGTTCGGACCCGGATTTCTGGTGACGGCCGCTTTTATAGGTCCGGGGACTGTCACCACGTGCACTCTGGCTGGAGCGAATTTTGGATATGCCCTTATTTTTTCTCTGATATTTGCCGTTTTGACCACGTTTACCCTCCAGGAGATGACGGGAAGGTTGAGTCTGGCCTCGAGTCAAGACTTGGGGCAATGCCTCCGTGAACTTCCCCAGAACCGGTGGACACAAGGTCTCTTCATCCTGCTCACACTCTTTTCCATTACCATCGGATGTGCCGCTTATGAAGCCGGGAACATCATCGGAGGTTCTCTCGGCCTCGAGATGATCAGCGGAATCCCTCAAAAAATATGGGTTGCGCTCATTTCCCTAATAGCTGTTTTCTTGCTTAGCCAAAACAAATATCGCCTGGTGGAACGGTTTCTTATCATTCTGGTGTTCCTGATGAGCCTTTCTTTTTTAGCCACCGCGATCATTGTGAAACCAGATATGCGTGCGCTTCTGAAGGGTTTTATCCCATCTTTTCCTGACCATTCTATTTTTTTGGTATTAGCCTTGGTGGGGACGACTGTTGTGCCCTACAACCTGTTTCTCCATTCTTCAGCTGTTCGAGAAAAATGGAAATCTATTGAGCACTTGAGAGATGTGCGTAAAGACCTTCTGCTCTCAATCTCTTTGGGAGGGTTGATCTCTGTATCCATAGTCATCACTTCTGCCATGGCTTTTTTTGCTACGGGTATTTCGGTCGAAAGCGGCGCACGGATGGCCTCTCAACTGCGGCCTTTGTTCGGTTCTGTGGCCAATCTTTTGTTTGGTATGGGCTTTTTCGCCGCTGGGATGAGCTCTGCTGTCACGGCACCCTATGCAGCCGCCTATGCTTCCTCAGGAGTTCTCGGCTGGAAGGAGGGACAGAGATCAAAGAAATTCCGGGCAGTCTGGTTTTTTGTGATTTTGGTTGGTTCCGTTGTTTCCTTATTCAGATTCAGCCCGATCGCAGTCATCGTTTTTGCCCAGGTGACAAACGGGCTGATCCTTCCCGTCGCTGCGATATTTCTCCTGATCGTACTCAACAGCCGGCGGATAATGGGTGAGTCCGCTAACAACTGGAGGCAGAACATCCTGGGGATTTTTTTTACCGTTGTTGTCTCCTTGCTCGGCCTTTGGAATATTATTCGCCTCTTCCTCCAATAAAGAGACATTCCTTTTACCCTGTTTGAACGACATTTCTGTTTATAAGATCGATGATATTGGATAGAGACAGATCTTATTGGAGAGCGAAATCGACCGCAGCTTGAGCGTGCAGTGTGGTGGTATCGTACAGCACGATATCATAGTCTTCTTGCTTGACGATCAGCGGGATCTCTGTGCAGCCGAGGATAATACCCTCTGCCCCTCTAGCTTCAAGATTATCGATGACATCTTTGAATTTATCCCTTGAAAGTCTCTTGACCTCTCCCAAGCAGAGTTCGTCATAAAGGATGGCGTGTATGGCATACCGTTCATTTTTATCAGGGATGAGAACCTCTATCCCATGTTTCTTGAGCAGCCGGCCCTTGTAAAACTCCTGTTCCATGGTGAACCTTGTGCCCAGAAGACCCACCTTTTTCTGGCCCATCTCCTTGATCTTGGCCGCTGTCACATCGGCAATATGCAGTAAGGGGATTTGGATATTTTTCTCCACATCTTCGGCCATTTTGTGCATCGTGTTCGTGCAGATCACCACAAAATCTGCGCCTCCCCTTTCCACTCTTTGCGCGGCATCGATCATTTTTTTTGTGGCCTCATCCCACCGACCCTGATGCTGCAATTCCTCGATCTCCTGAAAATCGACAGAGTACATAAGGCATTTTGCCGAGTGGAATCCGCCGAGTATTTTCTTCACGGCCTCATTGACGATCCGGTAATACTCCAGTGAAGACTCCCAGCTCATTCCGCCTATAAGACCGATTGTTTTCATATCGCTTTCCTTTATTCGAACGAAATATTTTCGCTTTCTACGATAAATAAGGCTTGATTTAAAGATACCAAAATAGAAAAATAAATACTAACACTATGATGAGAATTGCCGCAATTGTTGTCAGTTTATTGGCCTTTTTGGGAGGAGCGTCCCCCATCCAAGAGCAAATCCCCAATTTAGAGGGTGTGCGCATAGTCTCCACGCATGTATCCGGCAATGTCTATATGCTGGAAGCGACCGGAGATGTCGCTGGAAACATCGGGGTCTCTGCCGGCCCGGATGGAATCCTCCTCATCGACACACAATTTGCGCCGCTTGCGGATAAAATTCAGTCTGCACTCCAGACAATCAACCAGGGCAAGATTCGGTATATCATTAACACTCACCATCATATGGATCATTCACACGGAAACTATGCGTTGGGCCAATCCGCTGTTATTATCGGCCACAGAATAACGCGAGAGCGTCTCCAAGAGAGTTTTCCGGAGAACCTTCCAGACTTGATTTTTGAAAATCAGATATCCCTTTTCTTCAACGGCGAGGAGATAAAGATCTCTCATTTTCCCAAGGGACACACGGATAATGATGTGATCGTGTATTTCACCAAGTCCAATGTCTTCCATTTGGGAGACCTTTGGAACTCCGGGATATCGAGTTTTCCCACAGTCGATCTGGACGCTGGAGGAAGTGTCCTCGGCATGCTCAAGAACGTGGAAACTTTGATCCAGCTCATTCCTCAAGACGCAAAGATCATACCCGGGCACTACGCCCTATCGGACCTGAATGACTTGAAAAGAACACATGTTATGCTTGTGGATACTATTACTCTCGTCCAGAACAAAATGAAGGCGGGGAAAACCCTTGAACAGATTCAATACGAAGGGCTCCCGTCCAAATACAGTGAATGGGGGACAGCCTACACAAACGCCACTGAATGGATCAAAAACATATATCTTAATCTTCATAAAGAAAACGACATCATTAAAGAAACAGAAGCGCAGAAGTCTCCGTTGTTTAAAAAGTAAAAATAGAGTATACAAGGAGCAGGCACTCAGGGTAAGGAAGAGAACCATTGCAAGATATCGATATCAGAAAAGAAGCTCTTGAAGCTGAACAAAGAATCAGGCCATATGTCAGGGAAACTCCTGTCGAGTTCTCTTCATATCTAAGCCAAAAGGGAAACTGCAACGTCTATCTGAAGCTGGAAAATATGCAATTGAGTGGCTCTTTTAAATTCCGCGGAGCACTGAACAAACTCCTCTCTCTCAGCCAAGAAGACACGGCTAAAGGAGTCGTGACCGCTTCATCCGGAAATCATGCCTCTGGTTTTGCTCATGCCTGCCATATATTAGGCTTAAAAGGGACAATATATCTTCCGGAAAATGCCTCCCCTGCAAAAATCGAAGCTCTCCGTCAATACAGCGTCGATGTTCAGTTTTATGGCAAGGACTGTGGCAAAACTGAAGTCTATGCCCGAAAAACCGCAGAACATGGCGGACAAATATATATCTCCCCATACAACGACCCAAAAGTGATAGGAGGCCAAGCGACTATCGGTATCGAATTGGAACGTCAACTCGACAGAATCGATTCTGTCTGTGTTTGCATCGGCGGTGGGGGGTTGATCGGGGGAATTGCAGGCTTTTTAAAATCCAGCAACAAAAATATTGAGATTTTCGGATGTCAGCCGGTGAATTCCGCAGTGATGTACGAATCCATAAAAGCTGGCCGTATCATCGAAATGGAATCCTTACCGACACTTTCGGATGGATCTGCTGGTGGGATCGAACCCGGATCCATCACCTTTGAGATATGCCGAAAGTTCGTGGATGATTATATCCTTGTTTCCGAAGATGCAATCAAAGATGCAATTCTTTTTGTTCTGGAAAAACATCATATGGTGATCGAGGGTGCCGCCGCTGTTGCCGTTGCCTCTTTCCTGAAAAGAAAACACGAATTCGACGGAAAACATGTCGTTCTGGTCATCAGCGGTGCTAAAATCAGCCTGGAGACTTTGAAGGATCTCCTTTGTAAAGGATAAGGCACGGAGAAATAAAAATTTTGGGCGAATCGAGATGGATCAATCATGAAAAAGACGGGGAATTTAAAAATAGATAGAAGAACCTTTTTCAAAGATTCTGCAAAAGCGATGATCTTCTTGGGATTATCCGGAAAAATCGCCACGCCAAGGATTTCCCCAACCCCTCACCGATTCGACATCGTCATCGCCAACGGCCAGGTTCTCAACGGAATCAGTGACGCGGTCATCAGAGCTGATGTTGGAATTGTGGGTGACCACATCGAGGCTATGGATAAGATCAACCCAGCTCTCGCTAAGACCGTGATTGACGCCACAGGTAGAACCATATCCCCCGGCTTTATCGATATCCACTCCCACACAGACTTCGAACTTTTCATCAATCCCAAAGCGGAGAGCAAAATCAGGCAGGGCGTGACGACTGAGCTCAGCGGCAACTGTGGAGGATCCACATTTCCCCACAAACAAGAGCTTACCCAGTATGAAAAAGCTTTAAAGAAGACTCTGGATATGGATTTCAGCTGGAAAGACCTAAAGGGATACCATGAACTTATGGAAAAAAGAGGAACAGCTGTCAACCATGCCACACTGGTCGGACAAGGAACCGTGAGGCAATATATCATGGGATCTGAACGGAGACCCCCGACTCTCGATGAGATGAAGGCAATGAAAAGACTGGTGGAAGAGGCCATGGAACAGGGCGCTTTCGGCATCTCTACCGGGTTAGAATACACACCTGACCGCTTCTCATCCACAGAGGAGATCATCGAACTTTGCACAATTACAGCCAAATACGACGGCTTCTACGCCACACACATGCGCTCCGAAGACACCGAGCTCCTTGAGGCTGTGGGAGAAGCCCTTCACATCGCTCAATCCGCTGGACTTCCCCTCCAGATCTCTCATCTTAAAGCGGCAGGACGAAGCAATTACTTCAAGATCCCCATGGTCCTCGACCTCATGGAAAGAGCGCGGGAAAAAGGGCTGGATGTGACAGCTGATCGATATCCGTACACGGCCTTTGCCACTTCGCTGAGCATCATGTTTCCCATCTGGGCTCTGGATGGGGGAGACAAAAAATTTGTAGAGCGTTTGAAGGACAGAGATCTTCGTGCAAAGATGAAAGAAGACACGTTGGTCAAGGTCAAGGGGAATAATTCCTGGGAAAACATGCTCATCCAATCTGTCGACAATAAGGAAAACAAACATCTTGTTGGTCAATATTTGCAAGAAGCTGCAGAGCTGGTTCAAAAAGATCCCTATGAATTTGCCTGCGATCTTCTGATCTCTGAGGGCGGAGATTTGAGCATCATCGGATTTGGTATGGGAGAGCAAAACACGTCAACTATTCTGAAACACCCGCTTGTCATGTTGTGCTCGGATGGGGTGGCTCTTGCTCCCTATGGAAAACTCGGCGAGGGAGTTCCACACCCAAGAAATTATGGATCGTTTCCCCGATTTCTTGGCAAATACGTCCGCGACGAAAAACTTCTTCCTCTGGCCGATGCCATAAAAAAGATGACATCCATGCCTGCCCAAAGAATGGGGCTTAAAAAGCGAGGATTGATTTCCAAGGGAGCTTATGCGGATATCGTGATATTTGATCCGGAAACGGTTGCCGACCTGGCCACATACACCACGCCTGCTCAATACCCCAAAGGTATCGACACCGTGATCGTCAATGGGAAGGTTGTTATCGACAAGGGAGTGCATTCAGGGGAATTGCCGGGAAAAGTCCTTCATCGAACCGATTGATCATTAATCCTGTTCCTGAGATAACATTTTGTCATGCTCAATAGTGCAACTTGTGTTCACCCGGTCAAGGACTTGAAAATTCTTTCGCCCATTAACGTTCTGCGTAGAAATCATTGATCGTTGAAACGACAAGTTCTTGGTTCTCTCTGGATAACTCGGGGTAAATAGGTAAAGCTAGTACCTCAGAGGCAGCTTTTTCCGATTCCGGAAAATCACCTTGCTTGTATCCCAGGTCAGAAAAACATTTTTGGAGATGTAGGGGCATGGGATAAAAAATCGCAGAAGGAACTCCTTTTTCACGCATGTAGTTCTGGAGGTCATCCCGAGATCCCGCCCGGATGACATACTGGTGGTATGTGTGGAAGTATTTGAGGCCCTCATCTCTATAAACAGCTTCCGGGCATTGGATGAAATCACTTGCCACCAAACCCGGATCGTTAAAGAGCGTGTCGTATTTCATGGCTTTTTGCTGTCTCCCCTGTATCCAAGAGTCCAAGTGTTTGAACTTGACCCTCAATACAGCTGCCTGGATAGCGTCCATACGGAAATTACCCCCCAGGATGTCGTACATGTATTTGTTGGAAGAGCCATGAATCCGCAAGAGCCTCACCTTGTCTGCGAGAGCCTGCTCATCGGTCAGCACCATCCCAGCGTCTCCGTACGCGCCGAGGTTCTTTGCGGGATAAAAAGACAATATTCCCAGATTACCCATAGATCCCGCCCTTCGAACTCTGGACCCCATGAGATACTCAGAACCCACTGCCTGGGCTGCGTCCTCCAATACGAACAGGTCGTATTTCTCTGCGAGTGAAAGGACGGGGTTCATGTCTGCACACTGTCCGTAGAGATGAACTGGAATAACTCCCTTGATCCGGGAATTCCCTTTTTTTTCTATCTCGGACTCGAGCAAATCCTCAAGCCTGTCCGGGTCGATATTATAAGTTTTCGGGTCGATATCGCAGAACACGGGTTTTGCTTTCAGCCTAGCTATAGCCCCACCCGTCGCGAAGAAAGTGAACGGGGTAGTGACCACACAATCTCCTGGGTTCACGTCTAGCGCCATCAAGGATATGATCAGAGCATCCGACCCTGATGATACGCCTATGGCCTGTCTTACACCCCCATATGCGGAAAGCTCCTCCTCCAAAGACTTCACTTCAGAGCCCAATATAAAGATTTGAGAATCGAGGACTTCGATGACCCGTTCCTTAAGTTCCTTCTCAATACTCTTGTACTGCGCCTTTAGATCCAATAACGGAAATTTCATCCACGTACGTCCTTTCTTTTATGAAGTTCTAAAAAAAATCTAAGAAATAATGGCTGAATTGTCAAATGATCTTAGGATAGTCCCGCATATAAAATAAATCGAGCACTCCGCATCTCTGACTGTCACCTATTATAAAACTCTCTTAAGTTTTTTCCTCTCGATCACCAATTGTCCCTGGTAAGAAACATAATTCATAAGGATGAGTACTCTATCACTCGCCGACAACTCTCGTTTAAAGATGCCCCTCAAACCCTTGAGAGGACCCTCCACCACTTCGATTTCATCACCCAATTCCGGCTCTTCTCCGTATTTGTACAGCTCGACCAAGCCATCAACCTCCCTGGCTCTTATCGTTTCTAGCACTTCTTCATGGATAGGAGTGGGCCCGTCTTGAGTCCCCACGATCTTTTTCACTCCTCTTGTGTATTTGACGAGTCTGTACTGGTCGGGGAAGTCAAAGTGGAGGAACGCATAACCCGGAAAAAATGGCTTTATCCTCTTTTCGTGTTTGTACTTGGGATTATAGATGCGGAATCCCGCTTCATTGAAGATCTTCTCCACATGAAACTCTTTTTTTGGCTTTGTGTTCAGGACATACCATTTTTTCATATTCTTCCTTCAACCTAAAAAGATCTTCCCAAATACCTTCTGATATTACTCGCCAAGATCCAGCTTTCTGTAGAAATCAGGACGCCTGTCCCTGAGAAAATACTTCTTGGCCGGACAATTCAAAATTTGATCCGGATTACAATCGGCATAGAGGATATGGTCTTGGTCTTGAGGAGCTCGAGCGATCACTTTCCCGAAGGGGTCCACAACATAAGACTCCCCTGAAAAATGGAGATTTTCTTCCTTCCCTACCCTGTTGACGAGAGCAGCAAAGTAGCCATTCTGGAATGCGGCCACCTGAAGTTCTGCCTCAAAGATTCCTTCGGGCCACTCCCCCTTTGCACCAGCTTGGGGCACGACGACCAATTCGGCTCCTTGGAGTGACAAATTCCTCATGTATTCAGGGTAATGCCGGTCATAACAGATGGCCACACCCACTCGTCCGATTTTTGTCTTGTAGACAAACCTCAAGTTGTCTCCGGGCGTATAGTATCCTTTCTCATAAAAGCCCAACCCATCCATGATGTGGACCATCCGGGTGACACCGAGCAGAGTGCCATCCGCGTCGATAACCGGGGAGGCATCATATGTTCTTTCGCCGTCCGATTCGAACGTGTTCAAAACAGCGACGACACCATATTTTTTGGCGAGCTGGGCAAATTTCTCTGTTGTCGGGCCAGGAATGGGCTCTGCCCTTAGCAGGTCTTCCGGAGTGGCCCGATTCTGCGGGAGAAAGCGATAGAAGGCCAGTTCCGCAAAGACGATAAGCTTGGCCCCGGATTCGGCGGCTGTCCTGAACGCTTCAAGACCTCTGCGCATATTGTCTTCCCGATCTGTGGTGGCATGCTGTTGGACAAGTGCGATCTTCATCCTCCCTCCTTAACGGAATGTTTCAGCAGGTCATTTATTTTCGTCATATATCGCCTGTGCATCTTCCGGGGAAGCGTTCTTATGGACGATAGCTCGAATGGCCTTGATCATACCGATGGGGTGAGGATTCTGCCAGATGTTCCTGCCAAAGTCCACGCCTGTAGCTCCCTGTTGGATAGCACTGTGAGCGAGCTTGAACGCATCGAGTTCCGTTTCGAGCTTGGGCCCCCCTGCAATGACAATAGGAACCGGACAGCTTCCCACCACTTTATCGAAATCATCACAGTAATACGTCTTCACAAAACTCGCACCCAGCTCTGCAGCGATCCGGCAGGAAAGGGAGAGAAAGCGCTCATCCCTTTTTCCCAATTCTTTGCCAACAGCAGTGACAGCAAGCACAGGGATCCCATACTCTTCAGCCATATCGACGAGAACAGCCAAGTTCATGAGGGTCTGCTGTTCAAACTCCGAACCCACAAAAATGGAGAGGGCCACAGCCGAAACATTCAACCGGACCGCATCCTCCATGGACGTGGTGATGCCCTCGTTAGAGAGGTCTTGTCCGATGATGCTGGACCCCCCGGAGACTCTGAGAACGACGGGAACCGATGTCTCGGGACTCACACAATTTCTCAGCACTCCCCTGGTCAACATGAGCGCATCGGCATAGGGCAAAAGCGGATTGATTGTGTTTTCAGGTTTTTCCAGCTTGGACGTGGGCCCCAGAAAATAACCGTGGTCTACGGCAAGCATGACCGTTCGATCGGTCTCGGGTTTGATGATTCGAGAGAGACGGTTCTTCTTTCCCCAATCCATAGGCATTCTCCTTTCTGATCTTAGATTTGATCACTCTTGGGGCGCGATATTCACCTTCAATGAATCCCCTGCTTTGGCAACGACCTGGAAACCTTTTTGAGTCTCGGCAAGAGGAAATCTGTGGGTAATCATATCATTCACTCTCATCAGGGGAGAGCGGATGAGCTCGAGAGCGAGCCATGAGTCATAAGGGGCTGCCCCATAGGATGTGGTCAATGTGATATCGTTCTTGAAAAAGATGTCATTGATAGAAACCGGAATGCGCACATCCGGGCCAGTCGGAGCGAAAAAGAGAACGGTTCCACCCCGTTCAACATAATCTAGGGCCTGGGTCTGGGCACTCTCGGCACCCGTGCATACGAACACGCAATCCGCCAGTCTTCCGCCGTTGATTTGGCGGAGATAAGATGTCACATCATCACTGGGGAGGATGGCTTTGTCTGCGCCGAATTTTTTTGCAGCATCAAGCCTGTAGGGAACGATGTCGATCGCCAATATCTTCCCAGCTCCAATGAATCGTGCAAGATGTACGACGAGTAGTCCCGCAATTCCACAGCCCAGAACACAAACACACTGTCCGGCTGAGAGGCGAGCGATCCTTTGAGCGCGGATCACACACCCCAGCGGCTCATGGAATGTCGCCTCTTCGTAGGATATCTCTTCAGGGATGATGTGGACTCCCCTATCGACATTAATCTCGGGGAGTCTCAAGTACTCCGAGAATCCTCCCGGGTCAAAATTGGTGCTCCGGAGGGTATCACAGACTGTTTGATGGCCGGAAAGACAGTATAAGCAGGTGTTGCAAGGGACGTGGTGAGCAGCCACAATACGGTCCCCAGCTTTGAATTTTTTTACACCCGGCCCGACCTCGACAACCTGTCCCGCAACTTCATGGCCCAAAACGAGAGGGGCCTTTTTGACGCGATACCATTCCAAAACATCGCTGCCACAGATTCCACTCGCTTCGACCCTCATCAGGACCTCACCAGCTCCTATCCGGGGAACGGGCTTCTCCTCTATCCGGATGTCACTATTGTTGTAATACATCGCTACGCGCATTCGGTTGTCTCTCAATGAATGATTTTGGACTATTCATCCAAATGTCGATACTCACCATATCTTATAAGATTAAGTATTATGTCTAAAAATCCGTTTATCGTCAACACAGATCCAGAAAGCGCATATCACTAAGACAAAGGAGTTCACCATAACGCCATGGAATTAGGGGACAACATCCGTGTATTTGGCAAGGAATGCGGAGCGGTCATACACATTTTGAAGCGAGATATCGTGCTTTTCCAAAGCCTCTTGGATATGTGTGATACGCTCCTGAACGATACCCACATGCAGCCGCATGAGCTGACAGATCTGGCGGGTTCTTTCCGCAGACCCGGCGAGTGCTTGAACCGGACATCTCCCCCCACAATAGGGATAGACACCACAATCCATACAGCCCAGCTCGGACCGATACGCCACAAGGCTCTGCAGTGCAAACTCATTGAGTTCAAGTCGACGCCCTCTGTCAAGCTGGCCTATGGAAGAATCCACAGGGAGGTCTGCACACGGATAGACTTTTCCTGAGACAATATCATAATTCTCAGCCAATTCAACACCGCACGCGGTGTGTCCTCTTTCTTTTCCAGTCAACAGGTATAAAATCAATTCGTTGATATGAGTGATCGGAATGAGCCTGCCTTCGATCAATTCGCTGAGATAAACATCTAATATGGCTTCAAGATCGTCGCCATACCGTGCAGCAAAGATCTCCAGGTCTACAAACGGACCTTGCGCTTCTGCCCAATGCCAAAAAAAGTGATTGACAAGTCCCTGACGGTAGAGCCGCATAAATTCCTCGAAACACTTCAACAGGGATTGTTCTTCCCGGATCGTCGACCAGAACAGTACATTCCCTTCGTAAAAGGAGGACAGAAAACGAAGATTGCGGATGATGTTTTTCAGTCTGGTGCCTTTTCGAATCCTGTCATGTTGCTCCTCATCACCGTCGATAGAGACCGAATAGGCCCAGATATCCTTTAAAAAGCTTGAGTAGATGTTATATGTCTCCTCGATCTTCTCCCCATTGGTGTAGACTAAAAACTGGAATCTTTCCGCTTCGGAGCTCTCTCTGAGCCGTTGCCACACACCCACCATCTTATCGGTGGCCAGAAAAGGCTCCCCTCCATAAAAACATACGGTGATGATGCTTCCGGGATGAAACTCGGCCAATCGCCGGACAAGAAGCGTATCCCTCTCCGGTTCGGTTTCCTCAAAGGTGATGACTGTGTCCCGAGCATCATCACAACCGAAGGTTATCGCACTGTTGATGCATCCCTGACACTGCGCATAACAACGCCCGGTGACGGTCAGGTGGATTAGAAGTCGTCCGTCTTCATCATACCGATCTCGGGAAGGACTCTTTCCAGGGGCCATCTGGACGGCTTGTGGACAGGACAGATCACCAAACCTGGGGTGAATTACCTTTCGAACGGCCATGGATCTGCGCTTCCCCATAACAATACCACAGTCATTGATGAATTTGTAAGAGAAAAATGCTAGAGGATGACCTAAAGGACTCTTCGAATCATTCCCTAAAACTTTTAAGGTTCCATTCCATTCAGGATTTGGCGTTGCTCTTGAGTTAAAACAGGAGTTGCCAGAGTGCATTCGTTCTGATAAATATGTCTCTTCAAGTAAGAAAGAGAAACTGGAATGTTTTCGCCTGCAATCCTGATTTGCGTTTTGGTCATACTCTTCATCTCGACATTCGTCCGCTCTTCTTTAGGCTTTGGGGACGCCCTTGTCGCCATGCCCCTCATGACAATGGTCGTAGGACTAAAAACAGCAACTCCCACAGTGGCTCTTGTGGCGACCACGATTGCCATCACGATACTTGCAAAAAACTGGAAGATCGCTGACCGCAAAGCCACTATTCGTCTTGTCCTCTCCTCATTTGTTGGGATCCCGGTTGGTCTGGTCTTGCTCAAAGGAATCAATGAAGATTATATGAAAATCTTGCTAGGATCGATTTTGGTCCTGTATGGTCTCTATAATCTAGTGAGGCCGCACTTCAAAGAACTCCGCGGGAGTTTGGGACTCAGCTTTTTGTTTGGATTCCTGGCAGGTTTACTGGGTGGCGCTTACAACACAAACGGCCCCCCGATCGTTATTTATGGAACACTGCGAAGATGGGCCCCCGATCATTTTCGAGCCACTCTGCAGAGCTACTTATTGCCCACAGGATTTCTGATCCTTCTAGGGCATGGACTATCAGGACTTTGGACCTCCCAGGTCCTTAAGTTCTATATTTTTTCCCTTCCAGCCGTTTTTTTGGCGATTTATGCTGGAGGGAGAGCTCACAGATCCATGTCACAGAAAAACTTCGAGCGTTATGTGAATATTGCCTTGATCTGTATGGGCTCAGTTTTGATTTGGCGCTCATTGATATGAGACATTGACTCCTGCACGATGAAAATCCTCATAAAGTCCGATCATTGCTCTCTCTGATTTACTGTGCTATTATCGACCACTAAAAAAGATTCATGATGACTTCAAAAGAGCGGGTCCTCGATTCAATCCGCCTGAGGAAACCTGACCGGATACCTCTCGATGGTGATTTTCGTGAAGATATCTGGGCAAAACTGGCAGACCACTTTGGAACCAAAGATACCGAACTGATCAGGGAGAAGCTCGGTTTGGACATCCGCTACACATCTCCAGAGCCGGGACCTGATTTCAAAGCACTAGCGATCCCATCGCCATATGCCATTCTTGATATCGGAGTGGGACGAAAAAACCTCGTCATCCAGAGGGAAAACGGATGGCTCGAGGATGAATACGGTATCTGTCGCGTTCCAAATTCCACGGGTTTATACTGGCACTACAGCTATCATCCCCTTGCCAAGGCCAGTATAGAAGAAGTTAAAAAATACCTGTTTCCTGATGTTTCAGCTCCAGAGCGCTATATCGACCTGCGCTCTGATACCGATCGATGGAAAGATAATTACACCACGGTTGCTGAGATGAAGAATATCTTCAAATTATCGTGGGAACTTCGGGGATTCGAGCAATACATGCTGGACCTGAGCCTCGAACCACGCTTAGTGGAAGCGCTCGCCGAGAGAGCCCTCGAACATCTCATCGAACTCTCCAAACAGCTCGCGCGGAATGGTGTGGATATGATCATGCTCGCGGGCGATATCGCCAAACAAGACAGCATGATGCTTTCACCTCAAACATGGCGGACGCATTTCAAACCCAGGTTGCGAACCTGGCTCGAAGAAGTTCGCCGGGAGAAAAACATCGTTTTTATGTTCCACAGTGACGGCAATATGGAGGATGTGTTCGCAGACATTGTGGAGATCGGCTTCGATATCGTCACCCCTATCCAGCCGGAGAGTATGGATGTGGAAAAGATCAAGCGGCGCTTTGGCTCGGAGGTCTGTTTGCACGGAACAATTTCCTGCCAGCAGACGCTCCCTTTCGGAACTCCGGATGATGTGGCATCTGAGGTGAGAGAGCGAATTTCCTGCTGTGGACAAGATGGGGGCCTGATCCTCGCTCCTTCAAACACTATCCAACCGGACGTCCCCCTAGAAAATCTACTCACGCTCTACGAGACCGCAAAAAACACAAGGCTTTAGTCACCCCCGATCTAATCACTCTCGCAGCGGCACCCAATTCTCAATAAACTTTTTGCCGCCCTCATGTTCTTCGACTAGAGCACGGAAGATTGCTCTCAGGTGCTCATAAGGCAATGTGCCGATGATCATGCGGTTGTTCAGGATCAAGGTGGGTGTTGAGCGAATGCCATGAGCAAACCGATCCGATGTCTTTTCATACTCTCTGCCAGTATCGATGATGCGTTGAACGATCTCATGCGTTCTCGCGTCATAAATAGCATCTTCAACTTGATACTTTTTTGCGAGTTCCCTCCTCCATGTGGGATTTCTGGCGGAGGCTGAATTTGCAAAAATCTCATCGTGGATCTGAAGGAACTTTTCGGGAGCATAAGCCGCCATCATGGATAATTCACAAGCTCCGGGATGCAAATTCTTGTCGACCACATCATTGCATTGGGCATCCAACGGAAAAAACTGAAACGCGATGTTTATCTTTCCAGAAAATTCTCTCTTGAGGCGGTCAAGCTGTTGGGTCAAATACAGGCAATCAGGGCAAAGAAAATCTGCGAACTCGATAACCTGGATGGGGGCCTCTTCAAATTTCTCCGTGGATCGTGCGGTCATGTACGGCGAGACAAAGCTGGGCGCGGAGACTTCAGGAAGTTCATAATACTGTTTCACGACTTTCATGGCGACTCCGACCTGGGCATCCTTTTTGGCATCGTGGAAGAGAATAAAACCATACGCTCCGATTATAGTCATCACAAAAAATGTGGCCAGCATCTTAACGGACGGCCTCAAGAATTTGGACACGAAACTGGGTTGATCCCGATCGATCCCGAACCTCCAGAAAAGGAAAAAGCTCAAGATGGAGAAAAGATAAAATCCCGTGCACAGGAGGCACAGGCTGTGTAAGATGAACACAGAGTAAAAAAACAGCCCTATTACACCCATTAAATTTATGAGCGCAACAGAAGTGTTCGTCCTTTCAAAGCTTTCTGAGGGATAAAGCGCGCCTAAAGCTACAAGAAATCCTACAACTAGCCCAAAATAGCCGAGAGGCACGCCACCGACCTGAGAGATCAAGGCGAAGGCAGAACTGTCGCAATTAAAAAACGCACTGATATCACAGAATGAGCCCTCAAATATCGATGTCGAGTAGTTCGCAAGGAAAAAATGACGGATCGTGAGCACAGAGGCAGCTATCATCCCGATGCCGGAGATAAAACTGAGAATTCTTGGCCATGTCGGGCCGTTTAAGGTCAAACTTTTTTTCATTCAATTGTCCTCAATATGATGGTGTGCGGATGTCTTGAAAAAGCTGATGATCAAGACATTCATTTATCAACTCAAACTTATATATATGTTGAGAGTCCGATTGTCAATTTTAAACTGGAATTTTCCACACCAAAATGATAATTTGAAAAACTCACTTTTTGTGTGACCCAAAAAAGAAGAAGGACAAGTCATGAGTCAAGCCGAAATTCATAATATGAATGCAGAGAATATTTTTGAATATGGATTCTGCGGGGCTAAAAATATCCAGCATGAAGGATGCCGGCGCAAGGCGGAGTGGTTCAAGAAACGTCTTGCTGAGGGGATGAGGTACAAGATCTTGTTTTCTGAAGACAAAGGGGCGGTCGGGATGATCGAATACACTCCAGGCGAATTTTGCTGGAGGGCTGTAGATGCCCATGGATATATGATGATTCACTGCCTGTGTATTTTTCACAGACCTTACAGGGATAAAGGGTATGCCTCGCGCATGATCGATGTGTGTTCAAAGGATGCGAAAATGGCGCACATGAATGGTGTAACTGTTGTCACAAGGCAGGGCGCTTGGATGGCGGGAAAAGAGATATTCTTGAATAATGGTTTTAAGGAAGTGGATAAATCCCCGCCCGATTTTTTCCTGGTCGTCAAAAAATTCAAGAGGGATGTCCCCTCACCCAGATTCAAGCGCGACTTGGATAAAACATTGAAAAACTATGAAAAGGGCCTGACAATCCTCTGGTCAGACCAGTGTCCGTATATCATCAAATCGATCAAGGAGATCAAAAAGACGATCAAAGAGAGATACAAGATCAGCGCACGCATAATCGAGATGAAAAGCCCTGAGCAAGCTCAGACCGCACCCTCTCCATACGCGATCTTCAGCTTGATCTATGATGGGAGACTACTGGCCTTCCATCCCATCAGCAATAAAAGGTTCATGAACATCATGGACAAAATTTTGAAATAATTTCACGTTATCTCCTTCTGTTCGTAAATGAACGCTCTCTATCCAATTTCGGACATTGGAAAGCTGATTGTCTTCTTTAATCTTGGTATTCCTTCCAGAGGCCTGTCATGGCATGAAATTTGCTTAATTACAGATTGAAAATTATATTATTCGATGGGATCCCTGGAGACAGGAGCGACAATGCTAAAAAATTATATAAAAACAGCCTACAGGAACATCCGGAGATACAAGGGTTATTCCCTCATCAATATCGCCGGCCTGACCGTCGGGATGGCCTGCTTTATTCTCATCTTTCTCTGGGTCTATGACGAACTGAATTATGACACTTTCCACGCCCACAGCAAGGAGCTCTACCGCATCATTCTCAAGAAAGCCGATGATCCTGGTGACCGAGGAGTTCCCAGTACGCCCTACATTCTTCCCAAGATCCTCAAGGAGGAGTACCCGGAGATCGTTGAGGTGACCCGAGTCAGGAGTCAAGGTTATCCTAGTGCTGTCCGGCACGGCGATATCACTTTCTACGAACAACGGTTCTTCCTGTCCGATCCCTCTTTTTTTTCCATGTTCTCCTATGATTTTATTCAAGGGAATCCAGAATCAGCTTTGAGTGATCCGAATTCCGTAGTCCTTACAAAGGAGTCTGCCCGGAGATATTTTGGCGATGAAGATCCCATGGGGAAGATCCTTCGCTGGAATAACAAAGAAGACCTTGAGGTGACCGGCGTCATCAGCAAAATCCCCTACAATTCACACCTTCAATTCGATTTCATGGCTTCGCTGCAACTTTATGACTCCGAGCGGCTGAGTTCTTGGTGGCGAGAGACCGCGGGTTATGTCCAACTTCAGAAAGGTATTTCTGTGAAGGACGTCGACCGCAAGATCGCAGGCATCATCCAGAAATACCAACCCGAAGACGACTATATCATCGGTCTTCAGCCAGTGAGAGAGGCCCATCTGAACATTATGCAGGGAGGCCGGAGTGATCGAAGGTTTGTTCTTATTTTTGCTGTGATCGCCATTTTAGTGCTGGTCATCGCCTGCATTAACTTTATGAATATCACAACAGCCCGCTCCGGCATCCGTGCTCTGGAAGTGGGGATACGAAAAGTGGTGGGTGCCAAACGGTCGGACATCATCTGGCAGTTCCTGGGAGAGTCTGTGTTTCTCGCCTTGATATCATTCTTTATAGCGATCTTTCTCGTTGATCTTCTTCTCCCGATGTTCAACAGGCTTCAAGGCAAAGAGATGTCTCTTTTCGGCACCGGCAATGTGTCCATCTACCTCATTCTTGTTCTTGTGGCCATAGCCAGCGGTCTTGTTGCCGGAAGTTATCCGGCATTATTTCTCTCGGGTTTTCAACCTGCCAAGGTCTTGAAGAAGGATATAACCAGAGGCAGGAAAGGATCCATGCTCCGGACCATACTGGTTATCAGCCAATTTTCCGTATCTGCGCTCCTGGTCATCATGACCACAGTCGCCTACAAACAAATGCAATATATCCGAAACGTTGAGCTCGGTTTCTCGCGGGATCAGATCGTCCATATTCTGATGAACGACGATCTGAGAGATTCCTACAAGATTTTTAAGGAAAAGCTGCTGCGAAATCCGGGTATCCTCAACGTGACGGCTGCTTCGGCTCCTCCCCACTTCCTGTTCAATGTCAATGATTTCAAGTGGGAGGGCATGGACACGGATAAAGAAGTGGAATTGAACTTTTTGTATGTCGACCATGATTACGCGGAGACATTCGATCTGGAGATCGTGTTGGGCCGGGATTTTTCCGAGGACTATCCGACAGATGCGACTGAAGCGTATGTGGTCAACCAGTCGGCCGTCCGCTTTATGGGAATGACCGACCCGATCGGAAAGCGTGTCATTCTCGCTGGCAGGGAGGGAAAGATCATCGGTGTGGTCAAAGATTTCAACCATAAACCACTGATCTTTGATATCTCACCGATGGTTATGGGGATTCGGCCCAGCTGGTTTTTCGACCTTCTCATCAAGATCGATTCCCAGGATATCCCTCAGAGCCTGACCTATATCGAGAAAATCTTCAAGGAAGTATCCCCGGCCTTCCCCTTCCAGTACGAATTCCTGGACGACTGGTTCGAGATGATTTACACGCCCTTGAAGATCATGAACTCGATCTTTAACGGTTTTGCTATCTTGGCTGTGCTCATCTCTTGTCTGGGACTATATGGCCTGGCCTCTCTTCTTTTGGAACAGAGGAGAAAAGAGATCGGCATCCGGAAGGTTCTGGGCGCATCAATTTCGGGGGTTGTTTTCCAGCTATCCCGAAAGTTCCTCAAGATCGTCCTGGTGGCCAATCTGATCGCTATTCCTGGAGCCTATTTTGCGACGAAGATGTTCCTGAATCTTTTTGTATACCGGACCCAGTTGGATCTGGGAGTAGTCGCAGCGACAGTGACGGTCACTTTTTTTGTAGCGATTATCACCATAAGTTATCAGGTCATAAAAACCGCCCTGGCTAATCCGGTCGATTCCATCCGATACGAATAGGTCACGACACCTCCAAAATCTTTTCACAGACCTCCATAAAATCATCAGTGCGGCAACAGTAGTCCGCGACTTGCTCCAAAGCAGGACTTGAAGCATTAAAGGCAATGGCATATCCCGCCATCTTCATCATGGGGATGTCTCCTTCACTATCTCCAACAACGATCAACTTGCTATGCGAAACTTGAAACCTGCGCAACAAATCTTTCAACACCCTTCCCTTTCCCAGATGACTGACGTTTATCGTTACACCTCCCGTCAGTTTTCCTTTCCGTACCTTCAAACGGTTACCAATCACATAGTCAAAAGCCAGCTCCTCTTTTATCCTGTCCACAATAAATTGTATCCCTGTCGATACAGCAGCCAGCTTGAAGCCCTTTTCTTTAAGAATCCGGACAGCTTTTTCGACATTTTCGGCAAAAGAGATTTCTTTGAATAGACCGGACAACCTAAACACGTCCATTCCCTTCCAGTGAGCTGCATCCAGTTTGCAGAACCTCTTGTAGCTAATCTTTCCTGCCAAAAACTGGTCTTGGTACAGGATCGCTTGGTTGTCCCATTGGTCCAGTTTCTCATGCAGAAATTGCCAACTGGAGATGTGCTGGGTAATGGTTCCGTCGATGTCAAAAACGATAAGATCGTATAATAAGGGGGAATGGGTTCTTTCAGCAATGCTGAAATCAGCCTGCTTTTTTTTCATCATTTCTCAGCCTTGAATCCGGTTGCCGTTCTTTCCGGTCTATGGCAAGCTGGCCACATGCGGCCAAGATGCGTTCTCCTCTTGTATGGCGGATGGTGACTTCAGCACCTCTGGAGGTGACAATATTCATAAAATACTGCACTCGTTCAAAGCAAGTTCCTTTGTATTCTGTAGACTGATTGGGATTACAGGAAATCAAGTTCACTTTGGCTTTGAGGTGTTTTGCCATGTCTCCCAGCTCGACGGCCGCTTCAGTTGAATCATTCACGTCCTTGATCAGGGCATATTCCAGGGTGACTTTCCTCCCGGTTCGCAGGGAATAAGTCTCGATAGCGCTTAACAGATGTGATAAAGGATATTTCCGGTTGGCGGGGATGAGCTGGTCTCTGAGTTGGTCGTTCGCCGCGTGGAGGGAAACAGAAAGCTCTATTTGAAGGCCCAGCTGGCTCAATTTTAGGATTCCAGGCACAAGACCACAGGTAGACAGGGTGATCCTTCTCGCCCCGATTTGGAGACCTTCCGGATGATTCATAACCTTAATCGCCCGAGCGACCTGGTCAAAATTGTCGAGAGGCTCTCCAATCCCCATCATGACAATATTGGTGATTTTCACATCGAGCGTTTTGCTCACACCTAAAACCTGGCCGACGATTTCGGACACCGAAAGATTGCGGACAAAACCCCTAGAACCGCTGACACAGAAGGGACAGCCGAACTTACAACCAACCTGCGTGGAGAGACAAAGTGTCTTGCGTATATTGTGAGGGATAAGCACAGATTCGATCAAATGGCCGTCATTTAGGCTCCACAATAATTTCACAGTGCCATCTGTAGCCTTTTTGGTTTCCAGGCAATCGAGAGAGCCGATATAATATCTCCTCTCGAGCTTAGCAATGAGTTGTTTAGGCAGATCGGACATGAGTCCAAATTCAGAAACATTTTTGTTGTTCAACCACATGAACATTTGCCGGGCCCTGTAGGCTGGCTCACCCAATCCGGAAAATACCTCCTCGAGCTCATCGACACTGAGGTTGCGGATATCTTCGCCTTTACGGTGCATTGGATCTATTTTAGCACACTCTTGAGGTAGAGAGGCGAATCAGGTGTTTCGGGGAATTTTTAAGGAAAAGAATGGGTAGCGAGCGAGGGCTGGCCTCTCCCACTCTTGATTATCCAGAACGCGTATCCTACACCAGCTGAATGGTCCTCACTTGTAGAGGATACTCCAAATCTCAGAACTCTCGCTTTTGTAATCGTAAAGAACGTAAAGAATGAAGTATTCATTTCTGGAATCATTGTATGCGCAGCCCGCATAATCCATGGAAATATCCATACTGGAAAAATATCGGGTTAACGCTATGGGGCGCCAGAGCTGTTTACCTGTCTTCGACTCGAAATTCCCATCGTTTCCGACATAGAATCCCCAGAGTTTTCCCCTCACATTACTTCGATAAGGATTGGAGGAAGAGAGGATCCTGTACTCCGAGGTGATCCAGAAAAATCTGTTCTCAACAGGATTGTAACTGACACTGCTGCCATTTTGATATGGATATTTTCTTGGGACAATCATCCAAGGGCCTTTAAACTCTCCATTGCTGTCCATCAGCCTGAAGCGGTGTTCCCTGTAAGCTTCTTGATCTGAGTAGTCGCTATTCGATTGGTCCCAATAAAGGAAAATTGTATCTTCCACATCGTTATAAGCGGCAGAAACTCTGCCTCTGCCATCTACTGCCGGATGGGGGTAGATAAATCCGTCCCCCTCATCCCCATATTGATTCAATATTTTTCCTTTTAAGTTAGTGAACCAAACAACCGGCTGGAGCTTCATTCCTTGCGCATCCTGAGTAGTTGTCCAGAGCAACTTATCCTCAAGAGGCAGGATTTTTGCGTAATACCAGTTGTTCTTCATTGTCTGTTTGCGTACTTTCCTCTTCTTCACCTTGAAGCTGAGATCACTGTTGAGGACACTGAGGAACTGTCCGTTACGGAAGTCTTCAGGTTTTCTATAGTTGACTAAGGTCCAATTGACGGCGTATTGGTTTGTAGACGGGATCCAAGTGACTTGGGGCACAAAACCCGTAAGAATTCCGGATTCCCCTTTAATTATAACACCCTCTTCTTCCGGATTTAGCCACCGGCCTTCGCCATCACAGAGAATGCCTTTGATCTCATCGAAATTTGAGTCGCACCCAACGACGAAAAACACATTATCCTGCTGATTGTACGCAATATTAAGAAATCCAACATCCGTCCGATGTGCTTGGAAGACCTTTTGAAATCCGCTGGCTGGTCTGCCTTTCCTGTTAAACAAACGGCTATAAAGAATTATTTCTCTGTTGCTAACAGCTTCCATTAAAAACACCACATACCTGTCTATTGTGGGATTGTAAAACAGGCCATAGGGGTAAAAATCCCCTTTTCGCTTCGGCGAAACCTTGACCGGAGATGGAATTGCTGCAAGACTCTCGCTATCCTGTCCATCCACACGGTCCGCAAACAGCACGCTCCCCCCAATCAAAAAGCCACTAATCAAAATGAAAGCCAAAATTCTCTTACTCCCGTTCATCCTGTCCTCCTTATAGTTGGATACAAGGGGTTTTCCTACTTAGGACAATTCCCGACTCAGACGAAATTTTACAGATACTCCGCGTCCCCATGTTTTTTTCGATAATAAAATAAAGTAGAATATAAATACAAGCTTTTAGAGGAAAAAAATTTTCCCCGGTCGCCAAGAATGACTTTCTCTTTTTGGATACTCAAAGGAATGGGCTGTGTTCCAGACATATGAATTTCCTCGACGTAGTATATTTTTTTTATTCTATCATAAGAACTGGACCATTATCCATTGACCTAAGGCAATCGCTCATGATCTCTTCTGGAACGACCTAAGTGTTCATCCTGCCGATATTATTAAAAAAAGACTGTTCCGGATGATGCTGCCGGCAGATCCCTGACATGGCAGGGGGATGATCCACGAATGGGCCAGACTGTGGGAAAGGGTCAACCTTTAGCATGTTCCGACATCCATGATTTTAAAAAATCGATAGCATCCAATTTCCCACACAAACAGCCTTTATCATCTACGACAGGGATTTCATAAATGTCATGTTCCAACATCAGCTTAATCACATCATTGATATCATCATCAGGTTTGGCAGAAAAAAAGTGGGTATCCAACATTTGCTCAACATTTTCTGCGGTTGCCAATTGAAAAAGCTCACTAATTCGAGTGGATGGTTGGAGATAATGATGATAGAGACTGCGAAAAAGTCGTTTGCGGTTAATGATTCCAATCAATTTCTTGTTCTCGTTGACCACATAGAATTGATGGATGATAGGTGTTTTAAGAAATTTTTGAATTAGTTCAAGAACAGGTGTTCTCAAATCTATTGTCGGCGGAATTTTTAAGCTGGTGATATCTTTTACTTTTTTAGGTTTCATCTTTCTCTCCATCATAGTTCTTTTATTGACTGTCAACTGGGATTTCCCCCGCCCGTTTAATCGCATACTTCACAGAAGGCGGGCCGATGATTTGTACCAATAGCGTCGTCGCTGCAATTACGTTGATGACCGTATGTCCTAAATGTGTACCTGCAGGTCCCAGTTGACTGAAATGCTGGTAGATGTCCAGTGCTAGACCAATGGCTACTCCTGCTTGTGAGAAAAGGGCAAAACCGAGATATTTTTGCACCGTTTTCTCTGAACTTGAAAATCTGGCGCCGAAATAAGCACCAATCCATTTGCCTGCTGATCTTCCTAAGACATAAAGAAGCCCAATCATCCCCATTTTAGGCAGCAAGCCCAATTGCAAGCGTGCTCCTACGAAAATAAAAAATATAATATAAATGGGCGGCACAAAAGCTTTCACTATGTCAAAGTTTGGTTTGTTCCGATCGGGATGCACGTTGGTTAAAAGCAAGCCTACGGCCATATTGGTCAAAATCAGGGAGAGGTTAAAGTGAATTGCCAATCCACTTGCCAATAACACAGCGCCAATGTTGATCACTAATTTGTCATCTTTCAATTTAACGTACCGCAGAATGAAATTTAACAGGAAACCGACAAATCCACCTAACACTAAAGAACCGAAAATCTCAACCAGAGGTTTAACGAGCATAACCTGTGCGTTTAATGGCCCGCCGGCAATGAGAGCGCTGGAAAAGGCGTAAGCAAAACCGTAGAGAACCAGAGCCAGCCCATCGTCTAATGCGACGATCGCAAGAATAGTCGTGGTTAAAGGCCCGTGGGAACGATATTCCCACAACACATCAACCGTGGCCGCCGGAGCAGTCGCTGAACACAGTGCGCCCAAAAGCAAAGCTAAAGATAAATTTTTTGTCCACAGAAAAACTAAAACGGCAACCAAGAACATAGCTAACAGACCTTCGGAAAACAGGATAGCGAAAAATTGTTTGCCATATTTTTTAAAGATCGATTTTTTTAGTTCACCACCCACCATAAATCCGATAAAAGCTAATGCTAAATATGTCAGAGGTGCCAGACTGTCCAATAATTTTGCCGGAATAATATGGGTTAGGGAGTCGCCTAAAATAACTCCAACAACAATGTACCCGACAACCTGGGGTATTCCGATTTTTTCAAAAACTCGGCCGAGTCCCAAACCAGTGATTAAAATAACAGCAAATAATAATAAAGAGTTCACAAGAAATCCTCATTTCGAGTAAACATCTTTCCCCCCTTCCCGCCGCTGAAACCAACAATAAGAGCGGCGTACTGAGGCCAAGAACTTCTCCCTTCGCTTGAGAATAAACTCACCCCCATTGCCATCGCCAAAATGGCTTCCACAGCAGGAGCGAAGATATCAACCATGACATGGCGTGTGCAGCAGGTTTTTGCATTGATTTTGTCGCTTATAAAAAGAGATAGGATCAAAATTATGATCGGTAGGAAATTTTTTTTCTGACGCATAAAAGTTCACTCTGACTTTTTATGACCTTGCCTTTTTATTATAAGACATAGATATCATAAGCTGAATAATCCGTCAAAGAGATGAGGAATAGCTCGAATATTTTTTCCCCATCCCCTGCTCTCTTTTTTCCACGTCTAGTCATTCTGTATGACATCAGCGCGATATGGAGCGAGGTTTGATTTCCCTCCATTGACCTGGCTTTTTTGAGTATGATACTCTCATTTAAGGACGTTAGTGAATGAAAATCACTGATAATGGTGAGATATTTTTGGCTTGCTCAAAAAGGAGGAAATCTGATGTCTAGTCGAAAAATATTTTGTGCAATCCTTTCTTTGTCTATGGTTTTGGGCTTCTGCTATTTGGCAGCGGCTAAATCTGCGCCAACTCACGCGGAGATGTCCGGTCAGCAGGCTCAGGAAGAGAACGATCTAAAACAATGGAATAATCAGATTCGTCGGGATAAGTTTGACATTGTCCTGCCTGAAGTCATGCGGAAGAACCATGTCGACATGTGGATCCATGTGATGAGAGAATCACTTCCTGATCCCTTTGGTGCAGAAGACCTGGGCAGTACCTCCGGTGTTTTCATCTTCACGGACCGTGGCGGCGAGAAGATCGAGCGGGCAATCCTCGGACGTCGCTGGGGAGCTTCCCATCGTGGACGGGTAGAGTGGAAGACTAAGTTGGTTGAAGAATGTGAAGCCTACGACATAATCGGAGACTCAGTTCGGGTGCAGCAGCCAGTGGGAGGCCTGATGACAGAATATGATTACCGATTTAAGGGCCTCAGAGAATTTGTTGCCGCCTGTGACCCCCAATGCATTGCTGTGAATTTCAAGCATGATCTGGGACCATATCCGACTACTAGAGCAAAAGACGGCATTTCTTATACAGACTACCTCCTATTGACGGAAGAGCTCGGAAATCAATATGCCAAGAGGCTGGTCTCGTCTGAATATGTGATGATGGATTACATTATAAGAACGGTGCCGAGCGAAATTCAACTCCTTAAGAAAATGCGTCAGGACGAAGTCGAACGCGTGAAGCAA
>CAYOSH010000011.1:90771-115396 GCA_964406575.1 uncultured Eubacteriales bacterium | reverse complement strand
TAAATAAAAACAAAAAAGGTGACAGTCACCTTTTTTATTCCTTCGACTGGGCCTCCTTTTCAAGGCCATAGATGTACTCAAGAAGGAGCATCACACTTTCGGGGGGAGTATCCACGAACTCCAATCCCATCTCGAAAACGTCATCATCATAGAGCCGGCCCACCCATCTGACTTTGGCATTGGCTTCGACCAATTTGCGCATTTTCGTCAGAGTTAGTTCTATCTTCAACAGGGTATCAATGGGCAGCATTTTATCTGTTACAATTTTCACACCGCCTGAAGAGATATCCTTTGTCAGCGCATAGACGATGTTTTTGTCGTGCTGGTACTTATCTTCAGGAAGAAGCTTGATCGCGACTTTAATTTCCTCTTCAACTCGTTTTTCTTTCCTTTTTTCACTCATCCCAAAGGCTCCTTTTAACTTTCCCGTATATAAAGTCGGCGTATAGGCCTCTTCTGACGAAAAGAATTTTATCCCTCTTCCAAATTTATAGCAATACAAATATATATCCGCTGTGCCGAGATTTCAAGTGCAAACAACCAGAAATGAGTGATAATGGAAGCTTGACAAGTCCGGCTAATTCCGCTATAAGTCAAATACTTAATTTCGAGGAGGTGAATGTTATTGGCGTTTATCGTTGTTGAAGATGGCGAATCTATCGAAGGTGCACTGCGGAGATTCAAGAGAAAAGTCCAACAAGAAGCGATCATCAAAGAGATCAAGAAACATTCTGTTTACTACAAACCTGGCGAGCGCAGACGGATGAAGGACGCCCAAGCCCGCAAACGCATGCGCAGACGGATAAGACGAGAACGAGAATTCGAGTACTATTGATAACTCCTCTCCTCCACGATTCAAATAAACTTTGATTCCACTCTATAGAGTGGATTATTTTTCGAGCAAAAAGGATGGCGGTTCCCTCAGTTCAGACAACAAAAAAACCCTCCTGGCTGAAGGTCAAGCTCCCCACTCACGAGAACTTCTTCTACGTGTCCCACCTCCTGAAAAAGAACAATCTCCACACCATCTGTCAGAGTGCCAAGTGTCCCAATGTCGCCGAATGCTGGGCTCACAGGACAGCCACTTTCCTCATCCTTGGAGACACTTGTACCAGAGATTGCGCCTTTTGTGCTGTCACAAAGGCAAAGGGAGAGCCTCTTCCCTCTCCCCAGGGAGAGCCAGAAAGAGTCGCAGCTGCTGTTTCTCAAATGGGCCTCGGATATGTCGTTCTCACTTCTGTCACGCGCGATGATCTTCCCGATGGTGGAGCCTCCTCATTCGCGGCGACACTAGAGATCATCAAGAATCAGAATACCGACATCAAAGTGGAAGTCCTCATCCCTGATTTTAACGGAAACGAAAAGGCGCTGGAAACCGTTATCGCAGCGGGGCCCGACGTTGTCAACCACAACATCGAGGTCCCTGAAAATATCTATCCTCGGATCAATCGTCCGGTCCAGAATTACAGACGTTCTCTAAGTATCCTGGAAAAAGCCAAAGCGCTGGGAGCCACAACAAAATCCGGCTTAATGATCGGCCTTGGTGAAAAAAAACAAGACCTCCAGCAAACATTTGCCGACTTGCGAGCCGTTTTCTGTGATTTTTTAACCATCGGCCAATACCTCCAACCCTCAAGAATCAACGCCCCGACTCAGAAGTATTACACTCCCGAGGAATTTGCAGATTTGAAAAGGATCGCACTGGAATTTGGCTTTACTGAGGTCGAATCAGGCCCTCTGGTGAGAAGCTCTTACAGGGCCCACTTGATGTACGAAAAACTGAAAAGGACATGCTGAGATAAAATGAAATATTTCATATTTACAGACATTCATGGAAACTTAGAGGCCTTCCTCGCTGTTTTGAAGTTTGCGCGGAGGCGAAAGATCGATCACTTCCTCTTTCTCGGAGATATGGTCGGATATGGCGCATCCCCGAACGAAATCATCCAAAAGATCCAGCTCCTCAACCCCTTGTCCATCATCAGGGGTAACCACGACAAAGCTGTCTGTGAGATCGACAATGTCAAAACTTTCAATCCAATCGCAGCTTCAGCCATCCACTGGACCCAGCAGACTCTTAAAAAGAACAATCTCACCTTCCTCAAACGCCTTAAACAAGGCCCTCAAACCGTCAATAAAGATATCACGATCTGCCACGGAGCACCTTTCGATGAGGACCACTATATATTTGGTGAGTTCGATGCAGCCGAAGCGTTCCTCCACATCAAAACGCAGATCTGTTTCTTCGGCCACACACATTTCCCCTTCCTCTATACGGAAAAGGACCACTTCGTCGAAGGAACCTTCATTACAGGAAACGCGAGCGAGATCAAGATCGAAAAAGACGTCAGGTATCTAATTAACCCCGGTTCTGTGGGTCAGCCTCGGGACAGGAACACCCGGGCTTCTTGTGCCATCTACGACAGCAAACAGAAAAAGATCAAATTTTTCCGGATCGAGTACAACATCGAAGAAGCCCAGAAAAAAATTCTCGAGGCAGGACTGCCCCCAGCATTAGCAGAGAGGTTAGGTCTGGGAATTTAACGATTCGACCTCAGGGGAGTACTTCAGATCACTTCTCTCCAAATCCCCCTTAACCTGAATTATTCACGAGTCGAGCTTGCCGTGGCTGTGAGGCAGTGGCCCATGAAGCCGTAGATGTCTACTGCGAATGGGCCGCAACGAAACAGACGCGGTAAGGTCGATTCGCCCGAATGGTAAAAGACGCTGATCATATAAAATGGAAGTTTTATGAATAAATGGATCAGCAGCTTTTATGAATAATTCAGATTAAATCTTTGGATTGGCATAGCAGTAAAGACAACAATGGGGGCAGAACTGGGTGTAGCTCCCGATATCCACAGACTCTGTACAGAGGCATTCTTTGCGCTGAGTCCTGTCTTTTTTCGTTGAGACGCAGGCGTGTTCCGGATGAAGAGCCTGGAGCGAAGGCCCATGGATGCATGAGGATTGAGGGATACAGGCACCCTCTGCCAGGAAAGTCTGACTGCAGATATAAAGTTTAAGGCCATAGCTCTTTGCGATTTCATGCAAGAACATCACGTCTCTGACTTTTTGTTCGTGCGGAGGATCTGTATAGAAGAAATCCATTTTGGCTGCTCTCCTTTTTGCCTTGTTGTACCACTGGGCAAAACTGATGCGGACATCTTGGATCCCTTTGACCTGGAGAGCGGGCGCCATATTCTCAAAAAAATGGAGGTTCGTCCTCTCTTCTCCGCCTTCTTTCCAGTAGATGAGCGGATCAAACCGCACTGAAATCCTCTGAGGATTTCTCACAATCGGGATCAATTCATCCAACTGAGAAAGCGCACCAAGAGACGGGGGAACGCCCTGTTCGATAAAACTGCCTCCCAGGCCTGTTATGGTAAAATGGAGGTAAAGCTGCTCGTACTTGTGAATTTCATCCCTCAAGCCATATGCATTATCGATGAGATTTGCAAAATTCTTCGACCACAGAACAAACGTGTGGACAACTTGCGGGTGCAAGTCCACCGTATAAGTGTGCCCCGACGGACCATAGACTTTGGCTTCCTCTCTGTGGATTGCCGAAGAGAGCCATTCCGGGAAGAAAGCAACCATATCTGTTCTTCGTGAGGCACTGATTATCTTTTTCATGGGACCTTGACACATGGAGTGTCAGAAACTAGTATTTTATCTGATAAGTTTAAGGTCAAGCAATGGCTGTCCTCAAAGCAGAGCATCTCAAAAAGAGCTATGGCAAACGTATTGTGGTCAATGGCGTGGACATCGCTGTTTATAGCGGAGAGATCATAGCCCTATTAGGACGGAATGGTGCGGGCAAAACAACAACCTTCCAGATGATGGTGGGACTGATCAAACCGGATAATGGGACCATCTATCTGGACGAGACAGATATCTCCCGCCACACAAGCAATCGCAGGGCCGATGAAGGGATCACATATCTGCCTCAGGAAAATTCCGTCTTCCTTAAGACAACGGTCGAGAAAAACCTCACCATGATTCTCGAGCTCAAGAAATACAAAAAAAACGAGATAAAGACGCTCACGAATCATTTGCTCGAGGAGTTGGGCCTCAAGTCATTACGATCGCATCCAACATTCAGTCTCTCAGGAGGAGAAAGACGAAGGCTCGAGATCTGCCGCACCCTTATCCTCGATCCTAAATTTCTTCTACTGGATGAGCCCTTCACCGGGATCGATCCCTTGACGATCGTAGAGATCCAACGAATACTTCTGAACTTAAAAAACAAGGCTATCGGCATTATCCTCTCTGATCACAATGTCCGCGATACCTTGAAAATAACCGACACCGCCTACATCATCGACCAAGGAGAAATTCTGGTCAAAGGGACTCCTCAAGAAATTGCCTCTGATACAAAGGCTAAAGAAAAATTTTTGGGAGAAAATTTCAAACTCGGTGATGAGGTTGTAGACGACTAATCTTCAGAAAACAGGTGATCCCCCAAAGTTTCTCCCAGAAAAAAGAGAAACAGGAAAAAATAGATCAAGAGTAGGATCACAAAAAAACCGAGAGTTTGCACTGCGGATGCTGTGAGCAGATGAAAGAGAGAGATTCCCACGACACGGGATGCCAGCCATAGAGCAACGATCCACACTCCGAAAATGAAGAGGACATCAAAGATTCTGGACTTCATCCATGGAGAGAATTCCATCTGCGGCTTTTTGAAACGACTCTTCTTTTGCTTCTCTAGTGTGGTTCCAAAAAGACCCTGGTCGAAAGGAAGATTCTGCTGATCAACCCTTTCTGGTAGGCCCATTCCGGTATCTCCTGGGCGAACGGCATCCTCTCCTTCGGTTTTTTCTTCGGCCAGAGCATCACTAAAAGGCTCTACTGTTTCCTCGTGTTCTTTAGTTCCGAACGGCTCCTCAACTGCAGCATGTTCTTCGACTCCCGCCTCTTTTTCACCTTCTATGGCTTCTATAGGCTCTTCACCGATAGCTTCTTCTTCCAAAGGAACATCCGTAGTCGCACCTTCTCTCATACTCTGGGCCCATGGAGGCAATTCTCCTGTCTCTTCGTAATATTTCTTGGTTTTTTCCCGTTCTTCTTTCAATGAATCGAGGAATTTTTCGATCTCTTCTTTTTCTTTTTCAGCAGGGTCTACCAAGCTCTCCAGGTCTGCGGTTCTAAAATCCACAGTTTCATCTTGAGCGGTATCTTCCTCAGTGTCCTCCCCTTCTTCTTCCTCTGTCTTAAAAGAGACCTTCTCTTCCGGCTCCAGGGACTCATCATCAGAAAGCTCCCCAGTTGAAGCCTCTTCCATGTCTAAAGGTTCTTGTTCTTCTACAAAAGGTTCTTCGACCTCAGGCTCTTCTGATTTATCAAAAGGCGTTTCTATTTCCGCCTCATCGGACTCTATCTCAAAGCTGGTTTCAGATTCTTCGGCTTGATCCGCTGCTTCGGCTTCCACCCCCTCTGAGTCTTCTTCATCGGGAACATCATCAGGCTCCTTACCTGCTTTCTTACCCTTTGCAGACCGGCCTTTCCCTTTCGTCGGATTTCGCTGCTCCTCGGGCTCTATTTCTTCTTCATCCACGTCGACAATTTTCTCCCCGGGTATTTCCTCTTCGACAAACTCGTCCTCAGGAAATATCAGCTGAGTCCCGCAGTTAGAGCAGTATTCCGATCCCTCATCAATGATTGCTTTGCAGTATGGGCAGCGTCTTATGGCCATGGTTTATTTATAATTGGAAACGAAATTAATGTCAATCAAACTTCAATCTTTTGTGTAGGGATCGTCCCCCGAACGGTCCGACTTAGTCCGATGTAGGGTCAGCTCCCCGAGCTGACCTATAGATTATACTCGTATGTCTCTAGACTTTCTCTTCCGTAGGTTTTATATCCGGGCGAAACACCAGCCAAACCAACAGACTGGTCGGCCAGTTCAAGAAGAAGATCATTAGAACAACAATCCATCCTGATTTCCCACGTTTTTCAGCGTCTTTGTAAGCCCAGACAAGACTCCAGATCAACAAACCTAAGATCACAAGAAAAAAAGGGATTATGAAAAAGATCCACACCAAAGCTTCCATCGCACTCTCCTTTGATTCTTTTTGTTCATGATTCCTCTAATTTCATTCGTCTCAAAATCACTTTGTGCGTATTTCATTTACCTATATGAATATACGCAAATAAAATCAATTCTATTCAGGATGGAATCGCTCCGAAGCAAAATTTATCACTAAGACATGACCTCTTGAATTCGATAATCATCGGACAGCTCAGATGCGGGATAATGAAAGGGCTTCCCATTGACAAAGAACGCCAAATGGAATAAAAATACACATGGCTGGGCGATTAACTCAGTGGAAGAGTGCTACCTTCACACGGTAGAAGTCACAGGTTCAAATCCTGTATCGCCCACCATTTATTTTCCCAGAAAGCCAACCTTATCCAGGGCCATATAATTATCCTAGGGGGATAAAGGATGATTATATTATTAACAATTTTTATTGGCATTATGGTGTTCTTCAAATTTTCAGATTCTCCTTGATTTTTTAGTCGAAATCAGACATATTGTCACCACTTACAAACAAGTGGTAACTCTTTGTCTGGAGCCAGAAATGAAAGAACGACCTGAAGAAATTTTTCGCAAACACGGTGGCAAACTTCGAATGAGTGAGGCTATCGCGAATGGTATCACACGCTACATGCTTTATTCACTCAGGGACAAGGGCGTAATTGAGCAGGTGAGCAGAGGTATCTATCGGCTGGTGGAACTACCTCCGATCAGCAATCCGGATCTGGTTACAGTGAGCCTTCGCTTTCCAAACGCCGTCATCTGTCTCGTCTCTGCACTTGCATACCACGACATCACGACCCAGATTCCCCATGATGTTTCCGTGGCGGTGCCAAGGGACTCCCGGATGCCTTCACTAGATCATCCTCCCATCCAGACTCATAGATTTTCGAATGAAGCCTACAAATCCGGCATCGAAGAGCATCTAATTGATGGTGTGCTCGTTAAAGTATACAACCCCGAAAAAACCCTGGCCGATTGCTTCAAGTTTCGTAATAAGATCGGAATGGACGTTGTGCTGGAAGCACTGAAACTCTACAAGACACGAAAGAAGTTCAACCTTAAAGAGCTGCTCAAATACGCCAAGATCTGCCGGATCGAAAAGGTGATGCGGCCTTACCTGGAGGCAACTGTATGAAGTCTCCCAAAAATATCCCTGCGTCTGTCCGGCAACGCCTCTTCAACCGGGCTAAGAGCGAGAGGCGCCCATTCAACGAGTTGCTTCAATACTTTGCCATGGAGAGATTCCTCTACCGACTATCCCAATCATCTCACGCAGACCGATTTATTCTCAAAGGTGCTTTGATGCTGAGAGTCTGGCGTTCGCCGGAAGTTCGTCCGACCATGGACATCGACATGCTGGGAAGAACGAGTAACGAGGAAATCGACATTATTACACAGATTCGGGATATCTTGACTGAGGATGTAGAAGCGGATGGGCTTGTCTTCGATCCTGATTCCATTCAGGCAGAGCATATCACCGAAGACGCGGATTACAATGGGATTAGGATTCGGTTCCTGGGCGCATTGGGCTCTGTGAGAGTCAATATGCAGATTGATATCGGCTTCGGCGACATCATATTTCCAAAGCCTGAGGAGTTGGATTTTCCGACTATGCTGAATTTCTCAGCACCAAGATTGCTATGTTACAGCCGCGAGAGCTCAATCTCGGAAAAGCTTGAAGCCATGGTCAAACTGGGTATGCTGAACAGCAGGATGAAGGATTTCTATGACATCTGGCTGTTATCCCGGCAATTCGACTTTGATGGCGCCAACCTGGCCGAGGCTATTCGAAGGACCTTTTTACAACGGGGCACAGTGCTTCCCACGGAAATCGAGGTATTCGCTGAGCCTTTCATCGTGGCCAAGCAGACTCAGTGGGAAGCATTCTGCAAAAGGCTTCAACAAAATCACGTTCCCTCCTTATTCAGAGAAATCATGACTTCGGTAAACAGATTTCTATCGCCTATCGTCGCAGCCCTTTCCTCCGACAAACCAAGCCCCACGAACTGGATTGCACCCGGCCCATGGATCTGAGACGGTGGGTTTCCATCAAAAAAGCATCTGGTATATGCTTTAGCAAAACCTTGTCAGGAGTTATGTCGGTAACTATTTCCAAGACCTTTAATTTTAAGTTCTAAATCTTGCAGCTGTGACCAAAGTGTGACCTAAATTTGTCAAGAATATCGAAGAATCAATAAGAATATCAAAAAGCTTCAGGATTCCATAGGTCTAATTCGCGACAGCCTACTGGGGAAATCCCTTATTTTTTCCGCTTTTTCCTGTTTTTGTGCCTTTTACACACGGTAGAAGTCACAGGTTCAAATCCTGTATCGCCCACCACTTGTTTTTTGTTGACTTGAATGAATCAACGGTTCATCATTTCGAACCTTGACTCCCCATCTTTTCGAAGCCCGACGGCTGCACCAACGACAATCTCATCCTCCCCCTCGAAAAACCTGCGCACAACCTCCTCTGCGAATTCATCTGGCGACATCATCTGATGTCCAGACCCATGCGTGGACCCGCTGCGATTGCGGCGCCCTTCACTGCCCAGAGCTGTGTCCACCATCGGTGGAATCAACTCGACCACACGAATTCTTGCATCGCGAAGCTGATGGCGCAGGCTCAAAGTGAATGAATGAGTAGCCGCTTTGGTCGCGCAATAAACAGGCACAAATGCGAGCGGGGCAAACGCTAGTCCTGACGAAACATTGACAATGACGCTGTCGTCTTTCGACCTCAGATGAGGGATAAAAAGCGTTGTCAGAATAACCGGAGCTGTAAGGTTTATGTCGACTTCATCGATAATCGCCTTGGAATCCGGCTTAGAAGCGAAGCTGATATAGTTTTGAATTCCTGCGTTGTTGATGAGGATGTTTAAACCGGGAAATTCGCTCAAAAGCCAGTCGACGAACTCCATGCGGTCGGCCTCGATGGTCAGATCGCAGCGATGTGTGACTAGCCCGGGAAGCTCAGACGCAGCACGTTCCAGAAGATCTCTATTCCTCGCGCATGCGATGACGGTATTTCCTTCTTTTATGAATTGTTTCGAAAGTGCGAAACCGATACCGGAACTTCCTCCAGTGATGAGTATGGTATTGCCGGACTTTTTCCTTGGATTCTCCTCTTGTCTGGATACCCGAATTGATCCAGCACTCAGACCGTATTATAAATATAATGCAAGCGAAGGAGGGATGCAAACGGATTTCGGTGGGCAATTTCCACATTTAATTAAAACTGTGACCAGAGTGTGATCAATATTTGTGCCTTTTACACACGGTCAAAGTCACAGGTTCAAATCCTACATCGTCCAGTTTTTTACTATCAACAATTTAACGTCCTTTATGACCTCTATTTTCCCGTAATCATTCTTCAGCTTTTTTTCTCTTATCCTTACTGGGTTTTTATTCCTAAGTTTTTTCATCTTGTACAATAGCGATTCGGCGACAACCTTTCAGAGGGGGAAAAAAGATGCAGCAAGGGGAATGTTCAGGATACGGGATAAATTTCATTTGACAACATTATAACCGGCTAATATACTGAGATTGGTTATTCGGAGATTATTGTTAATAACTGGATAGATTGGATAACCGCTCATTTCAGGAGAATTAAATGATAGAAAATCGCACCCCTGTTGGTAATAAACAGAGTCTTATTGGCGGGAAATTGTGCCTGGATTTTGCCAATACAGCCGAATGGCATGCAAGCAAACATCCCGAAGAAAAGCTTAAGACTTACAATGACTTTGTAAAATGGAGCCTTATCTCGGAAATCCTTACAGAGAAGGAAGCTCAAAAATTGATCCGTAAGGGCAAAAAGGAATCTTCCAGGGCCAAGGAAGTACATAAGCGTGCCTTAGAATTGAGAGAAGCTATTTATCACGTTTTTTCTGGTGTAGCCAAAGGAAATATTCCTCCAAAAAAAGATATGACTGTTATCAACCTGAATCTTTCCAGAACTATGGCGCAGTCACGATTGGTTCATGCGGAAGATGGTTTTATATGGAGTACAAGCAGAGGCGAAGGGGAGCTAGATTGCATGTTGGATCCCATTGTTCGATCCGCGGCAGAATTGTTGACCTCGGAGAGTTTAGGCAGGGTGAAAGAGTGCGCCGATGATAGGGGCTGCGGCTATCTTTTTTTGGATAATAGCCGGAATAGAAGCAGGCGATGGTGTGATATGGCAGACTGCGGAAACAGGGCAAAAGCAAAGCGTTATTACCGAAAGCAAAAAAAAGTGCTACACATGGCACCTTGACGTAAGACGGTATCGCTGAATAAACCGATATTCCAGGGAGTAGAGTCCGGTATTCAGCTTATTTCATCTTTTTATTATAACCATCAAAATTATCTTGACAGGTTATTATTTTATTTGTATACTATAACCATCAAACGGATATTAATAGGTTATATTGAGCATACAATGATCCTTTCAATCAAGAAACACGATCTCATCACCGGGACTTCGGTCAAAAAAATAATTGCTGACTCTTCCTTAAAAATCAAGATATTTATCGCCTTCGGAGCCATCTATATCATTTGGGGAACGACATATCTCGCAATCCGCTTCGCAATCGAGACCATACCTCCCTTTCTTATGATGGGATTCCGGTTTCTATCAGCTGGGGCTGTTCTTTATTCGTGGGCGCGTATCCGGGGTCAGTCTAATCCCCGATTAAAACAGTGGAGAACAGCCGCAGTTGTCGGAACACTGCTTTTTCTGGGAGGACATGGGGCCTTGGTATGGAGCGAACAGGTCCTTCCATCGGGTATCGCGGCTCTTATCGTAGCTACCGCACCTATTTGGATGATACTTCTCTCATATTTTCGTAACCCCGTTGGCAAGATAGGCGGACGTGTGATTCTCGGACTTACATTCGGTTTTTTCGGAATGATTCTTTTAGTTGAGCCTGCAAAACTATTTGGAGGGCAATCTGTGGATTTTGCCGGAGCTGCGGTCCTGCTATTAGGGAGTGTTTCCTGGTCTTTCGGCTCAGTTTATTCGAAATACGCAAACCTTCCGAAAAGCCCTTTGCTGGTTTCTGGGATGACTATGATCTGCGGCGGTTCAGTCCTTGTTCTAATAGGTCTTCTAACTGGGGAAGCCAATTCTCTTGCATCCGCATCCAACTTGTCTCTTGTATCATTATTCTATCTGGTCTTGTTCGGCTCGATTATCGCATTTACAGCATACATGTGGCTCTTGAAGACAGTTTCCCCTGATCGGGTTTCCACTTATGCCTTTGTAAATCCGATCATTGCTGTTTTTGTGGGCTGGTTCGGAGGCGGCGAGCTTCTCTCCCCAAAAATAATTATCGCCGCTATTTTGATGATTGCAGGTGTTGTGGCCATAGTGTTCCGAAAGCCAGAGACACGTCATTCAGCAATAAAAGGTGGATCGCAAAAAACGATCACATTCAAAACCCAATCTTGGTGACAAGAATCCCAATAATAATCTTCGAATACGAGGAGGAAAAATGATTGTAAGAGCTTGGCACGGAAAGTCTCCTGAATCGCTCGGAGACGAATACGCGGATTACATCAAAAAGACTGGAGTAAAAGCTTACAGAACTACGGAAGGAAATAGAGGCGTGTATCTGCTGAGACGCGCAGAGAAGGGCGCGGCGGAATTTCTGTTATTATCCCTGTGGGATTCGCTCGCCTCCCTAAAAAGATTTGCCGGGTTAGATGTTGAAAAAGCGTTCTATTTCCCGGATGATGACAAATATCTCTTGGAAAAAGAGGAATATGTCACCCATTACGAGGTACTTTTTAAAGAAAAGACATGAATTGCCTTTTCTTGATGAATACCCTGTACAGGAAAAAATAAGCTGAAAGGAGAGTAAGCAAATGTCAAATTTGGCTCATAAACATTCTGCGTCTCCAACGCAGGAATTGTATCGGAGGCTGGAAAGCAAAGGTCACAGAGCTCGAATCGTATCAATAAACCGCCTCTCCGCTCTCAGGCAAAAAGAGACGGAATGGCATGAGCAGAACCTATTGGATGACGAATTTTTCAAAGAACACCTAAAGGATTTTGACTTTGATCTGCCCGGAAATTTTTATGGAGCCAAATCAATCGTTGTTGTTGCCTCCCCTCAACCTCAACGCCGGGTTTCATTTACCCTAGAAAACTTATTGGTTTCCTTTATTATTCCTTCCCATTATTCCTATGAGACAGATGTAGAAGTCTCAGGAATTCTTAATGAGTTTGCACATTCTCAGACACATCTCTTTGCAAAAGCGGCGTTGCCTTTGAAAATCCTTGCCGTCAGCAGTGGACTTGCCGAATACGGAAAAAACAACATCGCATATGTCAGAGGCATGGGAAGTTATTTCAGATTGTCAGCGTTTTATTCGGACCTTCCTCCGGATGCGGATATTTGGCTTGAGGCGCGGATGATGGAGCGCTGCCGACATTGTGTGTCTTGTCTTAAAAACTGTCCGACCCAGGCCATCTCTTCGGACAGATTCCTTCTTCATGCAGAGCGCTGTATCACCTTCCACAACGAGCGGAAGCAGGATTTTCCCCTCTGGTTTCATCCTTCCTGGCATAACTGTTTGGTCGGCTGTCTGTTCTGCCAGCAATGCTGTCCCGAAAATAAGACCAAAAGGAACTGGATCGAAGATTCGTGGGTTTTTTCAAAGGAAGAAACCTCCCATATAATGAATAGAGAGCCGAGAGCAAAACTGCCTAAGGAGATAATAAAAAAAATGGAGGAGTTGGGCATTCTGGAATACTATGAGATTTTGCCCAGGAATATGAGGGTGCTCTTGTCGAAAAAATCTCTTTCGCCGAATAGGGGGTCGTGATGAGCAGAAATAAAACTGTTAAATCATAAGATGCATTTCTTGAAGACAGGCAAACCTGTTATGACATGTATCTGGAGAAGGATTTGATTCAGATCTCTTCCAAAGTCGTGCCTGTCAATGAATCTTTAAAAACAATACACTGGGTATTAGCCACAGAACAGGCCATCGAAATCCTCCGGAATTCGAGGTCATTTGCCGTTACCGAATGTCTTTGCCGGAGCCTTTACAAGCGCTGCAGCAATCCTTTAAATGTGTGCCTGATGATGGACGACGCTGCAGGCATGTATGTGAATGAGGGCAGCGCCCAATACATTTCGCTGGATGAGGCAAAAGCGATCTTGAGTCAGGCCAACTCCATGGGACTTGTGCACCTGACCCTCTACAATCCAGATCATAAGGAAGACACCACATTCATGAAACAGCAATCCAAAAAACTGTCCGAATGGCAATAAAAAAAGCCGGAATCCATAAACACGCCTACTCTCATACTTTGCGCCACTCCTTTGCCACACATCTTTAAAAAGATGGATATAATATCAGAACAGTTCAAGAGCTCCTGGGGCATAAAGATGTCAGAACAACAATGATCTATACCCATGTCCTTAATCGTGAGGGACGGGGAGTCTTGAGTCCCGCCGATAGATTGAAATAGACTATTTTAGAGAAATCCAAAAGTTAAATTGAAATACTTGCATCGCTTCTGATAATCTGCGTTTAGATAGAAATATTTGCCGTATTTACTCAAGCAAAACGGCTGTATAATATATTAGCTGCTAACAGGAGGTATCAAATGAAACATTGTGATATATGCGGCGACATAACACCCGAGCTATTACTAACAACCTTCAGTCCGACCGAGATTCGAAAAGCAATTGAGAATGGATTTAATCCATATGAAGCCATTCCTAAGGTTAAAAACTCCGCTGCCACACTTTCTGCTAAAGCCTCAGGTGCGAGCGATATCGACATTTTTTACAATTGGAAGATCCATGCATTGTCTGATATAAACGACTGGAGTATATGCACTAATTGCTTATTGGCATTACAGGTATCATCATCATCGAAACCCAGCAGTATAAAAAAAGAGACAGAAAAGAAAAAAGTATGTCGTTCGTGTGGAGAAGAAGTTCCCGATGAAATAACTGTATGTCCTTGTGGTGGAAGTGCATTTGTAGCGGTTGAAACACAATTCTTCAATAAAACTACAGATGCTCTTAAAAAAGAGGCGGGAGAGTTATATCGACAAGGAGAAAACCTAACTGCAGTTGGAAAATTCAAAGAAGCGCTTCTGATTGATCCCAAGGACGCATCTTTATGGACTAATATTGGAGGAGTCTTAATGGAAGTTGGCTATTTTGAAGAGGCCGTACAGTATCTTAAACAAGCCTTACAAATAGCTCCCAATCTTGGGCCTCCCGGAAGGATGCTTAATCAAATAAAGGCAACGGATTTTGATATCACATCTATATCTCCCATATCAATAGATGAAGTACGGCATTGCGTGGAAAAAGAACAACTACAACGAGTGAGAAAATCAATATGTGAGGAGCCGGAAGCAAAACAACGTCGAGAGGAAAACATACGCAAGTATGTTGAAGAAGAAAGGCGCAAAGTGCAAGCAAGCCGAAAATCCTCTGGCCTGTGCGTGATGTGTGGCAAACCTTTTGGATTTTTCGGACAGCTTGTCGGAGCAGATCGACATAGTAAATGCACCGAATTCAAATATTAGTGGCTGAACAACGGCAAGCAGGCCGTGGCTGCTAACAATTGCGTCAACTCGGACTGCCCAAAGCCGTGCCGGAAGCCTTGCATTCTTAGATAATTCTTTTCACACAGTCGAAGCCATACGTTCAAATCCTGTATCGCCCACCATTCATCTCATTTAATATCAAAAAGAATCGATGGATTATCTGGATTTACTTCTTGACAATATTTCCGTTTATTCTTATATTATTAACAATATTGGTTACCATGAAATACAATATTGCTAGCACGAGTAATAAAAATCCAAGCAGAGCCGGGAAAGATAAGGGGAAAAATCAAATTTAGTACAAGATTTTTTTCATCTCATCAATATTTGTTGGTAACCACAGAGGAAGAAAATGAGTAAGGTTGATGTTGAAAAAGAGATTCTGTCTCTGCTTAAAGATTCTCCGGATGGAATACAGGTGGATGAGATCGCAAAAAAATTGGATCTCGTGAGGCACACGGTCAGTAAATATCTACAGATTTTGAAGGCCAAAAATCTCGTGATGTACAGGACAGTCGGCAGGACAAAATTGTGGAAAGAGGCCAGCTCTGGAGTAAAGATACGGCCACTCAGTTTGGACAATATTAAGGATATCGTGAGAATCGAAAAGCGGATTGAAGGAAAATTGGGGATAATCAATGAAGAACGCATGGAGTATTTAAAAGAGGCAACGCGATACAATATTGAACGCAGCGACCCAATGTTAAGCCTCGGAGCGGAGCTTGATGAAAATATCGTTGGATTCATCATCGGAGAAATAAGAATCTGGGAATTTGGTATCGCAGAAAAAACCGGATGGATTAGAATTTTGGGTGTAGATCCTGATTTTCAAAGACGCGGAATAGGCAGAAAATTGGGAGAAGCCCTCCTAGAGCATCTTGAACGGAGAGGTATTAAAAGAGTCAGAACAATAGCGGAATGGTATACGGGTGATCTGATTTCATTCTTTAAATCACTCGGATTCAATATGTTGAACATGATACCTCTCGAGAAGGATTTAAATACATGAAGAGCAACTTTCTTGATAAAAAGCTTCCAAGGAAAAATCCCAATAGATCTAAATATTTTAATAGAATGGGATACTTTTCAATGAATACATCAAGGAAAAATAATGAGGTACGCAGAGACAGGGTTTAATTTAGAAGTTGATCTAACCCGGGGAAGCATTGAGCGGGGTGCAACGGATCCAAGAGAAACCGAGCTTTATCTGGGGGGGCTTGGCACGAACGCCAAGATATTATGGGACAGGGTTCTCCCTGAAGTTGAACCTTTTTCTCCTGATAATCTACTGATATTTGCAGCTGGTCTTTTATGTGGCACGCCTGCTACCGGTTGTAATCGTACCATTGTTTCAACTATTTCTCCCCAGACAGAGTTAATGGCATTTTCAATGATGGGGGGATTTTGGGCACCGGAATTGAAATATGCCGGTTATGATAAAGTGATCATTCGCGGAAAGTCCCCCAATTTGGTTTATTTGTGGATAAACAATGACAAAGTAGAAATACGTGACGCCTCTCATTTGCAGGGAAAAGGCGCTATTGAAACTGAAGAGCTTATTCGACAGGAGTTAAAGGAGCCAAAAGCCCAGGTGGCGGCCATTGGCCTGGCGGGTGAAAACAGGGTTTATTTTGCCTCTATCGAGCAGGGCAGGGGCAGTGCCAGCCGAGGCGGAATTGGGGCCGTTATGGGAGACAAAGGATTAAAGGCGATAGCTGTTCGAGGAACAGGGGACGTCAATATTGCCCGACCGGATGAATTCCTGGAGCTTTGCAATGAAGTGCTGGAATATATAAAAGTCCGAGAAGAAAAGCCGATTCCGGGGGTAATGCCCATTTTAGCCGGGCTCGGGTCACCGCAAGAGATGAGAATCCAAGATGAAAAGTGGCACACCGAGAGTTTCATGTGGGGAAATTCCCGCCACCGCAGAAAAGACTTTTGGACCGAGGATGTCGAAAAGGCGTGGACGGAGACTATGGAAAATGCGCGAACGCGACTCATAAGTTGTTACAACTGTCCGATGAAATGTGCGGCTACGATTTCCATGCCAGGAGTTCAAACATACATGATGAAATGCTTCTCGAAATTAACGTATACTATGGCGGCCATGTCAGACCTGGAGTTTGGCCTGAAAATCGCTCAACGGGCAACGGAGTATGGAGTGGACGCATTTTCAACCCCACAAGTTATGGCCTTCGCCCTTGAACTCTATGAAAATAACATTTTAACTGAAAACGATATGCGCGGATTGCCATCCGATAACGAGGAGAGATTTTACTGGTTACTTGACAGAATCGTCCGGCGGGAAGGAATAGGAGACGTTCTGGCTAACGGTACTTATTGGGCGGCCAAAGAGATTGGTAAGGGCGCAAAGGAATACGCTCATAATAATATTAAGAAACATGAGCAGATGCCTCTCAAACTGTCGATGCTGAATCCCATTTATTTTCTTATGTATTCTACCGGGGAGAAGATAAACATCACCCAAATTGAAGGACAGTTTCCACAAATGCCTTTTCCCACGAGAGAGGAGAGAGAAGAGTTTGTAAAGGATTGGTTCCAGGTTCCTGATGAAAAGTTTAAGCAATATTTTCTGGACTGGGAACTGCGGGGAGAAAACTCATTCCCCTATTACCCAACTGTAGAAATGTGTTGCGATATTGTTGATTGGCAAGAGAGGATGCACTACATCGATGACGCCATCGGGATGTGTTCGGGTTTATCATCATTCCCCCTGAAACCCCCATATCATATACACAATTACCCCAAGTTTATCTCATCGGGGGCCGGGATCGACATGGATGAAGCCAAACTCACTCAAGCAGCCAAGAGGTACCGAACTTTAGTGAGAGCCATTAATATCAGAAGAGGCATGAGAAGAAAAGATGAGAAGCCCCCGGAGAACCATTGGAAAAAAAGATTTCCCGAACTTGAAAAGAAGCTCTTAGATGAGTATTACAAACTAAAGGGGTGGAATAACGAGGGGATTCCTACTAAGGAATCTCTACATGAATTGGGTTTGGATTACGTGAGCGAAGACTTTTTACAGAGGGGGATCTTGAAGGAGTCCGAAGACACTCCTTCCAAAGAGGCTTCGTCGGAAACAGGTAAGTAATAATGCAAAAAGGTGAAACCGTAGTGAGGGAGAAAAAAAAGAAAACAGTCAAAATAATAAAAGTTGATCTTGATAAATGTAATGGTTGCCGGGCTTGTGAAGTCGCCTGTTCCGCCTTTCACTCTTCGCCAAAATACAGCAGCAATAATCCAGCGAGGTCTCGCATTCGGGTGATTCATGAACCACTCAGAGATGTTTATGTTCCGATACGTGCGGGTGATTATACTCCAGCCGAATGTACCGGCAGACATACTTACACGATCAACGAAAAGGAATATGACGAGTGCAGCTTCTGCGGAGTTTCCTGTCCGTCCAGGGACGTTTTTAAAGAACCCGATTCCGGTCTCCCCCTGAAATGCGATATGTGTGAAAGCGACCCGCCGTTAGCAGAGCCGATGTGTGTTCAGTGGTGCTTAGCTGATGCTCTGACTTACGAGGAAAGAGAAGAGGAGGCCGAAGAAGAAGAGAAGCGGGAGGAGATGGAGATCGGATTGGAATCCCTGGCAAACAAATATGGATTACAAAAGCTAATGGATACCATTGCCCGAATGTCAATCTCAAAGAAGGGCCTGGAACATAAGGTGAAAGAAGAGGATTAAATAAACGATGAAAACTGTAGCCCCTCTCAAGGAGATCATTGATGTCATAAAAGAGAGTGGTGGAGAAGCCTTCAAATTATGTTATCAATGCGGATTATGCGATACTGTTTGTCCTTGGAACAGGGTTAGAACCTTTAGTATGCGCAAGTTAGTCCGACAGGCTGTGTTCGGTTTGACAGAGATAGAAGTTGAAGATATGTGGCTTTGTACGACCTGCGGCAAATGCCCCCCGTTGTGCCCCAGGGACGTGAAACAGATAGAATCCGGAGTATCTTTGCGCAGGATAGCCACGGAATACGGGGTCTTTCCCGCTTCAGCCAAACCGGTTTCCGCCATAAGGGCAAGCCTCGCTGGCGAAGGAAACCCCCTGAATGAAGAGCGAAAAAAGAGGGCTGATTGGGCAGAAGGTCATAATGTAAACACCTTCAGCGAGAGGCTTGAATATCTATATTTTCCCGGATGCTATCTCTGCTATGATCCGAGGTTAATGAAGGTAGCCAGAGCCACGGCCAATATCCTCAACTTGGCTGGGACAGATTTTGGGATACTGGGCTCCAAGGAGAATTGCTGTGGAGAAAGTATCCGTAAGACCGGTGATGAGGAATTATTCAAACGCCTGGCCAGGGAAAACATCAAAACGTTTATCGAAAATGGGGTGAAGAAAATCCTTGTTTCTTCCCCTCACTGCTACCACACGTTCAAAAACGAGTATCCCGAATTTATGGTGAACTTTGAAGTGGTCCATATGTCCCAATATTTACTCGAGCTTATTTGCGAGGGAAAGATTGACCTCACCAAGGAGTACAGGAAGAAAGTGACCTATCATGACCCATGTTACCTGGGTCGACACAATGGCATATATGATGAACCCCGAGAGGCCTTAAAGAAGATACCCGGTATAGAGCTGATCGAGATGGTTGATTCACGAGAAGAAAGCCTCTGCTGCGGAGGCGGTGGGGGCAGGATTTGGATGGATACTCCCAAAGGTGAAAGATTCTCTGACCTCAGAGTCAAGCAAGCTGTCGCGGCCGGGGCTGAGGTGCTGGTTACTTCCTGCCCATACTGCATCACAAATTTTGAGGATAGCAGGTTGAACCTGGAAGATAGTGAAGTCATAGAGATTAAGGACATCACGGAGATTCTTCAGGAAGTGATTTAAAGGATGAAGAAGTTAAACAAGCAAGAAGCGATTGGCAAATTGAGTCTGAAAGGTTTCACTACAGACGTAGTCTTAGATCGCTTTTCGGGCGCGGGATGGGGCAGGACCTCAGTTCATGTGCCTAGCGAGATGGCGCTCGCAATCTTTGTAAATCGCCAGGAACTGGTCACCATCCTGTGCACTCCAACCAAGCTGAATTGCCTAGTCCTCGGATTCCTGTACGCAGAGGGGATCATCTCTGGTATGGGCGACGTGGCGAAAATGCGGGTGTGTGAGGAGGAATCGCTGGCCGAAGTGATGCTGAGCAACCCCGAGGTTGAATTGCCAACGCAGCGGACGCTCACCTCTGGGTGTGGTGGCGGAGCAACTTTTAAAACTCATGGACAAAAGGTAAATTCGGATCTTGTTGCCACACCAAAGGAAGTGTTATCACTGATGAACCAGCTTCAAAATCAGATGGAGCTATATCGGTTATGTGGAGGGGTGCACGCCTCAGCTCTGTCCGATACCAAGAACCTGCTAGTCGTGGCTGAGGATATTGGACGACATAACACCTTTGACAAGATCCAGGGCGAATGTCTATTGAGGGGACTATCAACCAGAGATCGACTGCTATCGAGCACCGGACGCGCTTCGTTCGAGATGTTGCTCAAAGCGGCAAAGATGCAAGTCCCGGTTGTTGTTTCGCGGCACTCACCGACGGAGAGCGCCGTTTCGCTTGCCCGTGACCTGGGCATTGCTCTGGTTGGCCATGCGCGTGGAAGCCGCCTGTCGGTGTATTCCCACCCGGAGCGACTTGGCTGTTCAACAAATTAGCATGGACTATTCATAAAAAATGCCGAAAACATTTTCTCTAACAGCAATATCAGGATAAGCATGGCGAACTCCGCTCAATGCGGAGAGTACGAATAAGGGCAAAGAGAAGTGGAAAAAGAACAAATTGAAGCGCTTTGTAAAAGTTTTGCAGAAAGCAATTTTGGAGATGTTTTGGTTGTTGGCGGGGGGATCAGCGGTATTCAAGCCGCTCTTGATCTTGCTACGGCAGGTTTTAAGGTTTATCTGGTTGAGAAATCACCCACCATCGGTGGCAAGATGGCCCAGCTTGATAAGACCTTTCCCACGAATGATTGCTCCATGTGCATTGAATCTCCCAAGTTTATTGAATGTGACAGGCATCCCAACATAGAGATCCTGACCTATACTGAAGTTGAAAGCCTAGAAGGGAAAGCAGGAGACTTCACGGTAACCCTGATTAAAAAACCCAGATACGTTATAGAGAACAAATGCACCGGTTGTACTGTCTGTGTTGAGTATTGCCCGGTCAATGTCCCAGATCCGTTCAATCAAAACTTATCGACGAATAAAGCCATCCATATATATTTCTCTCAAGCCGTTCCCCTTGTCACTTATATCGATGAAAACTGCCTTTTCCTCCAAGACAAGAAATGTACGATCTGCCAGGGAGTCTGTAAGCATGACGCCATAGATCTTCATCAAGAGGCGGAGAAGGTCAGTGTAAAGGTAGGGGCAATCGTTCTGTCCCCGGGCTACGAGACGTTTGATCCTAAGCTCCGGGGCGACTATGGCTATGGAAAAATGGAGAACGTGGTCACCAGTCTTGACTTTGAACGGCTCCTATGTGCCACTGGGCCACACGAAGGTGAGATATTGCGCCCTTCGGATAAAAAGCATCCGCATAAAATTGCCTGGATCCACTGCGTCGGCTCCAGGGAGGTTATCCCTGGCGGTAACAGCTATTGTTCCGCGGTCTGCTGCTCGTATATCCAGAAACAGGTGATCCTGGCCAAAGACCATGCCGAGGACACGCAGGCTTTCATATTCCATAACGATATTCGTTCCTTTGGCAAGGATTTCGAACGATTCTACCAAAGAGCAGAGAAACTTCCCGGGGTTACATTCATCAGAAGCTACGTATCGATAGGAAAAGAGATCCCGGAAACAAAGAATGTAACGATAAAATACGCCACCTTCGAGGATGGGGTGAAGGAAGAAGAATTCGATCTGGTGGTATTGGGCGTTGGATTAAACCCTCCTGCAGATGTGCAGAACCTGGCTGAGACATTCGGCATCCAGCTCAATTCTTTTGGATTCTGTAAAACCAACCCTGTTAATCCTATGCAAACCACCCGCCCGGGAATTTATGCAAGCGGAGCCTTCCTGGGCCCCATGGATATCCCCGAATCGGTTGTAACCGCCAGCGGGGCCGGAGCCCTTTGTGGTGATCTCCTTGATTACCGGCGAGGGAAACTGGCTAGAGACAGGATATATCCGGCGGAAAGGGATGTCTCGGAAGAGGAGCCTAGAGTGGGTGTCTTTGTGTGTCATTGTGGCGCCAATATCGGAAGAGTGGTCGATGTACCTTCAGTCGTTGAATACGCCTCCTCCTTAGACAATGTCGTTCATGCTGAAGAAGGACTTTTTGTATGTTCCACCGATGCTGCCGAGCAAATATCGAACACCATCCGGGAAAAAGGGCTCAATCGCGTGGTTGTCGCCGCCTGCACCCCCAGGACACATGAGCCGCTGTTCAGGGACACGCTTCGGGAAGGGGGAATCAATCAATATTACTTCGACATGGCTAATATTAGAGAACATTGCTCCTGGGTCCACTCCAAACAAAAGGAAGAAGCCACCAAAAAGGCAAAGGATATCGTTCGGATGTCGGTCGCCCGGACTTCCAATTTGGAGCCCCTTCAGGAATTTGATCTGCCCGTCAACAAAACCGGCCTGGTGGTCGGAGGGGGCCTCGCCGGGATGACCAGTGCCCTGGCCTTAGCCAACCAGGGATTTGAGGTTCACCTGGTGGAAAAGGATACAGACTTAGGAGGGATGGCACGAAGAATTCATTACACCTTGGATGGGCTGGATGTTCAGGCATATTTGAGTGATCTTATCCGCAAGGTTTATAAACACCCTCAAGTTCATGTGTCTCATGACGCGACTATTACAGATGTTTCCGGTTATGTGGGCAATTTCATCACCACGGTGAAATCTGAAGGAAGGATCAAAGAGATTCACCATGGCATCGCCATCCTCGCTACGGGTGCTGAGGAGTATAAACCCACTGAATACCTTTATGGGCAAGATGATAGGGTGTTGACCCAGTTGGAATTGGAGGAGCAAATCATCGGGGGTGAAAAAAGACTGATCAACTCTCAGAGTCTGGTGATGATCCAATGTGTCGGCTGCAGACAGGAAGACAGAAATTATTGCGCCCGCATATGCTGCAGCACGGCCATAAAGAACGCCTTGAAACTCAAAGAGTTAAGCCCGAAGATGGACATCTACATTCTTTTTCGGGATATGAGAACCTATGGGTTCCAAGAGGATTATTATCGTGAGGCAGCGGAGAAAGATGTAAAGTTCATTCGCTGGGAACCGGATGACAAACCCCAGTTGGAATCTGCCACAGAGGAGGGCAAACCTGTTTTACGGATCAGCGTTCTTGATCCCATTTTAGGTCAGAGGCTCGTTCTGGACGCCGATCTACTCGTCCTGTCCGCTGCTGTTGTTCCCTCCACGGGAAGTCGAGAAATAGCCCGGTTGTTCAAGGTTCCTTTGAGTCCGGATGGATTCCTCCAGGAAGCCCACGTAAAATTAAGGCCCGTTGACTTTGCCGCGGAGGGCGTTTATTTGTGTGGGATAGCGCACTACCCCAAGCCTATTTCCGAAACCATAAGTCAGGCTTATGGAGCTGCCGGCAGGGCGGTTACTCTTCTCTCGCAGGATACAGTCACAGCTTCTGGCGCTGTTTGCGAGGTGAAAGAAGACGATTGTGTATCGTGCGGGGCATGTATTACAGCGTGTACGTATGGTGCCATAGAGTTTCGTGAGACACCGAAAGGCAGGAAGGCCTGGGTGAACCCTATTCTCTGCACAGGCGATGGACTCTGCAATGCAAAGTGTCCAACCAATGCCATTATGTTGAAGCACTATACCGATGAAGAGCTCTTTTGCCAGATCGATGCCGCGGTTCCACGCCTGGCGGAGAATCCAGCCGACGAAGGAATCCACAAATGAATATTACTGCCTTAGGAGTGAGTTAAGAATGACTGCAGGGCATCAATTTGAACCAAGGATTTTAGGATTTCTCTGCAACTGGTGTTGCTACGCAGGGGCAGACCTTGCCGGTGTTTCCCGGTTTCAATACCCCCCCAATATCCGGGTGATAAGGGTGATGTGTTCCGGCAGAGTCGACCCGGCACACATATTCCGGGCCTTTGTAACCGGACAGGACGCTGTGTTTATCGGCGGCTGTCATCTTAACGACTGCCATTATGTTACCCATGGAAATTACGATGCACTTGGCATGGTGTATGTATGCAAAAAACTGCTGGAGCACATCGGGCTGAATCCCGAAAGGTTGAGACTTGAATGGGTATCTGCCGGTGAAGGAATCCGTTTTGCCAATATAATGAATGAGTTTGTCCCCAGGATAGAGAAGTTGGGCCCTTTTGGCAAAGGCGAAGGCATAGACGAACATGAATTAAAATTCAAGCTTGAGGCGGTTAAGAAGCTCATCCCCTATATTAAGCTGGTGCAATCGGAGAGGTTAAGGGTTCCTGATAGAACGGAAAAAGCCTATACTGAATTTTTCACCAGTGACGAATTCAACAGGTTATTTAATGAATTGATCGGTGATAAATTGGCAGTGAGCCAAATTATAACTCTCCTGCGAGAAAGGCCTCATTCAACCGGGGAAATCTCCGCAATTTTGGGCTTGAGCCCGTCTGAATTATCAAGACACCTTAAAATTTCAGCTAAACAAGGATTAGTCAGGTTCGATAAATCCGGAACCTCATTGTCACTGCCTAAGATAATAGAGCAGGTACAGGACATGAGAAAGCATACAGAAAGTTAGGACAGTGGTTATGGATAACGATAGAATCGATCGGATTATAAATAAACACCAGAGCAAAGCTCGTTCACTGGTTCAAGTATTACTTGAGATTCAGCGCGAAAATCACTGGCTTCCTCAAGACGTACTAGACAGGATCAGTAAGAAATTAGACGTGCCGTTAAGCCGGGTCATGCAGATCGTCACCTTTCATAAAACCTTCAGCTTAACTCCTAAGGGACATAATGAAGTTCACGTGTGTACAGGCCCTTCCTGTTATGTTCGC
>CAYOSH010000011.1:66950-90671 GCA_964406575.1 uncultured Eubacteriales bacterium | reverse complement strand
TCCTAAGGGACATAATGAAGTTCACGTGTGTACAGGCCCTTCCTGTTATGTTCGCGGCTCGACATGTCTCCTCGATAAAGTTCAAGACCAAATCGGAATTAGACCCGGTGAAACGGATCCTGATTCAAAGTACAGCCTGGAGACCGGAAACTGCCTCGGCTGCTGTAATTTGGGACCGGAGATCATAGTCGATGGGAAGCATCACGCAAGAGTAACACCAGACAAGGTCAGAGATGTGTTGAAAAACAGTGAGTAAGGGAAGATCATGCCCAGAATAAATTCAGCTTCTGAATTGGACACATTCAGGAAGGGTGTCTGGTCAGAAAGAGATCCCGATAAGCCCTGCATCGCGATATGTGCGGGAATGGGCTGTCTCGGTCTTGATAACGGCAGGATTATCAGCGCCTTTGAAGAAGAAGTCGACAAACAAGATTTAAAGACCAAAGTCGATATTAGAGCGACCGGTTGCCATGGCTATTGTGAAAAAGGACCTCTGGTCGTGATCTATCCTGAAGAAATCTGCTATGTGGAAGTCATGCCGAAGGATGTCCCGGAAATTGTCTCTCGGACTGTGATTAGGAAGAAAGTGATTGACCGCCTCATTTACACGGACCCGGATACCGGCGAAAAAGCAGCCCATATGTCTCAAGTACCTTTTTATAAGAAGCAGATGCGGCACCTTATGGGCAATAACACGAAGATCGATCCCGGGAGCCTCGATGACTACCTGGCTGTCGGTGGTTATTCCGCTTTATCCAAATCGCTTTTTGAGATGAGCCCTGAGGAAGTTCTTGAAGAAATTAAGAAATCCAACTTGCGCGGCCGGGGCGGTGGTGGATTCCCTGCCGGCCGGAAGTGGGAGACTGCCCGTAACGCCCCAGGGAAAGAAAAATACGTTATCGTCAACGGCCACGAAGGAGAGCTCGGGGCGTTTATGGATAGAGCCCTCTTTACGGGAAATCCTCACAGTGTGCTGGAAGGCTTGATCATCGGCGCTTATGCTATCGGCTCACATCAAGGATTTATCTACACCCGTCATGACACGCCTCGATTAAAAAACAATATCGATATGGCCCTCGCTAAGGCGGAGGAATACGGACTTTTAGGTGAAAATATCCTTGGCTCCGGCTTTGGCTTCCATGTTGAGGTGCATCTTGATATAGGGATATTCGTCTCCGGCGAGTCCAGCGCTTTAATGAGGTCGATAGAAGGGAATGCTCCAGAGCCAAGACCCAAATATATTCGCACTTCGGTCAGTGGTATTTGGAAAAAGCCGAGTGTCCTGAACAATGTCGAAACCTGGGCTAACGTGCCTCTGATAATCAACAAGGGCTCCGAATGGTATACCGGGACCGGGACAGCGGGGAGTAAAGGAACCAAACTTATATCCTTATCCGGCAATATAGTTAATACAGGGGTAGCCGAAGTGCCTTTTGGGACCACAGTCAGAGAGATCGTCTACGACATCGGTGGCGGAATTCCAAAGGGAAAGAAACTCAAAGCGGTTCACTTTGGAGGGCCTATGGGAGGCTCTATTCCCGAGAGCCTCCTCGACACGCCTTTGGATTTTGATGAGCTTGCGAAACTTGGAGCTCCGATAGGAGCAGGCGGCATGCTGGTATTGGATGAAGATACCAGTATGATCGATGTCGCCAGGTATTTTCTCAACTTCCTCTCTAATGAGTCGTGCGGCAAATGCGTCCCATGCCGTGAAGGCATCAGGCAGATGCTCAAGATTCTAAATAATATTGGAGATGGAAAGGGAAAAGAGGGGGATATCGAGCTTTTGGAGGAGATATCCGAGGTAACCGGAGCGGCCTCTTTGTGCGCGTTAGGGAAAACCGCTGCCGACCCGCTCCTAAGCACGCTGCGCTACTTCAGAAATGAGTATGAGGTAAACATCGCAAAGATGAATCGCCCGGAGAAGTGAGAATTATTATGGGAGAGAATAAAAAAGAGAATAAAAAGATGAGTGAAATCATTTTACAGATAGATGGAAAAGAAGTTAAAGCAGCAGAAGGGATGACCGTTCTGGAGGCAGCCCAAAGTGTAGATATATTTATTCCTACGATCTGTCGCCACGAGAAATTAGAACCTTATGGTGGATGTCGAATGTGCACCGTAGAAGTGGAAGTCCGCGGTTGGACAAAATTCGTTACTGCCTGCCTTTACCCTGTAGAACAGGATCTGATCGTAAGAACCAGGTCTGAGAAGGTCGATAGAATCCGCAAAATGATTTTGGAGTTTCTGCTGGCTCATGCTCCATGTTCACCCCAACTCAAGGATTTGGCTCAAGAGTATGGAGCAGACAAAGACCGTTTTGAAAAAGAGTCCTCCTTTTGCATTCTTTGCGGACTATGCGTGAGATATTGTGCTGAGGTCAAGAAGAAAAATGCGGTGGGATTTGTGGACTGTGGAGCAAGAAGAGAGATACGTTTCATTCCGGAAATAGCCTCGAAGGAGTGCCATAGCTGCATGGAATGTTTCGCGCTCTGCCCAACATCGTATCTCCAGGCCGCTTTCGTTTTAGCCGAATCTCTTGCGTTTTCTAGAGATCCTTCCCAAACCGCATCAATGAAATAAAGGAACTGTACTCCACGTAAGGCTGCCTTCACTCTCCCCTCCCCTCATCATCGAAGAAGAACCAAACTATGTGCCTTCCAAAGGCTGGGCCGAGATCATCCGCAAGGTCTACGAGGTGGATCCGCTATATTGTCCCACATGCGGTGGCCAGATGAAAATCATCTTTTTTATGGAACAGCCGAAGATCATCGACAGGATCATTGCTCATCTAGAGCTGACCTTTGAAGCCGAAAGGCCACCTCCGCCTCGTGTTCTCCAGCAGGAGCTCCTGATAGCAGCCGAGGAGAGTGGGGAGTATTTCTGAGGACCTCTGTAGCTTTTTTCTGTCTATTCGAGGGCCGAGTCTATCTTGAAGTTATCGGTTTGGAGGTTATGGCAAAATTGCGATGATTTTTGAGTTGTTGACCTTGTCGTTTTGGATGTGATAATCTTATTTCAGTAGATAAGTAGGTGGAAATTGGGGAAAATTGCGAGAGATTTGTCGCAAGCACAAAAAGGAAATTCCTATAAATTAAACTTGACCCAAGGGGCTGCATTTTTTAGATACCGTTTTTAGAGGGAATAATAGCCCAAAAAATAGAGGTGGGAAATGCCAAAAATTATTATTGTCGAAGATGAATTGGATACGGTAAAGGTGCTGGCAAAGAGACTTTCAAGTAAGGGTTTTGAGGTGGTCACGGCGGCTGATGCTTATCAAGGAATCACACTTGCGCTTAAGGAAAAGCCGGATTTAATTATTCTGGATTTAATGCTGCCTGCTGGCGGAGGGCTATCTGTTCTAAAGAATATCAGGATGTCCGGAAGGACTCGTATTATTCCAGTCGTGGTCCTTACGGGCATAAAAAATGAGGATTACAAACGGCAGGTTTTGAATGAAGGCGTGGAGGCATATCTGGAAAAGCCTTACGATCCTGATGTGTTGATATCCACTATCCAGAATATTTTGAAGAAAGAGAAGGTCTGAAAATGTCAGTTTTAATAGACACGCTCATTAAAGAAGAGCTCATAACCGTAGAACAGCTTAATGACGCCTGGGCCAAACATACCGGCGCTAAAAAGCCTATCCAAGCATTATTGGTAGAGATGGGCTTTATCAAGGAAGAGGATTTAATTAAGGTCTCAGCGAAAGTTTTCAATATGCCCCTTTTAGATTTAGATAAAGAAACAATAGATGCTTCAGCCACGGCACTGATTCCTTATGAACTGGCAAAACGTTATGGTGTCTTTCCGGTGCGCAAAGAGCGGGATGCAATTATATTAGCGATGAGCGATCCGCAGGACATCATTACCCTGGACGATATGGCTTCAATCACTAAATTAAAGATAAAACCCATTCTTTGTACAGAAAGCGAGATTAATAAGCGTATTGATAAGTATTACCAAATAGATGATAGCCTTTATGATATTCTAAAAAATGTTGCACAGGAGGATAAAATTGAGGTTGTTAAATACAAAGGAGGAATTGAAACAAGGCTCGACGCCCAGTCGGTTAAAGAAGGAGGAGCGCCGATAGTAAGATTATTTAACCTTATCTTAAGCGACGCACTCAAAGTCAGGGCCAGCGATATCCATATCGAACCCCAGGAAAATACCGTCAGGGTAAGATATAGAATAGATGGCGACTTAAGGAATATTATGGAAGTCCCTATTAAGCTTATCCCGGCCCTTGCAGTGCGCATCAAAATTTTAGCGGAATTAGATATTACGGAAAGGCACAAGCCCCAGGATGGAAGAATCAAAATATTTTATAACGACCGAAAGATCGATTTAAGAATTTCTATCATACCTACATTTTTTGGCGAGAAAATAGTGCTAAGAATTTTGGACCCTAAGGAAGCGAGAATTGAATTAGGTTTAATTGGATTTGAAGAAAATGAGTTAACTGTTTATAAAGAAGCAATTACCAGGCCCCAAGGAATAATTCTCGTTACCGGCCCCACGGGTTCGGGCAAAACCTCAACTCTTTATGCCACCTTAAATTTTATAAAAATCCAAAAGAAAAACATTATGACCATTGAGGACCCCATAGAATATCTAGTAGACGGTATTAATCAAATACAGGTTAACTCTATGAAAAATGTCCTCTTTTCTTCGGGGTTAAGAAGTATCTTAAGACAGGATCCCAATGTGATTTTGGTGGGAGAAATCCGCGATAGAGAGACTGCGGATATTGCTTTCCAGTCCTCTTTGACCGGCCATCTGGTATTTTCCACCCTGCATACCAATAATGCGGTTGCTTCCATAACCCGCCTGCTGGATATCGGTCTGGAGCCTTATTTAATCGCCTCATCCCTTATTCTCACTGTTGCCCAGAGGCTAACCAAAATTATCTGTCCTTACTGTAAGGAAGAATATACGCCGGATAACCATCTGCTGGATGACTTTAAAAAGTATATTGACAAACTAAAGATAGAGAAATTTTACCGCGGAAAAGGCTGCGAGAAATGCGGCTTTTCCGGGTTTTTAGGCAGAACCGCTATATTTGAGATATTAAAAGTCAACGATAACATAAGAAACCTAATTACCGCAAAAGCCAGGGAAGATGAGATATTTAATGCCGCAAGAGACAGCGGGTTAAAGCCGTTGGTCAGTGCAGGAATGGAAAAAGTTGCGAAAGGCACAACTACCTTAGAAGAAATATCAGCAGTAGTGGGCATTAAAGAGGAAGAGAAAATTATCCAGAAGTCAAGAGAGACGGGTAAGAAGTTAAAAATACTTATCGCCGATGACGAAGAGGATATTTTAAAAGTTTTAGAAAAACAGCTCACCAGTGCGGGCTACGATGTGGTTAAAGCCAGAGATGGCATTGAGGTACTAGAGTACGCGCATAAAGAAAAACCGGATTTAACCATCATTGATGTCACTATGCCGAAGATGAATGGATATGAGGCGACTAAAGAATTGAGGTCCAAGCTGGAAACCGCGGTTATTCCTATAATCCTACTTACGGGCAGGCAGGATAAAGAAAGTGAGCTTAGAGGCATCAATGCCGGTGCTGACGATTACATTACCAAGCCTTTTGATGACGATAAGTTATTGGCAAGAATCAAAATGCTTTTAAGAAGAAGAGAGCGCTAAGCGGCCAAAGGATAAAAATGGAAGATAAAGAGAAAAATCAAAAGCAACTACTCGAAGAGATAAAATTACTGAAGGCCAGAATAGGGGAACTGGAAAAATTAGACGTCGCGCGCAAGAAGGCAGAAGAGATGTTGTTGGTAAGCGAAGAGAATTACCGGCAGATTTTCGAACATAGCAATGATGCTATTTTTATTGCGGATCCAAAAACTAGGATGCTCATACACTGCAACAGGAAAGCGCAGGAGTTGACCGGCTACTCCAAAGATGAGCTCCTTTCTATGCGCGGAGACCAACTCCATCCAGAAGATAGAGTAAAGAAAACGATGGAGGAATTTGAGAAACAGGCCGAGGGGATGAGGTTCAGCGTAGAGTCAGAAATCCTGACCAAGGACAAAGAGAGGATATGTGTTTCGATAAACTCGGCCGTTGTACAAATCAATGGGCAACCCAAACTCGTTGGTGCTTTCAGAGACATCAGCCAAAGCAAAAAAACGGGGGAAGAGTTAAAAGATAGCGAGAGAAAATATAGAACTCTTGTCGAAAACGCTTCTGACCAGATATTCATGGTCGATAAAGAATACAAGCTTGTTTCAGCTAATACAACAGCATTAAGGCTTTTCGGGAAAAAACAGGATGAGATAATAGGAAAAAATATTTCCGAGGTCTTCCCAAAAGAAATCGCCGAAAAAAATCTAAAAAGTCTGGAAAAAGTATTAAAAACAGGAGAGTCTGTCTTTGTTGAAGATAAAATGATCGTTGGTGAGCATGAATTTTGGTCAAACACCAGCCTTAATCCCGTGAAAAATGATTCCGATGAAACAATAGCGGTACTGGGCATTACCAGAGACATCACTAAGCGCAAGGAGGCGGAGGAGAAGGTCAAATTATTCTCCCAGGCTATTGAAAACGCCTTCGATAGCTTTATTCTGACCGATATGAATGGCAATATCACCTATGCCAATAAGTCTGCTACCAAGAGCTTTGGTTATGCTCCTGACGAGGCCATCGGATTAAATGTATCCCAACTTACCGAGAATCCGGAGGATGCCAAGAAGATCATAGAAGGAATTAAAAAGGAAGGCAGCTGGAGCGGAGAGGTAATGCAAATAAGAAAAGATAAGAAAAAATTTCCCACCATACTAACAACTTCACTTGTTCAGGATGACCAAGGCTACCCCAAAGTCATGCTGGGTATCTTCAGAGACATCACCAAGAGCAAGAAGGCAGAAGAGGAATTAAAGAAAAAAATCTCTGATTTAGAGCGATTTCAGAGGATTACGGTGGATAGAGAGCTGAAGATGATTGAGTTGAAGAAGAAGATTACAGCGTTAGAGGCGAAGCTAGCGGAAAAATTATGAAGATAGCCAATAAGATAAGCCTTGCCTTTCTTGCAACGGGGATAATTCTTACTACTCTGGCTGGGTCCATCTTCTATCTTATCGCTAGAAGCTCTCTGCAGCGCGCCATATACGCGCAGCTAGATAGTGCTATCCGCTCAAGAAAGAATCATATAGAGACATATTTGGAGATGCTTAAGCTCTCGGTAGGACAGTTATCTCAAAGCGTAGTTTTAGAAAACTTTTTGAAGACGGACAAAGAAAGCCTTAAGAAAAATGAAGCCTTGGAGTTGGCAATGCAAAGGCTTATAAGTACAAAGCTGGCAGCTCCTTATGTGTATGAATTTTTGCTCTTGGATAAAACGGGCAAGGTCGTCGCTTCCAGTAACGAAACGAATATCGGTTTAGATAAATCCAGCGATGCTTTTTTTATCGGAGCGCAGAAAGAGATTTATATTAAAGATGCCTATTATTCTGAAGTATTGCATAGACCGTTGATTGCTGCATCAGCGCCGATGTTAGATAGAGATACGAATAGATTGCTCGGTGTTATTGTGGCAAGAGTGGAATTAAATGATTTATACAAGATAGTTACGGACACGACCGGGCTTGGCCAGACAGGAGAAATGTATATTGTCAATAAGGACGGGTTTATGATTACGCCTTCCAGGTTTTTACCGGATACCTTCTTAAAGCAGAAAGTGGATACATTAAACTTCAAGAATTGCCAGTTGCACAAAACAGTAGAACATACACATCCAGCTGAGGAAAAAGAAGGAAGGGTTATTTCCCCGGATTATCGCGGTGTAATGGTCCTGGGAACACACGCGCTCATGCCCAAAATGCAGTGGTCTCTTCTGGCTGATATAAACAGCAAGGAAGCCTTGGCGCCAATAGCAAAATTACGTATTGTTCTCTTGGCGATACTATTTTTAGTGCCTCTAGCAGCCTGGTTGACAGGGGTATTTATTTCAGGCCTTATTACTGTACCTCTTCATCGTTTACATAAGGGAACAGAAATCATCGGCGCGGGCAATTTAGATTACAAGATCGCCACAAATGCTAAAGACGAAATCGGCCAGCTCTCGCGGGCCTTTGACCAAATGGTCGAAGATTTAAAGAAATCGCAAGAGCACCTGAAAAATTGGGCTGGAACTCTGGAGGCGAAGGTTGAAGAACGCACTAAAGAGTTGTCCGGAGTTCATGAAGCAACGTTAAATATCCTGGAGGACCTGACAGAGGCAAAGAAAATTGCTGAAGATGCTTTAAGGATAAAAACAGATTTTACTTCTACGGTCTCTCATGAGCTAAGAACGCCCCTGACGGCCATTAAGGAAGGCATTGGTATTGTCTTAGACGGCACAGCAGGGGATATTAACGCAGAACAAAAAGACTTTTTGAACCTGGCCAAGAGGAATGTGGATAGGCTTACCAGATTGATTAATGATGTTTTGGATTTGCAGAAAATTGAGGCCGGAAGAATGGTCTTTGACCTCTCCGAAAATGATATCAATGAAGTGGTCAGGGAGGTGAGACGGTCCATGCTGACTTTGGTTGAGAAGAAAGGATTAGATTTTGTCCTTAATCTCGAAGAAAACCTGCCGAAAGCGAAATTTGACCGGGACAAAATCGTTCAGGTGTTAGTGAACCTGGTGAATAATGCCATTAAATTTACAGAAAAAGGCGGTATTACTATTACAACTGGCCAAGGCAATAATGTTATTCAAGTTTCGGTTCGGGATACCGGCCTTGGGATAGAAGAAAAAAATATCCCCAAGCTCTTCCAGCAATTTGAGCAGTTAGAAAAGGGCGGCAATAGGCGGACTGGGGGCACAGGATTAGGCCTGGCAATTTCCAAGGAGATCATTCAAAGGCACAGCGGAAAAATTTGGGCAGAGTCGGAAATTGGAAAGGGGACAAGATTCTATTTTGTTTTACCGATTCAAGAACGCAGGGCCGGAGTTTGAGATGGGAAAGAAGATATTAGTCGTTGATGACGAGATAGACCTTATGAGGGTAGTGACCTTTAGATTAAAAAAAGCAGGTTACCAGGTTACAGAAGCAACAGATGGCCAAAAAGCCCTGGATTTAATACAAGAGCTTAAGCCAGACCTTATCCTGCTGGATTTACGTTTGCCGGTGGTGGATGGTTGGGAAGTCTGCTTGCGGATAAAGGGGACTGAGGAATTCAGACATATACCCGTGATTATCTTAAGCGCAAGCGCTACTGCTATTCAACTCGAGAAGATACAAGAATTAAAGGCCGAGGACTGTTTATTAAAACCTTTTGACCCAGAAGTGTTATTGGAAAAGGTAAAGAAATTTATCGGACAGCCCGCCTAAAACTCAGTCAACTTTAGGAATCATGATATCCAGGACTATTAGATGCGTTTTTTATCCATTAATGACCCCTCCAACCTTAATCACTTATATTGTAAAGCTTCCTTGATTTTCTCTATCAATTTAGCCGCATCTACTGGCTTAACAAAATAGGTAATTTTCCCTCATCATCCGCAACAGAATGTTCATCGTCTTTTATAACAGATAATTCACGAATTTCTTCAGTTGGCCGATATCAATATTCTAGATATGGCTCACAGGAGGAGTCGATGGATTATCTGGAGTTCATCGCCAGAGTCACCTCCCATATTCCCGACAAAGGCCAGGTCATGGTGCGTTACTACGGCCTCTATTCTAATGCCCATAGGGGCAAGATGCGCAAGGCCGGCGCTGAACCTCCTCATCCGCTTATCATTGAAGATGATTCGACCTATGTGCCTTCCAAAGGCAGGGCCGACATGATCCGCAAGGTGTATGAGATCGATCCAATGATCTGCCCCTTGTGTGGAGGCAAGATGTCAATTATCTCTTTGATCGAAGAACCGAGGACAATCGAGATGTTGATTTTTTTAATTTGACTCTCATTTCCTCTGCGGTTATATTTTTATCAGTTATCCTGAATTATTAAGATCAGATAAAATCGGAGACAGAAATATGAAGAGAATTTGCTGGCTTATACTCGCCTTTGCCTGCGTTTTTTCAACCGGTTCTTTTTTTCGCGAAATCCGGCAACCCAGGTTGTTGACCTCTCCCCGGGACATCATCGATGAGATCACCGTCAACCTTTTCGGATCCTTGCGGGCAGAAGATGACTATTCTTTGATAATGGACGGCTATGGTATCCCTTTGGATTGGGTTGTTTATGGAGCTTTCCCCTGGACCGGTGCCGATTTGGAAAACGTAAAACGGAATATCCAGGAAACCCACGCCCGTGGCTTAAAATACGTGCATCACATTCCTATCGAGAGGATGTATTCTGACGGGCAGCAGCAATTGGGGGACCGCAGGCCTGAGCTCCGAAAATACTGTATTATCGATATCGACGGCAAACAATTCATCAACGATTTCGATGGCATCCCTGTCTACAACATGAATCTAAACGAGAAGGGGTGGCAGAATTTCATAAAGACAGAGATAAGGAAATCCATAGATGCCGGTGCCGACGGAATCTTACTTGACGAAATTCAAGCCCACACACTTTATATCGGATTCGAACCCGGAGGCGTCTTCAATCCAGTAGATATCAAAGGTTTTCGCAATTTCTTGAAAAAGGCTTATTCCAGGCAGGATTTGGCGTCCCGGTTCGGGATCCCCAATATAGGAAATTTTAATTATCGGCAATACATTGTCCAGAATGGCTACAGAGATTTGTGGAGGACTGAGCCTTGGAATGTTCCGCTCTTCAACGAGTTTCGCGTTTATGCCATCCAATCGACCCTTCAAGTTCAGAAAAAAATCATCGCCTGGGCAAAGAGTTACGCCAAATCAAAATACAAGCGGAACATCGTTTTTCTGGGCAACACCTCGGATGGAATGGGCTATAGTCTGCCCTTCGAAGTAAACCTGGATGCCGCCTGGTGTGAATATCCCTACCTGTATTACAACTATCCGCCTCTGAGCAAAATAATCCCGTCAGCAAAACTAAGGGTGGACGACCGCTGGAAAAAGGGGCTTTATCTTACGCAAGTTCCCACCAACGCTGACCTCGTCGACCGAGGAAGCATTCCTAATATTATAAAGGTGTTTTGGGCGGAGGCCTACGCCATGAATGCGGAATGCAACGTTCCCTATATGGTTCCGGCTTCAAGCACTCACACCTATTCGCCCGACCTTTCGGTCCTGGCTCCCTATTTCCGGTTTATTCATGAGCATCGTGAGTACTATGGCAGCGACTGGAGTTGGAAACCGAGGGTGGGAGTTTTTTATCCCCTGTCGTCCTTCCTCGGACCTCCGGACATATATATAGGGAGCATGCTTGCTCTCTTCGAGGCCGGTATCCAGTTCGATGTGATCTTCAGCGGCGACGGCCGGATGATCAAAGATAAGGTCACACTGAAGACATTACAGGAATACCCGGTCATCATCTATCCCAATGCGGCGGCCATAACAAAGCGGCAGATGAACCTGATTTTAGATTACACCGCCGCAGGCGGCACTGTCATCGGCTGGGGGAACATTGGGCCTACGGATGAATTCGGACATTTCGTAGATGATTTGCACCAAGAATGGACGCTCTTTTGGACAAAAGGTGTCCACCACCATGGCAAAGGCGTGTTCGTCACAATCTCTCAAAGCTCGATAGGGGAAGATTATTTCAAAGATCGAAAACCGGCCAAAAGAAATAAAATTATCAAAGGAATCAAACCCTACGCCCCACCAGAAGTGACTTCCACCGCACCGAAAGATGTCAATTTTTTGATTTACAGGGATTCGGCCAATGAGAGATTGACACTCCACATGATCAATTACCGTTATAAAATCAACACCGATCGCATCCGGCCCGTAAAAAAATCTTTTTCCGTGACGATGACACTTCCTGAGGATTTTTCGATAAAGGGGAAAAAAGCCACGATGCACTCCCCGGATCTCAATCAATCCATGAATCTAAAGATCCAGAGTGTAGACGCCGGGACAATAAAAATAGCGATTCCCCAACTCGAATACTATAATCTGCTTGTGATCGAATAAGCCGCATCGATTTATTCTTCATCTTGAACTAATCGGATTGTAGGTTTTGATTGAATTGTGCCACTTACTGAGTCTTTGACCTTGTCGGCATCGGTGTGATAATTTTATTTCAGTAGGTAAGTGGGTGGATATTGAGGAAAATTGTGAGGAATTTGGAGAAAGGCCCGTAAAGAAATTCCTATTTTTTTTAAATACAATGGACGGAAACGTTATTTACAAAGACAAATTGGTTGAGGTCTCTTCGGATTCCATATTGTTGAAAAACTACTATTTTCCTTTTATCGGAAAACGGATTCAGTTTACACAAATTCAATCAGTTAAAGTTGAAACACCGACATTATTAACAGGTCAATGGAGAATCTGGGGTTCAGGCACTTTGACAATTTGGTTTCCACTCGATATTGCTAGACCTAAGCGCGATAAAATATTCGTTGTTTCTCTTGTTAGCAAGAGAGTTCGAATTGGGTTTACAGTCGAGAATTCTGATGCAATGATTCAGATCTTCATGCAGAAGAACTTGATTAAACAGGCAACTGCTTAACCAGTCACTCAACCTGACGTGCAAGCCGCCGATGCACGCAGAGTTTTAAGTGTTGAGAATTCTAAAAACAAATTACGTCACGACAAGTAGGCAAAATTAAAAATCAATCCCAACGCACTGGGACATTTGCACTCAGGTAAGTGCCAGTCTTTCATACGCATTCAAATTTCAATCTCACTCATATAGGGTAATTTCTATGAATCATCCCCCCTGCCATGGCAGGGATCACCCGCGAGCGACATCCGGACCTCCGTTTTTTATCCGAACCTACGGCCCTCCTAAAATATTCTTGGAATTTGACGAGAAAGTGTTTTACTCGATGTAATAGCCTATGGAGAAAAAGCTGACCCAGTGGCGGAGCGAGAAGGGCGCCGTCGTTCCCATCCCCGTTTTCTTGAGCGGGAGCACACCTTCGCTGTAGGTGTCGGAGAAACGGAAGAGGGTGCCTCTGATTTTTTTATTCATGGTGAGATCCATAAGCTTCTCTGTGGTCAGGAGGCCAAGAGGAATGGAATACTTCCCGCACCAATAGGTATTGCGGTAATCGAGGTAGGTTTCGCCCCAAAGTTCTTTGGTCAAACCTTCGATTTTCGCGCTGTCCATATTGCCTGTAAGATAGGAACCAATGAGGCGCCGGTCGAACTCCAGGGCTGTGCTCCAGGCCTTCTCCCCTTCTCCATAGGGGGAATTGTCGAAGTCTTTTCCATAGTGGTTTCCGTCGGACGAAATGAGAAAGAAAATGTCCTTCCCGGCTGCCAGATGTTTTTCATTCATGTAGCCCGCGATCGCTTCTGCCAGCTCTGCAGAAACCTCCTCCATGCGCGCGAATGGCATGGGGGTGACCATGATAGGAGTGATCTTGACATCGGGATTGAAATACTGAAGAAAAGGAAGGAGGGCTTCGATGGAATGCTCGATTTCATGGGCCTTGTTACTGGTGATAAAAATCGTCCGATCGAGCCGCTCTTTGAGATATTCCCGCAGCCCGGAGACAGCGATAGATTCCTTCAAGCCGGGCCAATATTTGAACCCGTCCAGGATCAAGATGTTCTGGAGGCCGCTGATCTCGTTTCGCACAGTGCCATGGGTGACGCCGAAGATGACAACCTCTTTGGCCCTCAGAATCTTGAAGAGCGGATAATAGATTCTGCCGGCATAAAGATAATCATCATGAGGAGAAACGGCAGCCACAAGCCCTTCGGCCTCAAAACTCTCTTTTTCATGACTCTCGAGATAATCAATGAGCTTCTGCATGCTCATCAGGTTCCAACAGAAACCGACGTCATCCCGAACGGGCCGAACATCCTGAGCGGCCAAGGTCAGGATACACATCCCTGCAAGCAACAGCTTAACGAAGATTCTCATGGCGTTACTCTCCTTAAAATATTAAGCTACTCCAATTCTTCCCCAAAATCAATTTTGTGGAATATCCGGAGTTCATAAGAGACACAACAGCCTGAAAATCTGTGCCTTTTACACACGGGTGAAGTAACAGGCTCGGATTCTGATCACCCACCACCTATTTCATTTAATATCGACTAGATTAAAATCAGATTTTTTTATCCATACACTAATTTAAGCAAAAAAAGGCGAATTTTTTAGCCACAATCCTAGCCAAAACGCAAATTCAAATATTTTATATCTTATCTGATATCAACTGGTTAGAAAAGGATTATTGTTAATTTGATATCTTGAGTCGATAGGTAGCACTCTAATCTAAGGTTGGCCGATAAATTATTCCAGTTCTTCAAACCATAATACCGGCTATTGCTCGGCACTGAACGGGAGAGTAGAATACAAAAAGAGGTGCAATTGAAATGAAAGCTTTTCGCGTAGGCCTAGTATTCTTTTGGGCAATGGTGATATTGAGTTTTGCGGCGGTTCAGGCGCAAAAGCCGGGTGGTTATCATCTACTTAAGAAGCATGTGCTTGGTGGTGAGGGCGGATGGGATTACATGGCGCTGGACGGGCGAACACGCCTCCTCTACGTGACACACAGCAATGCCGTCGAGATCCTGAATATCGACACCGGTGTCAAGGGTGAGCCGATCACCGATCTCAAGGGTGTTCACGGCGTGGCCTTCGCTCCGGAAAGAAACCGGGGATATCTATCCAACGGGCGCGGCAACACCGTTTCCGTCTTTGACCTTAAAACTCACAAGGTCCTCGAGGAGGTTCCTTCCTCGGGCGAGAATCCCGACGCCATCATGTACGATGCTTTCTCAGGCCGGGTCTTCACGTTCAATGGCCGGACAGGGAACGCGACTGTCATAGATGCCGCCACGAACAAAGTCGTCGGGACGGTCGATATCGGCGGCAAGCCTGAATTCGCCGTCACAGACGGCAAGGGCACAATCTTCGTTAACAGCGAGGACACGAGCGAAATCGTTGCTTTCGACGCTAAGTCTCTCGAGGTCAAGATTCGATGGTCGATCCCACCCGGCGAAGGTCCGAGCGGCCTGGCCATCGACCTCAAAGGCAAGCGTCTGTTCAGCGTCTGCGACAAGGTCATGGTCGTTTCAGATTTCATCACTGCAAAAGTTGTCACGACGGTCCCCATCGGCCATGGCCCAGACGCCGTCCGTTATGATCCCGGGACCGGGTTAGTCTTCGCTTCGAACGGCGAGGGAACCCTGACCGTGATCAAGCAAGAATCGCCCGACACGTACACGGTCTTAGAAACGGTCCCGACGGCCCGTGGCGCCCGAACTATGGAGCTTGACCCCGAGACGCACCATGTCTTCGTCGTGACGGCGGAATTCGGTCCGGCCCCGGAGCCCACCAAGGAGCAGCCACGGCCCAGGGCCCCGATCATCCCGGGCACATTCATGGTGCTCGAATTCGGGACCTAAACCGCACCATTGCCAGGGGCGGATCTGATTCTCTCCTCTGGGAGACCGGTTTCACCGTCTATGGCCGGAATCATTGTTTCCTAAAAAATTAAATTTTTATAGATCAAAAGCGAAGAATTCCGGCTGTTTGGGTTTCATACAGATAAATATTTTTAAAACAGTGCTGGTTTTTAAATCAGGTAAGAGGAGGAAATAAACAGTTGGTATGGCTACAGGAGAAAATAAAACCGATATGAAAAGAGCTCCAATAACAGCGATAGCCAGAGGTTTCAGCATGTCTGCCCCTGAGCCGATGCCGTAGGCCAGCGGCAGCATTCCGTTGACTGCCGTCATAGACGTCATCAAATGGGAGGATGCCCCGTGAGACATAAAAAATTGGCTCTCTTAATCGCAGCTATGGCAATAAACTGCGCTCCGAAAAATGCCCCTGAACCTTTCGGGGCAGTTCCCAGTGAACGCCAGTTGATTTGGCATCATATGAAGTACCACGCATTTATTCATTTCGGCCCGAATACTTTTACGGACATCGAATGGGGACATGGAGATGAACCTCCCGATGTGTTCAATCCCACCGAAATGGATTGCCGCCAATGGGCCAAAGTTATAAAAGACGCCGGCATGGAAGGAGTTATCATCACGGCCAAACACCATGATGGATTTTGTCTCTGGCCGTCAAAATATTCCACCCACACTGTCCGTGAAAGCAAATGCCGAAACGGAAAAGGCGATGTTCTTAAAGAATTGTCCGAAGCCTGTAAGGAGTTCGGAATAAAATTTGCTTTTATGTCTCTCCCTGGGACCGAAACCACCCCACCTACTTCACCGATAAATACAATGATGTATTCAAGAAAATGCTTGAAGAAGTCCTCAGCCATTACGGCGATGTGTATTACGTATTTTTTGATGGGGCGTTTAGTGTGGGTCCTGATGGGAAAAGACAGGAATACGATTGGGACGGTTTCACTGAAGTCGTCCGCAGATGCCAGCCAAATGCTGTGATTTTTAGCGACGGGGGGCCAGATGTCCGTTGGATCGGAAACGAGCGTGGATACGCCGCTGAGACGAATTGGTGCACTGTGAAGGAAGGCATTTTCTATCCCGGAATTATCGGTGTCAATGACCAACTCCAGACCGGCTATGAAGATGGGGAATTGTGGATACCATCCGAGGTCAACACCTCGATCCGGCCAGGCTGGTTTTACCATACAGAGGAAGATAATAAGGTCAAATCACTGAGTCAGCTCATTGACAACTGGTATCATTCTGTGGGGATGAACAGCAACTTCCTTCTAAACCTCCCACCCGACAGAAGGGGCCTGATCCATGACAACGATATCAAAAGATTAATGGAACTGAACAAATATCTGGATGAGGCTTTTGCCCTTGACCTTGCAAAGACCGCTTCGGTCAAAGCAACGAACACAAGGGGAAAAACATTCAGCGCACAAAAAGCCACCGATGGCGATCCAGAAACATACTGGGCAACAGATGATGGAGTCTTGGAGGCATCCTTGGAACTTGGCTTTGGAAAGCCGGCCGTAGTCAACGCCGTTCTTTTTCAGGAGTTTATTCCCTTGGGTCAGCGTGTAAAGTCATTTTCTGTTAGCGCTTATGTGAATGATACATTTGAACAAGTGGCGGAAGGAGTAACTGTGGGAAACCGGCGAATCGTCAGGTTTAAGACAGTCAAAACGCAAAGGCTAAAGATAAACTTCGAGGCTAAAGCTTGCCTGTTGATCTCGAATATCGAAGTTTATAGAGTGCCAGATTTGATAGAGCCACCGCCAACCGATAAATAGATAGTGCACTCACTAGGTTATCTCTCCATCTAAATCAGTCATTCTTTCTGCCATTTGTATAATCGGAACTCCTAGGCCGGACTTTTTTGATGGAAATTATACTTTCCATTTTCCGGGGGGCATGCTAAATATTTAGTGGTGAATGCCATTAACCTGAAATAAATGCTGGACAAAGCAAAAATTAAAAAATGGAACTCAAAGATCTAGGTTTCAATGACTGGTTCAAGGAACGACTTCTAGAGTCGCCACAACCTGAGTTTAGTCTCGCCCGTGTTACGACCGTCAACAAAAACAACTACCTGATAAGAAATGAAACTACAGAAATCCCGGCAGAGATAACCGGAAAGATCATCTATGGAGCTGAAACGAACCTTGATCTGCCAACGGTCGGTGACTGGGTTTATGTCGAATATTTTAATGAAAACACTTTTGCGATCATCCACAAGATATTACCGAGAAAATCTCTCTTAAAAAGGAAAGTGGCAGGCAAAAAAATTGAGTATCAACCGATAGCCTCCAACATCGACACGGGATTTATTGTTCAATCCGTCGATTTCGATTTCAACTTAAGGAGGCTCGAGCGATATTTGATAATGATCAAAGAAAGTCACATCCAGCCCGTCATATTGCTCAGCAAAAGCGATCTGATCCAAGAAGAAGAATTGGAAAAAGAAATAACTGCGATTCAAAGCATCAATCCCGACTGTGACATTATCGCATTCAGCAATAAAACGGGTGAAGGACTTAAAAAAATTCAACAAATTCTAAAACCAGGCAAAACGTATTGCCTTCTGGGATCATCCGGGGTTGGAAAAACAACATTGATCAATAGTTTCATCGGAAAAAATATTTTTGCGACAGACGCCGTTCGTGAAAAAGACGGCAAAGGCAGACACATCACTGCCCGCCGGCAATTGATCATTCTCGATCAGGGCGGACTGATCATCGATACGCCCGGGATGAGAGAATTGGGCAATATCGGAGTGAGTGCGGGAATAAAAGAAACCTTCACGGATATCTTCCAACTGGCTGAGACTTGTCGGTTTAACAACTGCACTCACACAGAAGAGCCGGGTTGTTCTGTAACTCATGCCGTCAAGACAGGCGAATTGAGTGAAAAACGGTATCAAAATTATTTAAAGATACGTAAAGAGTCGGTATTTCATGAGATGTCCTATTTGGAGAGGCGTAAAAAAGATAAAGCCTTTGGAAAGATGTGCAGAGAAGTCAAAAACCATTATAAAAGGAAGCTCTAAACGCCTCTTGGGTCTTTCAAGCCAACCTTCCTGGGGTTGAAATCTTAACTGATACCAAGACATTTCTGATTGACCGTAAAATATCTGTATGCTACATTGATTCGTCTGAATCGAGAGGGGTTCATTGGCAAGGGGGACAATTTTTGAAGAACGATAGGATCAGGAGGGAAAAGACATGAGTAAGATAGAGTGGGACGATAGCCTCTCCGTGGGCGTGGATCTAATCGATGAACAGCACAAGATGCTCATTCAGAAATTATCGGATCTATCCAGTGCATTCAGAAAAGGTGGAGAGCAGAATAAGATCATAAAGACACTTGAATTTATGTTCGACTATACCGATTTTCACTTTTCTACAGAAGAAAACGTCATGGAGGAGAATGACTATCCAGGATTGGAAGAGCAAAAACAACAGCATAAGGAGTTCAAGGTGACCTTGAACAATATCATGGAAGATTATAAAGAAGAGGGAACAACCCCGGAGATCGCGACATCGATAAATTATTTCCTCCTCAATTGGCTCATCAAACACATAATGGGAACCGATTCCAAACTCGGCAAATTCTTGACCGAAAAGGGACTGACAAATATTGAATAATCCCATACTCATTTAGTAAACAACCATAACACAAATCGCACTTTGAACTTCCCTTTTCCTTTGAGCCTTTTTTAAAGGTCAGAGATAGCGCCAACAGGAGAATCAGGTGGACGATAAAGCTTGTATAACAAAACAGCCCAAGGGATTGAGCTTTTTTGAGCGGTATCTCAGTCTATGGGTCATCCTTTGTATAATCATAGGAATCGCACTCGGCAAAGTGGCACCAAAAGTCGCCACTTATCTGGACGGTTTGGCTATAACTGTCAATGAAGCACCTGTCGTATCCATTCCTATCGCTGTTTGTTTGTTTTTCATGATGTATCCCATCATGGTTAAAATCGACTTTGCTGAAGTTCTAAAAGCAGGGAAAAACTTTAAGCCTGTCAGTTTGACTCTTTTCGTAAATTGGGCGATTAAACCCTTTACAATGTATGCCATTGCTCTTCTCTTTCTCGGCGTGATATTCAAAGGTTTTATTGGGCCCGAAGCTATGGATAGCATCAAGATGCCTTTGGGTTTGGATCTTCCCGTGGGAGCCAAACACGGGGCCGGGACGGTGGTTCTTGTCGAGGGAGTCAAAATGCTGACTGTCCCTTTGTGGCGAAGCTATCTTGCAGGTTGTATCCTGCTCGGAATAGCTCCCTGCACTGCTATGGTGCTGGTCTGGGGTTATCTGGCTAAAGGGAATGATGGTCATACCATCGTCATGGTCGCTATCAATTCTTTGACAATGCTTTTCTTATATGGCCCCCTTGGTGGATTCCTGTTGGGCATTGGCCGTCTTCCAGTCCCTTGGAAAGCCCTTTTGCTATCTATCGGAATTTATGTAGCTCTACCTTTGGTCGCCGGATATCTATCGAGAAAATTGATCGTCGCCAGAAAAGGGATAGATTGGTTTAACACTCAATTCCTCCATATTCTAACACCAGTAACCATCAGCGCGCTTTTGATAACCCTTGTCCTCCTGTTCTCATTCAAAGGAGAAGTCATTCTTTCCAATCCCTTAACTATACTATGGATCGCAATCCCTCTTTTTATACAGACGAACCTGATATTCTGGCTGGCTTACGGATTGGCAAGATTATTGAAACTTACTTATCAGGATGCAGCCCCTTCCGCCATGATCGGAGCATCGAATCACTTTGAGGTCGCCATCGCTACAGCAGTCATGCTTTTCGGGCTGTCCTCTGGTGCTGCTCTAGCAACAGTCGTGGGGGTTTTGATCGAAGTGCCTGTCATGCTCATGCTGGTAAGAATCTGCCTGAGAACTCAAAACTGGTTCAGGACATAAGATCCGCTCAACAAAAGCAGGTGATACTCAATTTTCAATAGTTTGCGAGAGCTACGCACGTCTTCCTGAAGGAATCACAGAAATAATGATGAACTGGCGAATACTGGCTGCTGAGTTAATGGAATCTTTTATGGGCCAAAATGCTATGCTTCAGCTTTTGGTTCAGCGGGTGGTGTCTCTACAGCAGCCGCCTTTTTCATACGGCAGCAGCAGACATTAAAAAAGAGGCTCGAGATCGCTAACAGGGCAGCACCAATGATGACAACAATTTTTGCCCAACTGGCCTGCCAAAAGAAGATGGCGATAACCACAATCGCGGCAGCCAATAAAAAACGACAGAAGCAGAGTTTCATAGACCTTCTCCCCAAATTCATATTTGAAATATTAATATCACATTAACCATTTGGATTCAAGCAGAAAAGAGCTGAAAAAGAGAGTCAATATGAAAGTGAATCTTAGTCGTTTGAGATGCTTCTTATGTAAGGGATTCCTTAAGATCTCTTAGGTCTGTCAACAAATCACGGGCATCATTGTACCTATCGGCCGGCTTCTTAGAAAGACACCGGCGGATGATATCGATAAATTGTGCCGGCAGTTCCGATCTTAACTGAGACAGCGGCTCGGGTATGACTTCAACGACATTATACATCGTCGTCGTTGCTGATTTACCCTGGTAGGGATTCTTCCCTGAGGCCATCTCATAGAGCATGGTGCCGAATGAGAAGATGTCCGAACGCATGTCCACAGCTTGACCTTCTACCTGCTCCGGAGACATGTAGGCTAAAGTGCCAACTATCATGCCTTGCTGGGTGAGTTCAGGAGAAAGAGTTACTGTTCTTCCAATTCCTTCCCCCTCTGTGTGGACTGATTCCACAGCCTTGGCCAGGCCAAAATCCAGGATTTTGAGTCGGCCATGTGCCGTGAGCATCACATTTTGAGGTTTGAGATCCCTATGGATGAATCCATGGGAGTGTGCCTCCGCAAGACCTTCAGCTATTTGAATGGACATGTCGAGGAGTTTCTCGAATGGCAACACCTGAGAGCTGTCAAGGATATCCCTCAGTGAATGGCCTTTTATCAGCTCCATTGCAATAAAGGGAGATCCCTCGGAGATTGATTCTTCCTTATCGGGAATCATCACAGAGCCGGCTTCGACCTGGTTTACTTCATAGACCGTGCAGATGTTGGGATGGTTGAGCGCTGCCGCTGTGCAGGCTTCCTGCAAGAAACGGGCACGCCCTGAATCGCTCCCCATGGATTCTAATGGAAGGAATTTTAATGCAACCTCTCTCCTGAGTACCACATCTTCTGCCCGAAAAACCACTGCCATACCCCCAGCACCGATCTTTTCCAAGATCTTGTAATGAAGCTCTATCTGAGGAATTTTTTCTTCAATACCCAATTCATCAGCGACAAGACCCGAAAGCCAGCCATCTACAGAAGATGGGCCAAAGTCTAACATGGCAGTATGATAAGTTATGCCATTTAATTCTAATGCGACTTCGGCGATAGGATTAAAACCCAATTTTATCGCAACCGGAGCATAGGTGGGCAGGTCGATGACCGTCAGATAAACACGTCGGAGTTGCGGACGGAGTTCCATATAGGTTCGCTTGATATCAAGCCAGCACGCGGCCTGCACTGGTGATGGAGCCTCACCATGGTCACCACTGAGCCATCGACGCAGAAAAAGAACCGATTGATTCTCTGATACCGGATTCTCGCTCACATGATGCCACCAGAGTTTCAGGATGGGATCTTCCTTAAAATCGGCAGGGTCAATAGTATTGGGATCAAAGCAGCAATAATAGCCAACGATCGATCCATGCTCCCTACGCACCACATGAAATGTCTGCGGATGTTTTTCCCACCAGAGTCGGAGAAATCTGGCGGCATCCGGGCCTTCGTGTTTTTCTGTGATCTCATAGATCGCTGTCTGATCCTCGTGTCGTGCGGGCTCAACTGTGAACAGCTGGGAACCACTGGGGAAAAAGGCTTCTCTAACAACAGGATTCTCTATGAGATAGAGCATGTCAGCCGTATAACGCCAGAGCTCCCTGGTGCCGGCCTTTCTCACTTCCTTGCGAAGCTGTTGCCATGCAGACCGTCGGTATTCAAGATAGCGACTCGGGTCGGCGGCACGCAAAGAAGCAGCAATCGCCTCATGAACCGCATCATGCACTCTGAGTCCATCGCGCATACAATCCACAAATGCAAGAGCATTGAGCTTATCATATGTTTCCTGAGTTGGAATATCGGGAAGCATCGCTCCAAGCAGCGATTTTGTGATCCGTCTAGAAACCGAAGCAGCCTCGAGGGCTTCCCGAGTCGCTGCATCGGCAACATCAACAAGGAAAAGTCGGGAAAGCTCCTGAATGATCTTATGTTCTGCCATATCCTGAAGATCTAAGTTCGGACGTTCCAGGGCCGCAGAAGCCGCAAGCTTTAGCGTTAAGGGATGACCCTTGGCAAACCGATTGATGCGTTGGGAATTTTTTTCACTGACACCTGCGCGCAACATAAGTTCCAGAGCATCCTGGTTGTTAAGAGGTCCTAACGCTATGCTTTTGAACAGCCCCTGCCATTCGGCTTCAATCAGCCAGCCAGGTGTAGGGGGTTCGCGACCAACAAGAATGACACGGACATTTTCTGATAAAGCCGGAACAAATGTCTGGCGTAACCAAGTATCCATAAGGCGGAATACTTCATAGGTTTCGAGCACGATAAACACTCGGGAGCCAAGACTTTCCAGCCCAGTCACGATTTCTTCCATGGTTGGAGCCTCACTCCCGATTGCATTCCCCAATTCTAGGAGGAATCCTCGCTCAGTGGGCTCGATCAGAATACTATCCAATATGACTACAGCGGCGCCTCGCTCCTGTGCTTGAGTTGAGAACGCCTGTATCAGCGCAGATTTCCCCACGCCCCCAATGCCATGGATATGCATCACCAGCGGGCTCTCGCCTTCCAGGCATTGAAAAAGAGTTGCCATCTCTTCAGTCCTGCCGATGAAGTTCTCAAGAGCACGTTGAGCCAGAAGATCTTTCACTCGACGAGGCATTGTTTTCACCTCCAAATTATACTCTATAAATTATGCAATGAGAGAAATTCCCAACCGAATAAATTATATCCCTCTTTATAAGTTACAAATTATCTCTACAAAATTACTATAAAGAAAAAAAATTGAATCGGCAATAAAATTCTGCCACGAATCACTTATTCAACAGGACATCATTTTTGTTCTCTAATATCTTTTTAAGATTTTCTCCCTCGGCCCCCACATGTTTATCGTGCAACTCAATCGAATCTTTCATATGTTTTTTTAAAAAGCTTTTGGAAAAAGCTTCCCCACCTCATA
>CAYOSH010000011.1:0-66850 GCA_964406575.1 uncultured Eubacteriales bacterium | reverse complement strand
GAATCTTTCATATGTTTTTTTAAAAAGCTTTTGGAAAAAGCTTCCCCACCTCATATAAGTAATGACAGTAAAAATACAGATTGTGCCGGCAGGTTCGATCTGCCATTCAGCCTTTGGAGACACGAGCCATACTGGAAGAGCAAAAAGGGCAAGCTTTACTTTTCCGATTTGTCAATGGCTTTGAACGTCGATAAAACTCGCTCGGCCCGCCATTTTACTTTGGAATTGGGATTGCCTGCAATTCTCACAACGCCTTCCATGGTATGGCCTCTGACAACTCCATCAAACAATAACTGCTCGGTGTGTTTTTCGCGTATTCTCTCCAACGTAAACACCAATCTGTTTCCCTCAATTTTCCCGTTCTTTATGGACACAGGTATCAAAGACGTGTCTTCATATGCTTTCCCCTGGACCTCCTGAAATATCTGTTCCAACTCCAAAGAATACTGCTTTGCACCTGAAATTGTGGGTATGGTCCATCTCCAAACACCTGTCACATTCGCAGGAACGATCCATAAATAAACCGTATGCCTGTCCCAGTTACCATCCAACACAAAAGAGTCAAACACAATGGGGTCGCGGGGTGGAGAAAAATCAGCATTGTTATCATTCAAGATTTTTTTATCATCGGGATTCCATTTACCCATGTCAAAGTCATGAGAGACAACTCTCGCACCGGGATTGAGCTCGTGAAAAAGCTTTGGGCGCAGCCTGAGGTTGACTCTCGGAAGGAGATACAGTGTTACCACTGTGGCCCGACTGATGTCAGCCTCGAAAAGATCGCTGAGTATGAATTCCACTCGCTCTGACACTCCAGCGTCGATGGCGTTTTTCCGGCTTTCCTCGATGCGTAAAGGCTCTATATCTATTCCCACACCCCGGCACCCCAGCTCTTTTGCGGCTGTGATCACGATGCGCCCATCACCGCATCCGAGGTCGTACAGGACATCATCTTTGCCCACGTCGGCCATTTTGAGCATCTCTGCGACAACCTCTTCAGGGGTTGGGACATACGGGACTTCGGGTATTTTTTGCTGTATTTGGGCGGAACTCAACAGAATGAGAAAAAATAGAGAGAGCGGGCCGATAAGAGTTTTCCTTATCGATATTCTTTTCTTTTGCATTCATATATCTCCAACAGCAATGGCATTCATCAAATCAGGATTGTATCAGTTTTGGGCACATAATATAAAGTTTTAATGCTTGATTCAGAATTGAACATGGGGTTCCTGTATGGATTCACGCGGCTAAATCCACAGAGGTTATCCACCATCAACTTACTCGGAAAGGAAGCTGAAGCAGAAAAAGCACTGGAATCCATTCACAAGGACATGAATGTCATCGAGAATATGGCCTATCATCGACTCTGCCTATTCTATAAAGGTGAACTTGCCCTGGAAGAGATAACAGGGGAAGATTTCTCCAACATCATGAACGATGCCGCAGCCTACGGTGTGGGGAACTGGTATCTATACAACGGGCAACGGGATGTGGCGAAACAGGTTTTCGAACAAATTCTCGAGAATAAAACCTGGGCGTCGTTCGGACACATCGCTGCCGAGGCGGATTTCGTCAGGGAATTTAGCGAATTGGAACCCAGCCTGTCTGATTCGTAGACAAGCGATCCCCGGGGCAGAATCGTCTAACCAGCTAGACAAATTTAGAAAAGATGGAGATATAGACTTATCTCCGTGTGCCCGTGACAAATTGTGTTTAATCCTGCTGAAACTATGGATCTATAGTATAAAAGAAAAAACTAAAAATTATCCCTGAAAACCAGGAGAAACCCCTGGTACGCCCTAGTTGACCACATTATGCCTGTCGAATATTTTTGTCGGTATTGTACCCTCGCTCGCCAAAGGGCTGAAGTTCCCCAAGCCAGATTTGCTCAAGCAGCGTCAATTCATCGCTAAGATTGAAGTTCGGATCATTCTTGACCTTCACTTCTTCCAGAATTTCGAAGATGAACTTATCTGCACCATATTCATTCCATTCCTGCTGAAGCACTTTGTTACGATGCGCTCCAATTGTTAGCATGAACTTTTGACCGTTCAATGGTCCTTCAAGGTTCAGACTGCTCCCAAGCAGCACTTTGCCATTCACAATATTCTTCACCTGGAAGACACCAGCTGGTTTCGCTCTTTCTTTGTATTCCTTCTTGATATCCTTTTTTGATTTCATCTTCGCTGCCTTTGTTCTTTTTCCACATTAATTGATGCTACCTATTAGTATAAATATTATTCTGCTGATTTACTAGGTGCTAAGATGGCTTTTATAGCAATCTAATGCGAGTTATTGTGTGCTCGTTATGAAAACCCGCAAGGACACTTAAATAATCCAAAAGGGATGATTTGTGGTACCCTTGGATAGATTCGAACTGCCGTCCTACTGATTCGTAGTTAGAGGGGTGCTCCTCCTCAATTAACGGTACAGAAAGCGATGTTCGCCAGAATCAACACTAGACATCAATTCCAATTTTGCGCATCAAGAGAAGGGCGCTAAAGCGAAAGTTTTTGATTTTGTCGGGATTTTTCTTAAACTATGAGCCTTCGTTCCTCCTTAACCACATTCAGCACGATGTGAGTGATCGTTCGCTCCACATATTTTTGATTGAGGACATACTTGATAAATGTGTTTAAGTCTTCCCTATCTTTAAAACGAGCACAAACAATCGAATCCCACTCTCCCGTGACATCGTAGATCGCAAATACACGATGATCCTCAGCAATTTTTTCTTGAGTTTGGATCAGTCTGCCATCGGAAATGCGAATGGCGATGATTGCTGTCATGTCATACCCGAAATACTTCGGATCAAGGATAGGGATATAACCCTTGATCGCACCCGCTTCTTCGAGTTTTCTAACTTTATCTATAACCGCAGGGGCGGATATTCCAATATCTTTGGCAATTTCACGAAAGCTTTTTCTTGAATTCTGATTGAGGGCTCTCACAATCTTTTTTTCGATGTCATCAGTCATTTTACTTCCTTTCAATTGTAAGTAATTATATGTTTATTCCATACGTTTGTCAAGTAATTCTGAATTTTGACTTGACAATCATAATGTTTTATTTTATATTTCATGATTATTCGCATGATAGGATCTGCGAAAAAGTCATCAGAGAAAAATATTGAGGCATAGAACAAACATGCCCCTGAAAGCGTGATGGATCGAATGGGAGTTTGGCTTAAATGAGCTGGAAAGAATACCTGATGTATCGCGCACGCAAGACTGCGAGCAGGAGAAAACGGATCTATAGCATTGAGCCAGCGCCACCTATATCAGACCTGCTTAAACAAGAAACTCCTTCTTTGAGCTTCCGGGAAACATACCGGTTACTCTCTTATATCCTTTTCAAATCTCCGCAGCGCCGGCTGCAGCTGATGTGGAAGTATCTCGCAGACAAGGACACTCCGGTGCGGAGGCAACAAATAAAGTCTCTGGCGCAAGCCCTTCGCCCGCATCTCAGTGAAAATTGCCGTATAGTCGTAACCTATTTCGAGCGGAGGAATTACAGCAGGGATCTGGCTCGCGTTCCCGCATTGATGGAAAAAGCGCTCCACCGCACAACGCCTTCTCTCGTGGTCCAACCAAAAACTGAGAAGGACATCTCTTCAATCCTCGCCTTCTGCAAATCTAAAAGATTGGCCGTTTTCCCGAGAGGGTCCGGCTCATTCGCTTTTGGTGGGGCTGTTCCCACCCAAAACGGGATCGTGATGGATCTCTCCCCGATGATGGTCATTCTCGAAGTCAACCCAAAAAATCAGACGGTTCGTGTGCAACCAGGAACCCGGTGGGCAGATATCGCGACAAAACTTGAGCCTTATAGATTGATTCCTCAAACAACACCGACCAGCCGATTTTCCACTGTTGCAGGTTGGATCGCCACCGGTGGGATGGGATTGGACAGTTATGGCTATGGGAGCATTCACGAATCTGTCATTGCCGTCCGTGTCGCCAGACCTGACGGCACAATCGAAGAGCTGGACTCAAAAGACGAATGCATAAAAGATCTTTTCGGGACAGAAGGACAATTCGGTATCCTCACAGAGATCACTCTCCGTGTCCGTCCTAAACCCGAGCACAGTGGAGCTCACCTGGTCACATTCAAGAATCCAGGCCAAGCATTCGAATTTATTGATACGCTCACTGGCGGGGATTTTCAGCCGTCACATGTTGTCTTTTTCGACCGTGAATATTTAAAAAGGGAAAAGGCCATATTTGCAGAACAAATACAACTTGAGGAACCCATAGTCCCAGAAGACGATGCCCTGCTATTTCATTTTGAGACACCGGAAAATGAGCAAAAATTCTTATCATTTTTAGGCGCAAATTCAATTCCGGTTTCAGAAAATGGAGTCGCCGCCCGTTATCTATGGGCTGACCGGTATTTCCCTCTTAAAGCTCAGCGCATCGGTCCCGGTCTCTTAGGATCAGAGGTTGTTATTCCCCGGGAAAAAATATTTAAATATGTCACCAAGGTTAAAAAACTTGCGCGCAATTTCAACATCAAATCCACCATGGAAGTGATCGTTTGTAGCAATGGAAGGTCATATTCACAGAATACAGAATCTGTTTCAGGCAACGATGGATCCTATTCATATCTGGTCATTGTCTCTTTCAGCTGTGATTATTCCAGGACTGTTCACTATGTTTTGAGCCTTCTGTTTATCCAGTTGCTGGTCCGGATGGCCGTGCGCTATGGCGGATCTCCTTATGGCGTTGGTATTTGGAACACTCCATTCATTCAAAGCAAATATCCCCGAGATCGACTGAACAGACTCAGGCAAAAAAAGAATGCAATCGACCCCGAAGACATATTGAACCCCAACAAATTTTTCAAGATCAAAGGACGATTCTTCAGTACCACGGCGCTTCTCCTAAATCCGATAATCTTCCATCCTGTAATGGCCATCCTGCACTTTTTTGCGCCGGTACTCGGGCTAATCGCCAGACTCACCGGACCGGAGCCGCAAAGCCGATGGGACATCCCCAGCAAAGATGACAAGCACGGTCAAGACCTGTTACACCAGAGTGCCCAACGCTGCACATCATGCGGTGCGTGTATCTCAGTCTGCCCTGCCTACTCTATTACCGAAGACGAGCTTGTGACCGGAAGGGCAAAATTGCGAATGGCAGAGGCGATGATAAGCGGCGTTGGACTGGAACAATCAGAGGCCCATGCACCCTTTCGGTGCCTTCACTGCGGTTTGTGCGAGGAGGTCTGCCAGACCCATCTGCCGCTCCGCGAGTGTTATCTGGTGCTTGAAGACTTGCTGGAGAACCGATATGGTTCTCCCTCTGAAACCGTCCAGGACTTTGTCGAAAAACTGGAGAGTCGCCGGGAGTTTATAAGGGACATTTTTGGCCTGGATCTGCCGGATTGGTCTCCAGAGGAAAAGTTGTCCAGATTTCCGGCTGTTGAAAAATCCACAAACGGAGGAAAGGCATGATCCGTCCCAAGCGCCTTTCGCCGATGCCGACTCCTTCACGCCACCCTATCGTTACGCCTTATCGTATCCTCCGCAGCGATCGGTGCATAAATTGCGGAACTTGTATCGAGGCATGTATTTACGACTGCCACTCCCGCTCAGAGGAAGACCCGCGAATCATGGCCGACCCGAAAGAGAACTGTTGCCGCAATTGTTTTGCCTGTATCAACAGCTGCCCGCGGGAGGCGTTGAGTATGCACACAAGCGAGGAATTCCTGACTTTAGGCGACCGGACGTACACCCCTAATAGGATCCGGTCGATCTTAGAGCAGGCAGAGCAGGGCAAGATACCGGTCAGCGGAGCCGGTTATCGGGGTTATTTTGATGGAGATTATTACGATAACATCTGGACTGATATGTCCGAGATCGTTCGCCCCACACGCGATGGGATCCACGGCAGAGAACATATCTCAACAACTGTTGCCCTTGGACAGATGACAAGGGATATGTGCGGAATGGTGTTCGATGAAGAGGGCAACCTCAAGTCTCAAATTCCCCTCAACCGGGAAATCCCAATTCCCATAATCTTTGGACTTATGCCCTTTTTTCCAGGGCACACAGCCATTTCTTCACTAGCACTGGCTGCGAGTAAGCTGACAACTTATCTGACAGTCCCAGCAAAAGATGCCACCGAAATGCTGAAGGATTATTACAGCCATCTTCTCATCCGGATCAAACTCAGTGAAATTGAACAGTACAGGGAGATCATTGAGTGGGCGACAATCGTCGAGTTTGAACCCGGCATGGATCCGATCGCAGGAATTTCCCGGGTGAGAGAGATCAACTCCAATGTGCTCACCGTCATTCATGTTCCAGTTTCCGTTAAGGTGGAGAAAAAAATTCTGGAGCTCGTACAGAAGGGTGCGGAGACCGTACACCTGAGTGCAGACATCCACGGACAGGGCGCCAATGGCACAACATTATTGGAATCGCTCCAGAAAACCCACCGGCTGTTGGTTGATGAAGGGTTGCGTGACCGGATCACGCTGGTGGCTTCGGGAGGTCTTGCTGCGGCTGAACATGTCCCAAAAACCATCGTCTTGGGCGCAGATGCCGTCGTGGTCGATGTTCCGCTGCTGATCGCTATGGATGTCTTGAAATGGGCTCCAGGAGAAAAGGGGAACAAACACCCGGTCCCAAAAGGGATCGAAGAGCTCGACCCTCGGTGGGGCGCCTCCCGTGTCATCAATCTTATGCTCTCCTGGAAGGACCAGCTTCTTGAAGTGTTGGGCGCTATGGGACTTCGTGATGTCCGACGATTGCGAGGAGAGACTGGCCGTGCCATTTTTGCTGATGAGGAACGCAAAAGCTTCATTGAACGGCTGAAGAATATGCCCGAGAAAATTTCTAAGCCCAGCTTGAAGAATTCCGCTGAGAAGAATTCGACCCAGAAAAATTCACTTTTAACGGATGCATCTGAGCCGTTGCCTCAAGTCAAAGCCAGTCCAGCTCCAGATAGATTCAGCATCAAACATGGGGAATGGCGTGTAGTTGTGGATCGTAAAAAATGCACAAATTGCACTCTGTGTGTGGTGAGCTGCAAGTATGATGTTCACCGCCGGATCGATGGGAAACTCAGCCTGGAAGAACCGATCCACAGCCGATGTATCGGCATCAGATGTAAAGAGTACGAGTGGTGTTGCGTCAATGTCTGTCTTTGGCATGCCCTTGAGATCGTCAAAGATCCGGCGGATAAAGTCCTTGGTGATCCACGATGGACGCCTGTGCTGCTGCGTGAAACATATCGAATTTCGCGGAGTGGTTCGCCAACGCGGCTGACGCCTGAGGAGCAAACCGGTAACTCTAGAGGTGGATTCGACACAATGCTTTTGGCGACTTCCTTACCCCATGGTAAACCAGCCGAAGGACCCGTCGACTTAACGATCCCGCTGAATAAAAGGGATACCGGTCCAAAGATGAACCTCTCCCTCCCGGTTTACGGAGGAGGAATGTCTTACGGGTCGATCTCCCTCAATGTGATGCTGGGCCGTGCTATGGCAGCCAAAGAGATAGGAACTTTCACCTGCACGGGTGAAGGCGGTTATCCCGATGAGTTAATCCCCTATTCGGATTCTATTATCACTCAGGTCGCCACAGGGTTGTTTGGCGTCCGCGAGGAGACCATCCATAGGGCGCCTATGATCGAATTCAAGTATGCCCAGGGAGCAAAGCCGGGATTGGGAGGACATTTACTGGGAGAAAAGAATACGCCGGAAGTGGCATCGATGCGCGAGGCCGTTCCCGGAACGAATCTGTTTTCGCCCTTTCCGTTTCACAGTGTTTATTCGGTAGAAGATCACAAAAAACATGTGGATTGGATCCGTTCGATTCACCCTGATGTGCTCGTCTCAGTCAAAGTCTCCACGCCATCGGATGTGGATATGGTCGCCGTGGGAAGCTACTATGCCGGAGCCAATGTCATCCACTTGGATGGAGCATACGGCGGCACAGGAGCCGCACCGGACATCGCCAAAAAAAATATTGCCATGCCGATCGAATATGCAACGGCAAAAGCCCATGAGTTTTTGGTCAATGAAGGGATCCGGGACGAGGTTGTGCTGATCGCGAGCGGCGGCATCCGCACCGCAGAAGATGTGCTCAAGGCCATCGCCCTGGGTGCGGACGGCGTTGTCATCGGCACAGCCGAATTGGTGGCGATCGACTGCGTGCGGTGCGGAAACTGTGAGCGGGACAGAGGCTGCCCTATCGGCATTGCCACAACAGACCCGGAATTAGCGTCGCAAATGACCGCGGATTGGGTCAAACACAGAATCTGCAATCTCTATAAGAGCTGGGCTCTCACAATGGAACGGAGGTTGCGCAATCTGGGCATGAATACAATCCGTCAGCTGCGGGGGCGCTGGGATCTCTTGAATTTTCTGCCCGCTTCCGGGACATTTGGACGAAAAACATCGGAAAATTGTCATAAGGCGTGATTGAGAAATGGATGAGAACCTGGAAGAAAAAGTGAGATAGACATGGCCATTATAGATAACGCTAAAAAGATCGCAGAGGCGATCCTCCGATCCCGCCGGAACATGATCAGAGGAAGATCCATTGAAAAAAAACGTTCTCTGGAGGGAGGATGCGGCGTCATCGGCATCATCGGCAGTGAAAAACTGGAAGGCCACTGCATCATCCGCCCCTGTGAACAGATGCGGAACCGGGGAAACGGCAAGGGGGGTGGCGTGGCGGCCGTCGGATTATTCGACGAGCATAAAGAGTTTTATGCCTTGCACATTTCATACCTTGATGAAGAGGTAAGAGGGCCTGTCGAAAAAGAATTCGTGGACTCTGTTTTTGATGTTTCTCATGCCGAAAGACAGGCAAGTTTGAATGACTATCGCGAAACCGGGCTGGAGATCAAACCGCCTCTTGTCTGGCGCTATTTTGTGCGTGTCAAACCCGAGGCGTTGGAATCTTTCGCCAGGGAAAACAGACTCGCAGCGGAACAAGATGCGGAGAACACAGCCATAGAGGACGAATTTGTCTTTCAGAACAGTTTTCGTCTGAATGCCAAATATTATGAGAACCGCAAAGACCCCCGAGCTTTTGTCCTGTCACACGGCCGGGATCTCATGATCCTGAAGGGGGTCGGATACGCTGAGGAGATCGCCCGGTTTTATCGCTTGGAAGAAACAAAAGCACATCTCTGGATCGGGCATCAGCGGTATCCAACCAGGGGACGGGTCTGGCACCCAGGCGGGGCGCACCCTTTTGTAGGCTTGCATGAAGCGCTTGTCCACAATGGAGATTTCGCCAATTACTATTCTGTATGTGAGTATCTGCGTCAGTGGGGGATCGTGCCGCAGTTCATCACGGACACAGAGGTTTCTGTCCTGTTGTTTGACCTGTACTCAAGAGTGCTGGGGTATCCACTCGAGTTCGTGATCGAAGCCTTGGCGCCTACGCCAGAAGGTGACTTTGAACGCCTCAGCAAGCAACGGCAGCGGATATTCCGGGCCATCCAGTCTGCCCATCTACACGGCTCGCCAGACGGTCCCTGGTTCTTTATAGTGGCTCGCGCTGAGTCCCGGACAGGTGCACTTCAGCTGATCGGGATCACAGATGTCTCCATGCTCAGGCCGCAAGTCTTCTGTTTGCGCGAGGGCGATAAAAGCTATGGTGCTATTGCCAGTGAAAAGCAAGCTCTTGACGCTTTTTTTGAGGAGATCGCCTCCGAAGACTCCTCCGTCCCCCCAATGGCAGACAAATACTGGACGGCTCGTGGGGGGAGCTGTACAGACGGCGGCGCCTTTGTCTACACGCTGAAAAATGAAAACGGCAAAACATTCCTCGATGTCCGGGATAAATTCGGCAACCAGATCAGTGGAAACAGCCACCCTCGAAGCCGGAAGGAGATTCGCACTCCGTCCATTGACGTCACCTGTCGGATGGACAATAAAGGCAAGAAACACCACACAGGCATTTCATCCACCCAGAAACAGAACCAAAAATCGCAGGAAAATGGGTTTCGCGATGAATCGATAGCAACTCCCCAGGATCCATTCCAAGGACTGCTCAAAGATCTGATGAAGGGTCTTCAAGATAATCGGTATGAAGAGTTCCAGAACGGAGCAAAAAAGCTGGTAAAAGGCGAGGGCAAGATAGAAGCGCTTCGAAAGCTCACATTGCTCCGTGATAGGCGATGGGATCCAGGAGCGGGTCAGCGCGCTTTTCAGCTTGCCGCCATCGAGCATTCGCTCTACACGATTCTGGACTCCGTGCCTTTACCCGGAAAAACGGACGATGCTCGAATGATCAGATTGGACGCAAGCATCTCTTGGGAGAAAGCGATTGCCAAACCCAGGAATTCTTCTGACATGGTCGTGATCGACGCAGAAAAGTATCCCAACGACGGTCCTGAGGCTGCATCCAGAATGATCGCCGAAGCTCATACTCATGGCTGGAGGAATTTTATCGTTTATCGCTGCCGGGGTGACCGTTTCATCGGATGCGGGCTCGGTCCAAACACCGAAAGCGTCCGTATCGATGTCTATGGCTCGAGCGGTGATTACCTAGGGAGCGGCATGGATGGTGCCCAACTCTATGTTCATGGCGATGCCCAGGATCAGGTGGGTCAAATCCTAAAATCCGGCAGGATCGTTATCTTCGGAAATGTGGGACAAACATTTCTTTACGGCGCTAAGGGCGGAGAGACATTCGTCATGGGTTCCGCAGCGGGCCGTCCCTTGATCAACGCAGTAGGCCGGGTCAGGGCGATCATCAACGGGTCTTGCCTCGACTATTGCGCCGAGAGTTTTATGGCTGGCGCTCAAACGGGCGGGGGTTTCGTCATCATCAACGGCCTGGCCTATGATGAAAGCGGCGAGGTCATCGGATTGGAGATGAAGTATCCCGGGAATAACCTGTTTTCCCTGGCTTCAGGAGGGGCGTGCTACCTCAACGATCCTTACCACACGGTCACGGAAAGCCAGTTGAACGGGGCAGAGTTCACCTCTTTCCGCAGGGAAGATTGGATCACGATCCTTCCCTATCTCCAAGAAAACGGCCGTCTTTTCGGCATCAGCATCCGACATGACTTACTGATGGTGGACGGAGTCCTCAAATGGCCCGAAGAGGTCTTTCGAAAGATCATTGCCAGCCGGGAGACCCATGAACTCGATTGGACTTCTCTTGACTAGAAAGCAGGACCCCATTATTTCAGGCCAAAGTCAATCATACAATCTCTCAAGCACGCACGTGGTATTTATTCAGCAGAGTCATCTTAATGACGAAAATCAAAGGAATGGGCTAGCTGATACAGCAACCCGGTTTCAGTTGAAAAGGCCTTATTTTATTTATATAATTGCGGATCATATGTTTGAAAAACCGCACGGCTTCCGCTTTAACTCTCCAAGTTTTTTTCTTGAAACATTGATCCAATCCATTTTATTTCAATCCAGGAGGTCAAGGATGGTGCAATATACCAGGAAGGCGTTTATTATTTGGCTTTTGATCTTTGTGGTTATCGGAGCAACTCATCTTCTTTTTTCTCAGGCTCCTGAGGAAAATCTGCTCAAGAGTTTTAAATGGCGCAATATCGGCCCGGCCAATATGATCGGCCGCATTTCCGATTTTGAAGCCCTGGAGAGTGACTTCACCCAAGTGCTCTGCGCCAGTGCTTCCGGAGGCGTCTGGAAATCCGTGAACGCTGGAACGACATGGGAGCCTATTTTTGATAAATACGGTTCTTCATCCATCGGCGATGTGGCGTTCTTCCAGAAAGACCCGAATATCATCTGGGTGGGTACTGGCGAGGAGTGCAGCCGGAACAGCATAGCCTGGGGTGATGGCATCTATAAATCCACAGACGGTGGCAAGACATTCACCCGGATGGGACTCAAAACCACCCATACGATCGGCCGCGTGATCACGCATCCGACCGATCCCGATGTTGTTTATGCGGCAGCGACAGGACACACCTGGGGCTACAGCGGAGACCGGGGGCTCTTCAAGACTGAAGACGGTGGAAAAACATGGAAGAAACTGACCGGTGGACTGCCGGATGATGGGAAAACCGGTGCCATCGACCTCGTGATGCACCCCAATAATCCGGACATTCTCTATGTGAGTTTCTGGCAGCGGCTGCGGCAGCCCTGGCGCTTTGACTCCGGGGGGCCGAACGGCGGCATCTTTAAGAGCACAGATGGCGGAGAGACCTGGGAAAAACTCACTGAAGGCCTGCCGGAAGGAGACCTGGGAAGGATCGGGCTGGCCATCTCCCGCAGCAATCCCCAGGTCCTCATGGCTGTGGTCGAACACGGCTACCAACCCAGTCGAACCATCCGAGAAGGGCAAGAACAAAAACCGAATCCAGAGTACGCAGATATGACAAAACTCGGGACTGGTATCTATCGGTCCGAAGACGGGGGAAAAACATGGATCTACAAAAACAGGACAAACGTCCGCCCATTCTATTACAGCCACATATACATCAATCCTTTTGATGACAAACTGGTGTATTACTTGTCGAGCCGTATGCAGTATTCTGAGGACGGGGGAAAAACCCTTAAGAACATCGAGGGGCTCCATCCCGATTTCCATACCATGTGGCTGGACCCGACCAACAAGAATCGTTTTTATGTCGGCCAGGACGGAGGGGCATCTCTAACGCATGATCATGGGCAAACGTGGATCTTCTTCGACAACCTCTGCCTCTCGCAATTTTATGCGATAAGCACTGATCTGCGCGATCCCTATTATGTCTATGGAGGACTGCAGGACAACGGCACCTGGGGCGGCCCGAGCATGAGCCGGGAAGGTAAAATCCTCACCGATTTCTGGTTCAACATCGGGGGTGGAGATGGGTTTCACACGCAGAATGACCCCACTGATTGGCGCATCGCCTATGCCGAGAGCCAGGGCGGAAATATCATACGCGTCAACGTCGAGACACGGGAGACAACCCGGATAAGGCCGTTAGAACAGAATACCTATAACTGGAAGGAGCACCTGCCTAAAAAGAGCGGAGAAGAAGGCAGAGGACAACAGCCACCCAAGCCTCAGACAGGACAGGAGGTTGCCGATAAGAGCACACAACAGGCAAGACGCCAGCAGGAGGAAGAGACATCACAGGAGTCCAGCGCTCAGCAAGAACAGCAAAGCCCTTTTGGCCGCCGGAGATCTCCTTATCGTTTCAACTGGAGCTCACCTATTATCATTTCTCCCCACAACCCTCTCACGATCTATTTCGGTGGGGATCATCTTTTCAAATCCGTGGACCGCGGCGATCACTGGAGGATCATTAGCCCCGACCTCACGACCAACGAACCGGAAAAACACAGCAAGCCCACTGGGGGCATAACTCTCGACCAGACAGGAGCGGAAACCCACTGTACGATCATCACGATATCCGAATCCCCGATCACACAAGGCCTTATCTGGGTGGGCACAGATGATGGCAATGTCCAATTGACCCGGGACGACGGGAAGATATGGACAAACGTCAGAGAGAATGTCCCGGATGTGCCCGAAGGGATATGGGTCAGCCGAGTTGAAGCCTCACGTTTCGATGAGGACACATGTTACCTCACCTTTGATGGACACCGCAGCGATATCTTCAAGCCCTATGTATTTAAAACCACAGATCATGGCGAGAATTGGACCAATATCACATCGAACCTCCCGGATGGAGGGCCTGTTTATGTTATTCGAGAAGACTTAAAGAATAAAAACCTTCTGTTTGTCGGGACAGAGTTTGCGGTCTTCTTTTCCAGAGACGGAGGCAAAAACTGGACAAACCTCAGCCTCAACATGCCCACGGTGGCCTTCCACGACCTGATGATCCATCCCCGAGACAACGACCTGATCGCAGGGACCCATGGACGCGGCATATGGATCCTGGACGACATCTCACCGCTTCAACAGGCGACAGATAAGATCCTATCTGCGGAGGCACATCTTTTTGAGAACAGGCGTCCTGGCACGCAATGGCTGAGCCTGGGTAGGGGCGGTTACGGGCGCGGTAACCTCTATTTTGCGGGAGAAAATCCTCCTTCCGGCGCCAAGATCTATTTTTATCTCAAGGATAAACCAGCCGGTCCCGTAGAAATCGAGATCACGGATGCTACAGGGAATCTCAAGACAACCTATACCGTCAAAGATGTGGCGGCGGGGATAAACCACCTCCTGTGGGACATGAGATTCGACCCATCACCCAAGGAACTTAAACAAGCGTTCACACAGATGCAGCAAATGATGGGCAGAATCCTCTTGAGGCCTGAAGTGGAGGAAGATGCGAAAAAAAAGATCAAAGAGGCTCAGGAGGAACTCAAACAACCCGATCTCACATACAGGGAAGCGATGGCGATCCAGAATCAGGCGTTTGAATCTATCGGTTTCAGCGGTGCCGCACGATATATGAGAGGAAGATTCGGCCGAGGCGTGGAGGCACCAATAGCCTCAACAGGGAGCTATGCTGTGAAGCTAAAAGTCAACGGGAGCACATATTCAGGACAAGTATCTGTTCGTCAAGATCCCATGCTACAGAATAACTAATCATGTGATAGACGCCCCCTTATTGACAGTGTTCATTCTTGGCGTGAGATTAGCAAGAGTGCTCTGGACCGGGCGTAAAAAGGAATCCTCCTAAACCATCGGATGAACAAGGTCCTGACAGTAATCGGTTTTTTGATTAGTATAAACTGGGGATTCTTAGTATACTGGGATATCGAAACTGAAGATACATTTAACAGCCCTCGGGAATAGATCGCAATCTAGGACAGTCTAATGAATACAGGCACAAAAAGTGGGGTCTAAATGTCAAAACTGATAAAGATGAAAAGAATACGCAATGCAGCAATTCTCACTGTAACAGGGATTTTGCTGCTATGCCTGATGAACTGCAATAATAGCACCACCCCTGAGAATGATTATGTCGAAGCCAACGTCATCGTGATCAATGAATGTGGCCTGGCAGCAGATGTCCATTTGGACGGAATTTTTCAATTTTCACTCGATAATGGAAACAATGGCACGATTGAAAGAGTCGTTCAAGGTACGCACACATTTGAAGCCTATGTCACAGGAACAGAGACACTCGTATCCTCAGAGACATACGAGATCGCAGACGGTAATGATTATTATTGGACAATCGATGGACCTTCAACAATCACAATAACTAATGGATATGGGCAAGCCCTGCAGATTTATGTGGATGGAGTTTACCTGGGAGACATTGGAGACACGGAAACTCAGAGTATAACCAAAGTTTCCTTTGGGGTGTACACTCTCGAAGCTATTGATAGTAATAGTATTATTGTCGCTTCGACCATCATTGAGGTCAACGAAGTCAAAGAATATTTCTGGACGATCAGTTCATAAAGAAAAAATGAACAGGGAAGGGGTATTACCTCCCCTGTTCATCCGGCGTGAGAGAATATTTGCGATTCGGTTTCTAGTAGAGTCTCACTCTGCAGGTGCCGATGGTTTCGGCGCCGCCTTTGGAGGATTTGTTCTCAGCGATGACCGTTAATGTATATGTGCCTTTTTTCCAATTATTGTTTGTCGATACATATACATAGTAATAATTCTTGTATTTTCCCTCATACGTATCCGTTTCATATTCGAAATATTCCGGTCCAGACCAAATGTAATGAAATTTTACATTGGTGTTGTAAACGGCGGTGTATTCAATGAGCCAATAGATCGTACTATTCTGACTGAGCTTGATCATCTGGGTGACCTGGCCGTCTTCATCTGTTGTATAACAGGTGAGCGTTTGAATTCCTGGCTTGTCTCCTTGTACGACCTGGGGATAAACCATGGGTTCGTTATCACCGATAATCGCCTTAATCCCACATTGCTCTCCGTTTATTTTACCCTGGTCCTGGGCAAAAGCTGAAACGATAATTAAAAGACTGAGAAAAACTAAGAGAATTTTTCCTCTCATTGACTCCTCCTCTGAATAGGATTTGAGGGTATCTTTCCATATGTGATGTCTCTTGTCAATGGAGAATTTTCAGGTTTTTGAAGGTGTTTTTTCTGAATCGTAATAGAATCCAAAGAATTATTTTGAGATAAAATTCGCTCCGCTATGGTCATGACTCAAAGTCCGGTTGTTTATGGTCTGCTGTTTGAACGATGAGCAAGGTTAGCTCGTTGTACCCTAGAGCTTGAGAGAAGGTTTCCCTCAGCTTCGTATCTAGGACGTCAGGCCTAACTGCGTGAATATTTTTCACGCCACAGGCCTGAGCGATCTTCGCCATGTCACAAGAAGGGGCATCCCGGCCCATGGCATCTCGTCCTACGCCGGGATGAGGCTGGAATCCCGAAGTGGCGGTGGCTTTGTTATCAAGGAGTATCATCAGGATATTGCTTCGATTGTGCACGGCATTACATATGGCGGGAAGCGCGGTGTGGAAAAATGCAGAGTCGCCGAATATGGCCACAGCCCGCTCATTTATTCCAACTTTGCTCAATCCATCGGCCACGCCGACCGCAGAGCCGATGGCATATTTCGCATCCAGCCTGTCGGCCACTGTCACCAGGCACCCGGGATCCCCAACAAGCACTGGCCTCTGACCAAGACTCTCTGCGGCTTCCTCCAGCCTATCAAGGACAAAGTCATAATGACAGTCGGCACAATAGTCTTTCTTCTTTGGCCTTTCTTCGGCTTCTTTGTCTTTGGTGTAATTTTTTTTCGGAACAAACCCGGGGATAAACTTTAATAGCGCCCGCTGGATTTGCCAGCGGAATAACTCTCCTTCCCGGCTCAAGTGTTGACTCTGTTTTCCAAAGATCTTGGCCGTAGTACCGATATCATGGGCGATTGCTTTGATATAACCTTCAATAAACGGCTCGGCTTCTTCAAACACAAGGACTTCCTGACAGCTCAATAGAAATTCTGCAATGACTTTTCGGGGCAGCGGATAAAGGACCCCCAACTTTAGCAGGCGAAACTCTTCAGGATCTTTGTCGCCAAAAACATCAAGGAGTTTCCGATGCGCAAATCCAGCACAGAGGATCCCTTTTGTGCCATTACCGATAGCTTTGTTATAAGGTGCGCCATCAGCCCAATCGACCAGAGTTTCAATTGTATCGTGTAAGGCCCTGTGTTTTTCCACTGCATTTTTTGGGACCGGGACGAAACGGTAGGGTTCTCTAACGAGTCCGATATTCACTACCTGATAGGGTTCGTCTGAAACATGGATGACCTCTTCCCGCTGAGTGAAGCTTCGAGTCTCTCGAATGATCACTGTGGTTCGATACTTCTCTGAAACTTGGAAGGCCTCTTGCATCATCGCAAAGCCTTCAGCTGGCGTCGACGGCTCCATCATCGGCATCTCCAGGAATGTCGCTAGAGACCGAGAGTCCTGGTCATTCTGAGAGCCGTAACCGCCGGGATCATCCCCCAGAAGGATTACAAGTCCTCCGTTGACCGGCGTCAGATTCAGAGCCATAAGCGGGTCTATCATCGCGTTCATACCTACGCTTTTCACGCAAACCAATGCCCGGCACCCAGCGATGGATGCGCCAATGCCCATTTCCATGGCCACCTTCTCGTTACTCGACCATTCCACATAGATGTTGTGCTTTCCAGCCAGATCAATCAGCGTCTCCACAGTTCCGCTGCTGGGTGACCCAGGATAGCTCGTCACAAGTTTCACCCCACTGGACAGTGCCCCAAATGCCAGGGCCTGATCTCCATTGAGCATTTTTTGAGTCATGGATGTGCCTTTAAATTGGATTTATTCTTTGACATATATGATCGCTTCTCTTCCTTCGCAAAGACGATCTTATGATCTAAAAAATACTTTGTGCTATTTTCTTATAACTTGTCGTTTTTTTCTTACCCAGTAGAAGGCGAACGGGATCCCGGTGACAATAAAAATTAAGTCTGTGGCGGAATTCTGCCATTCAAAAATGGCTCTGAGGATAAGAAGGACTGCGATCACAACGACAAAGAGAGCGGGAAGGACAGGATAAAGGGGAACATGAAATATGTCCTTTCCCCCGATATTTTCCCTCCGCATCTTAAAGAGCGTTAATGTGGAAAGCCCATAAAAGATCAGAATAGTAAAGACCAGGCCCGTTGCGATCGTTTCAAAAGTCCCTCGAATGATGAGAATAGCACCGGCCCACAGACAGTGCGCAGCAATAGCCCGGGACGGCGTCCGAAACCTGGGGTGGACAAAATCCAACCACTTAAAAAAAAGGCCATCCCTGGACATAGCATAATAAACCCGTGGCGCCGTCATCATCGTTCCGTTGATGCTCCCGGATGCAGAGATGATCACAAGGATAGCGATCAGAGAGGCGCCGATGGGGCCGATAAGTATGGTCAGGACATCGGATGCGACGACTGTGCTTTCTCTCATCCCCTCTATTCCCAGAGTTCTGTGGTAAGTCATGTTTGTCAACGCATAAAGACAAACGACAATACTGATACCGACGATAAGACTCAAAGGGACGACTCGTTTGGGATTTTTCATCTCTCCTGCAGCGTACCCGATCCGCTCCCACCCCGTATGGCAAAAAAGAATCAACATCAAAGCAGCAACAACATTTCCCACAGGCCCCAATCCTCCCGCTGGTGCAGCCCTTGTCGCGAGCAAATTTTCATGTCCGCCGCTGAAGAAAATGCCAGCGGCCACGATGGCGAGCAGGGCTCCGACTTTAAGGATAGTAGAGAGCTTCTGGTAGATGCTGGCTCTTTGAATGCCGATATAGTTCAGGACACCCAAGAGAAAAATGACAGCGAGAGCTGTGATCATCCGGGCACTCCTGTTCAGAGGGACGAAATAACTGAGGTAATCTGCCACGATCAGAGCGAGACCAGCCGCAGCACTCGTCCGGACGATGAAGAGCTGTGCCCATCCGAATATGAATCCTGCAAAGGGTCCAAAACATCTGGTGATATAGATGTATTCTCCACCCGTTTGAGGCATTCGTGTTCCGAGTTCGGCATAGATCAGGCCGCTGGTGAACACAAACAAACCCGTCAATAGCCAGAGACAAATGACTGTGTTGAAGGAGCCGAGGTAGCCGGCGATGATCTGAGGGGTGGAATAGATTCCGGCGCCAATCGAGATCCCGATCAGGATGGCAACCCCGTCAGAAACACCGAGAACCTTACGAAGAGCGGGTTCTGTGCCTTTCTCATCCAAGAGTTTTTGGCTGAGAGTCGATTTCTTCTCTATATTATCCTTTCCCTTATCCGCCATCGTGCGTAACATATAGCACAGCAAAATTCCTTGGTCAAATTTTCTCCATCAAGATCTAGGCTGGCTCGGCTCGCGGTAGCTATCTACAGCTTCATGGGCTGCTTCCTCACCGCTGCAGCACTTACCCGGCCTACCACTCAACTCGTGAATAATCCAGGTCAATAATAGGACGGAGTAGATAGAAAAATTCTCGTTGAGATGAGTACAGATTTTCGGGGCCTTGCCCCCTCAGATATCAAAGAGTGAGTAAGATCAGCGAATGCGCCTCTAATTCGACAGGTTATTCGTACACCAATATGACAACACGCCTGTTCTGTTCTCTTCCCTCACGTGTGGAATTGTCAGCTACCGGCTGATCGCTTCCGTAACTGATCACTTCCATTCGGTGAAGAGGGATGCTGTACTTTTTGTGCAGGTATTGCATCACGGCGTCGGCTCTTTTCTTTCCCAAGATCAAATTCCAGTCTTCCGGCCCAGTGCTATCCGTGTGTCCCTGGATCTCGAGATAAACTCCCCTATCTTGCTCGACGAGCATTTGAACGAATGAATCCAACATCCCTTTGGCTTCTTCTGTCAGCTCGTAACTGTCAAATTTAAACTTGGCTTCATCATTCCGCAGTGTCTCTTGAAAGATCAGTTTTCCCTGAGCCGCCTTTTTCACCTCGCTAATTTTGTTGTCGAATTCACTCCTCTGATTGCTCAATTCTGTTTCCTGCTCTTTAACGAGCGAACCGAGTGTGGCCAATCGTTCGTCGTGCTCTTTGATTCTCTTCTGATTCGCCTCGACGGACGTTTCTACGCCTTCAACTTTCTGGTCCAGCACAGCAACCTCATCACGCACAAAAGTTTTGCTCGCACAACCCGTACCAGCGATCAGGGCCACAAGCAATACTGCTCCCAGAACGAATGGGATTTTGTTTCTCTCCATTTTTTCCTCCCTACCTTTTATTTAAATCGGACTTTTTCAAATCCTGTGAGTGTTGTCACACCTCCAGAGCTTTCTATGATAACACAAGCCTTCTCTTTGATAAATATAATTTTTAAAAACATCTGATGAAAGGCTTTGATTTCGATCGGGGAGATCTGGCTCCAATTCTGAACGCTGCATTCACGCCGAAATTAACGAGGATCTTTGTTCTCTCCGCTGTAATATCCCTCCCGTGTTCTCACCTTATGACTCTTTTTAGAAGTGACGACTCTGATTTTTCGGTACTCGCTGTTTGGGCTGATATATGAAGTGTATCCAAGGATATATTGATACTTGAGCTCTTGAATGATCTGTCTCAAGGCCATAATAAATTCGACCGTATAATTCACGAAAAAAGCCTTCCCTCCTGTCGCCGTCGAAAATCTCTCAAGAGAATCCACAATGCTCGATGAGGTCACTCCTTCTGAGCGTTTATAATCTTTTAAATATTGCTCGCTCATTGGGATCTTGGTGCCGATGGTGTAGATGGGGATATCTACCCGCCTCGCCACTTCAATGGCTTGATCCGGTGAATATTCACTATCATTTTCGATCCCGTCCGTTATCAAAAGAAGAGCCCGTTTCTCATTGATTCCTTTATTGGCGAAATCTGGAGAGACCGCGACAGCATCGTTGAGGGCTGTCTGTCCATATGCCTCGGTCTTTTCAAGAATTTCCAGAAATTTTTCCTTGTCCTTGGAAAAATTCACAGGAACTTCCACCTCTCCATCGGCAAAAATGAGTAAAGAGATCTCATCCTGATCATCAACAAGGTATTTCAAAAGATATGCGAGAGCTTCCTTGCTTTCTTTCAGTTTGTCCTGAAGCGCCATACTCCCGCTGACATCGAGCAGAACAGTCAGACTCAGGGGTGCGTCATAATTATGACTGAAGTAGGTGATGTTCTTCCTCACGTTGTTCTCATAGACGCGAAAATCTTGCTCAGCTAGATCAGTAATAAGCCTTCCCTTTTTGTCCTGAACGCTCACAGCAATGGAAATCGCGCTGACGGCGATATCATAGCCTATCTCTTTATCCTTTTTTTCTTGACAAAAGGAGACGGACGATGAAACGGACACACCGATAAACAGCATAGAAAGGACGACAAGAACAGAGCAAATCCTTTTTAAGGAATGGAATATGCGTTTCTTGTGACGAATGATCTTACCCATCTTTCTTTTAGTCGCAGGAGTTTTGAGTTTTCGCCTCTCTCAGCACATGTATAACACAGGGAAAAACGGGAATCAATTTTTCGGTCCCACCTCATAGATCTCGACTTCGAGTTCGTATCTTGGAACTATAAGCTCTTGTGTGTCTTTTGTAGCCGCAGTAGACAGCGGAAAGGCAGCGAATCCGGCTGCGCCACGCCCGATCGCCTGATAGAGGCAGCAGCCGGACATCTTTCCTTACAACTTGAGTTAAAATCATGACTTCCGTATGATGTTGTGTGATAGGCAACATCCAGGACGCACATGTCATGAAGAAAACTCTGATTCATATCTCCATAATCATCTTATCTGTTATGATCACAACACTAGCCCTGGAGACAATACTCAGAGCTGTCTATAGATTCAAGTCCTCTCCCAGGGGATCGGCAAGAATCCCCGTAGCGAAAACATATAGACTCTCTGAGAACAAAAATCTTCTGTACGAACTACTGCCCGACTCCAAAGTCATTAATAAAGGAATCGAGTTTGTGATCAACTCATTTGGCTTCCGTGATAAAAATTACCAGACAGGAAAGGGAAACAAGATAAGATTGATATGTGTTGGGGACTCGATAACCTATGGCTGGACCGTATCTCTTGAAGATACTTACCATAAGCAGCTGGAAAAACGTTTCCAGACCGAAGGTTACGATGTGGAAGTCATGGGAATGGGCGTTGTGGGATACAACACCATTCAGGAGTACCATCTGATCAAAGAAAAAGCCTTGGATTTTAATCCGGACATGATCATTTTGCAGATTGCCATGAATGATTTTGAGAGGACTGTGAGCATAAGATCCTATCAGGAAGGACGGCGTTTGAGTCTTCGCCTGTATCATGATTATTCGATACCTTTTATCATAAAAAAATCAAAACTGACTTACTCTCTCATGAAAAATTCTCATCTTTTCAAGTTTTTAAATCTAAAACTCTACTGGCTAAAAAATAAAAACGATCCCGGATACACACCCAAGGATTTGTATCTGATGGGAGAAGAGGATGCTTTCCATCACCTGAGAAAAATTAAAAGTTTGTTGGACAGCAAGGAAATCCATCTTGCCGCAGTGATATTCCCCTTCAGAAAAAGCGGAGATGTCTATCCCTATGAAACTTTACATGAAAAGATCCATCAGGAATTGAGAAAAATGGAGGTCCCCTACCTTGACCTCTCCGATGTTTTCCATATCGATACTGAAGAAAATCTTTGGGAAGATAAGATCCACCCCACTGCAAGGGGACACGAAATTGCAAGCCAAGCTCTTTTTGATTTCGTGCTTCCGCTGGTACAAAATATTCAGCGAATGACCGGATCCTCTAGAAAACCTGAATCAAAATAGAGTGTAGATGAAGGGCGCAACTGCAGAACTCTGAGTGAAAACGAGTAAAAGCCCGAACAGGACCAGGATAACGATCATGGGGATCAGCCACCAAAGCTTCCTCTTCCATAAGAACGACAGAAGCTCTCCGAGGATCCCAAGCTTATTGAAAATCTTTTGTAAAAATCTCACTATTTCTGCGCTCCGATCAGATTTTCCTTCCTGAGCATGAAATTTTCCAACACCAAAACATCGATACCACTTTTTATGAAAGTGTTGTAGGCATCAGATGGGCTGTCCACGATGGGCTCACCGCGAAGGTTGAAAGACGTGTTCAACAGGACTGGCACTCCGGTCGCTTCGCCAAATTTCTTCACAAGTTGATAGTAGCGAGGATTCCAGCCCTGCCTCACTGTCTGGAGCCTCCCTGTTCCCATATGATTTACGGCCTTAATGGTATTCTTTTTCTGTTCGTTCAAAGGCAAAACCAATAACATGTACCGTGACGGATATTGCTCCGTGATGCCATCTCCAAGAAAGTATTCATTGGCTTTTTCTTCCAAGATAACAGGTGCAAACGGCCGGAAAGGCTCACGAAACTTGATCTTTGTGTTTACAATATCCTTCATCTGGTCGCTTCGGGGATCAGCCAGAATACTGCGGTTCCCCAAAGCTCTGGGACCCCATTCGAAACGGCCCTGAAACCATCCCACGACTTTTCCTGCCACCAGGTCTTCGACAATGAGATCCGCCATTCTCTCATCGCTTGGAATCTGTTCATAAGTCAATCCCTTTGTATCCAAGAATTCCTTGACCTGACTTTCTGAATACCCCTTCCCCCAATACGCATGCTCTAGAACAAAGTCGCGCGGCTTGTTCAGCAAACCATGATAAGCAAGAAGAGCTGCGCCCAACGCCCCGCCGCTATCACCAGCCGCAGGCTGGATGTACAGCTCTTCGAAGGCTGTCTCCCGCAAAATGCGGCCGTTGGCCACCGAATTCAACGCGACCCCTCCTGCCATGCACAGCTTTTTCAGCCCTGTTTCCTTGTGAAGCGCTTGAACAAGCTTCAATAGTATTTCTTCCGTCACCCTCTGAATACTGGCTGCAATATCTGCATAATGTTCGTTGAGTTTGCACAACTCTTTATGATTTAAAGGGATGTCTCCAAAATATGTGGGATATCGCATTGCGGATGTGAAGAAATTCATTTGTGAATCTCTCGGCTTTCCGAACAACCTTTCGAATTTTGTGCTGAAAGTTTTTTCATCAGAGAAGTGAAAGGAAAAATAATCCATGTTCAGACGGAATGATCCGTCGCTGGCGACATCGATCAGATGGTCATAGATCTTATCCACATAGCGGGGGCTGCCGTAAGGGGCCATACCCATGACTTTATACTCTCCATTGTTGACCCGGAATCCTAAGAATGCCGTGAAGGCGCTGTAGAGAAGGCCCAAAGAATGAGGGAATCGGATCTCTTTATCGAGCTTGATATCCGTATTTTTTCCAGTTCCAACGGATGTTGTCGTCCATTCCCCCACCCCATCCACAGTCAGGATGGCAGCCTCTTCAAATGGAGACACATAAAAAGCACTGGCCGCATGGGAAAGGTGGTGTTCCCCAAAAAGAATCCTTTCGGATTTAATTCCCAGTTTCTCTTTCAAAGCATTTTTAATCCAAAGTTTATCGCCTAGCCATGTCAACATTGATTCCCGGAATGTTTTCCATGACCTGGGGTATGCTTGAAAACTCGTCATCAACAAACGTTCGAATTTGTGAAAAGGCTTCTCATAAAAAACGACATAATCCAGGTCTTCTGGTCCGATCCCTGCAGAATCCAGACAAAACCGGATGGCATTATCGGGAAAACCATAGTCATGTTTTTTCCGCGAAAACCTCTCTTCCTCCGCAGCCGCGATGAGCTTCCCCTCACGGAGAATCACCGCTGCAGAATCATGGTAAAAACAGGAGATTCCAAGAATGAACATCAGAATTGTCTCCGAAATTGCTCAATATCAGGTTTCTCTTCTTTACATGTATGCCAATGGGATTTCTGGGTTTGATGTTTGACTCCGAGGGGATCAGAAAACCATTTAACGGCTAATGCAAATGGTGAAACAATAAGAAAGAAGAGGAACGATAACATGACCCGGCTTTGAAAGCTTCCCATACGGTGGCCAAAGTGCTCCCATTTTTTCCAGAGTTTTCTCACAAAACCGGAGGGCTGAGTATTTGGTTTTTCCAGGATAGAGCTCATGTCCTCTGTTTTTTTTACAAAAAATCCCCTACATAATCCCAGAAAAATGGCAAGAACAATCCACAAAAGAATTAAAAGCCATTTATTCAGAGCAAATGTCAATTTGGAGGCTACACCCGCGCCCCAGAGGATGAGGAGCAGGAACAGGTCAATGACCTGCGGTTTTATCTCGACAGATTTTCCTGCTTTTCCGATAACCCCTCCTGAATAGCCCACCAGGGATAGCAGAATAAGCGCGACAAAGCTTAACATTTCCATATCCAACCTCTGAAAGAGCGGAATATCAATTCGCGTAAGAATTTTTTCACACGATCTGATGGTCCAGAGTGCATGAAATCATAACGATATTGCAGAAAAAATTGAATGTCAAGGAGCATCTCCCACTAACTACTGTTTGTCCAACCCCAAGACAAGTTGAATATCAAGAGGTGGAATTCTTAGGATTTGTGCATTCTCGCATCAGATGTCTTCACCGGTTTGGGTTGTTGATGACGACAACACAACCTATTGGGCAACAGATTGCAATGTGCGGGAAGCCAGTCTCGAGATCGGTCTGGGGAGTGAAGTCCTAATTGACCGAATACTGTTCCTGAGATCTCGATTGTTGGCATCTATAAGGCTTCGAACAATGAGATCGTATCTTGGTGAATAACCTCACGTAAAGCTTAAATTCGAGGTCAGGGCGATCCCTACAGCGGCGGATGCTTCAGGTGAAAATCTGTGGCATCCTGATAGGCTTTGGCCACGGCAAGGGTTTCTGCTTCACCGAACAGCTTTCCCGTAAAGACAATGCTCGTCGGCTTTCCGTCCACAAAACCGATGGGTACGATGACGGCCGGATGCCCTGTGAGATTTGTAAGAGTTGTGTTTGAGTGGGTCACCTCGGCAAAAACATCCACATCCGTGAAGATCTCATTCATTTTTTTGATGAGAAGGATCCTGTATCGATTCGCCTGGATGTATTCCACGGCCGGGACAAATCGTCTCTGCCGGAACGTATCAGGCCAGCTGCTTTTTTCCAGGAGGTCATCCCTATCGCTGAGCGTAAAATCGTCGAATGCGGCGGCTGATTCCGTGGAAAGGATAAATCCGGTTCCGGCCACATCGACGTCCACATCTATGGGGATGAGGTTTACACCCAGACCCCCGAGAACATCCAACGCTTCATGACTCAGTTTTTGTTTTTCCTGAGCGATCTTTTTTCTTTTTTTATCCTTGGGATCTCTGATAAGCTCTTCTGTAAAATATTTATTGTGAAAACCGATTCTTAATGTTTTTATGTCCATATCGGGATCCCAATTGAACGGAAAATCGAAAAGGGTGTTGTCTCTGCCATCGGGCCCATAAATGGCATTAAACACGACAGCACAATCCTCGACGGCCCGGCAGATGGGCCCGATCTTGTCCATGCTCCAGCTCAGAGCCATGGCGCCGTACCGGCTCACGCGTCCGAATGTGGGCCTCAATCCAGTGACACCACATCTGTCGCAGGGAGAGATTATGGATCCGTTTGTTTCTGAGCCAATGGAAAATGCCACACAACCTGCTGCCGTCGCTGAGGCAGGACCCGCCGAAGAGCCGCTCGAACCTCCATTAGGATCCCATGGATTTCTGGTTTTTCCACCATACCATACATCACCCTGGGCCAATGCACCCAAAGTAAGCTTGGCGAGTAAAACAGCTCCTGCAGCTTCGAGTCTTTCTACCACTGTGGCATCCAAGTCGATGACCTGGTCTTTATAAGGTTCAGCGCCCCAAGTGGTTTTGTAACCTTTCACCGCAAGGAGGTCTTTTGCTCCATAGGGGATGCCATGGAGAGGGCCACGGTATTTACCAGCCCTGATCTCATCATCGGCCCTTTTTGCCTGTTCAAGCGCCAGCTCTTCGGTGAGGTTTGTGATAAATTTCAATTGAGAATCATAATTTTTTAGCCTGGAGAGATACATTTTTGTCAGCTCGATCGATGTGATTTGCCTGGTCCTGATCAATTTTGCCAGCTGGAGAACGGAATAAAAAGCAATGTTTTCGATCAGAGCCGGTCTTTTCGCATCCACAACGCTGTGTCTGAATGGTTTCTTTTCTTTGGGAAAAGTCATGCCTGGCGGGATCGGGTTAAAGACCATCGCACAATTGACGCTGTTTCCTAATTTTTTTTCTCTCAAACCTTGGTAGATCTCGAGATTTTTGTTTAACCGCTCGACGATCTTTTTCCGCTCTTCTGGCTTCAATTTCAGACCGGCGATCTTTTCTGCAGCCTTGATCGTCTCGACTGTGATCTCTCCATTTTCCTCAATTTCACCCGGTTTGCATGCGGGCAACACAGCTGAAGTGATCCCGACCGCCGCAAAATACTCAAAAAATTTCCTCCTGTTAAAACCCGGCCTTTCAGAATTCTGGCTTAAAAGTTTGTCCATATCACACACCTTTTTTTAAATTTGAAAGATTTTCCAGACACAAAGACTCCACTATTTTCCAAAGATTTATTGACATACCCTGAGTGCGACACAAAGCTTTTCCCTAATATCGGCCCCTGTCATTAGCACCCATTTATATCAAAGTAGAAATTAATGGTCAAATAAAGCAAACCTCTTGGAAAAACAGTTTGAAAAGCCCATTCATCTCAAATAATATAATGGAAACGAAGGGATCATGGCCGAACGGCTCAAAGATATATTTTTCACAAAAAACTCTATGAATGCATTCGCAGATGTGATTCAGCGATTCTATCCTGAGTTCGACAGAAAGAAGTTTATTAAGCTCGTTTTCGATGAATCTTTTACTGATAAAGAACTAACAGTCAAAATGCGGCACACTACAGAGTGCCTGAAGAAGGTCCTTCCGGAAACTTATGCAGACGCGCTCGACATCCTCAAAGAAGCGGCTCCCCACGTGAAAGGCTTCGAAGCCTTATCCTTTCCCGACTACGTGGCATTGTACGGAAGGAACGACTGGGAGCTGTCTCTGCCGGCTCTGTATCATTTCACGAAATATTCAACCTCGGAATTGGCCATCCGGTCATTCCTCGACAAAGATCCGGAGAAGGTCATGACCTTCGTAGCCAAATGGGCCGAGGATGAGAATCCGAGAGTCCGGCGATTAGCCAGCGAGGGTTGCCGACCGAGGCTCCCTTGGGCTATGGCTTTACCCAAGTTTAAAAAAGATCCTTCAGCGATTCTACCCATCCTGGAGAAATTGAAAGACGATGAATCGGAGGATGTCCGGAGAAGCGTGGCCAACAACCTGAACGATATCTCCAAGGATAATCCCAAGGTGGCGCTAGAGATATGTGAGAGATGGTATGGCCAGTCAAAGAACACGGATGCGATTGTCAAACATGCCTGCCGGACAATGCTCAAAGCCGGGGATAAACGGGCGCTCTCGATATTCGGATACAGCGATGTAACGACAATGGGAGTGAAGAATTTTAAGCTCGAAAAGACAAAACTCACAATCGGCGAAAATGTTCACTTTTCTTTTGCCCTGACTTTAAAAAAGAAAAGCAAAGTGCGTTTGGAATATGCAATTTTTTATATCAAAGCAAAGGGCCAGCACTCAAAAAAAGTTTTTAAGATCACTGAAAATAACTACCGTTCGGGCACACACACAATCTCCCGAAAACACTCGCTTGCGGATATGTCGACAAGAAAACATTACCCAGGAATACATCATATCGCCCTTATCGTGAATGGGATCGAGATGGCCAAGGCCGCCTTTGAACTAGAGACAAAAGACGCATAGGATATTCTAGAGGAATATAGATTATTTCAGAGTAAATATTTCGTTTCTGTCCCAGTTCAACCAATACTCAATAGCAAGCCTTCTGATGTATCTCCAGTAGTCATCCGTATTGAGTCCAAATGTGTCAACACCCTTTTTGATATCATATTTCACTCTTGCCCAGTACTCGTCTTTGAGCTGCAAACTCACGGATCTTTCTTTGAAGGTGAAGGTGGCTTCCGGACAAAAGCGCTGCTCCGAAGACACGGTTATCAATCCGTGTCCGAGTGTCCCCCCCGTACTCACTTGCAAGCCATCATTCATACAGCTCAATGGCGGAATATGTCCCGCGGAAGACACTATGGAAATATCATCCACACCCACATGAAAATACTGCCTGGCTCTGAGCCCCATTTTGACGCCTACAATCGCATAGATACCGAGATGGCCGTGTATTTCATTCGTGAGAACTGCCATACGCCATTCTTCTATGCCGTATCTCTGGATGATGTTTTTCATGAAGGGCTGGACGTCATCGGCAAATAAATCTGGACTTTCTGGAAATCCTTTGAACACCTTGCTTCGGACATTATTGCGGCTTGTCAGTATTTCTGTATATGCTTTTTTCACTTTTTCAATATCTCGGATCCTAAACAATCGAAGGTTATTTTTTTTTGAAACCGCTTTTTGTTCAAACAGATCAGGGTAGAGCAAAACCACCGGCAGCAGATCATCCCAAAATTGAAGATGCCCTATCTTAATCCGCTTCCTGACTTCCATATTTTCATGTGCGGTCGTGATTCGTCTTGCATAGGGTGAATCGAGCAAGCCGACTCTCTGAAGCATATCCTCATCAAAAGGATGAGCGTTCTTCCCTGAATTCGTCACCACATCTATGGATATATCTGCCGAACACACATCATGAACGGACTTTTCATCGATCATATAATTTGTACCGGTGAAAGGTTCGATGGAATCATTATACCAGACAACTTTGGCGATCCTGTCCTTAATTCGAGGCTCTTTTTTCAGGGCTTCAGCAATATTTGTCAGTCCACCCAAACACACAATAACCACAGGTTCTTCTTCATGTTGGATAGCAGACAAGATCTGGTCGGCAGCATGGGGCTCGCCTTGAACATGGACATCTTTCTCATCTCCCCAAGAGACTTGCTGACAAAAGTTTCTCCAGGCAGGAGCTATGTCCTGAACAACGTTACCCACACCCGTCGGAATCCCTTCATGGCCAAAACTCTTGAGGAGTGCTATCACTTTTATGAATCCCCTTTTGGGGGCGAGTGCTCCATCGGAAGTCGTTATTGTCAATACCTCAAAATCGGAGGAGGCAAGAAAAAGACAGATCGCTCTGAGATCATCCGGTGCGGCATCCGTATCTAAGACGATGTGATACTTAGCATTTCCAGAATGCCCGTAAGCCAAGATAAATCCAAGATACAGCAGAAAGAAAATAAACACACAGGCTTTCAGATTCCATCTTATTCGGTCACCCATGAACATTCCTCTTTCTCAATAAATACTTCACAACATAATAACGGACACGTTATATATTAAAAAAATCGTGTTCTCAATCAAAGAGAAAAATTTCCCGCGTTTGAGAACAGGATGGTCTTTTGGGCCAAATATCCATTGAACGGGACTGGGATAAATGCTCTCACAAAGCTATAGCTGCATCGGAGGTCAAAGTAACACTTAATTAGAGATCGCGTTTACTCTTCGACCGGAAGATAGATGTCGAGGATTAGATCTTCTTCGGGAGAGAGCGGATTTTGGGGTCTCTCCAGCTCATGGGTTTCTCGATGGTTATACTTGCTGGTCAGAACCCACTCCCAGAGGAGTTTCCATGTTTCAAGGATATTGGGATCTCCCAGAAGTGCACATTTTGTAACGGCATACAGACCGCCTGGAAATTCTTTCACCTTAACCTCGCCTTCAGGCTCAATCTCAGGACCGATGCTGATCCAAAACTCATAACCATACTCTCTTCGATCCGGCGCAGGGCTGGGATTGTTGAACCCAAAGACAGGATTTTTATCGATATCTTCAAGCAATCCCAATGGCTCGGCCCATTCACGCATCTTTTTCCACGCCTCACGCTCGGGTGTTTCGCTAACCACCCGGACGCTGGCCACACGCATTGGCTCGAGTTTTTCGATATGCACCTCAAGTTCACTCATTCTATTCCCTCCTTTTGCTCAGTAAAGGCAGGAACATGATTCTATGCTTTTAGGTCTAATACCCACTCTGTCCCAAATCATGGGGTGAATGCCTGGCCCATTTATACAACAGCCAAAAGCTTAAGTCAAATAGAGGTGAGCGGGGGTAATCATCCGTGAACCGGTGATGAATGATACCCGGGTATCTCAATTGCTGATCGCGAAAGGGAACATTGGGACAAAATTGATTTCCTTGTAAAACAACTTTACATATTGAGCTGAAAAAACAAGGGGCATCTCACCCACACAGGTGGCATAAATCTTGCTGAATAGATTATCTGGAGAACAACGATGCACAAAGACAAAGCCAAAACCCTCCTCCTCCTGGACCTTAGCACATTTGCACTGATCCAAGACAATCATGAAGGAACAAGAAAAGATTTTGAAATAGCCTGCGAAATGGCTGAAAAACATTCACTCCCTCAGTTGCAGATGTACAAGGACTTTATCGCGAATGTCGAAGCAGACAAAAAGTACATCCGACATTAGGCAGCGTTATTCAGGTCTGGATGAGCAAACACCCACCCAGACTATTCCCGCTTTATGAATAATTCATCTCAAAGAGTGTAACATTCGCCAAATCCCAGCGTACAAGAGAATGGTATCATTGGACAAAGCTGTCCACTGAGAGAGAATGATATTTCACCTAAAAGGAGAGAGAGATGAAAAAAGCAATGGCAATTCTGATCGTCGTTTTACTAGCCCTTCTTTTATTCGTTGAGCTGAATGCTTCGACCCTCCCCAAATCGTTCATCCCTGCAGATGCCGAGTGGGTCGTCCATCTGGATATGGGAAAGTTCAAATCCTCGCGAATTGGCGAATTGCTCCTGCAAGAACAAAAAGGCGGGATCCAAAAGAAGGCCAAAGCATTCTACAAAAAGACCTCCATCGACCTCCTCAAGGATATCAGGGGCATTACTATCTACGGACTCGGGACAAAAAAACAACAAACAGTCATGTGTTTGGAGGGGACTTTCGATAAAAAATACCTCCTAGGTCTTTTGGAGAATGAAGACACACACAGAGAGATCCCTCATGGCAAACACATCATCAATAAGTGGAATCACACCGAATACGGATTATTTGTCGGCGAAAACCTTGTTCTCCTCGCTTGGGACGAAGAAGCCATAAAAGCAGCGCTGGACACGATCGACGGAAAGGGCGCAACTATCGGCACCTCACCACTAAAATCATACGCAGACAAGATCCCCGCGGACGCCTTTTTTGCGGCACTTGTCAAGGATATCTCCTCTTTGTCGGGTTATTCATCCAAAGCCGTAATCCTGAAAAAAGCCGGATCTGGGCTATTTACTCTCATGGAGAAAGGCGAGACACTAAACCTGAGATTCAATGCAACGACCGAAACACCCGAAGACGCCAAAAACATGCAACAAGTCATCAGGGGTCTCATTGCCATGGCGCAGATGCAACTGGAAGATTCCTTATCTGGGATAAAGCTTGCGGAAGTCATAACAGTTTCCACCGATAAGAACACAATCAATATAGAGTTAACCCACTCATCTGAGGAAATATTCAAAATTATCACCGGGAGAAAAATGAATGCTGTGTTCTCCATGGATGAATTTGGCCCTTTATCTTGATTCCAAAATTAGATAAGCTGAAGGAAAGCCCAAAGTCACTGACGCGTGGGAATGAACAATTCAACAAAAGCCAACCAGCTTTCTGACGAAGAACTGGCTGTAGAGGTGGCGGCGGGCACCAAAGCTGCGTTTGATGAATTGATCTGCAGGTATTCTCCCCGATTGTTCCATTTTCTCCGGCACAGATTATCCACGGACCAAGATATTGAGGACCTTATCCAGGAAACCTTTCTCAAAGCCTTCCGGAATATCGACCGATACAATCCGGAGTACAAATTTTCCACATGGCTATACACTGTGGCTGTACGTCTGACGATCAGCCATTTTCGGGCGAATAAACCCAAAGACTTCTCATCGATCCCTAATCCTCTTCCCCTCGATCCGCAGGAGATCGCGACCAAAAGAGACCAGTCCCGAAAGATGTGGTCTTGCGCAAAATCCCTCCATAACAAGCAGTACGAGGTGCTTTGGCTGCGTTATATGGAGGATCTATCTGTGAGGGAGATCGCCATGGTCATGAGCAGAACGCAAGTTCAGATTCGCGTACTTCTCCATCGAGCCCGCTTGAATTTGGCAAAAAAGCTCAGAAAGCCCAATAATTCTGCGGAGCTCGCAAGTTCCAGTTCTGTGAAACATAAATATTCATTTTTGTAACAGGAGACTAGAAATGTTTTGTTCAATCTATAAATGGCTCATCTCTCAAGCATTGGATTCAAGGAAACCTCTCTCCGACTCCTTGAGCAAGCATATAAATCACTGTGCTTCGTGTCAGGAATTCGTGGAGCTTCACAGATCTCTGATGGATGGCCGTGTAAAGGACCTGCCCTGTCTTCCTGAGGAGAAAGAGACCGCCCTTGGTGACAGCATCGTCTCAGCCATTAACATGAGTCCAGAGCCCAAACAGGCCCCAACCCGTAGGATTGCTCTTATCCCTGTTTTTGTTTCTTCTTTGGTTTTAGTGGTTGTCGTCACTAGCATTTATCTCCTTACGGTGCCCCGTCCAAACCCAAAAAATTTTTTGGATTCCCTTGCAGAAATCAACAGCACGATCTCCACCTTTGAAAATCGATTGGAAAGGATGGACTCCCCTCTTGATGCCGAATACGCGGACCTCAAGCAGACGATGAAATCCACTACGGAGTTTTTTGCCTCTTATCTGGACGTTAAGATCGGTCAGGACACAGAATGACGGTGTAAAGTTTTATTCAAATATCGTCCCTTTAAGTGATAATCACCTTTCAAGATATCATTCGAATTTTGTTCCTGCCCATTTTACAGGAGTATCAAAACGCTTGGCTTCAAAAGAAAAATTTCTATATACTGAACCAGGAGGAGCAGGTTGCGGGAAAGTTCCTCGATCCGATACTATGGAGAGATACAGCTGTGCGATGTCGTCAATCGAATTCAATGTTTTTAAGGAGGGAGATAATGAAGAGACAATTCAAAGGCCTGAGGGCTTTGCTTCTGGTCTTAGCCTTTGGTGTCGCGGGATGGGCAAATGCTCAATCCATAACTGACGATCCAAGGGTCGCCACAGCGCTCAACATGATCGAGGTATGGGTGGATGCGCAGTTGGCTTACGAAGACATTCCCGGCATGTCCATGGGAGTGGTTAACGACCAGGATATGATCTGGAGCCGCGGATTCGGCTTCGCTGATGTTGCGAAGAAAAGGCCGGCTACACCGGGCACTATCTACAGTATCTGCTCCATATCCAAGCTTTTCACGAGCATTGCCATTATGCAGCTTTGGGAACAGGGAAAGCTGCGGCTCGATGACGCGATCAAGAAGTACCTGCCATGGTTTAACATCCAGGACAAGTATCCGGATGCTCCGGAGATCACCATTCAAGGCATACTCACCCATTCTTCCGGCCTGCCGCGGGAAGCGGATTACCCTTATTGGACTGGCCCCGAGCACATCTTTCCCACACGAGAACAGATCATTCAAAGACTCTCTGGGCAGGAAGAGCTCTATCCTGCGGACACTTTTTATCAGTACTCCAACTTGGGAATGGCACTATTGGGCCAGGTCGTTGCTGCTGTATCCGGACAGGACTATGATGTGTATGTGAAGGAACATATCCTCGATCCACTCAATCTCCATGATACGACTCCGGAAATACCGGAAGGCCAAAAAGAGAAAAAACTCGCCACTGGCTACAGCATGAAGCTTCGAGATGGGCAGCGCAGAGAAATTTCCTTTTATCTTGTCAACGGCATAGCCCCTGCCGCCGGATTTGCATCTACCGTGGAAGACCTGGGGCGCTTTGCATCATGGCAGATCCGACTGCTGGAAAAGGGCGGCAAGGAAGTGTTGGGAGTCAACACCTTGAAAAAAATGCACCGGGTTCACTGGTTCGACCCGGATTGGAAGACAACAAGTGGCCTCGGTTTTTCCGTCTCTCACCGAGATGAGAAGACATACGTAGGGCATGGGGGAAGTTGCCCGGGGTACAGAACTCAGGTGTCCATCCGTCCCGAAGACAAGATCGCAGTCATCGTCATGATTAATGCCCAGGGTGTGAGCCCATCTGCATATGCACAGGAGGTCTTCGACATTGTTGCCCCAGCCATCCTGGAGGCCATCAAGAGTCCCGGCGAAGCTAAAAAATATGATCCCGAACTGGAAAAATATGTGGGACGCTACGATCGCCCTTTAGGCGGCGAAACACATGTGTTCATCAAGGATGCGGACCTGGTGATGATGTATCTTCCGAGCAACAATCCGAGCGACTCTCTCACCAAGCTCAAGCATATCGAAAATAACATCTTCAGGCGGGTGCGGGATGATGACGAACTTGCGGAGCCCATCATTTTTGAGACATCCCCAGATGGTATTGTCACCCGCTTGATACACAACAGCCAGTACTCCATTCGCGTCCATAATGAGTGACCGCAGACCCACACAAAAATCCTTGGCTCATTGCAATAATGAGTGTTTTCGCCGCTCTCCCAATCTCATTTGTGCTCATGATCCATGGAGGTCTCTTATGAAACAACTTCTTTGTATTCTAGTTTTAGCCCTGATGACAGCCCCTGTTTTCTCTGATACAGGAGGCCGGGATCTTGCTTCTGAATCTTTGGACACGGACAACTCAAGGTTTGGGCACGGCCACAAAATTATTTTTGCAGGTTTTGCCGAAGGCGCCGAACAGTTGTCCCATATGCAGGTGTTTGTGGAGAGCGTCCGCAAATTTGCCGGACGTTTTCGAGATGCTCCCGTCTGGATCTATGTTCCCGAAGGTTCAACCGAAAAACACAAAAAAATCTTGGAAAAGATCTCTGAGCTCCGAGCGGATATCCACGAAAGTTCTGCGCCCGATGCAGCGCTGGAATATTACTTCTCCCGAAAGGTGTTCGCCGCTGCTGAGGCCGAAGCCAACGCCGCAAATACAACAGAAATCTTCGCCTGGATGGACGAGGACACCATCATCCTCAAAGAACCGGAAGAGTTCATTCTTCCCAAAGAGAAAAGCCTGGGATATCGCCCGGTGATGCACCAGAATATCGGCTCGCTCTATTCCGAACCCCCGGATGTATTCTGGAGCCGTGCCTATAAAAATCTATCCATCCCTGAGTCTGCCCTTTTTCCAATGGTCACCCCTGCCGACCAAAAAACACTGCGCCCGTATTTCAACGCCGGATTGCTGGTGGTGAGACCAGAGCGAGGTGTCCTCCGGAAATGGCCTGAAAATTTTAAAAAACTCTATGAAGATCCTTTTCTCGCTGAAATGTGCCAGAAAGATGTGTCCAAAAGGATCTTCCTGCATCAGACTGCACTTGTCGGTGCCATCTTGAATACTCTAAAAAAAGAGGAGATGCTGGAATTTTCTCCCAATTATAACTACCCTCTTTTCTTCCACGAAAAATTCGAGGCCACCCGTAAGTTTGGGGACATCTCCGAAGCCATTACCACGCGCTACGACATTTATTTCCGTGACCCGTCTCCAGGCTGGAGCGAGAGACTTAAAGGACCCGAAGAAATCATCACCTGGTTGAAGGAAAAATTTCCGGAGAAAAAAAGGGGAGTTGAACAGACTCACGGCCAATCAAGCTTGATGAGCTTTGGGGAAATATTCCAGCCTTCTACTTTCAAGTAGGGTTCTTCTCCTTTGAGAAACGCATCTTCAAATTCGACAGTCACATCTTTTGACTCACCGGGTAAGATGCTGAAATAGTTGTCGCTCCAGTAACTCGGGAGAACTTCATCGCCCTCTTTTCCTGAACGTATACTCGGATTCACGAAAAACGCAAGAGCATTGGAGGCATTGGCTAACCGGATCCTGTAGATTCTTTTTTTCCCTTTTTCTATTGATGTGATATTTACATCCAGATTCACTCCGGGAAGCTTCTCAAGAGCGCTAAAATCGTTGTTTCCCGCCACCCAGTAGAAGTTTTCAGATACAAGGCGTTTTTTGTGATCTTTCAGCAGGAGTTCAACAAAACACAGTTCTTTTTTGTATTCCTCAGGGACCTCAATCCGAAATAGTTCCTTTGACATATGAGGAAAAATATCGACCGTGGAGACCATTGTCCAAATTTTTTTCATATCGAATGAGTGCACATTGGCCGTTGCAAATAGGTCATTTTGCGGTTCGATGGTGTGGCTGGCGATAGACACGGTCAGGTCATCAAGATTGAGCTGGATGTGTAAGGGTTCGTTCGCTTTCTTCACAAAATAATACCCGGCGTGGGGGCGTAGATACCAATCATAAAGCTGCCAGATCACACTGGGCCAGGCCGGGTTCGTCTTCCAAAGAAGGACACCGGCTGTACGATCCATGCCGCGGTTCACAGCCTCAAATATGGCGCGGTAACTCTCGGCGTTCACCAGCTGGGCTTTTTGGGCATAATCTTTAAGGTCGAGCGGTTCCCCGTAACGTTCCCGGATGGCCTGATCGTAGAGGCTGTATTTGCCATTTCCTTCGCAGGCATCGTGATAGCCGTAGGTATGATTGAGGGGAAATTTTACCTCCGGGTCCGGCGTCAGGTCGGGTACAAAATTCTTCACGCTTTCCCAGTGAGGAAATGAGGGAAGGCCCACTTCGTTCTTGAACAGCCAGTCCTCTCCTGCTTTGACCTTTCTGAAGTATTCACTCGGATCGACCCAGTGATAGGGGCCTCCGGAATAGGAACCAGTTTTTGTGTTATCAGGCCAGGAAAGCCCCCAGTCCCCTGGAGGTTCGCTGTAGCCAGAAGATGGGAGAAAGGGGCGAGTTCCATCCAGCTTTGCGATTATGTCATTGCGCAAGGGAACATAGATCTCTTCCCGCGGATAGCCCTCATTCCCGGCGGTCCATACGAGAAGGCTCGGATGATTGCGCAGCTTTTTAACGACATCAGTCGCATTCTTCAGGAAGACGTCTCCCTCAAAAGGATAATCCTTGCTGCCCTTGTCCCATGTTCCCTGGCAGTCGCCGGTAATCCAGAAATCATGCCACACAAGCAATCCGAGTTCATCACAAATCCGGAAAAACTCCTCCGGAGGTGTCACTCCACCACCCCAGATCCGAACCATGTTGAGGTTGGCTTCCTTGGACAGCCGGAGCTCATGGAAGAGCTTTTTCGTATTGCGATTGAGCATCATATCAGGAACCCAGGCGCCCCCCTTTATCAGTATCTTCTGCCCGTTCACAAAAAAATCACGGCGAAGCCAGCCCTCCACCTCGGTCACCTCGCTGCCAACCTCGCGGATACCGAACACACACCGTTCGCTGTCAGAGACCTCTCCGCCCACCTCAAAGGAGATCTCCATTGCATAGAGATCTTGAGGACCATACCCGTTGGGCCACCAGAGCTTTGGATTGTCCAGAGACAATTCCTCATAGTCATTTTTGTCCCAATGAACTGAAATCCTCTGCAATGGCGCAAGCTCCACAGTCTTGTGCAAAAGTACGGTTTGACCATTGAAGGTTTTGGGGCTTATTCTGAGGATCAAAACACCTTTTTTCTCTGACTCGGACAAATTGAGCACTTCAGCAGAGATCGCCAAATGGGCTCTATCCAATTCAGGCAGAGGCAAATCTGTGATGATGTGAGGATACCGAATGTCTACAGAGCCAGTCGCCGAAACGGACACATCCTGCCAGATTCCCATGTTTCTGTCTCGAACAGCGGGAATCCAGTCCCAGCCGACAGAACTCTGCATGGTGACATTCTTTCCGATATCTCCGGAGGGACCCCCGTTTAGACCAAAAGGGCCAAAGGCCTTGAGCTGTGGTTCTGCAGGAAGGCCGGGATAATCCAAAGGATGGATCTTGATCGCCAAAGTATTGACCGCTCCGACTTTTGCGGAATCTGTGATGTCAAGTGTCCAATTCCCGAACATCCCGACGATCTCTTTGGAGTCAGCGATCAAATGTCCATTCAGCCAGATATCTGCACGGTAATTGATACCCTCAAGGTTCAGCCAGATTACCTTCCCTGAATAGTCCTCAGGCAAGAGGAACCTCGTCCAAAACCAATAGGGATCTGTCCAGGGGTTCCGTCCATCAGGTAAATAACTGAATTTGGCCAAGCCATACGCGCGATTGAACTCATCCGAAGAATCGGGGATTTTCATGTTGTTCAGGCCCACATAAGGGTCCGGATACATTCCATTCCGGACTAAAGCGGCCAGAACTGTGGTGGGAATATGCGTCTTGGCAAAACCGGAAGGCTTGTATCGGCCGGAAGAGACAACTGACCCTTCCTCTCTAACAAGATAAGCCGATTTCACAAGCCAATCTTCTCTAAGGAAAATTGTCTTCTCATTCGCAAAAACCGCTGCGATATTTCCCAGCAAAAGAACAATACAAAATGCAAATATTAACCGATTTTGTCGCATCACACTTATCCCAGGCTCTCCTTGATTGAACTCCAGAAAAAATTCTAACGGAGTGGCACTATTTAATCATACTTCGGGATTCGAGAGAAGCCCCCTCTTCAGCCAACAATCTTTTTTGGTTCTCTTTATTTAAAAAACTCTGCATGATGTGGTACATTACAACAGGACAAAAATATGCCGTACAAGGTTAAGATCCTCTCCCACAACAAGACCGCAACAGCAAAATATGGCGATTTGCTGGCCGACGCCATCATCGAATCAGATATCGACCTCAGTCTCTACTGCAACAGGAGAGGCCTGTGCGGAAAATGTTTCGTCGAGATCGTGAAAGGACATCTCCCCCCTCCGGATGCTCATGAGAAAGTACTTCTCAAACAGAAACATTTGAGCGAAGACTTCAGGCTAGCCTGCAAGTATAAGGTTATGGCTGACACTGTCATAAAAGTTCCTGAGGATTCCATCCTCCAAAAAATCCCGGTGCTGGAAACTGGGATGCGATTAGACCTTGAAGTGAAGCCTTCAGTCAAAAAGTATATGCTGGAACTTCAAAAACCTGACCTCAAGCACCCCTACTCTACTTTAGAGCTCGTCTGCAAGTCGCTCCAAAAGAGAAACTTGATCATCTCCCTTGATACATTACAGAAAATTCCGATAACACTGAAGGGGGACATCAGCAAGATCACTGCTGTTATATTCAAAGATGCTGAGATAATTGCTGTTGAAGCCGGTGACACGACAGAGGAAAGCTTTGGCCTGGCCGTAGATATCGGAACGACCACCCTTGTTGTAGAGCTGGTCAACCTGAACACAGGGAAAAGTATCGACTCTTTGACCGCTAATAACAGCCAGATGAAATATGGCGCAGATATCGTGTCCCGAATTTCTTTGGCTTATATGGACCCCGAAAATCTGGGAAAACTGCAAGAGGCGATCGTCGGCGATTTGTCTCGAATGATAAGACAACTTCTCTCCAAAAACAAAGTCAATCCCACTTATGTGTACGAGATCGTATGTGCCGGGAATGCCCCCATGAATCATCTTCTCTTGGGCGTTCCTGTGAACAGTCTGGCCATGGCGCCTTTTAATGCAGTATTCAGCTCACTGCCGGAACTCCCAGCACAGCTGGCTGGATTCAAGATAAATCCCAACGGGAAAGCCTATGTTGTTCCGAACATTAAAAGCTTCGTGGGTGGCGATATCTCTGCAGGCCTCTTGGCCGCAGATGTCGCAGGCAGGCAGGGGAATATTCTTTTTATCGACCTAGGCACAAACGGGGAGATCGTGCTCAAGAAAGGCAAAAGATTTATGGCTACATCCACGGCCGCCGGCCCCGCTTTCGAGGGGATGAACATCAGCTCCGGAATGCTGGCTTTTCCGGGCGCCATCTATAAGGCCGAAAAGAAAAAAAGACTTTCCTTCCATACGATCGAGAATATGCCTCCCAAAGGTATCTGCGGAACAGGACTCATAGATTTGGTGGCCATCTTTTTGGATCAAGGAACGATCACTTCCAATGGCGCTATCAAAGGCAAGAACAAGACCATCCCTATCACGAAGAATATTTCTCTCACGCAGAAGGATATCCGCGAGATCCAGTTGGCTGTGGCGGCCATAAAAAGCGGCACTCAAATGATGCTCGAGCTCCACGCGCTCAAAAAAGATGAACTCGACGGGATTTTTATCGCCGGAGCCTTTGGGAATTATCTGAATATCCAAAACGCCATGACACTGGGACTTTTGCCCCCCATCGATCCCAAAAAGATCGTCTTCATCGGGAATTCATCCTTAGCAGGAGCAAAGGCCTTGTTGCTCTCGGAGGGTGCGAGGCAAAAGACTGAGGCTTTAGCCAGAAAAATTCGATATGTCTCTTTGGCCTCACACTCCAAGTTTCAAGACCGCTTCATCGCAGCACTGGATTTCGGATGGAAGAGCGATTCCAAATGAAAATTGCAATCAAACGTGGGAGCGCCACTTGCAAGATCACTGTTCCACTATATGTCTCCTCAAAGGGGGAAAGATAAAATGCCTAATACTAAAAAAGATCCAGAAGAGGTTCGTGAACTCCTCCAGAAGATCACTGATGCCTGGACAAGAGGAGATCCTGACGATCTGGCAGAATATTTTCATGAAGAATTGGTGATTTTGAGCCCAGACCTCCAGAGAATGGGTAAAGGCAAGGCGGCCTGCGTGCAGAGCTATAAAGATTTTATGGCCCAGGCTGTGGTTCATGAGTACAAAGAGCGGGATCATAAAATCGACGTATGGGGGAATACGGCTGTGTCAACCTACGCATTTGACATCACCTATGAGATGGATGGACAGACTTTTCGCGAGAGCGGGCATGACATGTTCGTTTTCAACCAAGAGGGAGAGAAATGGCTTGCCGTTTGGCGTATGGTCATTCCCGCAGCATCCAATGAGTGAATAATCGAGAACCGGATGATCGTTGACATTTTTAGCGACTTTGCAAAAAATAGACGTCAAGTTCAAAAAAAATGGGCAAGACAATGATGAACCAAAGAAAAATCCTGTGGATTTCTCTATTTTGGGGAGCACTGTGGGGATTGGCAGAGGCCACTGTGGGGCATTTTGTCCACTGGATATCTGTTCCAGGAATCGCCGGTTTTGTGATGTTCCCCATAGGATTGTTTTTTATGCTGCATGCGTTCAAACAATCTGGAAAAGTGTCGGCAATCTTCTTTGCGGCACTCGTCGCAGCGAACATCAAGCTGATCGACCTCTTTCTTCCCGCTCAGAGCCTGTTTACGGTAACGAATCCGGCCGTGGCCATTCTCTGTGAATCTCTTGTTGTGATGTGGGCCTTTTCATTAAAAGATTCTAAACAGGTTTTATCTAGCCTGAGCCGCGTTTGGAGCTTGGCTTTTATCTGGCGCTTGGTTTACGCAATAAGCACATTAGCTCTTGGATCGATCTTCTCTATCCAAAGCTTTGCCGAGATGGGGAGCGGCCACATTTTTCGGTTCTTCCTCTTGGATAGTTTTGCCAACGCGATTTTGATCCTTGCTTTTGGCAATGTGGAGCACACGATCATGGTGGAAGTTGAAAAAGCCTGAAAAATAGAATAGAAAAGGATGATTAAAATAATATAAGTTAATATCAATAAACATAAGTAAACAGCTATAAATAATATTTTGCAAAGCAGCTTACATTCTATTTCAACTCCGTCCACTATTCCGGATGTAAAGGTTGCCAGATAGCTAGCAAGGATAAGTACGACCTGGCAGTTGGATTCATCTTTTTTGCAGAGATCTTGGAGCGATATCTGTTTTATGCCGCTTTTTATGGGGTCGGACTTTGACCCGCTTATTCAGTGGAGGCCTTGAGTTCGATGTCACACAATCTTTATAAAATCCGTTTATTTAAACACGCATCCACTTTCCCGCTTTAGAAAGGCTTCATATTCCCTTGGGGTGTTTAGGTTTTTAAACCAGGTACTCTCTCTCATCTGCACATACCGAACCGTGCATCGTTCGAACAGGGGGAGAAGAGAGAAAATGCCTTTTTCAAGGAGTTCTTCCATTAAGGGGAAAATCGTCTTTGAATAAACAGCAAAGAGAGGTTCCAACCTGCCGCCTGGTGAGACAGGGAGAGCGATATCCGCCTTCTCCGCTTCTAGAATGAGCTTTGTGAGAAAACCAAGGTGGACATTAGGAATATCACAGGCAATGACAAAGTTTTTTTCATGCCTGGAGGCTTGTAGCGCTGTCTTGATTCCCATCATCGGCCCCTTGTCCGGTTTCTCGTCAATCACTAATCGTCGTTTCAGGAAAACAAAGTTATCCACGTTGGTAACGCTGATCAGCACCTCATCAAAGCGGGCCTCCAACTGATTAAGAATACGCTCGATAAGTGTTCCCTCCGGTGCAGGCAACAATGCTTTATCCCACTGCATACGCCGACTGCTGCCACCGGCAAGCACAACAAGGCTCAGGGGCTGACCGTTGCAGAGAAATAAATCTTTCACACTTCCATCATAATTCCTGCCGAAAAAAATGCAACCAGCTTATCTCATTCTCCCCTGAGCAAAATTGGGGAAGAATGCGGTGGAGAGATTTTCGCTCTGGTCAAATCTCGAGTAGGATTCCCGGATCATTGACATAAATAAAACTCCGATTAATAATCTGCAAAGGATATGGGTGGTTAAAAATCGGTCTCACATGCAATAAATGGTGCTTTTCTGCGTCTACACAATGTGAGGACATAAAGATTGGAATGACCGATGGCTAAGATCAACGAATTCTTCCGCACCGAATACAGCAGATGGGTTCGTTTTGTGCGGCGGTTGATCGATGATGCCGCAGATAGGGATGCGGAGGACATCGTCCAGGATGTTATGCTGGGACTTTTTGATAAAGCAGATGTCACTGCCCCGATCGAAAATCTGTCGGCTTACATCTACAGGGCCCTGAGAAATAGGGTGACGGACATGTTCCGGCGGAAGCGGGATGCAGGCTCACTCTTCGAGCTCGTCCACGAATCGGTTGAGGATGCAGCCAATACTCTAGAAAAAAAGGAGAGCAGAGAGTCTGTGGTCAAAGCCATTGAAAATTTGAGTGACGAGCAGAGAGCGGTGGTCATCGCCACCGAGTTTGAGGACAGGTCATTCCGGGAGCTTTCTGAAGAATGGGAGATCCCGATCGGCACTCTCCTGGCACGAAAATCGCGCGCGCTGCGAAAAATAAAAAGTGAATTAACCGGATCGGTTTAAATCACGAAAGGAGGAAAAAATGAAAAATCATCTTCACTATATGCATGGACCCGCTCCCAGTAGAGGGTCGAAGGTCTTTCGGATCATTGGTTGGACTGTCCTGGGAGTCTGCCTGGCAGTCGTCTTTGCCCTGGTTTTTGGTTTGGTCGTCAAATGGTTGTGGAACTGGCTGATGCCCGCCCTTTTTGGTCTGGGGACGATCACCTACTGGCAGGCTTTTGGAATCGTCATTCTTGCCAAGCTTTTGTTCGGCAGTTTTGGAGGACATCATAAAGACACATCAGACCATTTCAAAAGCAAGTTCCACGACAAGTGGCACAAGCCATTTGGCGAAGAGGATGAAGAATCCTTGAGCCTCGAAAAAAGCCGGGATTACCACAAGTATTACAGACAATACTGGCGCGAGGAAGGGAAAAAGGCTTTTGAAGATTACATCCAAAAAGTCAAAGCTCAGGACCAGCAATCACCGAAGGAGTAGAAAATGGCCAAAGACGAACCGACCATCCATTTTCGATTGATGGCTTTCTTTTTCAGATTCCGGGATTTGATCAAACCGCCAGAGAATATCCTCAGGGAAATTGATATCAGACCTGGTAACAGAGTGTTAGATTTTGGTTGCGGTCCGGGGAGTTACTCCCTGGCCGCAGCCAGGCTGGTTGGCGAAAGCGGTAAAGTCTTTGCGCTGGATATCCATCCTCTTGCCATAAAGAGCGTGACGCAAAGAGCCGCACGCAAAGGGCTTAAAAACATCATCGCCGTTTTCCCTGAAAACGATACATTATTCGAGGAAAAATGTATGGATGTGATCCTGCTCTATGACGTTTTCCATGAGATCGAAAACAAGGATCAGATTCTCAATGAGTTACACAAAATTCTGTGTGATAACGGTGTGCTGTCCTTCAGTGACCATCATCTCGAGGAAAAGGAGATCACAGATGCAGTCATGAAAGGCGGATATTTCAAGCTCGTAAAAAAGGGAAAAAAGACTTATACCTTCAAAAAAAATCACACCTCTCAAGAGGGAAACATCCCCAACGCGAGGATGGATGATGCCTGAGTACCCGAATCGGTGATTCCGAAAAAACCGGTATTTTCCGCTTCAAATTGGGGCACCTTATACACAATGTGTATTCATGCCATCACGGTTCAGTGGATGCTCAGCCTCTCTCAAGAGCAATTGACATAAGGCCCAAACCCATCGATAATTGGAGTAATACAAATCAAGGATTAAGATGCAGGCACTCAAAGATCTGGGAAAGCTTATATCTCCAATCTATCCAAGCCTTATTTCTCGAGTCGGACAGCTCATCGAGGACGCTGAACAAAAGTTCGTTCGTCCCACCGATGAATCTGAAGAATTTATCGGCAGCTTTCTGTGGGAACACACCTTGCACGTGGCATCGTTCGCTCGGAAGATTGCGCTTGCCGAGGGGACCGACGCCTTTGACGCTGTGATAGTCGCACTCTTCCACGACAGTGGCAAATTTGTGGAAGGGCGTTACCATGATGACGATACGCCGGAGGAGGAAACGGCCTCCGATCTGGCACAAAAAATCCTAGCTGAAGAGGGGATGGACCCGGAAAGAATCGCGACGATAACCAATGCAATTACAGCTCTTTACAACGAACAGCAATCCGCCAGCAAAACAACCGATGTGGTGCACGATGCAGATTTTCTGGCAAAATTCGGTTATCTCGGAGTGGCCAATTTTTTTGTCAAGTCTGCCTTGAGGCAAAAAAATATATATAAAACCCTCATCACATCTCTAAGCAAAGAGCTGACATATGCTGCTGCCCTCCAAGCAAACATGCGTACTGTCGCGGGGAAGGAGATGGCAGGGAAGAAAAGTGCGGCAACCTTGACTTATTACCGAGGGCTCCTTGATGAGCTTCGAGACGCTGGAATCGCTTTTTTTAAAATCATAGAAGAGGCTTTTCCCCACCCCAAAAATCCTGATAAGAGTTTGACTCTTTGGATGGCCGTGCCGGAGACTTGCCCTGAATGCTGCAGTCAGCTATCATTTGATTTCACTATCCAGACAACAACAAAGTGCGAAAAATTAACAGCGAAGGTCCACTGTGTATCCTGCCCGAACTGCTACCAAGTCTCTTTCTGCCTTCCTGAAATAGCTCAATAAATTTGTTATGATAACCTTAAAAGCAGATTTTTTTCCCTAAAATCATGCCTCTAAGGCGCTTTTTTTATAAAAATCTGAAAAGGCATTATACACAACATGCATTTTTTAAGTCAAAAGCACTAGTCTCTGACCATCAGAATGGACAAACGGAACCCTATTTGCAAAAATTCCGTATTATATAGAAAACAGATCTATTATAGTAAAGGATTTTAGTTAGTGAAACGCACAGCGGTTGCATTTCTCCTTGTGTTCTTTTTTCTAAGTATCCAGGGGGGCATCTTCGGTCAGGACAACGAGGAGGAAGAAGTAGGGAAAAAATACCCGGTGAATCTGTCCCTCTGGTACCCTGTCAGCATCAACAAAACTAAGCACGATACAGTCAATCTGAACCTCACGCTTTTATATAGCCGGGTGGGTTATGTCTATGGGTTGGACCTGAGCCTTATTGGCTCTGCGATTACCCACGATCTAGAAGGAGTGCAGCTCTGTGGGCTTGCTGGTGTTGTAGGGGAGAACGGAACAGGGATTCAGATTTCACTCCTCTCGAATATTGCCGGTGAGAGGTTCACCGGTATCCAAGCAACAGGCCTTGTCAATATCGTTGGCGAGCACATTTCAGGAATTCAATTCGCAGGTCTAATGAACATCGCCGGCGAGAGTGCTTCAGCCGCTCAAGCGTCATCACTCTTTAATATTACAGGTGAAAATTTAGAAGGAATACAGCTCAGCGCGGGCTTTAACATCACCGGAAACAATCTCACAGGTCTTCAAGCCGTCGGGCTCTTCAACATCGTGGGAGAAAACCTGGAAGGCGTCCAGGCCGCAGGTCTCTTTAACGTGACTGGCAAAACCCTTCGAGGATTTCAGTTGGCCGCACTCAACATCGCTGCCTATTCAGCTGGTGCGCAAGTCGGAATCGCCAATGTTGCAGGCAATACTTCGGGTCTCCAGCTCGGGCTCGTGAACTACGCCAAAGAAGAGAACACGGGTGTTGCTTTCGGACCGGTAAACATCGCACAAAACGGAAGAGTCAGAGGGATTGCCTGGGGTGGGAGCCATATGGCTGTGACAGGGGGCGCAAAGTTCCAAATCGGCAACCTGTTTTCCCTGCTTACGCTGGGGGTGGGGAATCTCAACGATAACATCAGTGAGTCATTCGCCTATGGGTTCCACTATGGAATGTCCTTTCCCGTAGGACGCCTGACCTTGAACCCGGATATCGGATACCGCTACAGGGATAACAAACCCTTATTCAAGAAGACAGAGGAAGAGCCCGACCAGCATATGTTGGAAGCACGCCTTGTTCTCGGAATTCCCTTATCAGACAGGCTTTCGCTGATTTTGGGAGCCGGTCTCAGCCGGATATTTGACAGCGGGAAACATATCGACACAGGAGACTTTTCTCCTCTTTTCATCGCAGGGATTGAGTTCTTTTAGCTCTATGCTAATGGAGAAATTTCAAGGAGATTCATAACGGATATAATCCGATTAAAGACTGAATAGAGGTCACAACATGAGTAAAAAGGAAAGTAAAAAAGAAAAAGACATCTTCGATGAAATCGGAGACAAGATCAAGGAACTCGGGAGAGAGATCAAACCGCATATCGATAAAGCGGAAGAGGCATTCACAGGTTTTGACAAGGCCATCGAACCCTCCCTTGAAGAGCTCAGTGATAAACTGCGAGAACTGAGCAAGGTCGTCAAAGGACCCAGCAAAGACTTGTCGCGCCGAATGAAAGATTGGGGAGCCTCGGTCAAACCAGTGCTCGAAAATATGGGAACCAGAATCAAAGATTGGAAAGACAAGAGCAAAAAATCTAAAAAAGCATCAAGCTAAGCTCCGAACCACAAAAGCCAATCCGATAAAACATTTAGGATTTCCAGGTGATCGATTCTAGAGATTCTCTATAATCATTCCTTTGTGAGCCCTGGAATAAGAATAATATTGTGTTTTATTCCGGTTTGACCTATTATTGGCGAGGTCGGAGCACCTCTCCATGAAATGTCCCCAATGTAATTCTGACAATCCGGACACCTCTCAGTTTTGCGGAAACTGTGCGGCTTTATTGAACCCGGAAAAACTTTTCTCTTTAACAAAAAGCCCCGCCACGTTGTATAAGACGCTGAAAGAGGGAACTCTTTTTGCGAATAAGTACAGGATCGGCGGCGAGATCGGCCGGGGCGGGATGGGTGTGGTCTATAAGGCGGAGGATACGAAGCTGAAGAGGATAGTGGCGCTCAAGTTTTTGCCTCAGGAGTTGATGCGAGACAAGGAAGCGAAAGAGCGTTTTATTCAGGAAGCGCAGGCTGCCGCTGCACTCGATCATCCCAATATTTGCACAATTTATGAGATCAATGAATCGGATGGACAGACATTTATTTCCATGGCTTACATCAAAGGCCAGAGCTTGAAAGAGAAGATAGCGTCCGGTCCGATCATATTAGAGGAAGTACTCAATATCACAATTGATATTGCAGAGGGGCTCAAAGAAGCCCATGAGAACGGCATCATCCATCGCGACATCAAACCCGCCAACATCATGCTGACCAATAAAAACCAGGTGAAGATCATGGATTTTGGTCTGGCTAAACTCACCTGGGGAGCCGACCTCACGAGGACAGCCACGATCATGGGAACCCTGGCTTTCATGTCTCCCGAGCAGGCCACTGGAGAAAAAACCGATCACAGAACAGATATCTGGTCGTTGGGCTGCGTTCTTTACGAAATGCTGGCCGGTCGACGTCCCTTTAAAGGCACTCATGACCAGGCGGCCATCTATTCCATATTGAATGAAGAGCCAGAGCCGATCGCACGCCTGCGAAAGAATCTGCCCGTTGGCTTTGAGATGATCTTGCATACGTGTTTGCAGAAAGATCCCCACAAGCGCTACAGAAACATGAAGGCGCTGTTATCAGACCTAAGATCTATGGATTTGGAAGATAAGACTCAGGTTTTGACAGCAGTGCATGCCAAAGAGGAACCTCCTTCCATTGCGGTCCTGCCCTTTGTGAACATGAGTGGCGACCCCGAGAACGAATACTTCAGTGATGGCCTTTCTGAAGCCATCATCAATTCGCTTACCAAGATCAGGGACTTTAAAGTGGTTGCCCGGACATCGGCCTTCTCCTTCAAAGGAAAAGATGTGGACATCCGCGATATCGGCAAGCAATTGGATGTCAACAAAGTCCTGGAAGGCAGTGTTCAAAAAGCTGGCAATCGCCTCCGGATTACAGCCCAGCTCATCAATGTTTCCGACGGCTATCATCTCTGGTCCGAACGTTTTGACAGAAACATGGACGATGTCTTCGCCATCCAGGATGAGATCTCTCTTTCTGTCGTGGAGAGCCTCAAAGTCACCCTCCGCTTTGGGGAAAAAACTGCCCTTAAAAAACGGTCGACTGAGGATGCAGATGCTTACAACCTTTACCTGAAAGGGCTTTATTTCACTGCCAGGCCGGACACCGAATCCCTCGGCAAGGCCCTCAATTTTTTCCAGGAGGCTCTCGACAGGGACCCGAATTTTGCTCTTGCATACTCGGGTATGGCCAGAGTTTTCGGTAGCTTCGCTGCTATGAATCTCGCCTCTCCAGCCGAGATGTGGCCTAAAGCCAAAGCAGCCCTCCAAAAGGCCCTGGCCCTTGATGAAGACCTGGCCGAGGCGCATGCTCAAATGGCATTTATGGCCTTTTGGTCCGGATGGGATTGGGACGCCGCCGAGAAAAGCTTCGACCGGGTCCTGGCACTCAATCCAGGCGATGCATTCTCTCATGGCAACTATGCTTGGTTCATGCTCAGCCAAAAACGTTTTGATGAGTCTATCCGCGAAGTCAAAAGGGCACTTTCTCTGGATCCTCTTATGCCTCTTTATTACGCATGGTCAGTGGGCCTCCATGCAGCCACAGGCCGTTATGATGAAGCTATCCAAGAATTTGCCAAAGCTATGGAGCTAGATCCAAAGCTTGGATTGGCCTATTTCCATGTAGGAATCGCCTATACCCAGAAGGGAGAATTTGAAAGGGCGATTGAAGTGTTGGAGAAAAGCAAGGAATTTGGCGCCTATCCAGGATGGGCAGAAACAATAATAGCGCTTGTGTATTTAAAAAAATGTGAAAAAGAAAAAGCTGCCCGTGCCTTCCAGGAACAGCTTGCCCAGATAGAAAAGACTGCCCCTTCATTTGTCAGTCTGGCGTGGGGGGCTGCGGCCTTTGGAGATTTCGATTTGGCATTCGAGTTTTTCGAAAAAGCCTACGAGACAAGAGATATCTTGATGCCTTATATTCATGTTTACACGGATATGATGGTTCCGGGACTTCAACGCGACCCACGGTTCAACGACTTGCTGGAAAAAATGAAGCTAGTGGATTGATCGAAAGGGATAGCCGAACTCACATCCTGGAATTATTTTTCAACGTTTTTGCATGACATAAAATACCGACCCATACCATTCGGAATACTTCTTGTAGAGGTCGATCTCCTCATGCTCGGAATCCAGGATCCTTAAAGTCTCCCGATCGTCTCTGTACTTTGACCTGAGTTGATTGATGCGCTCTTGGAGAGGATAATAATATTCCTCCCACCACGCATCCTCGGGGAGAGGAAAATGGCCGAGGACATCGTAGCCGCAGCTGGGGATAACCTCCAGATTGTGAGGAATGGTTGTGATTCCGGGATACATCTTTTTCCAGTAGTCCGCAATTTCTCTGGGTGGATCGGGCTTCAGCCAGGTCATCTCGTGGACAACGCAAAACCCGCGAGGTTTGATGAACCGTCGCCATTCCTTGAGTCCCGTCTCAAAACCGATGAGGTAAATAGAACCCTCAGACCAAATGATGTCGAAACTTTCTTCTGGGAAATCCATGGCGAACAGAGAACCGTTCACTGCCTGCATTCGTTCGGAAAAGCCAGCCTTTTCAATCTTATCTTCCAAGACATCCAGGTAAGGCTGATGCTTATCCAAGCCGATGACAAAACCGCCGCTTATTCTGGCAAGCTCCATGGTCGGTCCACCGGGACCGCAGCCGATATCCAGGATTCTCGGTTGATCCAATTGGGGTAACATTTCAAATGCTTTTTGGGTGTAATTATTCCTGCCCGGCCCCTCTCTTGGAAGCTCCTGATGGATCTCAAAGAAGATATCTTTTCTCATGCGCGAGCCTCCTCATGCTCCGTAGGCCTCGAAACAACGATATCACCCAGTAGAATCATGGTCTTAACAACAACAATCGCACATCTGAGGCCATAAAATCAACCCCGACTCCGTCATGCGGATATTCAGGCTCCCGAACCGCATGGAATTCAAGGTGACCGATCTGGAGGCGCTTCCCGATATTGCGGGAAGGAGAAAGGTTCGCTCATCTTATCCAAAGATGACTTCCTGCGGAGTGAAATTTTGTTTAATCCTTCATCTCTGACTAGATTGGAGAAAGAGTGCCATCATCATCGTTCTTGAGCGGCCAGGATAAAATAAAATCGAACCAAATGCGGGGAAAAAACGTATTAAAGAATATACAAATAATTGTAATTGTGAATTTTGTAATTTATAATTGGAATACGTCTGGCAAATCAAGCCTATAACACAAAGGAGGGCGTACATGACTGCCGCTAGAAAAATCATCGCCTTGTTGATTATTGTTTTGTTTGGACTTCCCATCCTGTTCGGCGTCATCTGGATCGTGGGACTGACTAAAGCCACTGTCTCCCCAGAATTTCTCACGGACCTACCGCAGGAGATCATCGCAGACATCCCGGATATGGCTGACAAGATTTTCACGGAGGCACAGTCAGAGAGGGTGATCACCGACGAGAACACCCGAGCATGGTTCCGAGCAGCAGCCGAGGCCGGAGTAACACCCAAACTGGTGATGGAAGAAACCGGTCTTCAAAAGTGGCTCCACAACGAACTCTCAGAATCCCTGCGTGAGACAGGGGAAGTGCTCCGCGGCAAAAGAAGAGTGAGGGCCATCGTTCTTGACCTTCGCCCCCTCAAAGAGATCCTTCTCCGCAATGACATCGACAGGTATATGATGAAAATCCTGGAACATCTTCCCCCATGTGATGAAGAGGGGATACGAACGTGGATGGCAATTGCTAAAGAAGATTGGGGTGATGAGAGGCTTCCTGCCTGCCGGCCGGATCTCGATATCGCCCAAGAGGTTTTGAAGTACAAGCGAATCGAAGCCGTGAGCGAAATGGAGGAGGAAATCGAGATTTTCGAGGATGTCCACTTTATCCCCTTCGGTATTTCTCGTGTCATCACGTGGGTCTCATATTCTCTATTCCTGATCCCGGCGTTTTTTATTTTTATCGGAGCCCTGATCGCCGCCACATCTCCGGCCAGCTTCTTCCGGTGGAGTGGTGTCTCCATTCTTGTTGCCGCCATACCTGCTCTTCTGCTCTCCCTGTTTATCAAATCCGTATCCCTCTGGGCACTCAACTTCGTTCCTTATTCATATTCCGATGCGTGGTCTTCGGAACTGTACGATTTGGTCCTGGAAAATACGAGTTGGATCCCGGTGAAAATCGTCGAGTACCTTTTTTCGCCGGTGGTTGCCATATCTGGAGCTGTCTGTATCATTGGCCTCGTGATTTTTGTGATCTCGTTTATGGTTCGCGGCCAAACCCAAACCAGGGTTGTCTACAAGCAAGCGGCTTCTCCTGCGCCTGAAGTTCCAGAAAAACCAGTACAGGCTGAGGAAAAACCAGAAGAGAAAAAGGCCGAAGAAACCTTAGAACCAGAAGCCGAATCCGAGGAATCCGATTCATGAGCGCCAAAGGTGCCCGATCCAAATTTAATGTCAATGCCTTTATTTCGAAAGTGAAAACCCTTTGATCATGGCATATCCTTGGCCTTTTTCACGATCCATCTTCCGAGGTCTCTAAAAGCAAAAATGTGGACGGGTGTCGTGAGCCACCAGTATAACCGTCCCCACAAACCTCGCGGCAGAAAATGGGCCGTTTGGGTGAGGGTGTTGTCGGTGATGGCAAACTCCAGCCAAGCTTTCCCGGGAACCTTCATCTGGTTGAATAGGAGGATCCGCTTCCCTTCTTGGATGTCAACAACCTTCCAGAAATCCAGTCTGTCCCCAATTCTCAGCTTATGAGGATCTCTCCGTCCACGAGGCATTCCGTGTCCGCCTAAAATCCTGTCCATGAAGCCTCTCAGCCGCCACAGCCAGTCAAACCGAAACCATCCGTTTTCGCCACCGATCGACTGGGCGGCATCGAACACTTTTTTCGGGGGGATTTCCCCGAAATTTACAGTCCGGACATCCCGGAGGACGGCCATTGCAACACGATCCTCATTCTTGATATCACAGACTTCTCTTGCACTGCTGTCACACCAACGGCTCAGAACCTGGTTTTTTTCCACTTCGTCAAGAGCTCTTTTTATGGCCTCATCAAACTCTACCGGGTGAATATCCGGAAAAAACCGCTTGCCATTTTCATTCTGGACGACCGTCTCTGAGCGCAATCCCTCGACAAGAGCTCTGGCGATTCGATAGGGAACCGAGGTCATCAGCACAAGCCAATAGGAAGAGAGTTTCGGCGTAAAAACAGGAACGGGGATGACCAGTCTTCTGAGGCCCATGATCTTCGCTGTTCTCTGAAGCATGTCTTTGAAGCTCATTTGTTCAGATCCGATGTCTACGATCAGATTCGATTCCTCCTTGAGATCCTTCGCCTGTGATAAATACTCTAGAACATCGGAGACAGAGATGGGCTGTGTTTGTGTATGCACAAACCGCGGTGTGATCATAAACGGGAGTTTCTGGACGAGATTCCGTATGATCTCGAAGCTTGCGCTCCCAGACCCGATGATCACGCCGGCCCTGAAGAATATCGTCTGGATCTGATCCGGCTTCGCACTGAGGATCTCACCGGTCTCGATACGACTGAGCAAGTGTTTGCTCGCTGTCGCCTTTGTTCCCAGCCCCCCTAAATAGATAATCCTTTTGACTCCCGCACGGATGCAGGCATCGCGAAAATTTGTGGCGATTTTTTTATCCAGCTCTTGGTAATCAGCCTTAGCTCCCATCGAATGGATAAGGTAATAAGCGACATCGACCCCCGAGAGGGCCTCAACGAGCGATTCTCTATCGATCGCATTACCCTCAAAAATCTCCAGCTTGTCCGAAGGGGTAAACTGGACCTTTTTGCTGTTCCTCACAAAAAGCCTAAGATGAACATTGGAATTTTCAAGGAGCTTGGCTGCAAGACGCCTCCCGATGTACCCGGTGGAACCTGTTAGGAGAATTTTTTTAGATTTGTCCATTCCGAACATTTTCCCTGTTATTTTTTTTTCACATTTTTTGGTCAAATGATCACGCTAAGTTCACACAATCCTCAAGTCCGACTTTGTCGAATCCTCTCGAATCGTGATTCATTCACTCTGACACCTCAGAACCGGAAGACAACTCCCGCGATCACATAATTCAAAAGGGTAAAATTGTAGACACTTTCCACTTTTTGGAGTTTATGAAATCGAACCTGTAGGTCAATCTGTAGGAATTGAACTTATAGAAAGCCCGAAGATCGGTGTTCGCAGGAAAAAAGTCTCCATTGAAAGAGATATCTTTATCGAGACTCCCTTGGGCGTTCAAGCTTAGGGGGGCAAAAAGGAGAGAGACCGAATGTTTGGGATGAAATTGATATCCCATTCTCAAACGATAGACGAATTTGAATTCTGCGGGCAAGTCGCCGGTGAGTGAAAACAGGGTCCCCGTATCATTAGGTATTCCGACATCGATATAGCCTGGCCACACATATCCTCCCTCGACATCAAAAAACCAATCCCCCCGGGCATAGACAGGAAAGAGAAAAAGAATGATTATCAAAAATACAGGGGAGAATTTTATTTGTGGCATACGTCACTCTCAGTTTTATCAATTGCCTATTTTATCATAAACTCAAAAAGATGGCTTTTATTGACGGAATCCCGCGAGTTGGCTTCCAATAGATATGGAATCACAAAATATTTGTTAGACGAGAAGTCAGGATTCAAAAAAACAGACAACACAAAAGTGGCACTGGGCCACACTAGGCCACAGAAATTGGTAAACTGAACGTTTTATGGTATTCTGCCAAAGATACAGGAAGTTTTGAGATGATTCGAGACGCCGGAAACAGGATCGTCATCATCGCACTTCCCCTATTGTTCATCTCTAATTATATATTCCCACAGACTTTCAGTCACCAGGGGATGGTTGCCGCTTGGTTCTGGGGGAAATTCGAGGAGAAGGTGAATCCTCAGCTCGGACTGCGCTATATCCCTGAATTTTCCTTCGAAACAAACCTATCCGAACAATACACTCTGGATGCGGAGTTGTCACTCAATCTCTTCGGGACAGCACGGTTTTCTTCCCTGACCGATGTCACTACTGATGGAAAACTCGATCCCTATCGATTATGGGTCCGCTTTTCATCCTCCCAGCTTGAGGTTCGTGCCGGACTTCAAAAGATCAACTTCGGCTCGGCTATGCTCTTTCGACCCCTGATGTGGTTCGACCGCCTCGACCCACGCGACCCTATCCAGATCACAGACGGCGTCTACGGCCTCTTGATGCGCTATTATTTCGTCAACAACAGCAACATCTGGATTTGGGGACTGTACGGGAACACGGACCCAAAAGGATTGGAAGTCGTCCCCACAAAAAAGGACGCGGTTGAACTCGGCGGCCGCATTCAACTGCCTCTCTGGACTGGAGAATTAGCATTTACCTACCACCACCGGCAAGTCGATTACAGCGATGTTCCTTCTTTGGGGCCCTATCTTTTCGATCCTTTCATTCCGGAAAACAGGTATGCCTTGGATGGCAAATGGGATGTGGGCGTGGGATTCTGGTTTGAAGGAGCTTTGATCCATCAGCAGATCGATAAGCCCTATAATCCTTATCGGAAAGCGCTGACTGTCGGAATGGATTACACCTTCGGCTGGGGCAATGGTTTGAACATCCTTGGGGAATATTTTCTCTTTGAGTCGGGTCAAGAAGTTTGGGGCTCGGGCGAGGGCATTCACTATGCGGGCCTTTCTTTGAATTATCCTCTGGCATTGCTGGATACAATCGCCCTTATCTTTTTCTATGATTTGGACAATAAAGATCTCTACAGCTTTGTCAACTGGAGGCGGACATATGACCGATGGAGCCTGAATCTTATGGGTTTCTGGAATCCCGAGCGTTTTCAGGTCTACACCACACGCAGTGAAGATAATCAATTTGCGGGCAAAGGCTTCCAGATTATGGTAGTTTATAATTACTGAAACGAAAATATTAACCAGAATACGCAAGTACATACAGTGAGGGACACAGAGATAATGGATAATTCACGCGTCATCGAAACCAAAGACCTCGTTAAAATCTATGTAATGGGCGAATACAAAATATGGGCACTGAACAAAGTTAACCTGAATTTTAGGAAAGCTGAATTTGCTGGCCTGGTCGGCCCGAGCGGCTCGGGGAAAACAACCCTGCTCAACATTGTCGGCTCTCTGGATTCACCCACAGAGGGAAGTGCAATCGTCTTGGGGGAAAAAATAGAGGACATGACACATAAGCAGGCCGCCGCCCTGCGGAATCGGCATATCGGTTTTATTTTTCAAACATTTAACCTTTTGCCGGTCTATACCGTGTATGAAAACGTGGAGTTTCCTTTACTTTTGATGGGGCTATCCCATGAAGAGAGAAAAAAAATGACGATGGATGCCTTGGATTGGGTGGGTCTTGCCGACCGAAGCAAATCCAAACCTGCCCAGCTCTCAGGAGGCCAGAGCCAGAGAGTGGCTATTGCTCGCGCTGTTGTCAAGAATCCAGCCATAATCCTGGCCGATGAGCCCACAGCCAACCTGGATGCGGAAAACTCATATCACATCCTGGACACGATGGAACGTTTGAATAAAAACCTGGGTACGACCTTTATTTTTGCCACGCACGATGAAAAAGTCATCCGCTATTTACGCCGAAAGATCACCCTCATCGATGGCAAAGTCGCCAGAGATGAAGAGATGACTCCGCAAAAACCCGCAGGAGAGAAGCAATGATCATCCCCAAACTGGCGCTGAGGAACCTTTTGGGTGCCGGCATCCGCACGTGGCTGAATGTTATCGTGTTATCTTTCGCTTTTGTGACGATCGTCTGGACTCAAGGACTCTATCGAGGCATGAGTCGACAGGTCGTGCATGCCACTGTAGAGGCAGAATACGGCGGAGGCCAGTACTGGCAGGAAAACTACGATCCCTTGGATCCACTCTCCCTGGAAGATGCGCACAGCGTGATCCCCGAATCCCTAAATTCTCTGATTAAAAATAATCAAGCGACCCCTATTCTGGTCATTCAAGGCACGATCTATCCAAACGGGCGCATTCAGCCGGTTCTGATCAAGGGCATCGATCCCCAACAGAAGATCCTATCCATACCCTCGTACTTTTTGAACACAGAAGAGGAAGAGTTTCCCGCTCTCATCGGAACACGGATGGCAAAAAGCACAGGCCTCAAAATTGGCGATGAGATCACGATTCGCTGGCGGGATGCCAACAATACGTTTGACGCCCGGGACGTTCGAATCGTCCAGATCATGAACACAACAGTCCAGTCTATCGACCAGGGACAGATTTGGGTTCCGCTCAATATGATCCAGGCTCTCACACTAATGGAAAACGAGGCGAGTCTGATCGTAGTCGAGAAGGAACTCAAGACCATTCCAGAGGTTTCCGGATGGGAATTCAAGACTCTGCATTTTCTCCATACCGATATCAGGGAGATGGTCAAGACTAAATCCTCCGGCGCGATGGTCATGTATTTTATTCTGATATTCCTGGCCATGCTTGCAATCTTCGACACCCAAGTGCTCTCAATCTTCCGGAGAAGGAAGGAAATGGGAACCCTCATGGCTATGGGGATGACGCGCCTGAAGATCATACAGCTCATCACGCTGGAAGGAGCATTACATGGGGTACTTGCCGCGATTGTAGCTGCTGCTTACGGGATTCCACTTCTCACTCTGTTTGCAAGCAAAGGTTGGGCTCTTCCCGGCTCGATGGACGATTGGGGAATTGCCCTCGGTGAGAAGATCTTCCCGGCTTACAGTGCCGGCCTAGTTCTGGGGACAACTGTGCTTGTTCTCATCATCACAACGATCGTCAGCTTTTTACCCACCCGTAAAATTGCTAAGCTGGAACCCACAGATGCTCTCAGAGGAAGGATGTCATGATCAAGTTCCTGCTCAAGGGCATTCTTCGAGATAAATCCCGGAGCCTGTTTCCCATTCTGACTGTTGTGGCCGGTGTTATGCTCACTGTGTTTGGATATTGCTGGGTCATCGGGGCGGGAGACAATATGATGGAGGCCAATGCAAAATTCAGCGCCGGACATGTGAGGATCATGTCCCGTGCTTATGCGGCAGAAGAAGATCAGATCCCCAATGATCTAGCCTACATTGGCGTTGACTCCCTGATGCAGAAATTGCGGAGGGGATTTCCAGAATTCATCTGGACTCCCCGTATCCGGTTCGGGGGGCTTCTAGATATTCCCGATGCACAGGGCGAAACGCGATCCCAAGGGCCAGTTGTTGGGATGGCGGCGGATCTCCTTTCGAGCGAGACCCAAGAGCCAGAGATATTAAATCTTCAGAATGCCCTAGTGCGGGGCCACATTCCTACAAAGCCTGGTGAGATCCTTCTCAGCGATGATTTTGCAGTCAGCCTTGGAGTCAAGCCAGGCGAGACAGCCACTCTCATAAGCTCGACGATGTACGGCAGTATGGCCGTCGCCAATTTTACAGTCGCAGGAACGATCCGATTCGGTGTTGCCGCCATGGACCGCAGAGCCATGATCGCGGATTTCAGAGACATCCAAACGGCATTGGATATGCAGGATGCCACAGGTGAGATCCTGGGTTTTTTTAAAGATTTTGTCTACCGGGACGAAATCGCTGCGCCAACCGCATCCCGCTTCAACGAGCTATACAAAAACGAAACCGATGACTTCTCCCCTGTAATGGACACGCTCTACAGCCAGCCGTCAATTGCGGATTATCTGGGTATAATCAATCTCTTTTCAAAAGCCATGATCTTCATTTTTGTCGGAGCCATGTCCTTAGTCCTGTGGAACGCCGGGCTCATGGGAAGCCTCAGGCGGTATGGGGAGATCGGGGTGCGGCTTGCTATGGGAGAGACCAAAACGCACCTGTATCGCTCCATGATCACCGAATCCATGCTCATCGGATTGATCGGAACAGTGATCGGGACAGTCTTAGGGCTATCCATTTCCTATTATTTTCAGGCTGTGGGTTTCGATATCGGCTCTATGATGAATAACACGACCATGATGTTCAGCAATGTTATGCGGGCTAAAGTCACATGGTTCAGCCATATCATCGGGTTTATCCCTGGCCTTGGAGCCACCTTCCTGGGAGCTGCTATTTCAGGACTGGGAATTTACAGACGACAAACATCTCAACTGATCAAGGAGCTTGAGGCATGAAGCGGATAATACAGGTTGTCTTCATCATGATTACGATTGCAGTCACAAGTGTCATGGTCAGCAGAAGTTTTACCTTCCAGGATAAGCCTACAGGGGAATGGATCCTGCAGAAGCTCGATGAAAACATCGGATCAGACAACAAGATCTATGTGGGGAAGATGGTCATCCACGGGCGCAGAGGAAGCCGTACGGTTGAATCCAAATCATGGATCCAAGGCGATGAAAAATCGTTCACAGAATATTTAGCACCCCCCCGGGAAAAGGGAACGAAGATGCTCAAGCTCGGAGACCAGCTGTGGACGTATTCGCCCTCCACAGACCGGACGATCAAGATCTCAGGGCACATGCTGAGGCAATCGGTGATGGGATCCGACCTGTCTTATGAAGACATGATGGAAGACCGCCGGATGGAGAAACTTTATGAAGCAAACGTGTCCGGCGAAGAGCTCTATGAAAATCGCCCTTGTTGGATTTTAGAGCTCACAGCCAAAGAAGGTGACGAAGACATCGCCTACCATTCCAGGAAAATCTGGGTGGACAAGGAACGATTCGTCTCCTTAAAGGAAGAGCGATTCGCTAAAAGCGGCAAACTCCTCAAGACGACCGAGGTAAAGAGTGTGAGGCGCATTGAAAATCGATGGGTGCCTGATAAGGTTATTTTTAGGGATGTACTCAAAGCCGGAGAAGGCACTGAGTTTATTATCGAATCCATAGAGTTTAATGCTATTATACCGGACCCCCTTTTCTCCAAGGCATCTCTGAAGAGATAGTCTTTATGATTTGAGCCTAATTTCCCAAGCCTATTCGAACATCAAGGCGATGCCGACAACACCAATCCCGTTATGCACTCCAATAACTGGGGAAATATCCATAATGTAGAGGGGATCGCGGTTGATCTCCTGTTCCAACATCTGGGCGTACATTTCCGCTCTCTCCGGATTCTTAGCGTGGACGATCGAGTAGTTCCAGAGAGGATGTTTTTCGCTCATTGTCCGGATTTTCCCGACGATTTTTTTCATGTTGCTCTTCCGGCTGAAAGATTTGCCAGAGGCTGTGGTTTTACCCTCAGAATCCAGAGATACGATCGGTTTGAGATTCAGGATCTTCGCCACAAAGCCCTTCAAAGGACTCACTCTACCCCCACGGACCATGTATTTGAGTGTCTGGACATCCACCAAAATTTTTGTTTTTTCTATCCATTCCTCTGCAGCCTTGACGATTTCCTCATGTTTTTTGCCGTCTCTGACGGCCTGGGCAACCCGCAACACAATAAGCCCCAGAGATGCGGAGAGATGTTTAGAGTTTATGACATTAATCTTTTTGTTTTGGACCACATTGGACGCTTCCTGGCTCAACCTGAAAGCCCCGCTCAATCCATCAGAGATATGAACCGCCAGGATGGATTCATAGTGAGTGGCCAAAAAAGAAAAGAGGCTTTGGACAGATCCCAGAGGGGGCTGTGCACTTTTGGGGTGCTCCTTGTGCGTCTGCAAGAGATTGTAGAATTGATCGGGCAGGATGGTCACCTTGTCCAAGAACAGGCTGTCTCCAAAGGACAAATAGAACGGAAGGACATGGATCTCAAGGTCATCGATCACGTCCTGAGGTAGATCGCACGAGGAATCCGTGACCACGGCGATGTTTGTCTTTCGTGCGTGGCTGGCTTCATATTGCTTCCGCATATCATCCGCTTTGATCTGCACGATGGACCCATAATCTTTGAGCTGAGCGAACAATTCGGATGGATTGTCCGTATGGATATGGATGCAGGCTTTCCCCGAAGTCCCAGCAACAATGGCCGAACTTCCGAAGGCACGGATTTTCTCCTTCATCGCATCAACATCTATTTTTTCCCCAACGATCAGTGCCTCCGAACAATATCTGTGTCTGACGGCCTCCCTGTCCGTCAGCACATGAGCTTGCGGCTCTTCCCAAAGAATATCCGGTTTGGAAAGCTCTTTCAGTCTCCCTCTTTTTATAAAATTGGTGATTCCTTCAAGGAAGTCCACAAAACCCTTTGCGCCGGCGTCAACCACGCCTGCCTTTGCCAGTACAGCGAGTTTTTTTGGAGTCTCCGCCAAGGATTTCTTTGCGATTTGGAGCGAATAGGACATAAGCTCCGCATAATCGCTTTTTTTATGTCTCTCCTGATACACTGCCTCAGCCCAATCGTGCATGACTGTCAGCATTGTTCCTTCCACGGGAGACACTATTGCAGCATTTGCATAGTGGGCAGCTTTTTTTACGGATTCGCCAAATGAGCTTGTCGAAATCTTCTTCACATTTTTGAAATGATCACTGATCCCCTGTAAGAACTGGGCAAAAATAAGACCCGAATTTCCCCGCGCCCCATAAATGGCTGCATCGGCAATGGAACGCAGAGTGGCGTCGGCAGAGTGGCTCATCTGCGCCCTTTCAGAGATCGAACGGATGGTTGAGGCCAGGTTGGTCCCGGTGTCGGAATCGGGAACAGGGAAGACATTGATCTTGTTCAAATAGTGCTTGTCGCTTATGACGGCGTTTCCCCCAACAAGAAAAGCTGTGTAAAGCCTGCGGCCGTCTAAGTATTTGATCTTCATCTCAGAATCCTGATCAGCGGTCCTTAAAACGAGTTTACAAATTATATAAGAAAAAGCGTCATTTTTCTACAGGATCATAGCCTTGAAAAAAATTATCCACATGAGTGATCCGTAATGTCTCCCCAAAACCATAATGGCTTAAATAAGTATGGCGTTATGGTATGTATCGATAGCCTGGTGGCAAAAACCGTTGTTTCGTTTTCGCAATCATAAATTGGGACATTCGGAACATCATGCAACACGGTTTTAAGAGTACTATGGCTCACTCGTTTTGCTTTTTTTTTGCATGGACATGGTTTATGCTTAGAGGTTAACAGGCATTAGACCTACTGCTTATCAGGAATTTTGTGGAGACTTGAATGACTTAACTTACTTTTGAGGTCAAATTTCCTTGGACAATAACATTGCAAAAAATGGGCTCACACGAACACTCGGTCTTTTTCCTCTGACGAATATCGTCGTTGCCAACATGATCGGGGCAGGGATCTTTACGACCTCGGGATTGCTGATGCAAGACCTCCACAATCCCCTTATCATGATCATACTCTGGGTCGTGGGGGGAACCATCGCCATCTGTGGCGCTCTCAGTTATGGCGAACTCGGAGCAGCCATTCCTCGTGCCGGTGGTGAATATGCCTTTTTGTCGCGATTGTATCATCCTGTGCTGGGTTTTTTGAGCGGCTGGGTCTCCTTCTTTGTCGGATTTTCAGCACCAATAGCGGCCTCTGCCATCGGGTTTGTTGCCTACATGACCCGAGCCTTCCCCGGAATGCTGCAGTTGGGAATTTTTGACGCGTCTGTCGAAGCCACTATTCTGAAAAAACTCTACGCTATTCTGGTTATCGTGCTGTTCACGGTCGTTCATGTCAGAGGCTTAGAATTCGGTGCCAGCGTCCAGAATGTGCTGACGATCCTTAAGGTGGGTCTCATCGTGGGCTTGATCTTTGCAGGTTTTGCATTTGGCCAAGGAAGCTGGGATCACTTTTCTCAAGGGGTGGATTTCCATTTTGGTTTTGTGGGATGGAAAGTGATCGGCCTGTCTCTCATGTGGATCATGTTTGCCTACAGTGGGTGGAATGCATCCGCCTACATCGGGTCAGAGATCAAAGATCCGGCCAAAAACCTGCCGCGTTCCTTGATGGTGGGGACCGGGATCGTCATCCTGTTGTATTTCTGTCTGAACCTGATCTATGTCTATGCCATTTCACCGCCTGATATAGAAGGAGTTATATCCATCGCAGGTCTCGCCGCAGGCAATCTTTTTGGACAGTCTTTTGAAAAGATCCTATCTATGATGATATCCTTTGCCCTTTTTTCCTCATTGAGCGCCTATATCATCCTCGGGCCACGCGTCTATTACTCGATGGCCAGGGATAAAACCTTTTTTCGTTTTGCCTCAGATGTCCACAAAAAATATGGTGTCCCTGCAAAATCGATCATACTGCAAGGTATTTTTGCAGGGGTTATGGTGCTTTTCGGAACCTTCGACCAATTGCTCACCTACATGGGCTTCTCTCTTGGGATTTTCCCACTCCTTGCCGTATTGGGTGTCTTTAAGGTGCGGCGATTGAAATTGAGTCCTTATAGAATGCCTGGATTCCCCTTAGCCCCGGCACTTTATATCCTGTCAGGAGTGGCCATTTTGATCCTTGCTTTTTTCCAACGACCGACAGAATCTTCGATCGCCATTCTGACAGTGCTTGTCGGAATCCCTGTGTACTGGATTTTTAAAAAGAAATATAAAAATATAGAATAAGGCAAAGGTTCTCGATCTTCATAAGCTTGGAGAGGGAGAGAGTCATGTTGCGGATCAATGTTGTGCTCTACGAGCCTGAAATACCCCAAAACACAGGCAACATTGCCCGGACCTGCGCAGCTGTGGGTGCCAGGTTGCATTTAATAAAACCACTGGGCTTTTCAGTCAGAGACAGATACCTCAAGCGTGCAGGATTGGATTATTGGAATATGGTGCATATCAGTTACTATGATGGCATGGGTGAGTTTTTAATGGCCCATCCCCCAGAGACCATCTTTTTTATAACGAAAAAAGCAACACAAACCTATGATAGGATAAAATTCTCCGGAGATATATTCCTGGTTTTTGGAAAAGAAACATATGGGTTGCCAGAGTCCATCCTCGACACATTCAAAGAGAGGTGTTTCCGGATCCCCATGCGGGCGGGCGCACGATCGCTGAATCTTTCCAATGCCGTTGCCATCGTTGTCTATGAAGCTCTGAGACAAAACGGTTACACGGGCCTAGCGCTCGACGGAAGCATTTCCAGGCTTCAAGATCCAAACAAGGAAAATCATCCAGACAAAGAGTAAAAAGATGAAAGCCGTGAAGGGCGCCTCTGGAGATCATTTGAATAACCGGGGAAAGAGTCGGCCTGTTCTCCCGATGTAGTCACGGTACTCATCCCCGAATTGATCACACATCATGTGTTCTTCCCGGCAAACCCGATAGGAAAAAAACGGCCAGAATGTCACCACCATACTCCAACCCGCAATCCAGTTTTGAAGGAGCATGGCCTGTGAGCGCCATAGTACCCATATGGCCACAGCAAAAAAACACGCACCCGGCCCAACCTAATACCCGGCTAAGCAGTAGCGAGAGGTCATAATCGGCAAAATCCAACAGTGAGGAGAAAATATATACTAAAGGTATAACCTGCATTCCAAGGAATATAAAAAACAAAAGCAATTTTTCTGTCCATGTTTCGCGATTTTCAATGATATCGCTTTTGTTTCGCCACCATTTCTTGCCTTTGGCCACGCCGATCGCTCGCACCACTGACCCGATAATGAAGAAAGCAAGGTATAGGCTCTCAAAAGCATTGTCTAACATGGATCCACCCGACACTTATGAAACTTTACATACTCTCCAAACATTCTGAATTACTCGATCTTTTTCGCAGGGACGTCCCTCCCGCTCTGATGGATGACGAGCTCAGTGACAGCTCCCTCTTCAGCCCGGATAAAAGTAATTTGGATATCAGCCGCCTTCATGAAAAATTCATCCTTTTTTTCAGGGAAAATCTCGATTTTAGACTGACCTGTAGCCTGAACATAGATCTGCTCGTTCTCTTTTGTGACCGTGATGATGATGTCTTCGTTCAATTTGTACTTGCCCACATAATCGTTATAGATCTTTGGATCGAGTTCGATGGCCTCCCGCGTTACGGGCACCACATAGTTGACCCCCTGGATAAGTTTTTCAAAAATAGCGAACTCATGGAGCGGTTTCTTCTCGGGGGCTTCAGGCCACTCTTCTGGAATCCCGATGGGTGTGATACAGATCTGTTCAAAGTTATCAGGGATCTCAAAGACCTTTCTCACTAGATCCGGGGGGAGGGCATCCGTAATAAACACCGTCCCATACCCTAACGCCCGGGCGGCAAGGATCAGATATCCAGCAGCCAGAGAACCGTCTTTGATGTTGTAGCTAGGATAGCGGGAATTTTTATCGGTCAGGACAACGATATAGACCGGAGCAGACAGATAGTTGCCGATCCTCTCCAGGTAGCGTGCCTTGAGTGAATCAACTTTTTTGGTGTCGAAGTCCTCTGCTTGTTTTGCGCGTTCCAATGCAGCATTCACGACCTCGTCCCTCAACCGGTCGAGCCTGTCCCGGTCCTGAACGACCAAAAATTTCCAGGGCTGCTGGTTACCGGAAGTAGGCGCTGTCCGGGCCATATCCAGGATCTTCATGATGTGTTCCTGCGGGACAGGAATGGGTTTAAACTTCCTGACAGAGCGGCGCTTTTTGAAAACATCAAAGAGGTATTCCTGTTCAGGCGTATAAGAGGCCTTTGTGGCAACGCCCTTATGGGAAGATCCCATCTCTCCGCTCTGAATTAGAGCGGCAGGTTTGACCGTGAGATTCGCGAAAGTGCCTGCCGAGGAGTTGCCACACCAGAGACCGACAGACCCTTGGCTTACACCGTACTTCAAATCCTCGACCTCAAGACAGGGAGTTGTGGCATCATTGACAAACACCTGGACTCTGGTGCCCGCCACAACGAGCTTCACATGGAACCACTCCTCTGGGGGAAGGTCCACAGCAGCCTCATATTTTTCTGCCGATCTCTCGCGCAGATAGTACCATGTATACATGGGATTGCTGATATATTGGACAGTGTGTCCTCTCCGCACAGGATCTTGATGGCGAGAGTTCTGAGGGCGGAAGTATATTCCCTCATACACATAATCTGACCGTACACGGAACACAAGTCCCGTGTAATAAGGAACGGCCGCAATATCCAGTTCAATGACCCCATCCCGGAATTCAAAGTCTTTCCAATACACAATCCTTTCTCCAGGAGCTCCTTTAATGCGCAGAGCCTGTATTCCCTTGTATTCGATGACCTCTGTTTCCGTGTTCGCCGTATTCCACTGATCTTTGTCAAATAGATCTAAAGCGATCTCTTTATCCTGGGCAAAAAACGACCCTCCGAGGAGAAACAATAAGATTAAAGAAAGAACAATCAGGTAAGTTTTCGTTCCCATTTGAGTCGCCTCCTTCATTCCATTTGATCGAATTTTTCTCCCACTAATGGCAATAGACCCCATTCTCCTTTGATCACTCCCACTGACAGGTGTAATTACCAGGAATAAAATGAGGGAGTGGTCTAAAAAT
>CAYOSH010000010.1:65867-118290 GCA_964406575.1 uncultured Eubacteriales bacterium | reverse complement strand
ATAGCAGGAGTTCGTCACAGTCCATATTCGTCGTAAACCCCCCCACCCACCTCCATCCGACTCATAAGGACAGTGACTCCCTCTTTTTTACGTCTAATGCCCTTATCACGCAAATAAGGATGCTTACATAGGCCACCTGGTTCTTGAATAGAGAAAATGACTAATACCTTTTATTTTTTATAGCCTATCGCCGCGTAATTTGGGGGTGCATACAAGAGCTTATTCAGGATGTCGATGTTTTGATTCAGGAGGGCCGTTTGTTCATCCGCACCCGGGAGTGTTTTCAGCATTTCCTCCTCCAGGGGTGCTGCATACTGGATGTGGACATCTTCAAACCCTGAACTCTCGAGCAGATACTTCAGAGCTTGCGGGTGGATGGGCTGTTTGTGAGACATGTCCAAGTGATAGATCTGGACAAGCGCGAACACCGAAGTGGGATTGATCGTCTCAAGAACGATGGGCGCAGAGGGCCCCAGCTTGATATAGGCAAGCTCCAGCAATCTCTTCAGATAGGGAGGCAGGAGGTGTTCGATGACCTGAGAGGAGAAAATCCCTCCTAGCGCGCCGTTTTCGTACTCTGTCAGTTTTTCAAGAATATCCCCCTTCCGGCAGGCCAATCCTTTATCCTTGCAGATGCTCACCATCTGTTCGTTGATATCGATTCCTTCGGCCTCGATCCATTTGCTTTTCAGGAGGTCGAGAAATTCCCCACGGCCACAACCCAGGTCCACGACTTTATTGCCTTTCTTGAAAAAGGATAGATACGCTTCCAATTGGGTCTTGACGGCATCTTCAGAGCCCCTGAATCGGTTCTCGAACCCTGTGTACCGCCAATCCTCCAACGGTTGAAGAATCTCACCCACCTGGCTCGGTGTCGGCATTTTTTTCTCTCCCAGCAGAGCGGTGAGCTGAATCAATTTTTCTCTGAGTTCCAAAAACTTCTTCATCAGCATGTTGGCATCTTTGTACTGTGCATCGAGTTGATCCACTCGCCATTCCAGGCTCTTGAAGATCATGGCCACATGGTTGTTGCTCAGGGCATCCCATTGTTTATCCTTCGCATCGGTGAGAGCGACGCTCATCAGGATCAACTCAGCGAGGGCTGAGGAGAGTTCTTGCACGTGCGTTGAGTAAAAATCAACCTGGCGTTGGAGTTCCTTGAAAACGACAAGAGCCTGCTGGTTTGAGTCTCTTTGAGAGAAGTCTTCGGGTGAAAATCTCTTGGAAGACAGGGTGAAGGGAGATTTGCGCTTCTTAGACGAAGTCTCTTTGATGGATGTCAGGATTTCTTCAAGGCGTGAAACAAGATGCTGGAGCTTTTGTGGATTCTGGGTCTCTTTGAATACCTCTGACTGTTTCTGAATCTCTTCGATCTTTTGGGAAAGCGCGATCTCTTTGTCTTTGCGGTCTTGATCGAGTTTTTCGAGCGTCCGCTTCATTATTCCTTAGAAGGAGGGGTGTCATCCGTGGGCGGCTTGGGTTCTTCGTCTTTTCCACCGATGGATTTTTTGAAATTCTTGATGCCCTCTCCTAAGGATTTTCCGAGCTCGGGCAGTCGCTTTGCGCCAAAAATGATGACGATAATCAGAACGATCAGGAGAAGTTCTGTGGGGCCGACGGGTCCGAATAAAAACATGAAAACCTCCTTGAGGAGTTACGATTTATCCTGAATGATTCATAAAGAAGGTACTCTTCCCCTCATGAAAAGTCAATAGCCTCTCTAGGGAGAATCCCTAAATCTTTGATAGGTGGCGATAGAGTGTCCCCATTGGTGATTGCGAAAACGAACAACAGGACAACCGTGCTGTTCAATTTAGATGCAGAGACCGCTTCCCGAACGATCCTTCATGATGAAATAAGATTTAATCCTTGGGAATGGAAATGAGGGACTTACGTTTTATAGCTGGGAGTTATGATAGAATAAAGTGCAGCTATCGTTTCCCAAACGGCCCGTTCGGGGAACAGATCCTACATCAAAAGGGCTTATGCAGGCAGTATGTCTTTTCATGTGTATGCTAACGATGAAGAATATCAGGAATTTTTCGATCATAGCCCACATCGATCATGGGAAATCCACACTCGCCGACCGTCTCTTAGAACGCACAGGAGCCCTATCCGCACGGGAGCTAAGAGCGCAGGTGCTTGACACCATGGACCTGGAGCGAGAGAGGGGGATTACCATAAAAGCTCAGACTGCCCGCCTCCATTACATGAGTGAATCCCGAGAGGATTATGTGCTAAATCTGATCGACACTCCCGGACATGTGGATTTTTCCTATGAAGTCTCCCGGAGTTTAGCCGCCTGCGAAGGTGCGCTTCTGGTGATCGATGCCTCACAGGGTGTCGAGGCACAGACCCTGGCGAACACCTACCTTGCGCTCCAAAACGACCTTGCTCTCATTCCCGTCATCAACAAGATCGACCTTTCTCAGGCGAACCCTGACGCCACTTTGGAACAACTTGAGCAAATCATCGGCATTAGCAGGAGCGAAGCGATCCTCTGCAGCGCAAAGACTGGACAAGGCATCCCCCAGATCCTCGAGGCCATTGTCGAGCGCATTCCTTCTCCTCAAGGTGATCCCCACGCTCCGCTCAAAGCTCTTCTCTTCGATTCCTGGTACAATTCATACCGCGGTGTGATAGTGCTCGTTCGTGTATTTGAGGGAACGGTCCACACGGGTGCCTCCATCGAACTGATGGCGCAGAACGCTGTGTATGGAGTGGAGGAGGTGGGGTATTTGACCCCGAAATTCGCAGTGAAAGATCGCCTGGTTGCGGGCGAAGTGGGATACATCATCGCAGGAATCAAGGACCTCAGCCATGCTCGCATCGGCGAAACGATCACGGAAAAAAGCAGGCCGGCCGTCAAGGCTCTTCCCGGGTTTCAAGAAGCAAAGCCCATGGTCTTCTGCGGAATGTTCCCTGCCGGAGAAAGCAGCATAGAGGATCTCCGCAAGGCTCTTATGAAACTCAGGCTCAACGATTTTTCCTTCCACTATCAACCGGAGAATTCCCCTGCTCTCGGCATGGGATTCCGCTGTGGATTTCTGGGGCTTCTTCACCGCTAGATTATCCAGGAACGACTGGAAAGAGAGTTTGACCTGAACCTCGTCACCACGGCCCCGAGCGTGAGTTTCCGGGTGACAAAAAAAGACCTCACCGTTTCCGAAGTGCGCAACCCCTCTCAACTTCCTGCACAGATTGAGATCCTGAAAATCGAGGAGCCGCTCATCGAAGCACTGATCCTCACTCCGGATAGGTATCTGGGAGCTGTTTTGAAATTGCTCACCGAAAACCGGGGCGAACAGAAAAAGATGGAATACATCAGCACTCAGAAGATCTTATTGACTTATTTCCTCCCCTTGAACGAAGTGGTCTTTAATTTTTACGATCAGCTCAAATCCGTTTCGCAGGGCTATGCGTCCATGGATTATGAGGTTGTCGGATACAGGGTATCCCCGCTGGTCAGACTAGACATCCTAGTGAACAGAGCGCCTGTGGATGCCCTTTCACTCGTTGTCCATCAAGATAAAGCTGTTGGTCTCGGGCGGGCTCTTGTCGGAAAAATGAAGACACTCATTCCCCGGCAGCAGTTCGAAGTCTCTCTACAGGCAGCACAGGGAAAGCGGATCATCGCCCGCGAGACTATAAAACCCTTCCGCAAGGATGTTTTGGCCAAGCTTTATGGCGGAGACTATACGCGGAAGATGAAACTTTTGGAAAAGCAAAAAGCCGGGAAAAAACGGATGAAAAAAGTCGGGCAGATTGAGATCCCTCAGGAAGCTTTCCTCGCCCTCCTCAAACTAAGGTAACCTTTTTCATAAAAAAAAGTCGAATGGCGGGAATCTCTTATTCTTGCCATTGGATTTTCATTGAGAATGTGGTAAAAGAGATTCACCTTGTACTATTCAAAAGAAAATCATCAGGGATTTCGGCGAATAATGTAAAGAAGTGCGGGAGCAGCATGACAGACAAATCTGTCGAAAAGATCGTCTCAGGCGCCGTGCGGTTGTTGAGGGAGTTCTTCCCCAAGAGCGCACACCTCTATTTTCCTCTTCTTTCCGCAGCGCTCATCTGGGCCATGAGGAAGCCCGAGGAGTGGGAGGAGAGTATTCTATCCTGGCAAGTTTGGCCCGATCCTGATTATATCGAAACAAAACCCAACGATTTTATCCTGGATTTTTTTTCAAGTCATCCAATGCTAAGAAAGGCTTTTGCCAAAGAAATGCGGACCGGGGATTGGGAAGCCTTGAGAGCGGCTTTCACCCGGCTGTATCCCATTTTCGGCCTTGACGATCCTTTTCTTTCAGCGCTTTTCCAGGAGGAGATCGCAGCCAAGGATTTTGCAAAGATCGTCCAGGATTTTGAGACACGGGTCGGTTGTGCAAAAAAGGATATCCAAACTATTAAAGGGCAGCCAAGGTTTTTTGCAGCCTTAAGAGCCATTGCCGATGAACTGGCTTCTCTCGGCACAACCCTTCTCGTGGAGAGCGAAGTGCAGAGGTCACTCCAGGAGGTTCTGGATAAACAACTCAAAGAGTCAGATGGCTGAAAAAATCTCTGGCTAAAAATTGTGGTTAATGGATTGATAGGTCAGCTCTCCGGGCTGACCGATTAGAGAGAGGAACGATCAACAGACCGGCAATGTAGGGTCAGCTCCTCGATCTGACCGATTAGGATAAACAGATGAAGAGAACAATACTCTCCTTTGTCAGGATTATTTTTGCCGCTGCCCTCTGTTTTAACATCTCCTCCTGCACGTCGCATTTGAAAGACGCCAAACTCTATTACGCCAAAGGGGAAGATTTCGCACGCAGTTATCAAACCGAGAAAGCCATAGCTTCCTTTAAGCGGGCTAAGGAGGAATCCGAACAACAGGTGCGGGAAGATCCCTCATCGCAGGCCTACATGATCAAAGGTTTGGCGGAGCTGAATTTGGATCTTTGGGAAGAGGCGAAGGACAGCTTCCTCAAGGCCAATGCCTTAGGATTCGAGAAAGGAGAGGAGTGGGCTTCCCAACTCTCGCTTTATGGGCTAGCCTCCACCCTTCAAGAGATGGGGCTCGCCGGAACTGCTTCGGAAATATTCAAGGCATTGCTCGACAGGTCGAAATTCAAACCCATCACACTCTTGGCCGCCCAGAACCATGTCGAGATCGAGCTGAGCAAGGCTCTTGGAGCGGATAATGCCGCCAAAGAAAAATATCTCACCGCACTCCTCAAGACAACCGACAAGCTTGTCAGCAAAGATCTGAGCTGTGGCTATTTCCATTATCTCCAGTCACAGGTCCTGGGCCATCTTCAAGAGTACAGGAAGAGTTTTGAGCGAGCTGTTATGGCCCGGGAGCTCGGGCTTCCCACCGAAAAAATTTTCCGTGACAATGACAACCAAATTGTCTATTGTTACCAGGAATTGAAACAAATTTTGCAACCCGAGCCATGGGCGCACTTCGAGAGGCTCTATCTTGAATGGGTGAAAAGATGGAGCTGGAAGGGGCCTGAATCACCAAACTGGCGAATGAGGTGAAACATGCTGCCGACGATCAAATGGGACAACGGCAAGGTTATCATGATTGACCAGAGAAAATTGCCCGGGAATGAAGTTTATGTGGAGTGTACAGACTATAATCAGGTGGCAGAAGCCATCGAAAGCATGGTCATACGCGGGGCTCCTGCGATAGGTGTGGCGGCAGCTTATGGTGTGGCTATCGGCATTATAGCGTTGGAGGGGAGGGAGAACCTGGAGAAGCAGTTTGACCGCATCACTCGCCGTCTGGAGAGGACACGGCCGACAGCGCGGAATCTTTTTTGGGCTCTGGAGAGGATGGAAAGGGCCTTTTTTAGAGGTCGTAATCTCGATCTGGCTCAGCTTCAACAGGCCATGCTCCGGGAAGCCATGAATATCGAGATGGAAGACGTGGAGACCAACAGGCGGATCGGGAACTGGGGCAAAGCCCTGGTCAAAGATGGCCAGACGATCCTCACGCACTGCAACGCCGGAGCCCTTGCCACTGCAGGATACGGAACAGCCCTCGGTGTGGTCCGTGCAGCCGTTGAGGAGGGCAAAAATATCCAGGTTTATGCCGATGAAACCCGTCCCTTCCTGCAAGGCGCTCGACTCACCTGCTGGGAATTGGAACGGGACAGCATCCCTGTGGTGCTGATCGCAGACAACATGGCCGGCTATTTGATGAAAAAAGGAGAAGTATCGCTGGCCATCACTGGGGCGGACAGGATCGCTCAGAACGGTGACACGGCCAACAAGATCGGCACCTACACTGTGGCGATATTGGCACGAGAGCACAACCTTCCATTTTATGTGGCCGCTCCGATGAGCACCGTTGATTTTGCGCTCAGAAATGGTAGCCAGATCCCCATTGAGGAAAGAGATCCCGATGAGGTCAAATGGATCGGGGATGTGTGTTTGAGCCCTTCCCGCATCGAGGTGCGAAACCCGGCTTTTGATGTGACTCCGGCAGAATACATCACAGCGATCATCACAGAGAACGGTGTGGCTTTCCCTCCATTTCAAAAGAGCCTTCAGGAGTTGAGAAAAAAAGAGGACTGATATCGAAAGGTCCATTCCTCGGACAGGTCGATGGGCAATATTATAATTGAAGGATCCGCTCCCCGAACGGACCGTTTGGGAAACGGTCCTACACAAATGGCAACGGAGATTATAATGTAGGGTCCGTTCCCCGAACGGACCGATCGGAATAACAGAATACCGGAAAGAAGCAAAACATGAAGATCTTAGGCATCGAGACCTCTTGTGATGAGACCTCTGCGGCGGTGGTTTCAGATACACTCGAGATCCTCAGCAGCATTGTCCTGTCCCAGGATGAGATCCATGCCCCTTATGGTGGAGTGGTCCCTGAATTGGCTTCGCGCCAGCACATTGAATCGATAACGTATGTTGTCGAGGAGTGTCTCCGCAGGGCGCGGGTGTCTCTCCAGGAAATGGATGCCTACGCTGTCACTCAGGGGCCAGGACTCATCGGGTCGCTTCTTGTGGGACTCTCTTTTGCGAAGGGTCTTGCCTATTGTTATGAAAAACCTCTGATCCCCGTGGACCATCTCGAAGCCCATGTGCACTCGGCGTTTATAGAAAATAGAGATATCCCTTTTCCTGTGCTGGCACTCCTTGTCTCCGGCGGACACACGTCCGTTTTTCTTTTGAAGGAAAAAATGTCTTTTCAACTGATCGGTAAAACCCGGGACGATGCCGCTGGAGAAGCCTTGGATAAGATCGCAAAATTTCTCGATCTGGGTTATCCGGGAGGCCCGATCATCGAAAGTTTGGCAGCTAAAGGGGATCCGAAGAAATTTAAATTTGCCATTCCTCACATGACGGACGGCAGCATGGATTTTAGCTTCAGCGGATTAAAAACAGCGGCATTGAGGCACATCAAAGAGCGCGGAATTTCTAAGGACCATCCTCAGGCCAACGATTTTTTGGCCAGTTTTCAGAATGGGATCATCCGGGCACTTCTCTCCAATATGTCCAAGGCCATTCAGGCGTTCAGTCCGAGGTCTTTGATCCTGTGTGGAGGGGTGGCGAGGAACAATGCCCTGAGAAAAAATTTCCTGAAACTGACGCGCACGCATAATCTTCCGGGCTTTATCCCCTCGCCAGAATTCTGCACAGACAATGCTGTCATGGTGGCTGCCCTTGCTCTGGAAAAGATTAAAGGTGGGAAACAGGAGCCTTTGAACCTGGCCTTGAATGCATACCCACGAAAGCTTCTTTAGTCATTCTGCTTCAATTAATGTTTCAGCCACACGGTCTTCTTTCTTGGACATGTGTGAATATTTAACCTTATCCCGAGAAAGTTTAACGGGTGGGAACGATCTGGAAGAAAAAGGGGTCGACAAGCATGGATTCGGAGGACAATTTCTTCAGCTTGAGGTTGACCTCATACAAATACAGGTTTTTGTAAGGGTAGTGAGCGGAAGGATTCAACGGGATTTCTATTTGCTCGTAAGATGTTTTTCCCTCGAATAGCGGCAGGTCAAAGAAGTCGAGGCGAACGGCATATTCTCCCTTTTCCGACCCTAAATTAAGCTGGAGAGTTTCCCGTTCTCTGCGGGAGCTGAAAAGTATGCGGTAGTCGTTTTCTCGGTGGAGATAAAACTCGGCCGTTTTTTTCACGACGACACCCTCTCCCATGGGAAGAAGATAGTAGCCAAGGGCCACCTGCGGGGAGTAGCGGAACGTCCGTGTGTCGTAAAGGCTTGGCCTTGGAAAGAGAACCCAAAGCAAAAACGCGATAAGGAGCAAAGACAGGGCAAAGACATAGTGAAATGTTGTCTTGAGCGACATCTCTTTTTTGACTAACGCGTAGACGCAGACGAAAACAATTAGAGCGATCACCCAGAGATAGTTTGGAATATATCCGACGTTGTTGACCTTGATGAAAGAGGGCAGGAATCTGGGCAAGAAGATGTACATGTTGCTGAGGTGGACAAACATCTCTCCGGCCCTTGATGTGAATTCATGAGTGGTCGGTTGGTAGAGACATTGTGGGTGTCTTAACAGGAAGAGGGCGATAAGAATACCCGTACCGCTCAAGAACCAGAACAGAAATGCATAGAGCTTCTTTCGGTTAATGACGAGAAAATATCCCACAGCGAGGGCAAGGATCCAGGAGATGGGCGTCAGAATGCGACCCTGTGGGCTGTAGCCTTGGCGGTGGGTGAAAAAGGCATAATTCAGAAGATAAGGGGCAGGGATAAAAAGAAGGATGAAAAAATCTCTCCTGGATCTTTTGAAGATCTCCACAAAGCCCAGAAAAGCGAAGGCGAAAAAGGGCGAATAAAGCAAAAGGCCATCCCTTTGGTCGAGAAAATAATCCAGAAGCGTATCCAATCTCATGGCAAGGGGCGCGCTCAAAGCGGCCTCTTTGAACGCCTGGAGCTTATCGGGTGTGAGCACTCCCTCATACACAGAGAATGGAGAGAATGATCCATATATGGAATGAATGAAAGAATAGAACAAAGCCAAGGATAATAGGGGAAACACGAGAAAACACAGGGCTTTGACTCCAGCTCTATGCTCTTTGAGGAGAAAATAAATCGAGACAAGAAGGAGGGTCCCGAAGATCAAGTTGTATTTAAGCCCGAACCAGAAGAAGAGCGACAGGAGAAATCCTAGAAGGAAATAGTGAAGAAGGCGGAGGGATTTCTGTGAGCGCACCTTCCTGAAGATGTAGACGGAGAGAAGGGCGATGGGAATCTCTGAATAAAGATGCGTGGCAAAGAAAAGAACGGGCACAGAAAAGGAGTAAAAAAACCAGAGCAGCAGAGCAATCCTCTCCTCTTCCCATGTTTCTTTGGCGAAGAGGTAGAGCTGTAGACCGAGCAAAACGGCCCAGATCACGAGGCTCCCTTTCAAAATAAAGGTCAAAAGATCTCCATGAAAGTGCTGACTCAACCCATAAAAGGGCAGCACCAGCACAGAAACTCCGGGGAGGTTTATCGGATAGATATAGTCTCGGCCTTTCTGGCCCTCCCGGGCATACATGCCCAGTTTGAACCTGGGATTTTTCTCCTTTGAATAGAACGAAAAATAATCCTCCTGCGCATAGTTGTTGGCGACGTTGATGTCTTTGTCCTTGAGAAGACTGTGTGTCGTGAGGAGATAATACGGTTCGTCACCCGAAAATGTGATCCCTTGTGCAACCAGGGCAAATGTGCACAGGTTGTAAACGCAAAAAGCGATCACTGAAAGGATGACGAGTTTTTTCCGGAGCGGAAGCTGGCTGAATCTCTGAAGTCCGGTGTTGATCGCAGGTCTTATTTTCAAAAGCCTGTTCCAGTGGAGCAGGCAGAGATAGAGAAAACAGAGGGCGACGGCTGCCGCAAGGGCATTCAGCCGCATCTTCAGGTCGCCCCTATCTAAATAATGGTTGAGGGCCAGAGGAGAGAGGAGAAAAAAACTCAGGGGAATATAAAAGAGAAAATTATCCTGGTGTGATTTGCTGCGTTCCCCTTTATGTTTTTTAGCCTCCAGACGGATCAAAAGGAGCCAGGTAGAGGCTAATAGAACACACACAAACAGAAGTACGATGGGGAGGGTTGGAGAGAAGCGATATGTATGGTCAAGGATCGTGAATGATGAGGACTGGATATGAAGTGTCACGAAATAGGAAAAACCTAGAGAAAACAGGGCAAAAATCGTTAAAAAAAAGGGGATCCGGAGTTTCTGCATCTCTCCCAGAGATATTAAAATTCATGACGTATGTCAAGGGGAGCCATCATCTCGGATGCGTTTATCTTGCCATGATAATGCAGGAGTTCATGAATCTTTGTAACCTCTCCAATCACGGAAATGGCAATAGCTGCTATTATCTCAGCTGACGGGTAAAATGGAAAAATGGTAGGGGTGTTTCTGGATGTCGACGTCTGATTTGTTCTCGAGAAAAATGCTGATGTGGTAGAGGTTCTGTTTTTTGAGAGAGTAGGGATGAACCGGAGGAAAGCGGAAGGTCTTTATCTCTTCCTCTGTTCGCCCTCGAAAGATTGTCGCGTCGAAATACTCGATGTTCACGGCATAGACCCCTTTCTCTGCGCCAAAATCGATCCGAAGATCAGGAAGTTCACGCCAGGATGTGAAGTAAAAACTGTAAGGGCGGTTATCTTCGACCAGGTCAAAAACTCCAGGGGCGGTCATCCGGGCTGAGCGGCTGTAGGCATAAAAGGCGACTTTTTCTCCGCTGGGATAGGCAATATTTTGAGGGTGGACGATAACTGTTCTCGGGTAAAAGACGAACCAGAGGCAAAAAATGCCGAGCCCAATCATGGTGAACGATAGGATGTGGGAGTATTTGAGAGAAAAAGAGTGTTTTTTTAGCAGTACATAAATCCCGATAAAAAGAACCAGAAGAAGTGGCCATATGATGTTAGGTGGCCAAAAAGAATCCTCGATCTTAAGAAACGACGGCAATAACTTGGGCAACATAAAATGAAGATTGCTCAGGTCGAGGAATAGCAATCCGGCCCGCTCTGTCTCTCCAGCAGTTGTGGGTTGGTAGAGGGCTCTCGGATTATTGAGAAGAAGCAGGGTCACAATGAGACTTAAAAATGAAAACAGCCAAAGAATATAATCAAATATCTTTTTCGCGTTATAGACCAGGAAGGTGCCCAAAAATATGGCCATACCCCAAAAAACCGCAACCAACGTCCGCGCCTGGGGAGCGTAGGCCGGCCTCTGGGTCAGGAAGGCCAGGTTGAGGATATAGAGGCCGGCGAGAAAGAGAATGAGAAAAAGGTCACGCGCTTTCCTCTTTCCCATTTCTATCATTCCCAGGAAGGAAAAAAAGTAGAGGGGTGCATACAAGAGGAGTCCGTCTCTCTGGTCCAAGAAATAGCCGAGAAGGGTTTCCAATCTGTAGCGGAAAGGGATTCCCGTGAACAGCGACTTGATGTAGGCTATGGACTCGGCTGTTGCCGATGGCCCCCGGATGGATACGGCAAAAGGCGACAAAGAGTTGTAGAATGCGGACGAAAATGCTGCGTGGAGGCCAAAAAGACAGGCAGGGAAAAACAGGAAATAGAGGATGTTCCATCGGATCTTGTGCTTGTTGAAAAGAATCCAGAAGGCGTAGATGAACAGAGGAACCCAAATGAACACGTACTTGACGGCATGGAGCCAGATGATCGCAGAGATCAAGAAGCCAAGACATAGAAGCTGGAATTTTGTGAAGGAATCATGAAAACGGAGAAGACGAAAGGCCGTTAGAGAAAAAAGTGCCACAACGATCTCTGGATAGATGTGAAAAGAGTAAAAGAACACGGGTGCGGTGAAGCTGAAAAGGAACCACAGGGTGAAGGCGAGGCCCTCTTTTTTCCATTCTTGCAGGGCAAAAAGAAAGACCTGCAGTCCGAGGAGAGCGCCAAAAACGCTCATCCCGATCCGGATGATTAAGGCCATCGTCGTCCTGTCGAAAAACGACCCGAAAGAATAAAAAGGGAGAAGAAGCAGAGAGAGCCCGGGAGAATGGAAGGAAAACTTGCCATCGGTTCCGGGTGCGATATGGGGCGTAATCTGAACGTGCGGAGGAAAAATCTTGCTGTAATCCCGGTTGGCGTAGTTGTTGGAAAGGTCAAAATCTCCATCGGCGAGAATACTGTGGGAGATGAGGAGGTAATGAGGTTCGTCCCCCGAGAAGTTTATGCCCTTCGTGACCAGGATGGCAGAGCCTGTTCCATAACCGATAAGGGCCACGGCAAAGAGGAGTGTGAGTTTTTTTTGGAGAGGGAAAGACTTTATCCTTTGAAGAAGATGACGGAGGGGAGGAGGTCTCTCTCTCGATAGAAGATAGACGGTCATACACTTGAGAACGACAATAACACCGAGAATCGCGAAGCCGAAGAGTTTAAGCCGCGTCTGCAGGTCAGCAGCGCTCAGGTAATGCCGGCCCACCATGGGCAGAAGCAGAAAAAAAAGAAGAGGTAGGTAACTGAGGAAATCCATAAGTAGTGCTCTTGTGTACGGGAGAGAGAAGGAGCTGCAGAGAATTTTGGCATTAAACGCCCAGATTCCGCCGAGAAGCAGAATAGTGAACAGACTCAACAGGAGAAAGGGGAGGAGAGAGAGATGGAAGGCATGGCTCTGGAAGGTGAAATCTTGTGCTTGATTCAGGTAAAGAACAAAAAAACTGAGCAAGCAAGCCCATAGGAGGAAAAGGGGAAAAAGGCGCCAATACTTTTTAAACATCTGTTTTGATTAACCTTGACTATTCATAAAAAATGCCGATACTTTGTCCACCAAAAGCTATATCAGATAGTTCCATTATTTTTCAAGTAAATCATGTTGATATTTCCATTTTCAATGTGGTGAATGTATTGCTTTATCCCCGCTTTGAACCAAACATTTTCGTTATTCGTATATACCATTATTGCTATTAGGGCTGTGATGCTGATGTTTATTTGTGTTTTTCGAAACCCATGAGCGACGCTATTTTGGCCGTTGCGTGCATGTGTCTCTCACGGACGTCAGCTGCATGGTTTAGACCGGAACATCCGTTTATGGTATATAATGTGGATATTTGAAGTTAAGGCGAGTGTGTCTCGTATAATTAAAGAAGGCGCAAACCCCAAAACTTTGGGGGAACGTTCCCCGAACGCACCGGTTTATCGAGTTCTAAAGAAAGTAAAAGGTCAAAAGCAAAAAGTGAAAAGAGGGAAGACGTGGAACATCGGGACGAGGATGATTTTGTCTTCCCGCTTCTTACATATCACTTTGTACTCAATTTGAGTCAATCACGTTCAGGAGGAATTTTATGAAAAATCGAACAATCCTATCGCTGGTTGTTATCGTATTCTATGCCTCCATCTTTGGCTTCGGTCAAGATGAGGACGTCCTTCCTTTGCACCTGCAGGACTGCATCGCGAAGGCCCTTAAAGACAATCTCAACTTGGCTATCCAGGTCTACGACCCTGAGATGGCGGATTTGTCCATCACACAGGCTAAGGAATATTTCATGCCCAGCTTTGATTTCGCCTTCGGAAGAAGGCGGACGGATTCTCCCTCTTACTGGTGGCTTCAGGGAGAGGAGTCTGTGGTTAGCAAGTACGGCGACTATTCTTTGGCCCTCACCCAACAGATTCCCACAGGGGGAAATTTTGTCCTGTCCTTTAACAATTACAGATCGGATACAAATGAAGCTTTCCAACTGATCAATCCCCGATACGGAGCCACTCTCCAGTTCGAGTTTGTCCAGCCGCTCTTGAGGAATGGAGGGCTCAGAATGGGGCGGAAAGAGATCATCATCGCGGAGAACAATCTGGCGATCTCCGAGACCCAGTTTGAGTCCGTTGTCCAGGATACGGTTTATACTGTTATCGAAGCCTACTGGAACCTTCTCTATGTGATCGAGGATTTAAAAGTGAAACAGCAGTCTTTACAGCTGGCCAGGGATCTCCTCGATAAAAATAGAAAAGAAGTGGAAGTGGGCAAACTGGCGCCTTTAGAGATTCTGAATGCGGAAACTGTGGTCGCTCAGAGAGAGGCCGATATCCTGGTAGCGGAAGTCTTGATCAAAAGGCGGGAAGACCTGCTCAAGTACTATCTCAACATGTCCGATATTCAGGATCTCACTTCCAAGAGAGTCGTCCCCTTGGACAGGCCGGAGTTTGTGAAAAAGGTGATTTCCTTTGATGAAGCCTGGCAGGTGGCGCAAGTCCAAAGACCGGATCTCCGGATGAACAGAAAAACCATCGAGAACAGCGAGTTCATGATGAGTGTCGCCAAGAATAAGATGCTGCCCGGGCTAGACCTCAGCTTTTCGTATTGGAGCCCGGGGATCTCCGGAGACAGGATCCTCTACCTGGATAACGATCCGTTCCTCGGGATCATCGTCGGCAAAGAACCGGGGAGTGCCGGGGACGCTGTCGGCGATGCTTTTAAGTTCAAGAACAATAACTGGAACATAGCCCTGACGCTGTCGCTGCCTTTGAGCACTGTGACCACTCGGGCCGAATATGTCAAGGCCAGAATGCAACTGGACAAGAACAAGCTTGAACTGGAGAACAACGAAAAGTTTGCAATGCTGGAGGTTAACGATGCTGTGCGGGAGGTGGAAACTCAGATCAAGAGGGTCGAAGCATACCGTTTAGCAAGAGAGCTTGCGCAGAGGAGGCTGGAAGCAGAGGAGAAAAAACTGGATGTGGGGCTCACCACGAACTATTTTGTCCTCACTTACCAGGATGAACTAGCTAATGCCCGCTCCACGGAGATCAGATCCATGCTGGATTACATCCTTTCCCTGGCGCGGTTGGACAGAGCCATGGGGACAAGCCTGGAAAGCTGGAACGTCAGGTTGCCACACATGAAATAATCCCGAGACCCTAAATCGAGCCTCAACCCGTTCTCACCAAAGACGCCCCCACCACATGGCTCAAACGGGCAGGGATTCGATCACACAATGGGGACACTCAATTACGCAACTGGTGCTCATACGATCGCGGATTTAGGGGTGTCTCAATCATATTCTGAGCTGTAGAGTTGAGAACCGAGTTTGTGATATTATAAAAAAAATGGATATCTCCGTCGTGATCATCACTTATAACGAAGAAAAAAGGCTGGAGCCTGCTCTGAGAAGCGTGAATGACATCGCCTCTGAGATCGTCGTGGTGGACCGCTTCAGCGACGACGATACGGTAAAGCTCGCGAAAAAGTACACCGATCGTGTTTTCCAGAGGAAATGGACCAACTTCGCCGACCAGAAGAATTTCGGGAACAGCAAAGCCTCTTTCCCGTGGGTCCTCTCGCTGGATGCTGATGAGAGAGTTTCTCCGGAGCTTCGGGATGAGATCCTCCAGTTGAAAGAAGAAGAACCGGAGTGTTCTGGTTTTTCCATGCCCCGGCAGACATTTTATCTTGGACGCTGGATCCGCCATTCCGGATGGTATCCCGATAGAAAACTTCGATTGTTCCGCAAGGACAAGGCCCGTTGGGAGGGAGAGTACGTGCATGAAGCCCTGGTCATCGAGGGAAAGGTCAATGCGCTCAAGGGTTCACTCCATCATTTCACCTACCGGGATATTGGGGACCATCTTGAGCGGATCCAGACATTTTCTGACCTCGGTGCTCAAAAATTGTATGCCAAGAAGATAAAATGCCGCTGGTATCACCTGGCGATTGTCCCTTTTCTCAATTTCCTGAAGTCATATATCTGGAGAGCGGGCTTTTTGGACGGCTTCGCTGGTTTTGTCATTGCCACTCTTCACGGTTATTCCGTATTTGTCCGTTATTCCAAGCTGAAGGAGATCTGGAGAAAAGGAGAGAGGATCGGACCCTTCCCCTATTAATAAAGGGGATTGTCCCCTTTTCTCAAAAGACACATAAGAAAAATTTGCTTCTCCAACGAGCCGAATAAAAAAATACCCGGCACTTTTAAAAAACTGTATTTTGAGAGTCGCGGGATTTGTTATACAATTCTCACTATATATTCGGAATTCAGAGCTGGAGATAAGGGACATGAAGATAGAGAGAGTCGAGCTGTCGTTGTTGGAGATGCCGTATGTCCATCATTTTGAAACGAGTTTCGGCCGCGAAGAGAGCCGGACCTTCATCATCGTCAAGGTCCTTTCCGAAGCAGAATTTGGGTATGGGGAAGTCGTCGCCGACCAGATCCCTCTCTACAGTTACGAAACGACATCCACTGCCTGGAGCGTCTTGAAAGAATTCTTGATTCCTGCGGTTTTTGAATCCGGAATCACTGATCCGCAAGATTTTTATAAAAAGGTACAAACATTCAAGGGGCATCCTATGGCCAAAGCCGGGCTAGAATTGGCTCTCTGGGATTTATTCGCGAAAAGAAAAAATCAACCTCTGTGGGAGGTCTATGGAGGCGAAAAATGCGAGATTGCCGCTGGTGTGAGTGTAGGAATTCAAGATTCGACAGCAGAGCTCCTCGAACGGATCCAATCCTTTCTTGATGAGGGATACCAGAGAATCAAAATTAAGATCAAACCGGGCTGGGATGTGCGGATCTGTGAGGACGTAAGAAAAAAATTCCCAGACATTCCTCTTCAAGTGGATGCCAACGGCGCCTATAGTCTCAAGGATATAGAGACATTGAAAAGACTTGATGATTTCGGTCTTTTAATGGTCGAACAGCCCTTCCCTCCTTATGATCTATGGGATCACAGCCGGCTACAGAGAGAGATGAAAACACCTCTGTGTTTAGATGAGAGTGCCGTGTCTTGTGACACAGTCAGGAAGGCTTTGGAGATGGGGAGCTGCCGGATCATCAACATCAAAGTCGGGCGCGTCGGAGGAATCGTTGAGGCGATCAAGATCCATGATTTTTGCCAGTCCAAAAATGTCCCTGTTTGGTGTGGCGGCATGCTGGAATCCGGGATCGGACGAGCGCACAACCTCCACCTGGCCACCCTCTCCAATTTCTCTCTCCCTCACGACCTGAGTGCGAGCAAAAGATACTACAAGCAGGATCTGATCGAGCCCCCTATACAGATTACTCCGCGGGGAACGATCGAGGTGCCCCAAGCGCCTGGTATCGGAGTGTATCCCCAAGAAGAAAGAATAAAAAAAGCAACTCTGAAGCACGAAATTTTTTCTTTATAAAACAGAATTTTCTTTTTTGAGGAAGAGGTGCAAGGATGAAAATTATTCCAAAAAACATTTTTTTTGTTTCTATGTGTGCAATCATCTCCATAGCCGTTGCTTCTTGCGAGAACAGCTCCATCAAATACACCGAACTCCATAATCTGATCAAAGGGACGGCGTTCATCGATGTTCATGCTCACCCGGCCCTGGGGCATAGAGCGTATTCTGCAAGAGATCCCTACCCCACGCTCGAGCCTTTGATTGGAAGGCCCTACTGGCCCATACCAAAAGAGAGGGTTGCTGTATTTGATACTTTGCAGCCCGCTGCGCTCAGAGATATCTACGGTTACACCAGAGATGACGTTTTGGAAGAGGATATCCCGGTATTGGGAAAATTGTCAGAGAAATTCTGGGCGCAGGGGGAGAAGGACGCGTTTAATAAAATTCTCGACCTGTGCGGGATTGAACGGGTTTTTTCGAACTCCGAACATCCGCTTGTCTCCGCAGATGAGGAGCGTGTCCTCTGGGTACCCTTCGTGGATATGTTTTTGTATCCTTTGGACCCTGAAGAAATAAGAGCTATAAGCCCAGGATTAAAGGAAGCCATGAGGAGATACTTTTCTGCGAACGGAGAGCTGGCCCAGGAATATGGCCTCGAAGTCAGAGATCTGTCCTCCCACATCGCTTTGATCGACAGGACCTTGTCAGACTACAAGAAGAACAAAGCTGTAGCCCTCAAGGTTGCCAGTGCCTACATCAGAACTCTCTGGTTTGACAGGATTGAGGAGGAAGATGCCGCGGCCGTTTTTAAAAAGGGGACTGATGGAAAAGTTAAAAGCTGGGAAGAGTACAAAAGACTGCAGGATTTTTTAGCCAGGCAGATCTTTCTCAAAGCGGCTGAACTCGACCTCCCCGTCCATTTTCACACTGGATTCGGCGCCACCGCCACCCTGAGAAATCTGGACTCCAATCCATTGAATCTGGAAAGCGTCTTCTCTGATATGACATTCAAAAAGACTCGATTCCTCATGCTGCACACCGGCTATCCCTTCGGAGACAAGCTCAAACCAATGTTGGAAAAGAGAAACGCATACGTAGAGTTTTCTGCAGCGAATTGGATGCTCTACGAAGATGAGCTGGCAAGTATCCTCTTCGACTGGCTTTCCTACCCTGGAGCTTCCGAGAAGATCATGTTCGGAAGCGATGCAGGATCTCCAGTTTTTTTCTGGATTGCCGCCGAAAACTCGAGACGGGCCTTATATTCAGCCCTCTCTCGGCTCATCGATTTGAACAAGATCGACGAGGACAAAGCTATGCTCATCGCAAAAAAAATCATGCGTGACAATGCCATTCGCTTGCACAACCTCGATTAGGTGCGGGATCGGGCATTCGTTGATGTTTCAGGCGATTCCGACCGAATGAAGGCCTTGGCTACATAGAGTGTTCGAATGACTGAAGTCATCATTGTCCGGCCAAGCGAGTCCTAAATCTTGAGCCGGAATGTCAGGAGAGTATTGATAAATTCAATTGATTTTATTAGAATGCTATATTCTAATATTCGAATATAAGATCGATTTGAAAAAACTCCGCAGTTTTGATAGAAAGATGCTGCCTTTAAGGAGGGACAGTTATGGCCAAGCTTACCGAAAAGAATAAGGAGTGGCTACAGGAGAAATTTGGGGAACGCGTCAATTTCAACAAAACCGAGAGGCTGCTCTACTCCCATGACATCGCTGCAATAGCAGGCTTATTCAAGCCTTTGATCGGGAATACCATCCCCCATGCGGTTGTTCAACCCCGTAATGAGGAGGAACTGGTCGATCTGCTTCGATGGGCGCAAAAGCACAGGATCCCCTTGACTCCCAGAGGCAAAGGCTCATCGGGATACGGTGGCATCATACCGACCCGCAAAGGAATCGTCGTGGATTTTTACAGGATGAAAGAGCTTCTCTCCATCGACAAGACTGGTGAAAAAGTCACCGTTCAACCAGGCATTACATGGGAACAGCTTGATAAAAAGCTCAAACCCGAAGGTTTGACAATCCGGCTCTATCCCACAAGTTATCCTTCCTCTTCTGCAGGCGGATGGTTGGCTCAGGGAGGCGCTGGCCTCGGTTCCTACGAGTACGGCTGGTTTTCGGAAAATGTAGAGAGTGCCAGGCTGGTGCTTCCCGATGGAGAGGTCAAAGACTATACGGGTGATGAGCTGGATATGATCGCCGATGCCGAAGGCACCACAGGGATCATCAGCCAGATGACCATCCGCATCCAGAAGCTGGCCGATATCGGCGTCGCATCCATTGCTTGTCCCGATGCCTACAAGCTCTCCCGAATTTTTGAGGAATTTGTCGAACAAGACCTGCCGATCTGGTCTCTCGTCTTTATCAACCCCCGTATGGCCGAGATGAAGAACCGTGCACCTTTGATGACACATTTGGGCCACCCCGTCGAGCCCAAGGTCATTCTGCCCGCAGCTTATATTGCTACTATTGCCTTCCGTGAGGCCGACCGGGAAAAGATCGTTCCCAAGTTGCCCGAGATCGTGAAGCGCTGCGAGGGCGAGATCCTCAAGCCGGAGATCGCCGACCACGAGTGGGACAACAGATTCAAATTGATGATAGTCAAGAGATTGGGCCCTTCCCTTGTCCCTGCCGAAGTCGTCGTTCCTCTGGATAAACTGGGGAATGTGATGGAAGAGATCGAAGATAAAGTGAATCAGCCTGTCGTTAAAGAGGGTGTCATTATAAAGAAAGGTAAAGATGGAAAACCTGAAGTTGTCATCCTGGGCTTCATTCCCAGCGACCAGAGAAAATTCTCCTACAATTTTGTGTTCGGACTCGTACTGACGATCATGAAAATCGCCAGAAAGCATGGAGGCCGGCCCTACTCCACGGGCCTGTATTTCACCGGGAGGATCAAAAGTATCATGGGGAAAGACAGAGCTAAACGGCTCAAAGCTCATAAGAAAAAAGTAGATCCTAAGAAGATCCTGAATCCAGATAAAGTTGTCGGACCAAGCCTCGTCGCCAGAGCTGTGAACCTGGTCAGTGTCTTTGAACCGATGGCTCGGCCTTTAGGGAACAGCGTGGTCACCCAGGTGGGAGAGCGCTTTGAAAAGCCGGTTCGCGGCATCCCCCCCGATGTTGCCTGGTACGCCTATGGGTGTTCCCAGTGCGGATACTGCCTCGACGAGTGCGACCAGTTCTTCGGCCGGGGCTGGGAGAGTCAATCGCCGCGCGGCAAATGGTACTGGCTGAGAGAGTACATGGAGGGGCGACAGCAATGGGACCAGTTCATGGTGGACACAATGCTGGTCTGCACCACCTGTGAGTTCTGTAACCTGCGCTGTTCCGCCGCTCTGCCCATCGAACCGTCCTGGATGAAGCTTCGGGGCAAGCTGATTAACGATGATAAAAAGATGACTTTTCCGCCTTTCGAGATGATGGACGCTGCTCTCCACGCAGAGGGAAATATCTGGGCTGGATACAGGAAGAACCGGTCCGAATGGTTCCCCGAGGAGCTTAAGCAAAAACACGGACCCGGCACAAAGAGCAAAAATGTGTATTTTGTGGGTTGTACGGCATCCTATGTGGAGAATGATATCGGCAAGGCCACGGCAACTCTTCTCGATGCGGCTGGAGTTGATTTTTCTTATCTTGGAAATGTTGAAAACTGCTGCGGGACTCCTATGCTTGTCGCGGGTAAATGGGACACTTTTGAGTTGATCATGAGGAAGAACATCGAGGCGGTCAAGGCTTCAGGAGCTGATACGGTCATCTCCTCCTGTCCGGCCTGTGACATGATGTGGCGGCACAACTATGCCGACTGGGCGAAAAAACTCGGGATAGATTACGGCATCACCGCCAAACACTACAGCGAAGTGGTTGCAGAAAAGATTAAAAACGGGGAATTTAAATTTACGCACCCCATCAAGAAAAAGGTCACCTGGCATGATTCCTGTCACATCGGACGGGTCTCGGGTGTTTATGAGGAACCGCGTGAGCTGATCAGGGCCATCCCCGGTGTCCAATTTGAGGAAATGGCCCATAACCGCGCAGAAGGACACTGCTGTGGAAGCGTTCTCACCTTGATTAAGGATCCGCCTATCGCCGCAGACATCGGAGAATCGCGCCTTTCGGAGGCCGTCGATATTCAGGCAGACACTGTCTTGGGCCTGTGCCCGTGCTGTGAGTTCCAGCTGCGCGTAACAAAGGATAAAAAGGGCGTTCCAGTGGATATTGGCGATCTGGCGGCGTTTGCCTGTAAAGGTCTTGGTAAAGAGTTCAACGACCCAAGCCCTGAAGTAGCGAGACAATGGGCAGTATTCGAAGGTATGATCGCTCTTATGACCCCGAAAGGATTCGCCGACCTGATGGATACGATGTGGCCTGAAATGCTGGATGCCATGCCCTTTGGTATGGGTAAGATGATGCGCGTTATCGGAAAAATGGGTTTTTTCGGCGATGCGATGTTTGCTCTGATGAAGCCGGTGTTCCCGGTCCTATTCCCCAAGCTCCTCCCCGGGATGATGCCCAAAGTGATGCCGACGATGCTGTCGAGAGTGGCCGGCCTGATCCCCATGCCCGATTACATGGAAGAGCAGATGCCGGATATGATGCCCATAGTGATGGACAACCTGATGCCCCATATGCTGCCCGATGTTGTCCCTTTAGCTGTGCCTAAAATGGTTGCCTATTTACGCGGAAGGGCCTAAACGAGTATCAGCTGAACCTATTTTGCTGAATCCGGCAACAGACAACTGCGCGTTTGTGGCCTCCCAAAAACATCTCCCCTAAGATGTCCTGCCAAAAAAAAGGGCCTCTTTCGAGGCCCTCGAGTCAATTTCTTTATTCTGTTCGGCTGGATTAACGGCCTACTTCCGTCCGAACAATTGACGGACTGTGGCTATTTCGCTTTCCGGATGAAGATGTCGCCGTGGTAGGTGGTGAACTGGTATTCAGGTCCACCTCCACTGATGGTGCCTACGATGGCTTTCTCGAAGCTGATCTTGTATCCGCCACCCTCACCGCGTTCGTCTTCGACGACTTTTTGCGGCGCCTGTACCAACTGGATGTCGAAGTCGCTGTAGACATCGCCCATCTCGGATTTCATTTTGACGTTTGCTTTGAATGTCGGCGGAAAAGTGACGTCGACATCTCCGTTCCACGTGCTGAAAGACATGGGCTTATCCGGATCGATCTTTGTAAAGCTGACATTCACCTGTCCATTATAGGTGTTGGCCACCACAGAACCGGATATCCCTTTAAGAGTCAATTTGCCGTTGTAGTTGTTCGCTTCGATTGCGCCATTGATGTTCTCTATGAGAACTTCTCCGTTGTTGTACGAACCGATCTCCATCGAGGTGTTGAAGGGCACCTGGATCGTGAGGTCTATAGTTTGCTTCATGGAAGAAACATCGATCCTGATCTCGTTTCCTTCTTCTTCGACTTCCAGTCCCGTCCCTGAAGATGCCTGGATCCGGCGCATGCCTTTTGCTTTTTCACTTACGCCCTCTTCTTTCTCTTGGCTGACCAGCCGTTCGCGGATCTTTGCCTCGACGATGACCTCTTTACCTTCGTATCCCCGGACGATGACGCTTCCATTGTAGACGGAGGCCTCGACAAAGCCTGGCTTCGAGGGATTGCTGAAGGACACCGTGGCCCTGTCGGTTTTTACTTCCTGGGTGAAAGCCAATGTTCCTGCGAGGAACAGGAAAACGATTAAAATTGTGGTGAGTTGATATTTTTTCATGTTCTCCTCCTTGTTATCTTTTGTGGATTAAAAGATCGCCATTCAGGGTGTCCATCTTGATCTCTGGTCCTCCTTTGTCGATCCGGACACCCACAAAACGATCGCTCTTGTAAACGAATTTTCCGTTCTCCCGGCCTTTTTTGGCCGGCCTGGACGGTAAGTAACTTATGGGAAAGTCGGAATACCCATCTCCATTAAAGGTTTTGAGACGGAAGTCCGCCGAAAGGTTTTTCTGGAAGCTGACTGACACATCACCGTTTACAGTCTTAAAAGAACAATCAGACTCGGGATTTTTACTGAAGACCACACGGACATCGCCGTTGGCTGTGTGTGCATTTCCAGCACCCGCCACTTCGATCATGTCGATTCTCCCGTTGGCATGATCTATGTCGAACTCGCCCTCGATGTTTTCCACCCGGATCGTGCCATCCGTAGCGGTCTTGAGAGTGAGGTTTGTTGCGTGGGGCACTCTGATCTGGAAGTCATAGTGGACTTGATAGCCGGGGTCGCGCCAGCCCTTCCTCCGTCTATTTTTATCACAGTCCCTGAAGGGGCCGTCGACATAAAGGTCGATGGTGTTTCCGTCTTCTGTAATCTCCAGCCTGAGCTCTTCACGGGCTTTCAGGATTTTTTCTTTATTTCTAGCTTTGATCGTTTTGTGCGCGATGAGCTGTACCTCTCGGCCTTCGAAGCCCTCGACTGAGATGGAGCCAAAAATGTTATCGACCGAGACCTCTTTGGATTTGGATGGATCTTGGAAGTGCAACGTTCGCTCGATTTTCTCCTTCTCTTCGACCTCCAATTTTTCCCCGACGAAAGCTGCGGAGCAAAGGAAAGTTAAGGAAAGAACGAAGGCCATGGCAGCGGGGAAAGATGCCCATTTTTTCATCAGATCCTCCTTAGAAACTGAGCTGTTGAAGCCCCTGTTCGGCGTAATGCTTCACATCGGGATTGAGCCTTTCATCCCGGAGCAACATTCTCAGTGCTTCCACAGCTTGCCTCTCACGCATGTTTACGAGGAGATCGATGAGGGCGACCTGGACAAGGGGAGAGGCCTGTTTTGCGATGGATCGAAGGAGTCCCTCTTTGACCCCGTCGTGGTCATGGAACAGATACAGCGCATCCACTGCAGCCAGGCGGACATTGACGTTCGGGTCGTTATCCAGGGTGTAGAGGAGAGCCTCCAGTGTTTGGGAATCAGGGTTGTCCATGCGCGCGCTGATGCTGACGCCCTTCAGGCGCTCGTTGGCTGATGGCCTGTCGAGCAATGCAATCGCCAGCGTCTGCTGCATGTCCTGGAATTCATTCTTGAGCTCAGCGAGTTGATCTCTATTTTGCCCATGCGAGCTCAGAAAAATTCCGGCGGCTAATCCAACAATCAGGAATAAAAGCGCCATGGAAAGCTGAAAGGCCGGGCGCTTGGGCCACACATTTTCGGCAATATCACTGAGCAACTTTTGAATTCGAGAAGGCTGTTTTTCCTGTACCATGCCCTGTTTGTACGCTTCGAGCATCGTGTAGAAACGGGTTCGCACTTCGCCGCTGGGTTGTTCTTCGGGGATGACACCCAGTTTTGTCCAGATAGCGCTCAGAGCCTCCAGTTCGCTCCGGCAGGAATCGCAGGTTGCCAGATGGTTCTGAACCTTCTCCTGAGTGCTTTGGTCCAATTCTCCGGTGAGAAATTCCGGGAACATTTCCTTTATGTTTTGGCAAGTCATGAGACCGTACCTCCTGATAATTCACAATAGATTCTTCCCAAATCTTTAATGGCACGGTGCACGTGTGCCTTGACCGTACCGATTTGGCAGCCGAACAACTCGGCAATATCCTTATATTTCATATCCTGATATCTGCTGAGGACTAAGACTTCCCTTTTTTTGAGGGGCAGCCGCGCCAACGCTTCCCGCATGAGTTGGACATCTTGTCCGTGCTCCAGCCGGTCTGAGGGTGTTGGCTCGGGCTCCACCACATCCTCCCACTGTTCGTCCAGTGAGAACTCGCCCTTGCTTTTCCTCAAATAATCGATGTGAGCATTCCTTGCGATCTGGTACATCCAAACGGTAAATTTGCTCTGTCCTTTGTAGGTGATCCTGTATTTGAGGATCCTTAGAAATACGTCTTGCACCAGGTCCTCGCTGACGCCTCTGTTTCTTGTCAGTCGGAGAAAAAAATTAAAGAGCTGGACGTGATATCTTTCAAAAAGTACGGCCAGCTTTTCGACTTTTCCTTTCTTGACTTCTTCCATTAAAAAATTATCTGTCATTATGTGCACCGCTGTTGATTTGGGAATCTCGTGCGTCAACTATAAAGACTTGTTTTTTATAAAAAGGTTACACCATCGCAAAGAAATTTTCTATCGAGAATAGAAGTCAGTATGTATAATAAACAATAGATCTATCAGTAATTCGATCTCCAAAGAAAAATGAGGATAAATACAAAAATCAAGATACTGAGAGGGATTCTTCGCCCGTCTAAGGTTTTTTGCCTTGGGATATTGATTTTGATTATTCAGGCTTTCCCTCCGATGGATCTGGCCCAGCAAGAGGTCAGGCTGCACTACCAGACAGATTGGAAGATCGAACCTTCTTTGAAGTATGATGCCATCTGTTTCTTGAATACCTTAACAGGGGATCCTTTTTACCTGAAACACTATCAGAGGGAGTACGAAAAGTTCGCCCAGAAGCTTTCCGAGCCTGTGAAACAAGCCTTGGAGGATCTGCGCCTGACCATCAGAGAGAAAAATCGACTCATCGTGTCCGCCTTTCTCTCTCTCTATTTATCTGCCACTGATGAGGACACACTGGAAGGGCTGCTGAAGGTTCTTGACAACAGTGAAGAGATGCAAAAGAGTTTGAAAACAACTCCCTATTATAGTGATGAAGGTTGGCGCCTGTATGAATCCGTCCGCAATGATCTGAAGACTGTCTTTGTGTTTCTCAAGGACACGCAGTTTGAATCTTACTGGAGAAAGTATATCCTTCCCGAAGCTGAAGAGCGGATAAAAAAGATCCGCAGAGAATTGCCGAAGTACAATGTGACTGCCGAAGTGGAAGCCCTTCTTGGGACAAAGCTTCCCTCACACGAGATCACCGTGTATTTGCTTTTTTTCACGAAACCTCACGGCCTCAAGGTCACCGGGACGCGATTCCTGACTTATATCGATTGGCCCTTTGCCGTCGTTTTGAGGAATGCTGTGCATGAAATGATGCATCCGCCCTTTGATTGGACAGGCGATGGGGAGCTGAGGAGAACACTTTCTCTTTTGAGGGAAGACCGATTCTTGATGGACAAGATCCAGAATCACAATCCGGCTTTCGGATACAACACCTTTGAAGGTTTTATCGAGGAAGATTGTGTTCAAGCTCTCGATCAGGTCATCAATGAGAAGATGGGAATCAGCATCGACCCTCATCGGCGATGGAAGGAATCCGATGACGGGATGCATGTGTTTGCCGTGGCCCTTTACAGTGTGATTAAAGAGGAAAAGTACAACGAAAGGGGAGAGATGTTCAGGGATTTTCTTGTGAGGATGATCCTCTCAGAAAAACTCTCACCTGGAAAGATAAAGTCGATCTATGACGGTTTTTATTCCCATTAGCGGATGATCGTCAGCTTCAGCTCCCTGCTCATATACGGATAAGGTTCAGAGCCATCCTCCGATTCGAGGAATTCCACAAAGAGGGAAATGTCGCCCAGGGAGCAGGGGCTTAGATCGAGTTTATAGATGCTGCTCCAGACTTTACTTCTCTTATTCCACGAATCGAGGATCAGCTCTCCTTCTATAGGCTGAATGCGCATATCGGCCCCTTTGGCGAGGAATTCGGGGTGGAGGTCTTTTTTCCCCTCAGGGAGATAGGCCTGTACGAAAACGGATGCTTCCCCCCACCTCCCGAATTGGTTTGTCACCTTGGGATAGAACTTATACTGGCCGCAGATCAGGCCTCCGTCTTTTTTGGATAGAGCGAAGCGTTTATGCTCTTTTTCTGGATTTTCGGCGAGATCTCCCAAGACACAGTTAATGAGGAGTTTTTCTTTTCGATCTTCGAGTGAAGGAAAATAAACGTCCATATCGCAGGTGCCAACCTCATTCGTTTGAGGGTCAAAAAGGGCGAACACACTCTGGTATTCTTTGTTTCTGAATTCGATCTCCGGGCCTCTAAAATGGTAGCTGAGGTAGTCGATGTTTTTGATAAAATCCATGAACGAAGGACTCAAATTCAAGCCGATGTCGATCTTGCCCCCAAAGCCCTTTTCTCCACTGGTCCTGTCTTTAAGCCAGATGTGGAGATGGAAGAGTTTTGGGGCATACTCGATAAACCTCTCCTGAAATATCTCTTTCACAGGAAGAGCGACATTCATCCAGGGCTCATACTTGCCCGATTCAGAAATAAAAGGAATGAGTTCTCCCTTGAAGGGCAGGTCTTTAAAGAGTTCCGGGTTGTAAAAGGCCGTCACCAGGACCATTTTATCCATCTCGTTATCCGTATAGTCCGTGTAGCCTTTTCGGAAACGAATGTCCAGACCTCCCCGTTTGACGTTCACCTTGATCTTGTGGTATCCATCATCCGCTTCATCTTGACGCGGATAAAAACTCAGCTGGTAATAGTGGTTCAGGTCCGTGTCCATGACTTTCCGGAATTCTTCGAGTTTGTTTGCACCTCGCAAGGCATCCGCACCCGTGTCTTCGGATAACCACCTCAGGTTCTGGACTTTTCTGATCTTATCACCCTGCCGGAACCTCAGATGGTCCATTTCGTTCTGCTGGTAGTATTCGGCCGAGGCTCCGGAAAAGATGTTTTTCACAAAGATACTGCTGTCGAAAGAATAGATGGAGATATTCTGGGCATTGGCGAAATGGATGATCTCTCTGAGGACTTCCTCGCCGTTCTTAAAGTTTTTTTTGTCCAGAATGTTGAAGGGATCGAAAACCCGGATGTCCTCTATTTTGCCCCAGATTTTGTTGATGTATGCCTCTTCGATTTCCGCGCCGGGAATACCGCTTCGGATATTGGGGAACATGTCTGGCGGTGAAAGGTCGGGAATCCCCGCACTCACAAGGAGGATGTATTTTCTTCCAGGGAAACCCCTCATCATGTTGAATGTGGCCAGGAGTCCACCGACTGTTTTTTCAAACCGCAGCCTCTCTCTGTGGATAAAATCTATCCTCTGCATATCCTCGAAATATGAACCGGCAGAAGCGTTTTCCATACCGATGTTCTTTTCAGGGTCTCGGTCTGATTCAGCAGGAGTCTGGGCTTCTTCCTCCGTCTTTGTCTCATCCGTATGAGCAGGCTCGATAGACGTTTCTAATTTCCAGATGCTTCCCGAAGCCCTCTCAACGGAATTTCGGATGAGATTTTCATTTGTGGTAAAGGGTTGGATAATCTCGATACCGCTGGACGGATTGAGCTGAAGAACCATGACCTCATGACCGAGCTTCACAATAGAGACCAGATCTTCAACGATCTGTTCGCTCCCATGCGTCATCTCCCTTTTCCAGGAGTTGATGCTGTCGAAAACAACAGCCAGTCTCTTTTTGGGAGCACCGGATTGAACCTGTCGATCCAATTCCTCAGGAACGGTCAATTCCCTTTGATCAAAGCTTATGAGTTCGAAGGAGTTGATGGCCACGCGTTTGTCGTCTTCAAAGAGCTCGAAGTCTTCTTTGGTGAGGTCCTTGACGAATTCTCCGTCCTTGGTCGCGATGACGTCAACGAGGACGAGGCGTACCTTGACCTCATGTTTCTCCTGGGGTAGCAGTTGGTGCTGCGGCTGTTCCTGTTTGCCATAAAGACAGAGAATCACGACGAAGACCGAGGTCAAGAATAAAACGATCGCTTTTTTTGGAATCGTCCCTGTATCCACTGTTTATGCTAAGATTCTCCTGGCGATGTCGATTTGCAAGATTTCTCGGAACTCAATAACGGATTTTTCCATCTCCCTACAATTATACATGTGCAATAAATATGCCACAATAAGCTCCTTCAAAAATTTCAATCTTAAGGGTTAAATTTGAATGGCGAGCCACAAAAAATGCTTGAAGTTGTGTTGTGTGTAAAATATTTTGACAGAAAAGTAAGAGTTTATAAATCCATGTTGAATGATGTCAGGGTGTTCCAATCGGTGACTTTGAGAACAAAATGCCGCTCCGTTTTTTCTCGGTCCATCCGGGGAATGGACCCCCCTTTTTTTTAGTATGAGGACCGCTTCTCAAAAGGTCTGCTCGGGGAGAGAACCTTCTTTGGATTCATACCCAATGGATTTGAAAATGGTGCCCGTGAGATTGGGAAGCATCTTTATTTCCGTGATGCTCTCAAGTTAAGTGATAATAGCAGGCGTTCGTCACAGTCCATATTCGTCGAAGACCCCCCCCCACCCGCCACCATCCGACTCATAAGGACAGTGACTCGCTCTTTTTTACGTCTAATGCCTTTATTACGGAAATAAGAATGCTTACGTCAGAATGATGCCCCGTTGACTTGGCTGTGATGGGGTGATATAAAACATGTATCATTGGTGCCATGAATGCTCTGACCTATAAAAAAGCCGGGGTCGACATCGACAAGGCTGATGCGTTTGTCAAAAAGATCAAACCACTCTTGCAAAAAACGTCCCGGCCCGAAGTTTTGGGCCGGATCGGAGGATTCAGCGGGCTCTTCCAGCCCCAAATCAATAGAATCAAGAATCCTGTTCTTGTCTCAGGCACGGATGGTGTGGGAACCAAACCTTTTATTGCAGACCTTCAGGGTAAATTCGACACGGTGGGGATCGACCTGGTGGCCATGTGTGTGAATGATGTTGTGGTTTGCGGAGCAGAACCCCTCTTTTTTCTGGATTACATCGTGTGTGGTCATCTGGACACAAGCAAGCTGTATGAATTGATGAAGGGGATTGCCAAGGGTTGCCGGTTGAGTGGGTGTTCTCTGATCGGCGGAGAAACAGCGGAACACCCGGGGATGTATGCCAAAGACAAAATAGATCTGGCCGGATTTTGTGTAGGGATGGTCAGCAGAGAGAAGATCATCGACGGGAGGACATGTCGTAAAGGCGATAAGGTTCTCGGACTCGCTTCAAGCGGTGTTCACAGCAACGGTTTTTCTCTCATCCGTAAGGTCTTCAGCCAAAAGGAGCTGAAGGGTCCTTTGGGCGGGCAGCTTCTCAGGCCCACTCGAATCTATGTGCGACCCATCCTTCATTTGATCCAGAAAGTCCGCGTAAAAAGTTTGGCCCATATAACGGGTGGAGGATTTTTCGATAATATCCCCAGGATACTGCCTCCGGATTTATCTGTCCGTATTCAAAAGGGGTCCTGGCCCATTCCCCCAATTTTCAAGAAGATCCAAAGCAAAGGCCGGATCGCTGATCATGAGATGTTCAGGACCTTCAACATGGGGGTGGGGATGGTGGCGATCCTCAGCCCTGGAAGTGTGAACCGTGCCCTGACACTGTTGGATGAGATGGGACTGAAAGCCTGGAAAATCGGGGAAGTGACGGAAGACAAAAAAAGAGTCCAGATCCTCGACTAGCGGATTTTTCTATTCCCCCCTGCCGATGAATTTTTTCCATTCGAAGAGCGAGGGATCGTGTGTGTAATTCCTGAGGGCATTTGCTGTCTGGGGTGATAGCTCCTCCAACCAGGTGCCTATGGATTGGATCCGGTTTTTCTCGATGTCAACCATGGAAACCACGCGTACAGAGATATCCGAATTTTTATAGCGGTTCACACGTTGAGCTTGGAAGAGAAAATCATTCATCCTGAAATTGGGATCGAGGAAAGCTCGGGGTCTGACTCCAAAGGTTTTAAATGCTTTCTCCCAGAGCTTCAGGGAGTAGCCGTAATGGGTGCAATTAAAACTCACATACAGTTCGGGAGCTGAGTTGCCCAATTTCTGGAGAGCGTCGTCCACATAGGCCAGGACCAGCATCTCGGTCTCATCGCTGTTATACCCCTTTTCGATATAAGAGACCAATTCCGGACAGGCTTGAGAAACGATCCTTTCGGGGAGGAATCCTTTCTGCACTAACTTTTGTTTATACGTACCTTCGCTCACTGTCGTCTGTGTTCCGAAGAGGATGACCTTTGCGGCCGGGTGAGTTTTCAAATTTTGGGCGATCAGGTCGACTCCTGCATCCACGATTCCCACGACAGGGATAACGCTCTTCCGCGAAAAATATGTGTCGTTGTAGAGGACTGAGAGCGTGTTGCACCCGATCAGAATCAGGTCCGGAGAGTATTTTTCTTCGAGGCTTTCCAGTGCACTGTTGAACATCCGAACTTTCTGTTGTCGGGTTTGCAGACTATTGTATCCTCCCTCATTCGAGAAAAGGGCGTTATAAAACACAAAATCGACCCTTTGGAAGGTTTTGGCCGTTTTCATCCGTTCCACAGCGTCGCCCAGGATGGAAAGCCCGCCCAGCCCTGAATCTGTCACAACTATCGTGACTTCTTTTTTATTGAAAAAATCGGCCAGTTTGTCTTCTTTGGCGAACGTCTGTCGGTCAGCGCAGGAATTGAACGCAAGGAATCCGAATATAGTCAGTGGCAAGGCAAAGATCTTCAGGAATTGGAAAGTGTTTTTTCGCGACATTTTTTAGTGTGTTCCGCCTAACATGTTCGAAATGAGGAAGATAGCACAGGTCATGTATGATGTCAAAGAAAAAAACAGTTGTCTCCTTTTGAGTCCATGGAACGGTTCAATAATCCCCTTTGCCTTTTGGCATGGAAATTGCTTAAATAGGTGGAAGAATGAGACCAAGGGCTTGTTTTCTTTTGGCCTGTGTTTTTTTACTCATAGTTTGTACTCCCGCGCAGTCTAGAGGGGGACCGTACAGCAAATTTATCCTTGGCATCAACTTAGGGTTGGGCAAATGGACAAGTCATGTAAACAGAGACGTTCTCCTTTATCCCTTAGCCTCTTTCCCGCCGGATTACACAGCAGGTCTTATGGACAGCGATACAGACGTGAATCTGCTTTATGGCTTTAATTTTTTATACAATTTCACTCCAAAATTCGGGCTCCAATTGGAATTCAGCCGGATAAACGCAGAATATTTGATCGTTCTTTGGCTGAGACCACAATGGGGTGGTGATTCCACTCAGTATGATTCGATGAGTTTGCCTTGGACGATCACCACGGTTTACCTTAACGGTGTTTTCAGTTTCAAAAAGACGGCCGGAAAGGTCGCGCCCTTCGCCTTTGCAGGAGTGGGATTCAACATCCTCCATAAAAAGAGCGCTTTAGGGAAATATTTTGAGGTTGAATCTGAGTCCAGTGTGGATTTTGGGCTAAAGGGAGGAGGGGGGATCGGCTATGATTTGCCAGGGGCACCCCTGGGCTTTGAACTGAGAGCATTTATTCTCTATCTCACTACGGCTGGCATCGAGGGCTATTCGTATTACTCTTACTCAACTCCATCACCGGAATTTTCGACGCAAAACCTAGTGTGGGGTGTTGACTTCGGACTGAAATATCGGTTTTAGGTCTGTGCTTGATCGGTTTCAGAGCCGATTCCCTTTAGAAGAACGCATTTGCAGAATCGATAATGTAGGGACCGTTTCCTAAACGGTCCGCTCGGAGTGCGGATCCTAATATTGAGTGCCTCAATTGTGTGGTGGAGAAAACCGTGTGAAGGGCCACTCGGACACCATTTCTCGCGTTTTTGAAGATACTTCTGTGGCGAAAAGATATTTTGACATCCCCCCTTGACTCTGATAAGCTTTGGCAAAGGGAAAAACTGCCTTTTGAGACCAAGTTGAGAGGTATTCATGGCAAAAAAATCCAGTACGAGCCTCTACAGGGAACAGAGAGTGGGGATCTTTGTCGACGTCCAGAATCTGTACTATTCGGCCAAATTTATCCATAAAGCCAAAGTCAATTTCAAAACCCTCCTCAAAGAAGCCATCAAGGGCCGTAACCTGATCCGGGCTATTGCCTATGTGATCAAGGCCGATGTCAAGGATGAAGCCAATTTTTTCGATGCACTCAAAAATTTTGGATATGAAGTCAAAGCCAAAGATCTCCAGGTGTTCTACGGTGGCGCAAAAAAAGGGGACTGGGATATCGGCATCGCCATGGACCTGATCGAGCTCGCATCGCGGCTGGATGCCATTGTTCTCGTGAGTGGAGACGGAGATTTTGTTCCGCTCGTCAACCACGTCAAGCACGCTTTGGGCTGCTATGTGGAGGTCATGGCTTTCGGGAAATCCTGCTCTCAAAAACTCATCGAAGTCGCTGACAATTTTATAGACCTGGAGCAGGATACCTCAACCTATCTTATCCAAAGCGGGAAATCGTAATTTTCTAGAGACAAAATGAAATGTATCTTCTGGTGTGGAGTTTGTGTATTGTTGTGTCTAAGTTTTGGTTTCAGTGGACAGGCCTATAAAAACAATAAGCTCTATGGCGGGACAAAAATCCCGAAATACTCTGGGGAGGCATTAAAAACGATCGCTTTTCCCATCGGGGGATTGGGCACGGGAAACATCACTCTTGGAGGCCGGGGAGAGATCAGAGAGTTGGAGGTCTTCAACAGGCCGCTCAAGGGGAAATATCCGGATCTTACTTTTTTTTCAATATGGGTTGGAGAGGAAGGAAAAGAACCTGTCGCCAAGATCCTTGAACGACAGCTGATCCCTCCCTATGTCGGTTGGATGGGTTTTCCACGGAATCAACTGGCCGGAGTGTCCCGATTTGAAGAGGTGGAGTTCACGGGAGAATATCCCTTTGCCCGAGTGGGATTTATAGACAGTCGGATCCCTGTGGATGTGAGCCTCGAAGCCTACAACCCGTTCATCCCGCTTTCACCCGATAAGAGTGGAATTCCTGCCGCTATTTTTAACTGGAAGATCAAGAATAACAAAAACACGCGGTGTGCGGTTTCCTTGGCATTCAGCATGCAGAATCCCATAAAGACCCCGGACGAAAACCAAAGCCTGTCCTACGGGAAAAACCTGAACGAGTACATTGATGAGGAAACATTCCAGGGAATCCGGATGACATCCGCTCGATCGGATCCGGATGCTCTTGAGTACGGGAGTTTGGCTGTCGTCACTCCTGAAAAAAGTGTCGATATCCAGACCCGTTGGTACAGAGGAGGGTGGTGGGATAACGCCCACATCTTCTGGGATGACTTTGCTGATGACGGACGGATCCAAAAGGTTCTAGACAGTGAGGAATCCCAAACAGACAGGAGTGACGTGGCGACTGTTCTGGTGTTTTTCGAGCTGGGTCCTGGTGAGGAGCGCGTCGTTCCCTTTGCCTTGACCTGGTTTTTCCCGAACAGAGAGAACTATTGGAATCGCGAGGACAACGTTCGCGGGAAGAGATTCCGGAACTATTATGCAACCCAATACCAAGATGCCTGGGATGTGGCCAGGCAGTTGTGGAACGATATCGATGCGCTCTATAAGACGACAAGAAAATTCCACGAGGTGCTTTTCGGTTCGACTTACCCCGGTTATGTCCTCGATGCTGTGTCATCTCAATGTTCCTCGTTGAAGACAAACCTCGTGATGCGCATGGACAGCGGTGCGCTTTTTGGTTTTGAAGGTCTGACAGATGACAGCGGATGTTGCCCCTTGAACTGCACGCACGTATGGAATTATGAGCAAACCATGGCCAGTCTTTTCCCATCCTTGGAACGCTCTGTCCGGGAAACGGATTTCCTGCACAACACCTTTGATAACGGATACCAGGTTTTCAGAACTCTCGCCCCTCTCGGGGATTACTGGTGGGCTTACAAGCCTTGCGCCGATGGCCAGATGGGAAATATCGTCCGTGTGTACAGGGAATGGAAATTTTCAGGCGATACAGACTGGCTCAAACAGCTGTGGCCAAGAGTCAAGGGTGCTCTCGAGTTTGCCTGGAAGGGCGTAGGGAGCGTATCGGAGGGATTTCTCTGGCAAAAAGAGATGCTCTCCTTACCGTGGGACCCTGATAAAGATGGCGTCATGGAAGGGGAGCAGCACAACACGTATGATATTGAATTCTACGGACCGAATACGATGACAGGATCTTTGTATCTCGCAGCACTCAAGGCCGCCGCAGAGATGGCCACAGCCGTGGGCGAACAGAAGAAATCGGCAGAGTATACAGAGATGTTTATGGCAGGCTCAAAAAAATATGAGGAGTTGCTGTGGAATGGTGAATATTACGTGCAGAAGATCGATGTCCTCGAAGGATTGGTCGTTCCCGATCACTTAAAATCTCCCGTAAAGGCGTGTGACAATCCTGCCTGCCAAGGAAAGGAATCCCCCGGCGGGAACAAGGTCTCGCTCGAGCAGGGGCAGTCCGTTCCCAAGTATCAGTATGGGGATGGATGTCTATCAGATCAGCTGCTCGGTCAGTATTTGGCTTATGAGACAGGCCTGGGCTATGTCCTCGAGAAAAATCATGTGGACAAAGCCCTGGAGTCTATATTTCAGTACAATTTCAAGGCGGGGCTCCGTGAGTTCTCCAACGTCCAGAGAGTTTATGCGTTGAATGACGAAGACGGACTTCTGTTGTGTTCCTGGCCAAAGGGCCGCAGGCCGGCTCTTCCGTTCGTCTACTCGGATGAAGTTTGGACCGGCATCGAATACCAGGTTGCGGCTTCCCTGATCTATTCCGGACATATCGATGAGGGATTGACACTCGTCAAAGCCATCAGAGGGCGACATCGGGGTTTTAACCGCAATCCATGGGATGAGTTCGAGTGCGGGCATCATTATGCCCGCGCCATGGCCAGCTGGGCCGTCCTCCTCGCCCTGTCAGGCTTTCAGTACGACGGGACTACTCGTTTCATCGCGTTTGCCCCAAAAATAAATGAGGACGATTTTTTCACCTTTTGGTCCACGGGAACAGGGTGGGGGAGCTTTCAGACCGCAGAGAACAAAGTGGTGTTGAGGGTTGATTACGGAAGCCTGGAAATCGCCGAACTCGGCCTTTCAGCAGGGTACGACGTCAAGATCATCGAAAGCTGCCTGTTCGCATCTAAAGAGATAAAGGCCCGCCTGGAGCCCAAAGATGGTTTATCCGTTGTTGCTTTTGATGAACCCTTGAAGCTTGGAGAGGGTGAGGAAGTTGTGATCAACTTCAAGAGCTCTTCATCTCTATGAGGGTTCTCCGGAATGAAAAGAACCTGCGATTTTGTCGATTCCAAAATCGGGCTTTCCTCGCTTGGTTTTTCCCCCATCAGGTCCCCTGATCGGGGTGGATTCCATAAATTTTAGTTGGAGGTGGATTGGATGAAGTTAGAAGTTATCGACAAGATGGCTGCCTTGGTCGCCGCAGCCTTCGGTTTGATCGCAGCTTTGGCCTGGAACGGTGCCATACAGGCCATCTTCAAGAAAGTTTTTGGCACGGCTGAGGGCATTGGCCCGATGCTCGTCTACGCGATAGTCGTGACGATCATCGCTGTTATTGCCACCCTTTGGATCGGCAGAGCCGCTGGGAAAGCTAAAGCTAACGCTGAAGCAAAAGCTGAAGCTAAAGAAAAGTAGCCCTTCTTTATTCCCTTCTTGTAGCCGCACTCTTTTTCTGGGTTGCCCCTTCCAAAGTCCAGAAGTCTACTCTCGCGGCTTTTTCTAGGTATTGCGCACCCCTCTGGGGTGAGATCTGCTCGGAATAGGACCCAAGTTCAATAGAATTTGATGGGCTGAAACTTTCACGGGAATTTCAGCGTTATTCAAGTGAAGGCTGAAGACAGAGAGGAGGGCAATCCCATGAAGCGATATGTGTTCTATGGAATGGTTTTAATGCTCCTGTTTTTCCAAAGCTCCTTCAAAACCGAATCCAAACCCCTTCATGAGATCGATCTTCTCCCCGTTCAGATTTCCGAATTCTATGAAGGGCATAATTTCATCAGTTCCTTCAGCACAAGAGCTGAGAGGAGTATGCTGATCGAAAAATACGGCAAGACAGGAATCCGTGAGGATCAGGAGACGGAAAGGCTGAGAAAAGTGTTCGCCCGGATAGCGCGTCTCAAGGAACAATTGTATGTTGAGGATCCCGAGATGGTTCACTGGGTGGGACCCACTCCCAAATTCTGGCGGTTCCACTTCCGGCCTGTTCTTTTTGATGCAAGGAACATCCACATGTCGGGGAGCAGCGCTATCGTTGAAGTTGTGTCTTATGAAGTGGAACCCGAGACGGTGTTGAGGTTTATCTCATCCTATAACCAAAGCAATGGGGATACCCAAAAGATTCCCTCTCTCGACGAACGCATACTAAATGCGAGATCTTGTTCGCCGGGAAAAGAATTCCACCGCTGGATTCTTCAAAACGGGAAATGGAGAAAAAGCGTCGCAGATCTCTTCCAGCTCAAAGATAAAAAGAACTGAAAAGCATCCCGAAGAAAAGAGATCATCTCCTTTGAAGCGTTTGTGTTCCCATTAATCATTGAGGGGCGTTCCCAGATATGTTTTCCCCTTTCCTTTTCACCTCGGCGGGGCTATAATACAAAAGGTGATACAATGGAATCGAAAACATTCGGTAACAACAAGAGTTGGGCTGTTTTTGTATTCATCCTGTTTGCCGTTCCTCTCCTTACCGGGACCGCCAGCGCACAAAAATTCCAGTTCTCTGTATTTGGTGGGATCAATCATGTATTTGCCTACGGGTCAGAGGATGATTATGTGTTGGGCGAGAACGACTTCCCTGTGACTCCCGCCCATACCCCTCCAACCCTGGGGGCTTCTTTTGCATTTTTCTTCTCGGAGAAGTTTGGATTGGAAGTGGACGGGCGCTATGTGTTTTCTTCGAAAGTGACGCTGGAGGACCCTTCGGACCAGGATACTGTCGAGATAGATACGGCGAAACACTATTCATTGACCCTGAATCTCCTCTACCAATTCATGAACGGGAATCTCAGGCCATACATTGTGGCTGGAGGGGGCTTCGATAAACTGATGGCTGAGGATACCTCCTACACCACAGAATATGGTTTCGAGATCACCCTGGAAGCCCCGGAAAAAACTGTCGATGCCGTTGCCAATTTTGGGGCGGGGCTGAACTATTTTTTGAGTGACAGGTTGGGATTTAAGCTGGATGTCCGTTATGTGATGATTTTTGCCGATCCCAAAAACGTCAACAGCCTGAACGCGGTCTTCGGCGTTTCAGTTCGGTTTTAAAATCGGGCTGCGCTCCCTGCTTTTGAATTCACCACATTTCAAGACTTTTTTGATACTTTTTTATGGAAAGTGTATCTCTTTTGTCTATGCAATAGAGACATTAGACAAGATCGTGATTACGATCGTGACTCAAAACTTGATTTAAAGAAATTTTTCTGATTTATTGAGGAGAAGTTTATCCGGATTTATATCCCGTTAGATTGGAGGTGAATGTGAGGGAAAGAGGTATAGGAAGGTTTGTTGTTTTTTGTTTTGTGCTGGGGCTTTGGATTGTCGGAACTGTATCTGGAACGGAAAAAGATTACAGATTGCTCGACACAGAGACTTTTCTCGAGATGGAATCGATCAGGAGTCCACAGATTTCGCCAAACGGCACACAGATCCTTTTCACGCGGGGCTGGGTGGACAAAATGGAGGACAGAAGCCGGAGCAACATCTGGATCGTGGATATTGACGGAACACGAGTGCGAGAGCTAACGCATGGAAACTGGAGGGATTCCTCGCCGGTGTGGTCGCCAGACGGAGAAAAGATCGCCTTTCTCTCTGACAGAGACGGGACGACCCAGATCCACGTTCTATGGCTGGATACCCGAGAAGTTGCGCAGTTGACACATCTCGAGCGCACCCCAGACAACCTTGTCTGGTCGCCAGACGGAAAGATGCTGGCTTTTACGTCCTTTATCCCCGATAAAAAACCCCTCTTGGTAGTCAAGCTTCCGGGATTTCCAAAAGGCGCAAAGACGGCTGACCCGGCTGTCATTGTTGATCGATTGAGTTGGGCGCGGGATGGAAGAGGTCCACTGCCTAAAGGATACGACCACGTTTTTGTTATCGACGCACAGCTTGGAGGGACGCCCAGGCAAGTGACGTCCGGAGATTACTCCCACAATGATCCCCAATGGTCGAAAGATGGAACCACCATCTATTTCAGTGCCATCCGTAAGCCCGATGCAGAATACTTGCGGGGGGATACGGAGATCTATGCGGTGAGTCTTGAAACGCTCGAAATGCAGACCCTTACCGACCGCAAGGGTCCGGATGGCAATGCCAGAATCTCTCCCGACGGGCAGTGGATCGCTTATACAGGATATGACGACAAAAATTACACAAGCCATCTTTCGAGTATCTACCTGATGGATATTCACGGAAATCAGAAAAAGCTTCAGGCGGGGGATCTCCCCAATTCTCCATCAAAAATCATTTGGGCCCAGGACAGCTCGGGAGTGTATTATTTGATGCGAGAAAAGGGCGAATCCAACGTCTGCTTTGCTCCAAGATCTGGTCCAGTAAAGAAAATAACAGAAGGCGTTCATTACTTTGCTGACTTCTCATTGGCACAGAACGGCATGGTCGCAGCAACTCTTTCCACTTTTCACAGACCGGAGTATCTGGTGACATTCAACATCAATAGCCCGAAGGCCATTAATGAGCTTGTGGATGTCAACGCTGATGTGCTGGCCAATGTCAAGCTTGGAGAGGTGGAGGAGATGTGGTTTAAATCTCCGGATGACCTTGACCTTCAGGGCTGGCTCATTAAACCCGCAGAGTTCGACGCCAACAAAAAATATCCTTTGCTTCTCTGGATTCATGGGGGTCCCTGGGCGATGTATTCCGTGGACTTCGATTGGGCCTGGCAGAACTTTGCTGCCGAAGGTTATGCTGTCCTATACATGAATCCAAGGGGGAGCACGGGCTACGGTCAGGATTTTGTGAACGGTATCCAGTTTGCCTATCCAGGCAAGGATGGGGATGATTTGCTCGCTGGAGTGGATGCGGCCATTGCGAAGGGCTTCATCGATGAGGACAACCTGTTCGTGTGTGGCGGCAGCGGAGGAGGGGTTCTCACGGCTTGGCTGGTCGGGCATACGAATCGTTTCAGGGCGGCTGTGTCGATGAGGCCGGTCATCGACTGGCATTCCTTTGTGGGGACAACAGACGGGCCTTTCTGGTATCGGCAATTCGAGAAATATCCGTGGGATGACCCGATGCTCTACGCCATGCGCTCCCCTCTCCACTATGTGGCCAACGTTAAAACCCCGACCATGGTCATGACCGGGGAAGCGGACCTGCGGACACCGATGTCCCAGAGCGAAGAATACTACCGTGCTTTGAAGATGCTGAAGAAAGAGACTCTTCTCGTTCGCATGCCGGAGGAATTCCATGGGTGGCGGCGGCCATCCCATCGCCTGCTCCAGCAGCTTTATCTCATGGCTTGGTTTGAGAAACACATGAAGAAATGAAGGACGGAGTCTGACGGTTCCCATTAATAGAAAAGGAGAGAAGGTATCTACAATACTCGATTCGCCACAACAGTGTTTGCATCTTGGTTGGTTTTCTTATTGATCGATTTCTTGGCCCATGCAGCACTTTTAAAACCTTTCTGGGACAAAGAATATTTGGCCCTCAAATCAGCGGATGAGCTTTTTGTCTTGATCCCCTTTGGGTACATCGGTTTTCTTTTTTTGACTCTGCTCGTTGGCTGGATCTATGTTCGGATATCTCTACCATCCTCGATCGATAAAAAAACGATTCTGGTTAGTTATGGCAGTGGTTTTCTTGGGATTGGTGATAGGTGTTGTGATCCAGAATGTAAATGTCACATCTCTACACTAGCGTAAAAAATACTGAGAGGATAAAATGCATTTGAAAGATCTATTCATGATTTCTGGAGGGTTCCGATGAAAGAGTCACTGGGTCCAAAAACGATCGTGTATCCAACACCCGTATTTGTTGTAGCAACCTACGACAAAGAAGGGAAACCGAATGCAATGACAGCCTCCTGGGGAGGCATCTGCTGCTCGAGACCTCCATGTGTAGCTGTGTCCTTGAGGAAGGCCACTTATACATACTGGAATATTGTCGATCGGGAGGCTTTCACCGTAAATATTCCTTCTGAAACACACATCCGTATGGCGGATTATTTTGGGATAGCCACAGGTAAAACCGAGGACAAATTTGCGGCGACCGGGCTTCAGCCTGTAAGAAGCAGTCTTGTGGACGCCCCCTATATCGAGGAATTCCTTTTTGTCTTGGAATGCAAACTGCTCCAAACCGTTGAAATAGGGCTCCACACCCTATTCGTCGGAGAAATTCTCGACATAAAGGCCGACACATCCGTTCTTGATGAGAAGGGACGGCCGGATATCGAAAAAGTCAAGCCTATCCTCTATGCCCCGGAGAGCAGTAAATACTATGGTGTGGGAGAATTTCTAGGGAAAGCTTTTTCCATCGGGAAGGTGATAAAAAACGCTTGACAGCGGAGAGCTGGTTATGGTATATTGATTGAGCGCTCGCTCAATCAATCGATGGCTAAAACAATCTCTCGAACAAAAGAGATTCCCACCTGTATCAAAGATCCCGAGCTGGTCCACCAAAGGCGCCGTCAGATCGTAGACGCATCCGTCCAGCTTTTTATAGAGAAGGGTTTTCACCGGACGACGACCAGAGAGATCGCCAGAGCCTCGGGCATTTCCAATGGATTGCTGTATGAGTATGTGCGGTCGAAAGAGGATGTCCTCTATCTGGTTTGTGACGCCATCCATGCGGAGGTTGAACAGGGCGTTGCCGATGCTCTACGGAAGGCATCGGGAGGGCGGGATGTCCTGGCTGCGATGATCCGTGAATACTTTCTTGTCTGTGACCGGATGAGCGACCACATTCTGCTCATCTACCAGGAAACAAAAACGCTTCCCCTCCACTGGCAGAAAAAAGTCCTGGAGAATGAAGTCCGGTTGACAAACATTTTCGTTAAAGCGGTGACAGATTTGGTCTCCAGCAATGAATTGCCTCGGATGGATAAAGATTCCGTCGAGTTGATCGCGCACAACATCGTCGTCCTCGGGCACATGTGGACATTCCGGCGGTGGTATTTGTCTTCCCGTTACACGATCGAGGACTACATCCAGCATCAGATCGATTTTATTTTGGGTCGGTCCACAGGAAAACGCAATGCTTGAAGTTCGAAAAATGGAGAGGCGAAGAAAAGCCTATTGTCCTGGATTTTTAATAAAAGATGGGGATCCGGAAAAGACAGGGAGAAAGGAGTGACCATGAGCTTCGAAATGCAACCATACACACCCAAACACCATATCCGGGTGGTTACGGCCACCGCTCTTTTTGATGGGCATGATGCTTCTATCAACATTGTCCGGCGATTGCTCCAGAGTACGGGCGTGGAGGTGATCCACCTGGGACACAACAGGTCTGTTGAGGAAATCGTCGATGCCGCAATAGAGGAAGATGCACAAGGAGTGGCTGTTTCCAGCTACCAGGGAGGGCACATCGAGTTTTTTAAATTTTTGGTCGACCTTTTAAAGGAAAGGGGCGCCTCTCACATCAAGGTCTTCGGTGGCGGGGGAGGAGTGATCATTCCCGAGGAGATCGCAGAGCTCGAGCATTATGGCGTGACAAAGATCTATTCACCCGAGGATGGGGCCAAATGGGGGCTTCAGGGGATCATCAACCACATGGTCAAAAGGTTGGATTTTTCGACCGCGAACACGGAGCCCTTTGATATAGAGAACCTTTCTCCGGATAACACGCTCGTAATCGCAAGGGCGATCACTGCTTTAGAGCTGGCAAAAGCACAGGACGACGGAGATATCGCCATGCTCCGGGAAGAGCTCTCTCATAAATGGGGAGAGAGGCCGGTTCCCGTTATCGGGATCACAGGAACAGGCGGAGCCGGGAAATCGTCGATGACCGATGAGATCGTTCTGCGTTTGCTTCGGGACATCAAAGATGTTCGGGTGGCCATCGTGAGTTGTGATCCTTCAAGGCGAAAGAGCGGCGGAGCTCTCCTGGGAGATAGGATCCGGATGAACGCCATTGGGTCGACAAGGGTTTACATGCGGTCCTTGGCAACCCGCCAGTCTCAAATGGAAGTGCCCGATGTGCTTCCCGAAACTCTTCTGGTCCTCAAAGCGGCTGGTTTCGACATGATCTTTGTCGAGACTGCAGGTATCGGGCAGGGGGATTCCCAGATCGTCGACCTGGCAGACTTGTCGCTCTATGTTATGACGAGTGAATTCGGCGCCGCCACCCAGCTCGAGAAGATCGATATGCTGGATTATGCGGATATTATCGTCGTCAACAAGTATGAAAAACGCGGCGGCGAGGATGCGGTGAGAGATGTGCAGAAGCAGGTTCAGCGGAACAAAGACGCTTTTGATAAAGATTTGGAGGACATGCCTGTTTTTGGAACGATCGCCTCTAAATTCAACGACGACGGAATGACTGCTCTCTATCTCAAGATCCTGAATTCTATCCGGGAGAAAACAGGTGTGAATTTTAAATCCCACCTGCCCCCGACAGATCACAAAACATCGACATCCAAAACTATCGTCATTCCTCCGGAGAAGATCCGTTATCTTTCTGAGATCGCAGAAACCGTGCGGAATTACCACAACCGGACGGAAGAACAGGCAGAGGCGGTGCGGCGTGTCTGGCATCTCAAGGAGAGCGCAAAAACGATCGCTGAAAAATCGACGGAGGGCCATCTACCCGAGCTTCTCACTCAACTGAAAGACGAGATCGCGAAGGCTGAGAGAGATGTCAACGAGGAAACGCAAAAGCTGCTTTCCGAATGGGGAGAGATCCAGGAGACATACTCGAAGGAGGAGCTGGTTTATAAAGTGCGGGGGCGAGAGATCAGCCAGCCCTTGTACTCGGAATCGCTGGCTCATCAAAAGATCCCCAAGATATCTCTTCCGGCGTTTAAAGATCCGGGTGAGATATACAGGTATTTGAGGAGAGAAAACGTTCCGGGACGTTTTCCCTTTACAGCGGGAGTTTTTCCCTTGAAGAGGGTTGGGGAAGACCCCACGCGGATGTTTGCCGGTGAGGGAGAGCCGGCACGCACGAACCGGAGATTCAAGCTTCTATCTGCCAGTTATGAGGCCAAACGTTTGTCCACAGCCTTTGATTCGGTCACACTCTACGGATGCGACCCGGACAAGCGTCCGGACATCTATGGCAAAGTGGGGACGTCTGGAGTGAGCATCTGCACTCTGGATGACATGAAGGTTCTGTATGGAGGGTTCGACTTGAGCGCTCCTAATACCTCTGTCTCCATGACCATCAACGGACCTGCCCCTATCATCCTGGCCATGTTCCTGAACGCTGCTATCGACCAGAAAGTGGAAGCTTTTGTTGCTGAAAACGGACGGGAACCCACCAAAGAACAGTATGAGAACATCCGTGCCTCTGTGCTTTCCAATGTGAGGGGAACCGTTCAAGCCGATATACTCAAGGAGGATCAAGGACAGAACACTTGCATCTTTTCCATCGAGTTCGCCCTGAAGATGATGGGCGATATCCAGGAATATTTTGTTCAGAACAAGGTCCGAAATTTCTATTCGGTTTCCATCTCTGGCTATCATATTGCCGAAGCGGGAGCCAATCCGATCACACAGCTCGCGCTGACACTGTCCAACGGATTCACGTATGTGGAGTACTATCTGTCCCGCGGCATGCCACTGAACAGTTTTGGCCCCAACCTCTCCTTCTTCTTCTCGAACGGGATGGATCCTGAATACACGGTCATCGGTCGCGTGGCCCGGCGCATTTGGGCCATTGCCATGCGCGAGAAATACGGCGCGTCCAAGCGTTCGCAGATGCTCAAGTATCACATCCAGACGTCCGGCCGCTCACTCCACAGCCAGGAGATCCAGTTCAACGATATTCGGACGACACTCCAAGCCTTGTGTGCCATCTATGACAACTGCAACAGCCTCCACACCAATGCCTACGACGAGGCGATCACAACGCCGACGCAGGAATCCGTTCGAAGGGCACTTGCTATCCAGCTTATCATCAATAGGGAATGGGGTCTGGCCAAAAACGAGAACATGAACCAGGGGAGCTTCATCGTTGACGAGCTCACTGACCTTGTGGAGGAGGCCGTGCTCACAGAATTCGACAGGATCTCCGAGAGAGGAGGCGTGTTGGGCGCCATGGAGACAGGCTATCAGAGGAGCAAGATCCAGGAGGAATCGATGCACTATGAGATGTTGAAGCACACCGGGGACCTCCCCATCATCGGAGTCAACACATTCCGAGACCCGGATGCGGATAAGTCACACGAAAGTTTTGCCGGCATTCCGCTGGCAAGAGCCACAAAAGAAGAGATCGAGTCACAGCTCAAGCGCCTCGAAGATGTTCATAAACGAAACGCGAAGGAAGCACCGGCTGCTCTGGAGCGCCTCCAGAAAGTCGCTCTTTCTAGGGAAAACATCTTTGCCGAGCTTATGAACACGGTCAGGATCTGCTCCCTCGGTCAGATCACTCAGGCTTTGTATGAAGTGGGGGGGCAGTATAGACGGAATATGTGACTTTCGTCATCTTGTGAGTGTTAAACGCTCTAACACTTTTATCGAGTATTTATCTACGGGGTTTTTATTCTTCTCATGCAGAGGACATCCGCAAAAACGGATATTACGATTCCGTGTGTGCGATTCCTGCTTAGGCGTGATTATTGTCTGCATACACCACGATTTCAAAATTTGTTTTTGGCGTGCGATTAAGAACATCCACACAACCCGAACAACAGGCCATCCAGTTGAACTCGAAGAAGGAGATTGCGACGGCTACGATGAGGATTCCGATTTTTGTGATAAGTTTCATTTCCCACCTACCTTAAATTTCCATCCCCATCACTTATATAGACGAAAATGAGACAAAAAAGTTGTGATTTGGGTAGACAAAGTTTGAAATTTATAAATATACAGAACAATGTCGGGGGAGTTGAGTTTTTGTTCCTGGAAAGGCAGAATAACCTTAAATGACCTGGCTTGCCTGCCTCCTGAAACTCTGGAGCACGAGATCTCCGTCACCATCGTCGATGAAAAGACGCCCATCCAAGAGATCAACACGGAGATCTTTGCCAAACTGGATATTTGAGCGGATAAGACCTATTGTGTCCTTTTGAGATCATCGAGATCTTGAGACAACGATAAATAAGACTGGGCGAGAATTCGTCGATAGAGAAATATTCCTTGTATTCGTTTTCTGCTTTTGCATACAATGAAATCTAATTTTAGAAAAGCGGTTTAGAGGGTTGAGAGTGAAAAGGACACGTAGCCCAAGAGTGGTCATTCTTTGTGGGGGAAAAGGTCTGAGACTGGGAGATACGAGCAAGATCACGCCCAAACCTCTCGTGAGGATCGGCCGTGTCCCCATTCTCCTTCACCTAATGAAAATCTACAGTTGTTATGGTTTCAACAACTTTATCCTCTGCCTGGGTCATAAAGGAGAGATGATCAAGAAATATTTTGCACATCCCCCCCATCTTCCTGCAGCTTTTAACCCTAGCCAGTTCCGGATCACATTTGCTGACACAGGTTTGGAGACAGACACAGGAGGAAGAGTTAAAAGGATCGAGGTTCTCATTGAGGAGGATGATTTTTTCTTAACATATGCGGATGGCCTGGCCAGCATCGATCTGCAAGACCAGTATGCGTTTCATCTCCGTGAGGGCAAGATTTTCACGATGACATGCGTAAAGGCCCGGAGCCAGTTCGGCATTGCAAAGCTCAACCGTCAGAGTGTCGTTGTCGATTTTAACCAGAAACCCTGTCTCACCCAATGGGTGAATGGTGGATTTTTTGTGTGTAACCGGAGGGTGTTCGACTATCTGAGCGTGGATGATTGCCTAGAGGAAGAGCCGTTTCAGAAGCTCGTTTCGGACAGGCAGCTCCAGGCCTATAAGTTCAAAGGCTTTTGGGCAGGTATGGACACCTACAAGGATTCCATGATGCTCAACGAGGAGTGGAGTCAAAATCGGGCAAAATGGAAAATTTGGTGAAGTTTATGGGCAAAAATTTTTGGCAGGATAAAAAGGTATTGATCACAGGGATCACAGGTTTCCTCGGGGCACATCTTGCGAAAGATTTACTCGAGGAAAAAGCGGTTGTTTGCGGGATCGTCCGTGATGACGATCCGGCATCTAATCTCACTCTTCAGGGTGTCGAGGGGAAGGCGATCACTGTTAGGGGCGACATAAGGGATTATCCTCTCATGGAAAGGGTTCTGAACGAGTACGCGATCGATACTGTCTTTCATATTGCTGCTCAAACGATCGTGGGTGTGGCCAATCGTTCACCCCTCTCCACTTTTGAGTCCAACATCAAAGGAACCTGGAGCGTTCTTGAGGCATGTCGGGGCTGTTCAGACATCAAAAGAGTGGTCGTCGCCTCCTCGGACAAGGCCTATGGTCATCATGAGAAATTGCCCTATACGGAGTCTTTTTCTCTGAATGGTTTGTATCCCTATGATGCCTCTAAGGTCTGCGCAGATGTCCTCGCGCGATGCTACTACAAAACATACGGTCTTCCTGTGGCCGTGACGCGCTTTGCCAATATGTATGGTGAAGGAGACCTCAATTTTTCCCGCATCGTCCCAGATACAGTCAGATCTGTTGTCTTCGATCGGGCACCCATCATCCGCAGCGATGGGACTCCTCTCAGGGATTACATCTACATCAAGGATGCTGTCGGCGGTTATTGTGTTCTGGCAGAACAATTGGGTAAAGAGGGTGTGGCAGGTGAGGCTTTTAACTTTGGGACAAACACACCCGTGACTGTCTTGGACCTGGTGAAAACAATTATCGATATATCGGGGAAAACACATCTTGAACCGAAGGTCCTCGCAGCAGGAGAGTTAAAAGGTGAACTCCCAAATCAATCGTTGGATTCTGAAAAGGCAAATATTCGTCTCGGGTGGCGGTCTGAATGGAGCTTGAAAGACGGGTTAGAAAGAACTTACAGGTGGTATGAACAGTTTCTATCTGAAAAACGAGGGTGAAAGACTCGACCTCTCGATAGTCATCCCTGCCTATAATGAAGAGCGGCGTCTACCGCAAACTTTAGAATCGGTCATCACATACCTCCAACAGCAGAGTTACAAATATGAAGTCATCGTTGTCGATGGCGGTAGTGTCGACAGGACGAGCCAGGTCGTCAAGGATTTCCAAAAAGATCAGTCCCGTCTGAGGCTTATCAGACTTCCAAAGAACAAAGGGAAGGGATTTCATGTGCGCACCGGTATCCTTGATTCCAGAGGCCGCTTCATTATTTTCACTGATGCGGATCTATCCACGCCCATCAAGGAGGTGGAAAAACTCTGGCCCCTTTTTGAAGAGGGGATTGATGTTATTATCGGCTCCCGCAGGAGCGCTGGTTCCAGGATCGTCGAGCCCCAGAATTGGCTTCGCCGTTTTATGGGTCGAACATACAACCGGCTGAACAAATGGCTCGGCATCAGAGACGTTGAAGATGTCCCCTGCGGTTTCAAGGGATTTCAAAAAGAGGCGGCCGAACGAATCTTTCAGGCGACAAGGCTGAATGGATTCAGCTTCGATGCCGAAGTCTTATACCTTACGCAACGCAAGTATAACCTCCGCTGGAGACAGGTCCCGATCGAGTGGAAACATTCCGGTGGCAGTAAAGTCCACATCCTCAGAGACCCCGCGGCCATGATCTTGGACTTGATCAAGATAAAGCTGTACGACCTTAGAGGTCTTTACAACTAACCTACTTTGTCCCTGTTTTGTTCCGGGACAAATTCTGTTTTTGAATCCACGAATGGTATGTATTGTTTTCAGGTATTGTCTGTTTGATTTTCTAAGGAGTTCTTGTTTTCGGGGGAAACCGGGCAGGTTCCGGAATGATAATCGTGTAGTATTTGAGTTTGATGACTTTACGGGCGACGCCTCGTCGGTTGAGGTGATCGAGAATGCGTGTCTTCTTGAAGCGCGTGATTTTTTTGTGCGATTCGTCGCGTGCGTAATCGTCCGAGAAGAAAAGATAGGCCTTGTGGGTCTCCGGCACTTTGTCAACCTGCGCTCGCAGTTCAGGATAAAAAAATGGAATGGTCACAGGGCCCAAGGAATCGGAAACTTTGATCCTTCTGTCTGAGAGCAGATATATCGAGTAGGCGATCACCCAGTCTGTTGTCAAGTATCTGACTCCATTCTTTTCCAAGACCGACAAAATCTCTGCATAAGAAGCTTCTTTGAATTTGACGGCTTTGAAAAAATAGTGGGCGTGAGGGAGCGTAAAGGTCATGAGAAGAAGGAAGAGCACTCCAGACTTTATGGATATGAGTTTCTTGATTTTGTACACACGGGAAAAAACAAAGAAATAACTCATCATGACGCAGACAGCCAGGTCGATATTGTGTCTGGGCTCATAGAATGGCTTAGGGCTCAAGAGGAACAACCTGCCCAGAATGATGCCGAAGAGAAAGAGGAAGAAAAGAGAGCTCCACTCCGATCCCTCAATCTTCTTTTTCTTGAGCTCGATGATTTTTTTTACGGCAAGGATCAGGCCGAGAACAAGAACGATAAAGGACAAATAAACAAGGGCCCTGTTTAGAACAATTAGAGGAGATTCGATCGCTTGTTTTTCATGGAAAAACGAGGTTCCGAAATTGAATTCGAAGCTGAAAATATTTTTGAAAGCTATCTTGAAATCGCTAAGCAACTTCCCCAACATTCTCGGCAATCGGTTTAGAGAGAGGTCGGCAAGGGAGAGGAATTCTTTTCGATACCAGGCGCCTTTCGATAATGGTTTGGGATAAAAAAACTGATAATAGATCAGATGGTAGCTTCCGGCCAATGCCGCACCCAGGAGAAGAGCAAGATTTAGAAAGAGTTGACGGTTCACTATGGCATATAAAAAAACACACAGGGAAAAGGCGGAAACGAAAAACAGGGCCATCGGATGGATGTACACGGAAAAGATAAGAAAATAACAGGAGAAAAAAAGGCTGGTTTTATCTTTAAAAGAGAGATCGAAGAGATAGATGCCGAGGAAGACAAAGAAGAGCATCTCCAGATAGGGCCCCGCTCTCAGGAATAGCGAATAGTCGAATATGACTTCTATGAAGGCAAAGTTCGTTAGGATAAAAACCAAGAGGAGATTTCTTTCGACAAAAGATTGGAATATTTTGTAAAGAAGAAACAAAAATCCGAGGAAAATCACGAGTTGAAACAGGACAAAGTAGAGATAGCGGCTTCCGAAAAAATCCCAGAGAAATGCGACACACAGATACTTTAAGGTTCCATTGTGCCCGCTGGAATCGAGAAGGAAAAAAGGGGCTGCTCTGGAATCCCTGATCTCATGAGATTGAAGAGCCTCAAGGGCATTATCGGAGGAGAGGACCATTCCGTCTGAATGGCAATAGAATGGGATGCGGATCAATACTACAAACGCGATAATGAGAATAACGAATGCCTGCTTTTTTGCGAATTGGAAAAGGCCAGCGATCAGCAGTATGATCTCAGTGATGAACAAAACTTTCAAAAGACCATAGAGAATTGTAAATCCAGTCATGACATAGATTTGGAAGAAAAAACAGATCAGGAAGAGGTTAATGAGCACAAGTCTGTTTTTAGGGATGAGGCGGAAGATGTGTTCAAGTGTCTTCATTCAAGTTTCCTTCAAACCTGTGCCGGAATCACTAGCTGAGGTACCGCATAAGTTATATCATGGCGAAAAGGGATGTCAAATAGCAGTTTTTTCCATTATACAATCTGATCATTCAATAGCGATTATAAGTTTTTATTTTCAATTTCTTAAGAACTTTGGGCGACTAAACAATCCTAGGTGAATTCTGCAATAGATTTCAACCAGGGTTTTAATAGAGTATAATATGAACGAAAATGTCTTGTTTGTGAAAAAGGCAGGAAATTGAAGATATCTAAAGAACCGGAATCCCCATCGACAACGCCTAAAGAGGTCGAGAAAGAACTGCAGAGGGTCACGCAAACTCTAGAGACTTTCAGCGCTTGTCACAAAGTCCTGATTCGAGCAACAGAGAAGTCCGAACTCCTTAAAAAGATCTGCCAGGCGATCGTGGAGGTTGGAGGGTATAAAATGGCCTGGGTGGGGATTGCTGCCCAGGATAGAGAAAAAACGGTTCGCCCCTTGGCCAAAGCGGGCGATGAAGATGGATTCCTCAGTCAAGTGAACATCACCTGGTCGGATGCGGGGAAGAGTCACTGCCCGACAGGGAAGGCGATAGTCTCGCGGAAGCCCGTTGTGATCAACAATATCCTCAACAATCCGGATAATATGCCCTGGCGAGGCGAAGCGTTGAAACGGGCCTATGGTTCCGTGATCGCTCTTCCCTTGATCAGCAATGGAGGCACCTTCGGAGCACTCACGATCTTCGCGGAAGAATCCGATGCCTTCCAGCAAGATGATGTGAATCACCTGATGGATCTTGCGGGTAATTTGGTCTATGGAATTGTCGCGCTGCACACTCGGACAGCACGCCATAGGGCAGAAATCGAGGTCAAGAAGAACCTCAACAAATTGCAGCAGACATTGGGGGCTATCATCCAGGTGCTGGAAAAAACCGTCGAGGTCAGAGACCCGTATACAGCTGGACACCAACGGCGAGTGGCTGACCTGGCACGCAGCATCGCTTCCGAAATGGGCTTTTCTCAGGACCGCATAGATGGCATCCGCATCGCTGGCATCATCCACGATATCGGGAAGATCTACGTTCCGGCAGAGATCTTGAGTAAGCCGCGCCGGTTAACGACCTATGAGTTTAACTTGGTCAAAACCCACTCTCAGGTAGGTTACGACATTTTAAAATCCATCGAATTTCCATGGCCTGTGGCCAACATTGTCTTGCAGCATCACGAGAGACTCAATGGCTCCGGTTATCCCAATAAGCTCATGCATGACAACATCCTGATCGAAGCGAGGATATTGGGAGTGTCCGATGTCGTGGAAGCCATGGCATCCCATCGACCGTATCGTCCGGCACTCGGTCTGGATGCGGCTTTGAAAGAGGTCGCGGACCATAAAGGCAGCCTTTATGATTCTGAGGTTGTCGAAATCTGCACGCGGCTCTTCAGGGAAAAACTTTTCGATTTTGAACCCTAAGCGCCGTTACTGAAGGGCTTAGCCAGGCTTCTCTGCGAAACGCGGGAGGAAGAGGAGGCCAAAGCTCAAGAGTTGAATTCCCGCACGGATCCACCCGGAAATAGAAGACGCCATTTGACTCGTATTTCGTTAAAGGCTATCCTGTTTCACTCAAGCTGGCAAGACAGTGCAGAACAAGACTGAGAATTCGAAGCACCACGCTCATTGCAATTTTGAGAATTCCAATGATTAATCCAGTTCCGATATTTATTGTCGGTGCGCCTCGGAGCGGTACGTCTTTGCTGCGGAGTTTGCTCTGCTCCCATCCAGAATTGTTCTTTCGCAGTGAAACACAATTCATCCCGGCTTTTTATCGTGCCTTTGGAGATCCTCAGTCCAGGGACCAGGCATTAAGACTAGCGAAAAGGATTGTGAGGCTGGAATGGATCGCCCGTTGGGAAGAGGATATCGATGTCAATGAAATGGCTGACCAGAAGACGTTCTCTGGTCTGGTCGATAATATGTTCATGCAGGTCGCAAGGCAAGAGGAAAAAAAGATATGGGGGGATAAAACCCCGCATTACATCCTGCATATCGCCACGCTACGCGAAAT
>CAYOSH010000010.1:46897-65767 GCA_964406575.1 uncultured Eubacteriales bacterium | reverse complement strand
TATGGGGGGATAAAACCCCGCATTACATCCTGCATATCGCCACGCTACGCGAAATTTATCCATATCGTGCGCGACGGACGGGATACCGGCTTATCCATAGTAAAAAAAAACTTTGGCTCCAGAACAATTTTTGCCGCGGCCACTTATTGGAAAAAGTGCGTCCTGGCAGGGCTTCGAGCTGAAAAAGAGATCCCGGCCACCCAGTTGATGAAGATTCACTACGAGGATTTGTTATCGGACACAGAAAAGGTGATGCGACGCATTTGCGCTTTTCTCGAGGTGCCCTTTGATCGGGCTGTGTGCACGCCGACTGTGATCCGCCTCAGGTATCGCAAGCCCTACTTTCGCAAGGTTCCCGCATCTTACAATCATTCGGGAGCGGTAGTCTCTCACAATGTTCAAAAGTGGAAAGATGAAATGATCCATACTGAGCGGGTCGTTTTTGAATCGGTTGCCGGTGATCTTTTGGAGGAGCTTGGTTATGAAACACTAGGATTGGAGAGAGTTCTATCACCCGCGGAAATCCTGAAATATCGCCTGCACGAGTATTGGGGACAATTTATGATGCACCTTCTCAATAACCAAAAGAACAAGTGGCTGTGGACTGAGCTTCAAATGCGCTGGGTGTCGAGACTTGCGGAGAAGAGAGAAAAGAGCCTGCAAAAATTTTCTGTTTCTAAGCTTAACGATGGGTGACAGACATCATGGCGGGAAAATGGGGGATCTTGCTTTAAAGAATGTCTAGGAAGCCGCGATCTTTCGGAAATGGAAGCCATAGATAGCCAATGTGATGGCCAGGCTGAAAAAGCGGGGACGCCTCACCAAAGTCCAGGAAATGAGTTTCCAGTATTGCAGCCTCTCCTTACCTGTTATTCCCAAAAACCAGATGGATTTGAGGAATGCATTGAGGTGAGAAAATTTGAAATGGAGTTTCATTTTTGGAGGTTGATATTCCTTAAAGAACGTGATCACCCGTTTATAATAATTTTTGGGTGAATAAATTGTGCCGAGGATTTCCTTATAACCGCTGACGAGTGTTTCGATTTTCATTTTAGGGACGAAATTGAGCGAAAAATCCGTGTTATCACCACTCGAATCCTTCAACAGTCGATCTTCTTTCTTCAATCGCTGATAAAGCCGGGTCCCGCGGGGTGCATTCAGCAGGCCAACCATAGCGGTGACGATTCCGCTCTTTTGGATGAAGTTTATCTGGCGTTCGAAAATCGAAGGCGTGTCATTGTCAAATCCGACAATAAATCCTCCCTGGACCTCAAGGCCCTTGCTCTGGATCTTTTTCACACAGGCGATCAAATCCCGATTTTTATTCAAATGTTTATTGCACTCTGTAAGGCTTTCTTCATTGGGGGTTTCGATCCCGATAAAAACTCTGTTGAATCCTGCTCTGACCATCAAGCCCATCAGCTCCTCGTCGTCGGAGAGATTTATGGATGCCTCAGTGTAAAAAGAAAAGGGGAATTTTTTTTGGCTCATCCAGTCGATAAGAGAAGGAAGGAGTTGTGTTTTCAACCTTTTTTTGTTGCCGATGAAGTTGTCATCGACAAAAAACACACTGCCTCTCCAACCGTATGAGTGCAAGACCTCCAGTTCGCGTAAGATCTGTTCTTTACTCTTGGTCCGAGGCCTGCGCCCGTTCAGAACGATGATATCGCAGAATTCACAGTTGAAAGGACAGCCTCTGGAATATTGAATGCACATGGATTCATATCTTTTCATATTGATGAGTCCCCATTCAGGGGGAGGCGTCTTTTCGACATCCGGCCAATCTTTGGCGGTGTAGATGCGCTGGGCTTTCTGGTTTTTGAGATCGTCCAGGAAAGATGGAAGAGTCGCTTCGGCTTCATTGAGAACAAAATGGTCTATATCCTTAAAACCTTCATATGCTGTCGTAAAGAGCGGGCCGCCCGCAACGATTGTTTTTCCCAGGGCTTTCCCCCTCCGGATGACTTCCAACGTTGAATTTTTCTGAACGACCATAGCGCTGATATATAGAGCATCGGCCCATTTGATATCTTCTTCTGTGAGAGCAGAATCATTCATATCGACGAGCCTTTTTTCCCATTCTTTGGGAAGCATGGCAGCGACAGTCAGTAATCCCAGGGGAGGCAAAGAAGCTTTTTTGGAAACAAATTTCAGAGCATGTTTAAAGCTCCAAAAAGTGTCGGGGTATTTTGGATAGATAAGAAGTACTTTCACGTAAAAACTCCTGAATCGTTTTTTTCAGGCAGGTTTAGATAGAATAGCATTTTTTAGACAATTATGCGAATTCATAGTGCGAAAATCACCAAAAAAAGGAAAAAAAGGGGACTGTCCCCTTTTTATTCATAGCGGAGGGAGTCTACTGGATTGGCTAGCGCGGCCTTGATGGAGTGATAACTGACAGTCATAAAGGCAATGAGGAGTGTCAGGGCTGCAGATAGAACAAAGACTAGCGGACCTATTCTGACCTTGTAAGCAAAATCCTGGAGCCATGCCCTCATCACCAAGTAAGCCAATGGCCAGGCGATCAGATTTGCTACGGCGATACATTTAATGAACTCTGTGGCGGTGAGTGTGACGATCCCGGATAGTGAAGCTCCCAGCACCTTCCGGATGCCGATCTCTTTTGTCTTCTGCTCAGCCATATAGGCGCCCAGTCCAAAAAGCCCCAAACACGAAATGAGGACCGAAAGCAGACTAAAGCCGTTGAACAGCCGGTTGAGCCTCCATTCTGATATATACTGCAATCTGTAGAAGTCCTCATAAAAGAAATAGCGATAAGGATACCCCTGGGTATAGGATTTAAAGGTTGATTCGATCTTTGCCAAGGTTTCTGGGATCTGGGTTCCATCGATCTTAATAAAAACATAGGTGTGCCAAGGTCTGTACATCCTGAAAACAAAAGGCCTTAGAGGATTGTAAAGAGTGCGCGCGTGAAAATCTTTGACAACCCCTATGATATGCGCTCTGCGGAAAGACTCGGGCCAAGCCGGGTGAGCCATGTATACAACCGTCCCGATAGGGTTCTCCAGACCCATCCGTAAAGCGGTCGTCTCCGTGATGATACAGGCGTCCTTCATATCTGTTGCGAATTCCTGCGAGAAGCCTCTCCCCTGAGTGATCTCCATGTTGAAGGTTTTGAAGAAATCGTAGTCGACAACAGTGTAGTCAACACTCAGCATATCTTCGTCTGGGTTGGCTTCCCAATCGATGGAAATACTTTGGCCGATATCTGTCGGGCCCTGGGCAGCACTCGTTACATACCTGATCCCCGGCGTGGTCAGAAGTTCATTCTTAAAGGCATCGAACCGTGTCTGCAGCGTTGGATTATTGATGAGGATCACCACATTTTCGCGATCGATACCGATATCGTGTTTCTGAATAAAACGCAGCTGCTTGGATACGATAAGTGTGCAGGTGATGAGACCCACCGAGATGACAAACTGGAAAACGATCAGGAGCTTACGCATCCCAGATCCTTTGGCTGCGAATCTAGGCCGGCTCTTCAGCGTGTGGCTCGGCCGAAACGATGAGAGAAAAAACGCCGGATAACTTCCTGCAAGCAAGCCGGTCACAACGGTCGTGAGGCAAAGAGTCAGGATGATGGAGAAGTTGGCCTTGGAGAGGAGTGTTAACGATTTGCCCGTAAAGAGGTTAAACTGAGGAAGGGCAATTTCCACAGCCAGCAGCGCCAGCGCCAACGAGAGGAAGGCCACCACCAGAGCCTCTCCCAGGAACTGCCTGATGATCTGCGAACGCATGGCACCGATAACTTTGCGCATTCCCACTTCTTTAGCTCTCCGGGAAGACCGGGCTGTGGTCAAATTCATAAAATTCACACAAGCCATGAGCAGGATGAAGACAGCGATGACAGAGAAGATAGTGACTTTTTTTATGCTGCCGGGACGGACACGTTCGTACAGATGGACTCTTGTCAGAGGCTGGAGGACCGGAGAATATGTCGCCTCCGGGTCCGCGTTCTCCCTGTAGATGCCCTCGATCTTAGCGGTAAAGGCCTCAGCCGACGAGTTCGGCCTCAGAAGAATATAACAGGGACCCATCCATTCCTCCCACCGGGCCAGTCTGTCCTCTCCCAGAAGCTCCACTCTGGTCACTAGGTCGAATTGAATATGGGAATTTGTCGGGACATCCGCGATGACTCCAGTCACTGTAAAATCCCTTTCCTCCCGGGCCAGATAGAGCGCTTGACCGATCGGGTCTTTGTTTTCGAAATATTTTTGCGCTGTAGATTCTGTGATGACGATGGCATCTTCGTCTTTGAGGGCTGTATCCGGATCGCCCTTGATGAAGGGAAAGGTGAACATCCGGAAGAAACCGGGATCTGTGAGGCAGATGTTGTCCTCTTCGAACTTTTTATCCCCGTAAGTCACGAGTGACCCATACCAGGGCCAAACCCGGGCAGACTCTTCGACCTCCGGGTAGATGGATTGTAATGCCGGTGCCAGAGCATAGGTGGGATTGGGGACAAAGTCACCGTTTTGTGTTTTGTTCACGACTCTGAAGATCCTGTCCTTTTTTTCATGGAAACGGTCAAAACTCAATTCATCCTTCACCCAGAGTCCGATCAAAATGAAACAGGCCATACCGACGGTCAGGCCGATGATATTGATGAACGAGTAGCCTTTTTGTCTGGAAAGCGTGCGAAGCGCTACTTTAAGATAGCTTCTGATCATGGTGATCCTCCAGGTGAATGTTTCGATAAGGAATGAAAAAAGTAATGTGACGATCTGGAAGACAGACTGGAGATTCGCCCTAAGGGCTCCTTTCTCCTCTAGAGCCTGTTTATGCCGGGCCGCCAGGTCTTCTTCCGCCGAACAGAGAGTCTCCGCATCGGTAAAGCGCCGGAGACAAAACTTCACAACGCAGGAAAATCGGAACTCTTTGCTCTTCATGATCGGACTTTGTTTTTGAGGTCGGGCACACCCAACCAGACGGATTTGTTCACTTCCTGTATGGACACAAGCTTCTTCATCCCGAGAGGAGAGAGTTTGTAATAGATGCGGGGGCGCCCCCCCTTTTCGGTGGAGCCCTTAGCCTGGAAGGATTCGACGTAGCCGTTCTTCTTCAAGCGACTCAATGGGGCATAGATGGCGCCTGACATCCACTCGACACCCGTGTCCTTCTTCACCTGGTTGCGGATCGCAATGCCATAAGCATTATCTTTCAACTTCCAGATGGCCAGAAGAAGGATCTCCTCGATCCTGGATAGGTAATTCATGTCAGTTCTCCTCTCTGTTTTATTCACATAATAGTATTCGTTAATTAGTATTCATATATTATATTACGCACATCATCGAAAAAAGTTCAACAAAATTTTTCTTTTTTTGATTCAAAATATTCTTGGTATTATTTACGGATTTTACATCTTCGTCCAGCATCTTTTGGCCGAGAAGCCGACATCGTCCCCGCCCTGACAAGAGTTCGACCATAACAGCGTGTATCGGATTGTGGATTGTGGCGTCAGGCTGAAACTTTAAGTGCGAATTCCAAATTCAGAAAATAATCGGTTGAATCCTGGGACATGACGCACACCTTCAACCTTCGAGTCTAAACTTTGAATTATCCGAATCGTTAACTGAACTTATCAAAGTAAATCTGATCTTCGGGAATACCTTTGGCTCTCAAGAGTTCCGTGCTCGAGTCCACCATTTCCGGGTTTCCACAGATGTAGACATCATAATCGGCCTTTTCTGGCACGAGATCCTCGATAAGGTCCGTCACCCGGCCTCTCTTCCCTTTCCAGGGTGAGTCCTCTGCCTCTCTCGAGAGAGTCGGAATAAATGTGAAGTCGCTCAGTTGTTGTTCCAGCTCTTTGAGCTCCTCAACGCAGTACAGATCTTCTTGTCTCCGACATCCAAAAAATAGAGTGATTTTTCTCTGGATTTGTGCTGAGCGGATGGTGCGGAGGATGGACATGATCGGAGCCAATCCCGTTCCGGTGGCGATCAGCAAGATATCGCGGTCTGATTCACGGTAGAAAAAATCGCCAAAAGGGCCGCGCATGACCAGCTGTTCGCTCTCTCTGAGATATTCATGCACATAGGTTGAAACGATCCCTTTGTTGACCAGCCCGATATACAGCTCTATGCTGTGTGGATCTTCCGGCACGGAAGACATGGAAAAAGCCCTGTATTCGGGCTCTTTCGAGAGTTTGTATTTGGGTACTTCAAGCTGCACGTACTGTCCCGGCTTATATATGATCCCTTCTTCTGGCGATAACACGCCAAAAGTGATACCCTTGATATAAGGAGTGAGGTCGACGATGCGATCCACTCTGACCCTGAATTCTTTGATACCAAAAAGCTCTTCGGGAATTTCGATCACCAAATCGTTACGCACTTTGACCTGACAGGAAAGTCGCACATTTGCTTTCTGCTCGTCCTCTGAGAGATAGGGAGTTTCTGTGGGGAGTATGGGCCCGCCGCCCTCCAGGACTTTCACCTTGCAGTAGGCACACGTTCCCTTTCCCCCGCATGCCGAGGGAATAAAAATCCCTTCCTGCATTAAGCTAAAAAGCAGAGGATTTCCTCCTTGCACAACCAGGTCTTTTTCCCGATTGACCGAAATGTGACACTCTCCGTAGTTGGCGATAAACGTATCGGCCAGTTCGAGAAGGAGCGCAAAGAGCGCCCCGATGCTGCTGATGATGAGTATGCTGATGATCAACTGCGACATCGCTCTGCCATCACTTCACTGCACCCGGATCATCCCGCTAAACGCAAGAAAAGCCAGAGATAGAAGGCCGGTAATGATCAATGTGATGGCCGGGCCCTCCAGCCCTTTGGGAAGGTTTGCGCTTTTTTGGAGTTTTTCCCGAATGGTGCTCACAGCCATTATGGCCATCCACCAGCCGATGCCGCTACCGGCCCCGTATGCCAGGGACTGCATCAAGTCATATCCTCTGATGACCATGAAGAGAGATGCCCCGAAAATGGCACAATTCACCGTGATCAAGGGAAGGAAGATCCCCAGGACATAATAAAGCGGCGGGAAAAAGCGCTCCACCATCATCTCGACCAGTTGCACAAACGCAGCGATCACCACGATGAACACGATATAGCGGAAATACTCGAGGCCGAGGGGGAGCAGTAATTTATAATAGATCAGATTGTTGAGGACAGTGGTAGAGGCCATGACAAAAACTACGGCCGCGCCCATGCCCATGGCCGATTTTTTCTCCTTCGAGATTGACAGGAACGGACACAATCCCAGAAAATTGGTCAAGAGGATGTTGTTGGTGAAGATGGCGGCGAAAAACAGCGTCAATGGATTTATCGCATTCATCTTTTGGCCTTATGTCTTCTCTTCACCTGTTTTTGTGTTGGGGAGAAAATATTTCATTATCCATACCAAAATGCCCAGAGTGAAAAAGGCGCCGGGCGCCATGATCATGACTGTCCATTGGACAAATCCCTCTGACATGACCCGGATGCCCATAAGGGTTCCAAACCCTAAGGGTTCACGAACAAAAGCAATGACGATCAAGACCAACGAGTAGCCCACGCTCATTCCCAACCCATCGATCAATGACGCCACTGGAGGATTGTTCCGGGCAAAGGCCTCACAGCGCCCCATGATGATGCAGTTGGTGATGATGAGCGCCACATACGGGCCGAGCGCTTCACTGATCTCCGGCAGGTAGGCCTTGATCAATATATCCACTATGATGACATATGACGCGATGATCAGGGTCTGCACCATCATGCGGATGCGCATCGGGGTGTAATGCCTCAACAGAGAGACGGTCAATGAAGACATACACACCGTAAAGATCAAACCCGCATCCATCACCAGCGTGTTCACCATCAAGTTGGTCACGGCCAGAGTGGAACATATGCCGAGAATTTGCCGGAGTACGGGATTGTCTTTCCACAATCCTGTCAGGAAGATCTCTTTTTTTGGCGGTAAATTCGGCATTTACTTCCTATCCTCCACGGAGCGCCAGAGTTTTATAAGAAAGTGGTCCAGATCTTTGTTCAGAAAAGCCTCAACGGCAGAGCTGGTGTTGGTCGCTCCCGTTATGGCATCGAGCTCGTTGGCAGCGGTTGTGGTGCCGGCAGGCTTCAAATAAAATATCTTTTGGTCCCCTTCTATGGGGTGGATGGGGAGGCCCTTGAATTGTGTTAAAAACCAATCCTCTGTGATGCGGCCTCCCAGGCCGGGCGTCTCGCTGTGCTTGGTAAAGGCAATCCCAAGGAGTTTTGTGGCCTCTGGATTTACGCCAACCATCCCGTGTATGGGGCCCCAAAATCCGGGTCCGCCCACAGGGAAGGCATATCCCTTGATCGTGCGGCCATCCTCTTCGTACCCCACATACAGAGTTTTTTCCCCGACCTGGATGTCTTTAACTCGCTCTGTAAATAAAGAAGATATTCTGTCTTCGGAAATGTTTTTTCCCACCGGGATATCCAAAACCTTCAGGACGATCCTCTGCAGTTTTATGGCTTGATTTGATGCGATTCTCTCCTCGCTCAGATATTTGACAGCGCTGACGAGTGAGGCGAAAAAAAGAGAGATCAGGAACATGTAGACCACTGATTGGAGCTGTTTTGTCATGCCCGGACCTTCTTCCTCCTCACCTGAAACCACTTTATGGTTTGGTCCAGGATTGGGACAAAGGCATTCATGATCAGGACCGAGAACATGACGCCCTCGGAAAAATTGGAGAATCCGCGAAGGACAACGATCATTGCCCCAACCAAAAAACCATAGACCCACTGCCCCATTTTGGTCTTTGCTCCGGATATGGGTTCTGTGACTACAAAGAAACTCCCGAAAAGGAAGGATCCAGCTAAGAGTGTGGCCAATGGAGAAGGAATGCTCTCAAAGCCGGCCCATCTCAAGATTCCACTGCTGAGGATCCCTCCCGACACACACGAGGCTGCGAGCCGCCAGGATGCTGCTTTTTTGGCAATAATAAAGAGGCCTCCAACAAGGATCAACACGGCTGATGTCTCTCCCAACGAGCCGGAAGTATTCCCCAATAGGAGATCTTTCCAAGAAAAGAATCCCCCCTGGCGCAACACGACCAGGGGAGTCGCTCTGGTCATTGTGTCCAAAGGAGCCGACCAAAATGCGAATCCGCCCAGGCCACCCCAGATGGGCTCCATCCAGCGATTGGTCATCTGGACAGGGAATGTGATGTAGATAAAACACCGCCCCACCATAGCCGGGTTGAATACATTCTGTCCGAATCCCCCAAACACCATCTTGCCGAGGGCGACAGCCGTCACAATTCCAATGATGGCCATCCAGAAGGGAATGGTCGGCGGTAACGAGAGCGTGAAGATCGCACACGTGATAAGAACAGCCGATGTCACTGGCTTCCCCTTTGGGTAGGTGAACATGGCTTCGGTGGCTGTTCCGAAAAAAAGAACCATCCCCAACAGCGCGAGGGCTCTCCATCCGAAAAGATAGATGGAAGCAAGGACTAGCGGTATCAATGCATAACCTACCTGCAGCATGGGTTTTTGCGCGAGCAGCAGCTTTTTTGGAAACTGAAATCGCATAAATGTTAAGGTTCTTGTTTCAGAATTTCTCCTGAAGTGGCCAAAATCCGGTGTTCGTTTTTATCAGATCCGTCATCCTTACAGGGTAAAGTACTGGAAGGAATCTTCATTGTCAATGCGGTTGTTGAGCCGAAGATGAAAGGAATCATCCATTAATCCGTGATAAGTGAAAGTCGGGTGTCCCAATTGGGACACTAATCACGCCGTTTGTGTTCATACGATCACGGATTTGGGGAAGCTCACCAGATTAAATTTTCTTTTCCTATGGGTCTTTAATTGAGGTATAATAAAATTCATTTTATATATCTTGAATTTTTACTGAAAGAAGTGAAAGGCATCATATTTATGAGGAAAAAAATATCCATCCTATTCCTTTTTGCCACTTTCTTTGCAAGGTCCGGTTATCTTTCTGCGACTGTATTGACTCTTTACAACCTGGGCCCCAAGGCTGCCACTATGGCCGGAGCTTTTGTCGGCCGTGCAGACAACGCGACCGCCCTATATTACAACCCCGCAGGACTCGCATTCCAAAGAGGCCTCGGTTTCAGAGTGAATGTCTCTTACTACAACTATACCGTTTCCGCCGAATCGGCAGAATTCCAGACTACGGATCAGAACTCAGAGCCCCAGTTGATCGGCTCATTTTTTGTGGCCTACACGTATAAGGAACGAATAAGTATTGGGATCGGTGCTTTTACGCCGTATTCATTGATGACAAAATGGCCACCGGAGTGGCCAGGTGACTCTCTCTGTCTCTATTCAAAACTGAATGTTTTTACTATCCGTCCTGTTTTAGCGGTCAAGATCAACAAGTACCTGTCTGTGGGTGCAGGTGTTGATATCATTACCTCGAACGTCAGATGGGATTTCCACAATATCTATTCCGGCCTCTATGGCCCCGATGAGTGGGGAGTGATTAACGAGCTGAATGCCAGCGGGAATGGCTTGGGTTTTACGGCCGGGGCCCTCTTCAGGCTCAACGACAATTTTCAGATCGGAGCGCGCTATCAACAGGGAGTGAACATCGATCAACAGGGAAAGAACGACTACAGGTTTAAAATTACAAGCCTTTATAGCGACGATGTTCGTGGAGAATCCTTGAACGTGAATACTGGAAAGCCTGAATTTTATGCAAAACAGGACGTGATCTTCACTTTAAACCTGCCCTCGGAATTTGTTGTCGGGTTCATGTGGGCACCCACAAGAAAGATCGCATTCCAAGCCGACGTCCAGAGGACGGGGTGGAAAAGCTTCGAGAAGTGGGAATTTGTAGCCGCGAATCCGGAAGATAGTTTTTTTCCTGATCCTCCAGAAGAGGATGGGGTGAACGAGGAGCTTTCTGACGGGGCGCGAGAGGGCATCGAGATCAAGATGAAAGACACCTGGAGTTTTATGCTGGGGGGTGAGTACTTCCTTAAGGATGAGTTAACCCTGAGGGTGGGATACGCCAATCATCAGAGTCCTCTCAATGATGAGAACCTGACTCCCGTTCTTCCAATTTTGCCACGCAGTGTCTTTTCCTTTGGTGTGGGGTATGATGGTCCGGCGCGTTCGATCACAGACCAATCGTTGATTGGCAATCTCACTTTTGATGCGTATCTGCAGTATGTGATGCTCGGAGAGAGAACATCGTCTTATCCAGGGTATCCTCTGTCTTTTAGTGGACATTACTGGGTATTCGGATTCGGCGTGGGATTACGTCTCTAAACAATCACCAATTGGGACGGTTGGACGTCATTCATTACGAATTTAGAAATGTCCATACAATCCATATTCGTCGAAGACCCCACCCCCTACCACCATCCGACTCCTAAGGACAGTGACTCGCTCTTTTTTGCGTCTAATGTCCTTATCACGGGAATAAGGATGCTTATATGCGAGCAATGCCATTGACATATATTTGCATTTATGGGAAGATAAATAAACCAACATGGCTCAAAGTCATGATGTCGAGAGAAATAGAAAGTTGACGAGAGAGAGAATTATTACTTCGCAAAGGTTTTGTCCTCCCTTTATGTCCTCGTAATCCTTCTCCAGCGTCCGATCTTTCCTATTTTTCTGTATGTTTGAGAGGAAGAGTACATATTAAAATGAATGGAGAGGGAGTCATTCAAGAAATTCCTTCCCAAGGAACAGTGGCATTTCTATTAGGATTGCCTTAAAGGAGTAAGACATGCAAGGAAGCAAGCTTTATGTGGGGAACTTCGGTTACTCTGTCACAAAAGAAGAGCTGGAGGAGTTGTTTGCAAAGTACGGGGAGATCAAGGAAATCAAAGTGATCGAAGGCAGAGGTTTCGGGTTTGTGGAAATGTCCAGCCCTGCTGAGGCAGAAAAAGCAAAAGAATCGTTGAACGGCACTGATTTTAAAGGTCGTTCGCTACGAGTGGATGAAGCGCGCCCACCGAGAGACCGGTCATTCGGTGGTGGGGGAAGAGGCCGTGGCGGCGGTGGTGGTTTTCGAAGATATTGAGGAGAGAGGAAAACAGACCGATCTTCAAAGACGACAAGCTCGCATTCAGGATCATTTTTTTTAAGCCACAGCATTTTTTTCGGACGGGTCATTGAGAGCAGGTACGAGTCTGCTCCGGAAGAGAGGCCCGAAATCCCGTTTAGATTCATATTTGGGCGAAGAAAATTTCGTCAGTGCCAAAGGATGAATGGATGAAAAAATACCAGAGAACAGAGAGGAAGAAGAGGGAAAGAAAAAGAGAAAAAAGAAAGAGAGAGAAGAGGAAGAGAAGAACACAGTATTAAACGCATTACCTGGATAATCCAGGTTGCTGCATTTGATATTCACAGCAATCGAGTCATCCTTCCAATTGCTATATCAACGCTTCCATGTTTGTTCCAAGTGATATCTTTTTGTTATCGCCGGCGTAATTATAGATTTGAATGAAGGGGATCCCGCGGAGCCGAATTACTCTCGAAAGATTTCAGACACTTCCACGGCCTTTCTAACGATAGGGGAACGGTCGGTTTTGAGATGGTCCAGAGCCGCATTCACTTTTGGGTTCCTTGGCATCTGCGTGAGAGCCCAAGTCGCGGCCGCACGGACAAATGCGGGTTTGGGCCTGAGCATGGCCGATAATTTGGGTTTTGTCGCGGCTTCGATGAGAGCATTTTCGGCCTCCTTTGAGCGGAGCACTCCCAAAGTACGGCACACATGCTCTTGAAGCGAATGGTTCACTTCACGCTCCCAATACTTTCGCAGTCGAATAAAGTTGAGAAGAAGAGGTGCCGCTTCCGTAATCCTGCGCTCAGCGAAAAGGCTGATGATTTCCCTCTGGACCTTTCCCGAAGCCCTCGCAAATAATTCCAGCAGAAGCGTGTCGACGTCCTTCTGCTGGATCTCCTTGAGCAATTCTGTGACTGCAGGCAGGATGTCCGGTGATCCTTTTAATGCGATCTCTTTCAGGACGGGGACTAGCTCTGGATTGCCGATAAAAGCGTCGGAGACTTTGATCACTTTGTTGAGAGAGACAGCTGCCATACCGGGATTAAGTTTCTTCAGGAATACATCAACCGCTTCTTTTCCAGCCTTTCGAATGACACCTGCTGCGACTTGGCGAAACTTGAACGGAATTTCCGAAGTGATGGCCTTCAAGCCAGCGTCGGCTAGCTTTTTGGGGTCTTGTTTAACCAACCACGCCGAGGCTGTGGCCTGGACTTTTGGGTCACGGGAACAGAGTTCCTCGAAAGCTAGGGAGATGTCTTTCTCCATGGTATGGATAAGCTCTGGGGCCTCAGAGATCTCGGTGATCTCTTTTTCGATTGGGGGGATTTCGGCTTCGGCGGAAGAGAGCTTGATAGACTTTGCCAGTTTTTCGATATCCGGCTTTTTCAGGAGTGCGACAATGTCCAGAAGATCCTGTTTGTTGAATTCATTCGATTCAAGGGTCCTGAGAAACTCTTGTTTTTCTTTGACAAACTGGTTGAGGATATCCTTCAGTCGATTGATCTGCTCCTCTCCCAATTGTATGGCTTCCGTAGTTATGGTCCTTTGTTCTCCTTCTTCTGGCGTTTGTGCCATAAGCTGTTGTTCATCGAGGAAGACTTTACGCTCCCCCACGGCAACAAACACTTTTCGGTCCGGAAGGATGTGCGAGATCTTCAATTGATCTAAAAGCACATCCCATTTGCCGATCACATCCTCAGAAGGCCGCTTGAATAACTCCAAGAAATGAACCACTTCTTGGCTGGTGATGCCTTGGAGCACCAGTATGCCCCGTAGGCCGTAGCTGTTGAGCACAGCATATAAATCTTGAGTGAGGCGTTTGTCTTCAGCTTGAGGCGGCACAGGCTGACCGTTAAATAGGATCCCCTCCGGTGTCAAAGAGATGGACAGCATCTCTGTTTTTTCTTCGAGGAATGGTTCCAGGTGATTCAGAAATTGATCCAGCGCATTCTTGACATTCTCGTTTTCTCTTGGATAGAGCCTGAGGTTCTGCATGGAGGACCGGAAGGCACGTGCGATTTTGACAGCCTCGTTCAGGTCGTCTTCGTCAAGAGGAGACTCTTTTCCCATCGTCGTTGTGAGAATCCTCTTTTGGAGCATTTTTCGTGTGCCCTTGGAGATAAAGACGGCCTCCATTTGATGCCTCAACACAGAGATCATTTCTGCCGCCTTTTCCAGTTGGCCTGCATTGTGGAAATGGTAGGCGAGCTTCCCGACTATGCGCTCGGGCGAATCCCCAGAATATTTCTGCTCAAGCTTTGCCGCTTGCCGATGATTTTTTCGGCGCTCCTCTTCATTCATGAGTGAATAGAGGACGGCTCGGCTCATCCGGTGAGCAAAAGTATACTCTTCTGGATTGGGTGTCTCTTCTATGATCAGGGCTCTCTGGGCATCGCTGAGTGCATTCAAGACCTGCTGGTGTTTGAGCTTGGAAATCTCTGCAAGAAGATGAGGGTTTATCCTCTCTCCTAGGATGGACGCCAGCTTGAGAACCTTGACCGCTTCTTTACTCATCCACATGAGTCTTTCCCTGATCATTCCCTTGATTCCTTGGGGGATATCTCCGGATTTCACAGCGGAAAGATTCCATTTGTCGTTTTTTGCAATGATCTTGCCGTTCTGGAGGAGGAAACTCAAAACCTCGAGGATAAACAGCGGATTTCCGCCTGAATTGGTCAATAAAGTCTCTAGCGATTCTTTGGGCAGCTTAATCCCGTCGAATAGTTTGGCCACAAGTTGCTGAATGTGATTTGCGCTTAAAGCTTCTAAAGGAAATTGTGTGATTTTGCCGCTGGCGGACAATTCAGGCATGGATTCGCTGAGGAGAAGGAGCTTTTCCTCGCTTGTTGTTAAAATGGGACTGAACATCGATGACACAAAATACAGGTTCCCGCCTTCTTCCTGACTGAATTGAGAATCGAAGAACTGCAATGATGGAGGGTCGATCTGATCGATATCATCGAGGATCACCGCTCCATCGCCCATTTCCCGAAGGATAAACATCGTCTGCGTAAGAGCTTCGAAAAGCGCTACGCTGTCCACTGCGATTCCTTCCTCCTTCGCCTCGAGTTCTTTAGAAAACCAGGGAGGAAGATAGGGTTTGAGGATCAGCTTGTAATCGTCTTTGAGTTTTGTGAACACCACGTCTGAGATCGTCGGTTGCTGTTCGAAGAGGCTCCCCAGGGCTGCAAACACTGCCCCATACATCTCGTTCTGCCAGAATGGGTATCCCTTAGCAAAAAGGGTAAAGTTCAGAGTCTTTTGTGCGCGTTCCTCAGCCCATCGCATGAGGCGGGTTTTTCCGGATCCCTCATCACCGAGAAGTACAGGGAAGACTTTGGGATCGCCCTTTTCGGAAAGGTGCTCCTCCAGGAATTTGATCAGGCTGTCTCGACCCACGATGTAGGGAGCCTGGAGGATGGAGTTAAGCTTGGATGGCGTGAGCAGTTTCCCGGTTTCGGGGGTAACAACGACCTCGCCCTTGCCCTTTTCCTTGGCCACATAAAGGGCCTCATCCGCCTTTTCGAAAAGCGTTTTCCAGCTTTTTCCATCCTCGGGAAATTGGGAAATCCCGATACTGCAACCCATGCTGATCGTTTTCTGCTTAACCATGAGAGGGGCTGACCTTACACTGTTTTGAATCTCAAGGGCGAATATCTTTGCGTCTGGTTTGTCCATCTTGGGCATGATAAGCACGAACTCATCGCCCGCATATCGCATGGCCATCCCTTTGTCTTTAACCTTCCTTTCGATGATCTTTGTGAAATGGACCAGTGCCTTGTCACCCACCAAATGTCCGTGATTGTCATTGATGAGCTTGAAATCATCCAGATCGCAGACGAAGAATGCGGTGCTGAATTTCTGCTCTTTGGCTTCGTCCAGATAGTGGGGGAGATACTCCCGCATGTATCTCAGGTTGTTGAGGCAGGTGAGTTCGTCGATGTAGGCGAGAGCCTGGAGTTTTTCCTTGCTCAGTTTTTCGCTCATGCTCTTTGAATTAATTTCACGTGCAAGGTTTTTCTTTACCCCATTTCATTCTGTCACAGGGTAAAATATGATGTCAAACATTTTATTGTCCCTTTATTGTGCTTTGGCTGGCCTAACTTGCTGATATGAAACAAATTGGCTAAGAAATGCCATCGGTTTTAAGCTTTAAAATGCGCATTTTACCATTAAAAACATCCAGCTAAGAATAATCCTTATCGATTCCAGACGCATAACGTTGGTAAGTCGTTATTGACTCGCGACTATCAAATTGGTATCTTTCTGAAGGAGATAAGGAAAGAAGACGGCTGTGAAATGTCCGAATTGCGAGACAGATAATACTCAAGACTCGCAGTTCTGTAAAAATTGTGCAACGCCTCTATCATCTTCAGAGGAGGCTGAGATCACTCGCACCAAAACCTTGGATGCCACCATGGTAGAACTCGCCACAGGATCCATCTTCGCAAACAGGTATCAAATCATCGAGGAACTCGGAAAAGGCGGAATGGGAAACGTGTACCGGGCCCTGGATAAGAAACTGAATGAGGAAGTGGCCATCAAGATGATCAAGCCGGAGATAGCCTCGGATAAGCAAACATTAGAGCGATTTAGGAATGAATTGCGATTGGCTCGCAAGATCAGCCATAGAAACATAGGCCGTATGTACGAACTCATGGAGTATATGGGAATTCACTACATCACAATGGAGTATATTCCGGGCCAAGACCTGCGAAGTTTAATACGTCAAACGGGAAAACTCTCTGCAGAAACGGCCATCTCCATTGCCAAAGAGGTCTGCGAAGGCCTGGCCGAAGCACACAGACTGGGAGTTGTTCACAGGGATTTAAAGCCCAGCAATATTCTGATAAATAAACAGGGTGATGCTAAGATCATGGATTTCGGCATCGCACGCTCACTCAAATCGAAAGGCATCACCGGCACACGTCAGATGATCGGGACACCCGAATACATGTCTCCTGAACAGGTCGACGGCGAAGATGTCGACCAACGCTCAGATATCTATTCATTGGGCGTGATTCTCTACGAGATGTTAGCAGGCAGGGTCCCATTTGATGGCGACACACCCTTGAGTGTCGCTTACAAACACAAGAATAAGAAACCTACCAACCCCAGAGAGTTTAATGCCCAGATCACAGAAGAATTGAGTGTCCTTGTCCTGAAATGTCTCGAGAAAGACAAGGAGGCGAGATACCAAAGTGCGGGAGAGATTCGGTCTCAACTGGAAGAGATTGAGAAAGGTCTTCTCATTCCTGTGATCATCTCTTCACAGAAAAAACCCCTGACATCCAAAGAAATTACAGTGCAGTTCAGGATGAAGAAGTTTTTTATTCCCATAGCTGTGCTTATCCTTTTAGCCATCGGAGCAATCGCTGTATGGCAGCTCTTTCTGAAAAAGTCGACGACACCCCTTTCTTCCGATAGGCCCATTATTGCCGTTCTTCCATTCTCTGATCTTAGCCCGCTGAAGGATCAAGAATACTTTTGTGATGGGATGACAGATGAGATCATCACAAAACTCTCCCGACTCCAGGGTTGGAAGGTGATGAACAAAACTTCGGTCATGCAGTACAAGGATACAGAAAAGAACATCAAAGACATAGGTCGCGAACTGGGTGTGACATCCATTCTTGAGGGAAGCATCCGCAAGGAAGAGGATAATATCCGTGTGACAGCTCAGCTCATTAATGTGGAAGATGGTTTCCATCTCTGGTCTGAGATCTACGACCGGAAACTCGACAGGATTTTTGCCATACAAAATGACATTGCAGAGAATATTGTGAGCGCCTTAAAACAGAAGCTCACGCCAGAGGAGATGCAACGTCTTCAGAAGAAGACAACGGAAAACCTCGAAGCTTATAACTTGTATTTACAGGGACGCTATTTCTGGGGCCAAAGGACAAAGGAAGCGATGCAGTATAGTGTCGAGTTGTTCCACCAGGCTATCGATATCGATCCAGATTATGCCCTGTCTTACAGTGGATTGGCTGATTGTTACATCGCTGGCGGGGGGAGTTACTTAGATATTTCCGCCAAGGAGGCCTATGCTAAAGCGAAAGAAATGGCACAGAAAGCTCTAGAACTCGATGATACATTAGCCGAGGCGCATACCTCTCTAGCGGGTGTTTTGACATCATATTTTTGGTACTGGGAGCGTGCAGAGAATGAGTTCATACGAGGCATCGAGCTCAATCCCAGCTATGCGACGGCTCGCACCTGGTATGCAGAGCACCTGTGGTCCATCGGACGGCATGATGTTTCTATCCAGCAAGCTAAACTGGCTTTAGAGCTCGATCCGCTATCTCCCATGATAAGCACCATTCTTGGTGTTGCTTTTTATTTCGCAGGAGACTACGACCGAGCCATCTCTCAGTACCTAAAAACTCTAGAGAACACACCCAACTTTCAAAGAGCCATTAATTGGCTGGGATTTAGTTATGTGAAAAAAGCGATGTATCCAGAGGCCATTGAACGCTTCCAATCAGTTATAAAACTGTCTGATGGTCAACCCGCTGATCTGGCAGCGCTTGGTTATGTGTATGCATTAGCAGGAGAACGCGATGAGGCCGAAGCCGTCCTCCGGCAGTTGGAGTCATTATCGAACCAAAGATATGTATCGCCCGTTGATATGGCAATGCTCCATGTTGGATTAGACAATAAAAATCAGGCGATCGAATATCTGGAAGAAGCTTATGAAGAGCACGCCGACAGAATGTCTTGGGTTAAAGTGAATCCCGTCTTCGATCCCCTCAGATCCGATCCCCGCTTCCAGGACATACTCCAGCGGATGAACTTCCCCGCATTATAGAGAATAGAGAGGAATAGAGAGGAATAGAGAGGGACGGGCCTCGCTAACTCACTCATTTTAATAGGCTTATATTATTT
>CAYOSH010000010.1:0-46797 GCA_964406575.1 uncultured Eubacteriales bacterium | reverse complement strand
AATAGAGAGGGACGGGCCTCGCTAACTCACTCATTTTAATAGGCTTATATTATTTATATGCCATGAAAATCACCTAAGAATCCCCATTTTGACCCCAAAATTAGCTCTCTAAGAAATTTGCTATGCTTGGATCTTCTTTTGATTTCCTTAAATGGGGCTTTTTAGTGTCAAAATCAGCCTTCTATGCACTAAAATTGGGTCAAATATTGAGGCAATCTTTTTATTATTAATAACTTGCTGTAGCCGGTCCCCAATAAACCCCGTCAATAAACCCCAATAAATCATCCAATAAATCCCAATAAATCAATAAATACTATTAACTTTTGATGCAGAGCTAGAAAAAAAAACCTAAAAGTGCTACATTCTTTAGACTCGGAGGACTATCATGAAACCCAGAAAAGCTTTCGCTCACCTTTGTATTTTAAATTCAGTTTTGTTCTGTATTTTCGTGTTGTCTGGTTATACTCTGTATGCCCAAGAGTCGCCTAAAGAACGCCCCGTCGCTATTGATGATCTCTTCAAGATCAAACGCGTGGGAGGCCCAGAAATCAGCCCCGATGCCAAATGGGTGGCCTACACGGTGACAAGCACGGACTTGGAAAAGGATAAATCGGAAACGCGGATCTGGATGGTCCCTATAGGCGGTGGCGAACCCCTTCCCATGACGGGCGAAGGGTATTCTGCCAGCAACCCTCTCTGGAGCCCGGACGGCAAGTATCTCTCTTTTCTAGCAGCCAAAGACAGCGAAAAGACTCAGGTGTGGGCCCTCGATCGCAGGGGTGGTGAGGCCCAGCAGTTGACACATATCCCACAGGGTGTGAGCGGCTATGAATGGTCGCCCGATGGGAAAAAACTGCTTCTGCAGCTGCGCGACCCAAAGCCCGAGGACCAGGAAAAGGGTGAGGACAAAAAGAAGTCTAAAAAACCCGAGCCCTGGGTTATTGACAGACTCCAATTCAAACGTGACCGTACAGGCTACCTGGACATGCGCCACTCGCACCTCTATGTCTTGACTCTGGGAGAGAAAGAACCGATCCAGATCACATCGGGAAATTTTGATGAATCGCAGCCGGCGTGGAGTCCCGATGGAAAGCTGGTCGCTTTTCTCAGCAACCGCACTGACAATCCTGACGGCAACATCAACACCGACATCTGGATCGTGTCCGCTGATAACACCGACATGGGTCAGACTCTGCTCCAAGTGACCAAAAATCCTGGCCCAGACCGGTCGCCTGCCTGGAGTCCAGACGGCAAACTCCTTACTTATGTCACCGCAACCGAACCGGATATCTTTTGGTATGCGACCAATCGGCTGGCAGTTGTCTCCGCACAAGGAGGCGAATCCCGGATTCTCACTCAATCCCTCGACCGCAATGTCTCTTCTCCCCGTTTTTCCCCCGACGGAAAATCCATCTATTTCCTGTTGGAAGACAGTGCCGAGAATCATCTGGCTCGGATCGAGGCCAACGGGACAAATCTGACACGTCCGGTTTCCGGCCAGCGCAGCGCGCGCTCTTTTGCTCTTGGGAAGGATGGCCGGCCGGCCGTGCTTTTGAGCGAGCCACATCTGCCCGGTGAACTCTTTGTTCTGGATAAGGATAATCTGCGGCAGCTCACACGCACAAACGATAAATTCATGGCTGGATTGATGCTGGCAGAAGTAGAAAACATCCATTTCAAAAGTAAAGATGGCACCGAGATCGAAGGATTTTTCTTTAAGCCTCCCGACTTTAACCCTTCTCTGCGGTATCCCACACTGCTCCGCATCCACGGCGGCCCAGTCGCTCAATTCGATTTCAGCTTTAATTTCGAAGCACAGCTTTTTGCCGCCAACGGATATTGTGTGGTCCTGGTCAATCCCCGGGGTTCATCTGGTTATGGTCAGGACTTCTCCCTCGGGATCTGGAAAAATTGGGGAGACAAGGACTTCGAGGACGTCATGGCCGGCGTCGATTACGCGATCGCAAAGGGCTATGCCGACCCCGACCGCCTGGGTGTGGGAGGCTGGTCCTACGGGGGGATTCTGACCAACTATGTCATCACCAAGACTGACCGATTCAAAGCCGCCATCACCGGAGCCAGCGAAGTGCTCTATGTGGCCAACTACGGTCATGATCATTATCAGTTGCAGTGGGAAAAGGAGTTGGGCTTGCCCTGGAAGAACCGGGAGACCTGGGAGCGGTTGTCCCCCTTCAATTCTGTTGAAAATATCGTCACGCCGACACTGATCATGGGTGGAGAGAAAGATTGGAACGTTCCTGTCCTTAACTCCGAACAGCTCTACCAAGCGCTGCGGCGGATGGGCCGGACGACCCAGCTTGTGGTCTATCCTGGGGAGTCGCACGGGATCCGCCGGCCAAGCTTCCAGAAGGACCGCTACGAACGCTATCTGGCCTGGTATGGGAAATATGTCAAAGGCGAGACAGAGCAAAAAATAAAACCAGAAAAATAGGGGTGAACATGATTACAGGTTTTGAGGATCTCAAAGGGAAAAAAGGCGATGAGCTCCTTCTGGAGATCGTCAAGGAACTGCGCCTCCTCAATGCGAATTTCAACAATCTTAATGAGAAAGTGACGGGCATACTCATAAGGATAAAAGCTAAGGAAGAAGCGTAAGTTTATCAATTACATTTGGGTACATAAAAATCCTCACACTAAGATTTCAGCAATTTTCATTCATCTTCTATCACACCTGTGACGCAAGGGAAGGAATCCATCTTCAAATCCAAGCGAATTACATTGACAAGCGCATGGAATGGATTGACTCCATGGGGATTAATTGATATTCTTTTTTCGAAATGAGATAGGGGGTACACATGGGAGTCAAATGCTCCAACTGTGGAACCGATAATACCCAGGACTCCGAGTTCTGCAAAAAGTGCGGCACCCAGATAAGAGAACATGAAGAGAAGCCTATCCCTACTCAAACTCTTGAAGCACCCAGAGAAGAAATCACCAGTGGTTCTACATTTGCTGGGCGATACCAGATTGTCGAAGAGCTCGGAAAAGGCGGAATGGGAAAGATTTACAAAGCCCAGGATATTGAGCTTAAAGAGAAAGTGGCCTTAAAGCTGATAAAACCTGAGATCTCTGCAGATAAAAAAACGGTTGAGCGTTTCCAGAATGAGTTGAAATTTGCCCGCAAGATTGTCCACAAAAATGTGGGCCGGATGTATGATCTCGGAAAAGACAAAGGTAGCTATTTCATCACGATGGAATATGTTGAAGGCCAGGATTTGAAGGGGATGATCAGACAGTCGAAACAACTCACTATCGGGACCGCAATTTCCATAGCCAAACAAGTGTCCGAGGGTTTGGCAGAAGCCCACAGATTAGGAGTCATCCACCGTGATCTTAAACCGAGCAACATCATGATCGACAAGGATGGTAATGCCCGGATAATGGATTTTGGGATCGCCCGGTCCCTGAAAGACAAAGGAATTACAGGCGCCGGAGTGATGATCGGGACGCCGGAATATATGAGTCCCGAGCAGGTCGAGGGCAAAGACATAGACCAACGGACAGATATTTATTCATTAGGCGTGATCTTCTATGAGATGATGACCGGAAGAGTCCCGTTCGGGGGAGATACCGCATTAACGATCGCGGTGAAGCAAAAGACTGAAGAGCCCAAAGATCCCCGGGAATTCAATGCGCAAATATCCGAGGATTTAAGCCGGCTAATATTGAGATGTCTGGAAAAGGACAAGGACAAACGGTTTCAGAGTGCGGGGGAGTTCCGGTTTGAGCTTGAAAATATAGAGAAAGGCATGCCCACCACAGAACGAGCGGTTCCGGGAAGAAAAGCGCTGACGTCAAAAGAGATAACGGTAACATTTGGCTTGAAGAAGTTATTGGTTCCGGTTTTAGGGTTTATTGGTATTGTTATTATCGGCGTTATTATTTGGCAGTACCTTCCTGAAAAGGAGACAGTCGCTGCCGAACAAATTGAGGACTCGATCGCCGTCATCAGCTTTAAAAATCAAACAGGGGACAAAGCCTATGATTACTTACAGGAGGCCATTCCCAATCTATTGATTACCAACCTGGAGAATACAGGCTACCTCCATGTTGCCACATGGGAGCGTATGCGAGACCTTCTATTTCAGAGCGGAAGAGGAGATGCAAAGATCATCGATGAACAAATTGGCTTCGAGCTGTGCAGGAGGGAAGGCATAGAATCGATCGTTTTGGGGAGCATCATTAAAGCCGGCGATACATTCGCTACTGACGTGAAGGTCTTAGATGTCCAGAGCAAGAGGCTTTTAAAAAGTGCCAGTTCTCAGGGTGATGGCGTCGATAGCATTTTAAAAACACAGATCGATGAATTGAGCCGGGAAATTACGCGGGGAGTCGGTATCCCCAAACAGAAAATTGAAACGACTCAAATAAAGATTTCCGAAACGGCAACATCTTCGATGGAGGCCTACGAGTATTTTTTAAGGGGAAGTGACGCGTTTGATAATTTTTACTATGACGATGCCCGGAAATTTCTTGAAAAAGCCGCAGAACTCGATCCGACATTTGCTATGGCCTACCTCTATCTTGCCGGAGCCTATAGCAATCTGGGGGATTATGCGGCACGCGACGAAGCGATCAAGAAAGCCAAGATCCATGAAGAAAAGGCATCGGAAAGAGAGCGACTCTATATCGAGGCAGCCTATGCCCTGAGAATCGAGAAGGATCCGGAAAAGAGAATCCGCATCTACGAACAGATAGTGGAGAAGTACCCAAAAGAGAAACGTGCGTATTACGACATCGGATCTTATTATGAAGGTATCGAGAGGACCAAAAGCATTAAATTGTACTATAAAGCCCTGGACCTGGATCCAAATTATGGGATCGTCTGGAATCAACTCGGCTATCTTTATTCGGATATGGGCGATTTTGAAAAAGCCATCGAGTGTTTCCAAAAATATGCCTCGCTTTCACCCTGGGATGCCAATCCAGTGGATTCTATCGCAGAGCTTCATTATCGCATGGGGCAGCTCGACCTGGCGATCGCCAAATACAAAGAAGCCCTGGCCATAAAACCCGATTTTGGCTCGGACTTAAAGATCGCCTATATTTATGCCCTGAGAGAAGACTACGATGAGGCTCTGAAATGGATCGGGCAATTCATCGCTCAGGCTCCATCCCCGGGCTTGAAGCATGAGGGAGGCTGGTGGGAAGGTTTTTTCCTTTTCTGGCTGGGCAAGAAAGACCAATGTCTCAAGGGACTTCAACGATTGGACGTTACGTTGGATACCTCTGCCGGGTATCAAAAAGCTACTGTGAACTGGTTGAGAGGATGGATTCACTATGATCGGGGGGACCTCGATCGCAGCCGGGATTTCTTTAAAAAAATCTATGATTTTATGAAAGATTATCGGCCCGCTTATCTTTCTGATACAACGGCAGACTATGATTTTGTCCTTGGATTGATAGCCCTGAAGCAAGGACGGATCGACGTGGCAAGATCAAGGCTGAAGGAAATAGAATCCCTTTTGCCTGAAATGTACGATAAAAAGGCGGGACAATTTAACATCGATTTTCTCAAAGCCGAAATACTGCTGGCAGAAGGCAAATTCCGGGAGACTATCACGGTCTGTGAACAGGCCCCACCACTGGAGATCCCTTCTATGCACACTGCAAATCTTGCCTTCTATAACGTGCCGTTCATGAGGGATACTCTAGCCAGGGCTTACATCCAGATGGGAGATTTGGACAGGGCCATTTCTGAATATGAACGGATACTCACCTTCGATCCGGAGAGCAAGGAAAGACGCCTCATTCACCCCCGGTATCATTGCAGACTCGCCAAGGTGTATGAGGAGAAGGGCCGGAAAGATAAAGCCATCGAACAATACCAGATATTCCTCGACCAGTGGAAGAACGCTGACCCGGGGATAGCTGAGGTTGCGGATGCGAGAAAGCGGCTGGCTGATTTGAAGAGCGAAGATCCTTAGAATTTTTGTCACCAGATAACAGTTAAGATATCGGTTTCATTTTTCTTCGTCATCCTCTTATAGATTTTTTTGAGGATCTTTACTCTTGACAACGCGCCAAATTTCCTTAACGAATTCCTCAGCATCTGCTATCGCTTGCGCGGCCTCTTGTCTGGGGATTGGTCTGTAGAGCACGACCTGCGCGGAGCATAGCATGATAAGAAATGGCGTACGACCATGCTTCGTCTATGGTCAAGTTGGATTTAGAGGTTTGAAGATCTTGCCTCGATCGTGAAAGGAAATCATATATCTGTTTGAAGTTGATTTTTGTCCTTTTAATATGACCTTTGTTCTCAAGCTCATCAAATTGCATTTTCTGTCACATCAGTGGCACACTAGGAAGAGTTTGCTTGACCGTTTGCGATTTATCACGTTTCAGTGCTATTATTCTTTTCGAGCCCAGTAAATGTAGCGAGCCCATAACAGTGATCCCGGACATATCTGTAGTAATACTCTGTTATAAAACTGGCAACAAAGCTGAAGAATTTGTCTGCAAAGTTATCCATGAGATCAGCAAAGCAATCACGAATTATGAGATTATCCTGGTCGGGAACTATTTAAAAGGAGACCATACAGATAAGACTCCTGAAGCCGTCCGGGAAATTGCCTCCCGTGATCCCCGGACAAAAGCTATCACCCTAGAGAAAAAAGGAATGATGGGCTGGGACACCCGCAGCGGGCTTGATGCGGCAACAGGACAAACGATCGCCCTGATCGATGGCGATGGTCAAATGCTTCCCGAAGACCTCCTCAGGGTCTATCAAAAATTAAAATCCGATAACCTTGATATGGTTAAAACCTACCGGGAAAAACGTCATGATGGCATTCTCAGGAAGATCAACAGCGATGTCTATAACATGCTGTTTAGATCGTTATTCCCTGGATTCCGAGTTAGGGATGTCAACTCCAAGCCGAAAATCTTCACCAGAGATTTTTTTGACAAACTCGAATTGACCTCTGATGATTGGTTCTTCGATGCAGAATTGATGATCCAGGCGAGACGCCTCGAGTGCAAGCTCGGGGAGATCCCGACCGAATTTTATGAATCGAAAAGCCGGAAGTCATTTATTCGAGCCAGGCATGTTTTGGAGTTCCTGAAGAACCTTTTTATTGCTCGTATTAGAGAATTCTCTGCAAAAACATGAAATTATTCATAACTGGTGGGACAGGAGGTCTTGGGAGAATACTCGTATCTAAGCTTGACAAAAATAAATTCGAAATCATCCTACTCAGCACCAAAAAGCCCAATACCCAAGGTCAAGGCCACATCGATGTCGTGACGGCCGACCTTCTAGACACTGAAGCTTATCAGGATTACCTCCAAAACACGGACGTGATCATCCATATGGCAGCAGTTACGCATACGAATAAAGAACAAAATTATTACAGAATCAATACGGAAGGAACTCGAAATCTCATTGAACTTGCCAAAGAAAAAAAGGTACAGCGCTTCATTTTTCTCAGCACACGGGCAATTGCCAAAGAGGGTGGGGCCTACAGTGATTCCAAACGTTTGGCAGAAGATATCGTAACAAATTCTGGGCTGGACTGGCTTATTATCCGTCCTGCCGAAATATACGGTATGGACGGAGGAGAAGCGGTCACAAAACTGGTATCGAGCATCGATAGAAAGGCCTTTGTTCCGATCATTGGTAAGGCACAATATAAGGTCGCACCCGTGCATGTCAATGACGTTGCCTCGGCTTTGATCCGGGCGATTGAAAACAAAGATTTAAAACATAATATATATACGTTGGCTGGACCTGAGGACTTTACGTACAAAGAGTTCGTCAATATGATATTAAAAATCAAAAAAAAGAAAAAAATCAAGATACACCTGCCGATAATATCAATTAAAATTGCAGCTCAAATTTTAGCTGTGTTGAAAATAAAAAGACCTTTTATCGTAAAGGATCAGATCTCCCGGTTAATGACAATCAAATCTTCGGATATATCCGCAGCACAGGCAGATCTTGATTTTAATCCTAAAAAAATAAGCCAATTTATTGAATGATCTGGCGCTTGCGGGTTGCTTTATTTGGATATCACACCAATCCAAATATGATTAATTGGCGGGACAAAACTCAGTCTTTAGAATTGATTCAAGACGGGGCAAGATTAAGGGAAAGGTTTCAGGATTTCCTGGTTTGACAATCTTTTTCAGATTATATAGATTCATGAACAGCTTGAAAAATTGTTCAAAAGGATACCTCCTTCTCTGCGGGATAATCCTTATCGCAGCCCTCTTCCTCCGGATAATCCCTGTCTTCAATGAGTCTCTGGCGGCTGATGAACCCTTTCATTTGGATGCCATCACTCAGTCTTGGAGTCGCATGCTCGATATCGTTAGAACTGATATGGTCACTCCTCCTTTCCATTATTCGATCCTTAAGGCGTGGAGTCTTGCTTTCGGCCAGAATTTGATCGTTTTGAGGCTTTTCTCCCTAGCTTGCAGTATGGCAGTTGTCATCCTGACTCTCATCTTTGGGCGAATGATTTTTCCAGATGAACGGGTTGCTCTACTGGCTGGATCTCTTGTCGCTGTGAATGACCTGCAGGTGCTTACCTCTCACTACTTGCGCCATTATGCTATGTACACCCTACTTGTTCTAATGCTCATCATCGCTCTATGGCGTGCGCTTCATGAAGAAAGCTCCGTTAAGTCATGGATAGCATTCACCGTCATTTGCATTATCCTGGTCTACACACATTACATCGGATGGCTATTCATTCTCGGCACGCTCCCGACTGTTCTCTTCGCAGCTAGAACCAGAGATTTCTGGCGGTGGTTATTGTCTGCGGCCGTCGCATTTGTATGTTTTTTGCCGTAGATTGTTACTGAAATCCCAATCTATAGGGCCAAAGGGCTAGAACCGAACTTGGGCTGGGTAAGGACTCCGAATTTTGAGACTTTGTTGGAGCTCTTCTCCAGGTTGAACGGTCACCTTTCTTGGAAGATCGGCGTTTTTTTCTCTTTTACTGTGGCCTGCATTTTACTCTTTGCGGCAGGAGCAGGGTTGTTCAGGGCTACTCCGTCGTCATCGTGTGGGCTCAACAGGCGGGCGGCACTCTTGCTGAGCGGACCTGTCTTGTTCACGCCTTGTCTTTTATTTTTAATCTCTATTCCTCCTCTAGAGCTCCCTTTTTGGGGATACCGGCACATGATCCCAGCTCAGGCGTTTTTTGCGCTTCTCATAAGCTTTGGCGTATTCCAGATTTGGAGGAACTCCCGGGCATGGGCAGCGATTTTCATGTCAGCTCTGTTCGTCTTGCAATTAATTCCCACTCTGGACAACGTACTCCATTACAGGCTCGAGCCCTATAACAAAGTATATTCTTACCTTCTCAAGGAGACACTCCCCGGGGATAAGATTTTTGTGATCCAAGGAGATACAAGATTTCTCAATTACTATGCTAAATCACTACATTTTGCCAGTCCCTTCCCCAAAGAACAGCTAGTATCAGAACTTCCATCATCTTTCTGGCTGGTCTTTCGCCCGGAGAATGTTGATGATTCATCTCAAGTTAAACAGTTGATCGATGCAGGCTATTCTATCCAAAAATCCAAGGATTTTTCCAAGAGAAAAGAGGATTCCCGCGGACTTCAGGTCGTTTTTCTGAACAGCCGATAAACCGGGGTTTTCCATCGATTGTCACAATATCGGCACTAAAAACATGGATACCAGGGAAGTTGGATGGGATATTGGAACAGAAGGGCCTTTTATGACGCCCTCTCGTCCTTTCGCTCTCCATCTAAAAATCCAGGAGGATTTTTTTTTGCTTTTGAATACATGGTTCACATGAGCATGGCAGAAAGACCCGGTCATCCACTGGCTTTTAATATTTCGACACTTTAAATAGTGACCAGTAATGGAGTTGAATTTATTCAGCCGCCGAATGAGAGAATTGAGTTGATCCGATGATTTAGGACTAGAAAAAACCTTAAAAAAATTGTACATTCTTAAGGTTCGAATCAAATAGAGCCATAATAAAAGGAGGTTATCTAATGTCAATTCGAAAAGTTTTTTGTGCGATCCTTTGTTTATTCATGTTTTTGGGCCTCTGCTATTTGGCAACGGCTAAATCCGTGCCAACTGATACGGAAATGGCCAGCCAGCAGGCTCAGGATGAGTACGATCTCAAAGAATGGAATAATCAGATTCGCCGGGAAAAGTTTGATATCGTCCTACCTGAAGTCATGCGGAAGAATAAAATCGACATGTGGATCTATGTGATGAGAGAGGCAATTCCCGATCCCTTTGGTGCGGAAGAACTGGGCAGCACCTCCGGTGTATTCGTCTTCACGGACCGAGGCGGTGACAGGATCGAACGGGCGGTTCTCGGACGTCGCTGGGGAGCTACACAGCGTGAAAGGGGAGGGCAGAGTAAGTTGCTTGAAGAATGTGGAGCTTACGACATAATCGGCGATCCTGTTTTTGTGCAGGAACCTGTTGGAAGCCCGATGACAGAATATGATTACCGATTTAAGGGCCTCAGAGAGTTTGTCGAAGCCCGTGACCCCCAACGCATTGCTGTGAATTTCAAGCATGATCTGGGACCGTGGGTGACTTATAGGAGAGAAAAAGACGGCTTATCGCATACAGACTACCTTCTATTGACTGAAGAACTCGGTGCTGAATATGCCAGCAGGCTGGTCTCGTCTGAATATGTGATGATGGATTACATTATAAGAAAGGTGCCGAGTGAAATTAAACTGCTAAAGAAAATACGTCAGGATGAAGATGAACGTGTAAAGAAAGTTTTCGCTGAAATAAAGCCTGGTGTAACCAAGACTAGCGAGTTGGGTGAAACCGGGGATGAAGAGGTGGATGTCGTCGTCTTCCGTCGTATGAGCACAGGCCTGTCGCAAAGGGGAAGGAGTGCCGGCTGGGAAAACACTGTGGTCCAGGGAGGCGATATCGTTGCCGCACCGAGCCAGGGAATGTACGCCTACGTGCTCCGTGAAGGGGAGACAGAACCGCCTCCGGAAATCCAAAAGCTCTGGGCAGAATATCAGAAAATCGATAAGATCCTAGCAGAGACCATCAGGTCAGGACTTACCCCTCGCGAAATAATTAGAAATTACAAGCAGAAATTTGAGGAGGCAGGGATCATTGTTAGGGATAACCAATTGCATATGGTTATCCCAAAGAACAATTTCCCTGTTTATTCCATAGGTTTTGATCCCGAAAAAACAGAACTTAGTCTCGACTGCCACGGCATGAAAAAAGGAGCGTATAAGAGGAAGTCCGAGAATTATTTTGGGCCAAGGATTGGTTCTCTCGGTCCGGATTGGTCGAAAGATATACCGCTCCCCCTCAATCACCACTTTGTTTTAGAATATTTTTTCTATATGCCGTCGCCAGGTCCGGAAGGCAAAGACCAATATCTTTTCTGGTGGGATCATGAGCAGGCGCTTGCCACGGAAAGCGGAGTCGAGTATTTATCACCACCTCAAAAGGAGCTATATCTCATTAAATAGCAGTTCGCGATCGAACAGAATCTTTTTCATCTGGGCAACTTGCTCTGAATTTTAAAGCATGATGTCTTTCAAACTTGGATTCTGATCCGGGATAGAAAAAAACGCTAAAAAGTAATACTTTCTTTAAGTTCGATTCGCACAGATCCATAATGAAGGAGGCTATCTAATGTCTACTCGAAAAGCTTTGTGTGTGATTTTTTCTTTGTCCATGTTTTTGGGCCTATGCCTTGTGGCAACGATCAAATCCGCGCCCACTGATGCGGAAATGGTCAGTCAGCAGACTCAGGAAGAGGTCGATCTGAAGGAATGGAATAATCAGATTCGCCGGGAAAAGTTCGATATCGTCCTGCCTTTAGCCATGCGGAAGAACAATGTCGACATGTGGATCCATGTGATGAGAATAGCCATTCCTGACGATTTTGGTGCACAAGAGTTGGGCAGTACCTCCGGTGTCTTCGTCTTCACGGACCGTGGCAGCGACAGGATTGAACGGGCGGTTCTCGGGCGTCGTTGGGGAGCTACACATCGTGGAGGGGATGAGGAGGACTATAAATTGGTTGAAGAATGCGGAGCCTACGACATAATCGACAAGGCAATTGTTGTGAAGGAACCGCTGGCAAGCCCGATGACAGAATATGATTTCCGATTTAAAGGCCTCAGAGAATTTGTCGAAGCGCGCGACCCCAAACGCATTGCTGTCAATTTCATGCTTAATCTGGGACCGTGGGAGACCTACACTGATTTTGGAGGTGCAAGAGACGGCTTATCGTATACAGATTACCTCCTATTGACTGAAGAGCTCGGTGATAAATATGCCAGCAGGCTGGTCTCATCTGAATACGTGATAATGGATTACATTATTAATAAGGTGCCGAGCGAAATTGAACTCCTTAAGAAAATGCGTAGGGACGACGTTAAACGAGTAAAAAAAGCTTTTTCTGAGATCGTCCCGGGTGAAACTAAAAGGCGCGATGCGAGATTAACTGTTTTTCGCCGGACAAAAACAGGAGAATCACAAAGGGGAAGGAGCAATGGCTTTGGGAGTGATAAAATCGAGCGAGGCGATATCGTTGCCTCACCAAGCCAGGGATTGTACGCCTACGTGCTCCGTGAAGGAGAGACAGAACCTGCTCAAGAAATCAAGAAACTCTGGGCAGAATATCTGAAAATCGACAAGATTTTGGCAGAGACCATCAAGGCAAGGCTTACTCCTCGTGAAATCATGAAAAACTGCAAGCTGAAATTCGAGAATGCAGGGATCATTGTTAGGGATGACCAGTTGCATATGGTTGTCCCAAAGAACAATTTTCCCGTTTATTCCGCAGGTTATGATCCTGAAAAAACGCACCTTAGTATCGACTGCCATGGCATGATGAAAGGGGCACGTGAGAGGCCGGAGGAGAATTATCTCGGCCCCAGGATTAGTTCTTATGGTCCGACGTGGACGTGGGATATACCGCTCCCACCCAATCATCACTTTGTTTTAGAATATTTTTTCTATATGCCGTCGCCAGGCCCCGAAGGCAAAGACCAGTATTTGTTCTGGTGGGATCATGAGCAGGCGATTGCCACAGAAAATGGAGTCGAGTATTTATCCCCTCCGCAAAAGGAGCTTTATCTCATTAAATAAGCGTACAAAATATCAATGTCTTCAGATCGTTTTAAAAAGCGCTGCGGAGATCATAAAACCACTAGACAGGAGGAATGATTATGTTTTTCAAGACAGCAGCACAGAGGTTCTGTACAGGAGGATTCTGTTTACTCTGTTTGATCTTGTCCCCCGTGTTTGGCCAGCAGGCGCCAACACATGTTCTCGACAAGATCCATTTCCGAAGCATCGGCCCGACGAAACAGTCAGGCCGATTCATGCAGATCGGTGTTCCCGATACTGACAAGCAGCCCTATACGTTCTATGCAGCGGCTTCTACGGGGGGGCTTTGGAAGACCACGGATAACGGGAGTACGTATCAACCTGTTTTCGACAATGAAAATATCAACGCCCTCGGCGACGTGGAAGTCGCTTTTTCGGATCCCGAAATAGTCTACGTCGGTACGGGAAACCTTTCCTACTGGGGAGAGGGGATGTACAAATCGACCAACGGAGGAGGATCGTGGACGCACATCGGCCTGGAAGACTCCTATTTCATCAGTAAAATCGTCATTCATCCTGAGAATCCGGAGATCGTGTATGTCTCCGCAGTCGGAAGTCCTTACGACAACAAACCCGAACGAGGCATATTCAAGACCTCTAACGGCGGGAGAACCTGGGAAAAGGTTCTCGGATTGACCGATAATGGGAAGCCTGTGAGCGGCGCAGATGTTCACATGCATCCGACGGATTTTAATATACTGTATGCCAGCATGTGGGACCGTGATGGCGGCGAAGCAAGCGGTATTTTTAAGACCACGAACGGTGGATCCTCGTGGGAGAAGCTGGGCGGAGGATTGCCGACTGTCCCCCTCCAAAGGATCGGGCTCGACATCTATCGGACGAACCCGGATGTCGTCGTTGCCACGATACTCATTCCTGTGGAGAATCCCGAGAATCCCCGGCGTGATACAGAGAATACCATCTGGCGCACGAGGGACGCAGGGAGAACCTGGCAGCGGATCAGTCCGGACCTGAAGACCTTTTTGATGCGGGGCAGCGAACGGTACGCTCAGATCCGGATCGATCCGAATAACGAAGATAAAATATACGTACTTAACAGCTGTATCCAGGGGACAGACGACGGAGGAAAGACCTGGAAACATGCGATCATCCGGTTCGGGAACGATCATCAAGACCTCTGGATCGATCCCCTGAACAGCGACCATATGATCGGTTCGAGCGATTCGGGAATCAGGATATCGTTCAGCGGCTGCAAAACATGGTCCCATCCCGACAATCTGCCGTGCGGTTTGTTGGAAGCGGTAGGAGTCGACATGGCCTACCCTTACAACGTCTATGGCGGTATGCAGGATTTCGGCACATGGCGGGGACCCAGCACCAAGCAGGGGAGGTATCCTATCCGGTTTGAGGACTGGGAACATGTCGGTGGGGCGGACGGTGGATACGCGCAGGTCGATCCGAGAGACAACCGATGGCTCTTTGTCTCGTCTCAAAATGGTTCCATTTCACGAAACGACCAGAAGACGAACGTACGAAAAGACATTCGTTACCGAAAGGAGGGAATCCGATTTAACTTTCTCGCTCCTTTTCTCATTTCTCCGCACAACTCCAATGTAATTTTTCATGGTGCAAATGTTCTGCTGCGCTCCTCCTATCTGGGAGAATGCTGGCAAGAAATAAGTCCCGATCTCACCAACGGGCCGTACGAAGAGCAAAAAAATAGAATCAATGGTACGATTACCACCATCGATGAATCTCCAATTGTGCAGGGTGTTATCTGGGTGGGAACAGACGACGGCAATGTTCAACTCACAAGAGACAGCGGCAAATCCTGGACCAAATTGAATGATAAAATTCCCGGTAAGCCGGAGTACAAGGTGAGCCGGGTGGAAGCTTCGCGTCATGATCCGGAGGAGGCATTTATCACCCTTAACGGCAGAAGGGTCACCGGAGACCTGAAGCCATACGCCTACAGAACAACGGATTACGGGGAAACATGGGAATCGATCACCAACGGGCTTCCTGCGGGTGAACCGGTCAATGTGATCCGTCACGACCATAAAAATCCTGATCTTCTGTTTCTCGGAACGGAAAAAAGTATTTATGTTTCTCTCGACCGGGGAGCTTCATGGCAGTCACTTAGGAACAATATGCCGAATATTCCGATCACCGACATGGTGATTCACCCCCGCGAGAACGACCTCATCGTCGCGACCTATGGCAGGAGTTTCTGGATTGCCGATATTTCACCTCTTCAGGAAATCAATGCGAAGGTGCTCGCCGAAGATGTTCATCTTTTCGACGTTGAACCGCAGATTCTCTGGATTCTGAGCGGACAGAAACAGGTGGCGGCAAATTTTCAGAACTACAACGGTGAAAATGCTCCCAAGGGAATCGTTGTGAATTATTACTTGAAAAACAGGGTGAAAGACGGAGTGACAGTGCAGATATTCCGCGGCTCGCAGCTCGTCAATGAATATGAAGGATCCGGCGATCCGGGATTGAACAATGTAGAATGGCACCTGACAGAACGAATACTCCGGACGGATAAAGAGAAAGAGGATGCAGCCCGGTGGATTGAGAGAACCAGGAATGATGAACTCTATTTCGATTATTACGACGGGCATGACTATTTCGGCGAACCCGATGAAGAGGTGTCCGTGACCGGACGGCCCCTGGATGTCTGGATTCAGCCACAGCCTGAATGGCGGGAAGTGGATTATAAACATATCCGGGCAAAACCTGGAGAATATACCGTCAAGTTGATTGTAAACGGTGTAGAGTACTCCAAAAAAGCGCTTGTGCTCAAAGATCAATGGTTTGAAAAAAGGTATTGATTTAGGATCCGTGAATCGTGCCGGCTCAGACCATATTTTCAACAATTTTCAACATTTTCTGTCACAGCAGTGGTACACGGGGAGGATCGGGTATTTACTTGTCGTTTACTCTTCGTTTTGTCGAAATCTTTTCAGATTCTTGAATTTTCTCCTATAGCCAGATTTGATTCCTTTAGAGGATTTTGATACTATATGCACACATGAATTTAAAATTCATTTAAATAGCCCTCCTCATAATATCTTCCTCAGTTTTGTATTGGCGGAAAATTCGAATTAATGTGACTATTTTTTAGGAGGCATATAGGAGTTATATGAAAAAAAATATTACCCCCGAACGCATCAGAAATAATGATGTCAAGTACTCGCTCGAGGATTTTTTCAAAGAGCTTTGGAAAGACGTCGAAGCTTCTATATCCAAAGACGATTTTGCTCATATCGCTAACAGTAGAGAACGAAACAAACAGTATATCGAAAGTGTGAGGGAGGTCTTTAATTTTGTGTACGAAATATGTTTGCAAGCCGTTTGTAAACAATCCCGCTTAAAGAGAATGATCGAAATTGCAAATGACAAAGAAAAAAATATAATAACACAAACATTAAAGTCGCATAGTGATAGTATCGATCTATTGCGTGCAGTCTTATTGAAAGATATATCAGCCGAAATTGAAAAAGGCTTAACTAAGCGTCAGGCAGCCAAGGTCGTCATTGAGCGCAATAAAAACAGATTGATTCATTTTTTGAGAAGCCAACCAACATCCCAAAGAAAATAGCATGATAACGGAAGAAATTTAATATGAGCGTACTTAATAAATTGTTGACTGGAGATCCCGTTAGAATCTATTTGAAGGACATGGGCAGAATTTCGCTTCTCACACGTAGAAATGAAGTGGACATAGCCAAACGGATGGAAAGATGCAAAATAAATATCTTCAAAGCTCTCTTACAGACGCGCTATTTATTACAGAGAATTTACGAACTCGAAGATAAACTGAAACTTAATCCAATGAAATTTCAAAGATTATTCGATGATAACTTTGAGGATCTGAAAAAATCTAATCTGGAAGAGAAAATTGAGCGGATTTTCCTCGAAATAAAAAAGATCAGGGATTACCAGGTACAGTTAAAGACCATCCCTCAAAGAAAGAAAAACACTATTAAGCGGGCGCGCCTTGTTGTTCAGATCCTTCACACCATAAAAAGGTTGCACATCAAGCCAGAATTTTTTGAACGTGTATCTGCAGGCCTTTTTGCCAAACACAAGGTCATGTTCGACCTGGATCAAAGCAGAGATGAGTTAAACCGGGCGATGGCGAATTCGCGGAGCAAAAAAGCAAAGATGAACTTCCAGCAGAAGAAGAAAGACATAGACAGAATTTATAGAAAATACAGAATAGAAATTGGCCTTGATACGGAGGGCTTGGGGAAAATTCTCCGGTCCATTTCCTTTGAAAAAAGAGCCGAAACACAAGCGAAAAGTGTGATGGTCAAGGCAAATCTCAGATTGGTCATATCTATCTCCAAGAAGTATTTAAAGAGAGGCCTTGATTTTCTCGATCTGATCCAAGAGGGCAATATGGGCTTGATCAAGGCAGTGGAGAAGTTCGATTACAGGCGAGGTTACAAATTTTCGACATATGCCACATGGTGGATTAGACAAGCGATCACGAGAGCTGTTGCAGACCAGGCCCGCACAATTCGAATTCCCGTGCACATGATCGAGACAATCAATAGATTGAATAAAGTCTGCCTGCTATGGGTTCAGGAAAGTGGCCGCGAGCCCACTCAGGAAGAGATCGCAAAAAAAATGAGGCTTCCCGTCAAAAAAGTCCGAAAGATCATTAAAATCGCTAGAGATCCCATTTCACTGGAATCGCCGATTGGGGAGGATGGAGATAGCTTTTTAAGAGATTTTATCAAGGATGATCGGTCACCCGTACCGGATGATGTTTTTATTCAGATCAGCCGCAGAGAGAAAATAGAAAAGGCACTCAGTTCACTCAATAAAAAAGAAGCGATGGTCTTGAAGATGCGCTTCGGGCTAGGCAGTGGGAATGAGCATACTCTGGAAGAAGTGGGAAATCAATTCCGTGTCACGCGGGAGCGAATCAGGCAGATCGAAGCAAAAGCTTTACGAAAGCTCAGGCGTCAGAAAACGTATCAAATGTTAAATTCTGTTCTGGATAAAGACGCTCTCTGACGTTTTTCCAAAATCAACAGGAGGTGATAAACCTGGCTTATGTGTTAGTGAAAGAAAATGAATCCCTTGAGAACGCTCTCAGAAGGTTCAAAAGAAAAGTCCAAAAAGAAGCCATTATGAGAGATATCAAAAAAAATTCTGTTTATGTCAAACCCGGAGATAAGAGACGAATGAAGGAACATCGAGCACTAAAACGCATGCGCAGATATCTCAGACGAAAACGGGAAAGAGAACTTTGGTAATTTAGTAAGCCCGAATGAAGCAATTTCTTTACGGCATTCAATTGCTCTATTCTGACCCACGAGAAAAGATAGAATAAGAGTGCATTGTACACATATGTTTAAAGAAAGATGGGAAAGATCAACGAGGATTGGGCAAGGAGTTCGAAGATCCCAGCCCGGAAGTGGCAAAACAGTGGGCGGTGTTCGAAGGCATGATCGCGTTGATGACGCCCAAAGAATTTGCCAACCTGATGGACAGCATGCAGCCCGAGATGCTCGATGCCATGCCGCTTGGGACGGGAGGTATGATGTGTTTCATCGGGAAACTGGGATTCGTCGGAGATGCTATGTTTGCGATGATGAAGCCGGTATTTCCCGTTCTCTTTCCGGAGCTCTCCCGAAGATGATGCCCAAGGTCATGGATAACCTGATGCCGCACATGTTGCCCGATGTGGTTCCGCTGGCCATTCCCAAGATAATCGCTTTTCTCCGCGGCCGAACCCAATCTTCTGCTTAAACGAAGGCAACTATTTGCGATCTGCTTCCGTATTTATACAGTAGGCTGTTTTTAAACTTCTGCGTTAAAAGAACGATGTTTCAGGAGGCAGATATCTATGTTAAAGAATCATATCAAGATAGTCCTTCGCCTATTCCGGCGGCACAAAGGGTTTGCCGCTATCAACCTGGGCGGGCTATCCGTCGGGCTGGCTGCCTGCCTGCTCATAGGCCTGTATGTTCAGGACGAGCTGGCCTATGACCGATTTCATGAAAAGAGCTCCCGCATCTACCGCCTCGGGGGTGCCTCTGTAGGCTGGCCTTATGGCCGGCTCATCGAATCCGAATATCCCGAGGTCGAGGATGTCGTTTACATGCGGACCTATCCCGCATACTCCATCGAACATGGCGATCATCACTACTTCGAGAGTATGCTCTACGCTGATAGCGGATTTTTCCACCTCTTCGATTTCCCGTTTATTGAGGGAGACCCGAAGACAGCGCTGGCAGAGCCCAATTCCCTCGTCCTCTCGGATACTCTGGCTCGAAAGCTTTTCGGTGAGACCCAAGCGCTCAACCGGACACTCCTCCTCGGAGAAGATTCCTTTCTCTGTACGGTTAAAGGTGTTGTCAACGTGCCCCGTCGCTCGCACATCCGATTCGATGCCCTTCTTTCGTTCGACACCCTGCGCGTTATCGACCCGGAGATGTTCGAAGAAGAGATGGAAAAAGGCTGGCTCGACCTTAATGTCGTCAACTACGTCCTGCTGCGTGAAGGCACCGATGCCGAAGCACTGGCATCAAAGATCCGCGACCTTCCCCAAAAATACGCAGGGAGCTATTTAGAAAGATGGGGGTCGTCCTATAAGCTGGTCCTGGAGCCTCTCAAGAATATCTATCTGCGCTCGGATTACGGCAATTGGCTGGGCCCGAAAAGCGACATCGCTTATGTTTACCTGCTGATTTTTGTCGGAGTGTTTCTGCTGTTCATAGCCTGTGTCAATTTTGTCAATTTGTCCACGGCCCGGTCCATGGAACGGGCTAAGGAGGTTGGCCTGCGCAAGGTGGTCGGGTCTACCAGGAGCGCTCTGGTACGGCAATTTTTGGTGGAGTCGCTGGTGATATGCCTTCTGGCTCTGATTCTGGCTCTCGGCCTGGCTATGGTGTTCGTCCCGTATTTCAACAATCTGGCCGCAAAGATGTTCACCGTGCATGATTTGCTCATCCCTCAAATGGCCGGAGTGCTTTTCGTTCTGGTCTTCGGCGTCGGGATTTTAGCGGGCCTATACCCGGCTCTTTCCCTTTCATCGTTCTCGCCTGTCGAGTCGCTCAAAGGCCGCTTCATGGCCGGTCAGCGCGGTGTTAAGCTTCGGAAAACACTGGTCGTCTTTCAATTTGCCCTCTCGGGAGCCCTCATCATCGGGACTTTTGTCATGTTGAGCCAGCTCCGCTACATGCAGAAGCAGGACCTGGGGTTCGATGCCGAACAGGTAATCGTTCTCGATGCGCGGCGGGCTCCCGGCCAGGAAATGTCGCGCCGGATCGATGTGTTCAAGCATGAGCTTGCCGCACATTCTGCTGTGCAGTTCGTAAGCTCGACAGGATCTGTTCCCGGCCACAGCGGATGGCGGGGTCAGATTTCATTCCCCGAGGGCTGGGCAGAGAACGAAAGCATCAGCCTGGAATACATCCCGGTCGATTTTGATTTCATAAAAACGCTCGGCTTGAAACTGGTTGCAGGACGCGACTTCGACCCATCCTTCTCCACAGACAGCGACACGGCGGTCATCATCAACGAAGAGGCTGTGTCATTGGTAGGGTGGGAGTCGCCTCAGGCTGCCATCGGCAAGGACTTCTCTTCTCCTGGTTCTGGAAAGCCCGAGGGTCGAGTCATCGGCGTTGTCGAGAACTACCATCAGCACGGCCTGCGGGAGGTGATCGGACCCATGATGTTCGGCATCCGCTCGCCCAACTCGCTTTTTGCCATGCGTTTTCATGCGCAGGAGGCAGCCTCGGTCGTAGCATACGTGAAAAAGGTGTGGTCTCAGTTCTTTGAAGGCTATCCGTTCGATTTTTACTTCCTGGACGAAGATTTTGCCCGTGAGTACGGACAGGAGCAGCGCCTGATGCGTATTTTCGGCACGTTCACCATCCTGACGATTCTGATTGCCTCGCTGGGGCTGTTCGGCCTTTCGGCCTTTTCACTCCAGCAGCGCACTAAGGAGATCGGCGTGCGGAAAATGCTGGGGGCATCGATCCTCGACATCGCGGCGCTCCTATCAAGAGATTTTTTAAGGTTGGTCTTTTTTGCGTTCGTGATAGCGGCCCCTATCGGCTACTTCACCATGCAGCGGTGGCTTCAGAACTACGCCTACAGGACAGGAATGAGGATCGAAGTTTTTCTAGGCGGCGCAGCCATCATGATGCTAGTCGCCCTTACGACCATCAGCTACCAGGCCGTCAAAGCGGCACTCACCGATCCGGTCAAAAGCTTGAGATACGAATAACCTTCATTCCTCATCCTCTGCCGCCACGACTGCCGCTTTAAATCTTTTTAACAAATTCTTGTACACGAGTGATATCACCAGCAGTGAGCATTCTTTTAAGGTCATAATCCTCAAAATTAAATAAGGCGATGTTGGTTTTTAGAAGCTTTATCTCTCCTTCAGGCTTAGGATAAGTCATTCTGAACTTGTAAAGAATCCTGTTTAAATGATTTGGAGGGAGGTGAGATAGATTTAAGGAGGATAATGCCGTTGATGCAAGAATGGGGAGCAAGGCATCAGGAAGAAACAATGCGATTAGAGACAGAAACCCAGTTCAGCGAACATGGGAGAGCTATGGGTACGATATTTAAATATTTAAGGAGAAAAGCGAAAAGAATAATTTTTTGTGGATACTCTTTTCCCGATGCAGACATTCATTTAAAATATCTGTTAAAACGAGTTGAGATTAATAAGGGTAAAACTCCTGAAATTATAATTATTAATAATCATAATGGTAAGCCAGACATACAAGCTAAATCTGAAAAAGAGAGATACGAACGATTTTTTAGTTCTAAAGAAAGGGTCCATTTTACAGATCGGTCATTTGAACAATTTTGCGAGCGAGATTATATGAATTAATTATGCTCATCACTCTAAAGCGTACAATGCCTAACCAAAAGCTGCAGCCGCTTGGAACAGCCGATTCTTTTAGGCAGTTTTGGGAGTGATTTTAAGCAGAGCCCGTCGCATCGGCATAATCTTATGTTGTTCCAACGGTTGAGCTAATTGTTAGGCGGCAGCCGAAATGACAGTTGATGGAGAAACGATGAACACACAGTACATGAATCGTCGCTTGGTACTCTCGATTTCGCTTCTCTTGGCGCCTTTTTTGTCTGCGGCCCAGGAAGTAGCGACTGACAAGGCCCTGGCAACCGTTGCGACTCAGATCGAGTCGCTGGCTGTCCCGCAGGCCGAAGCCGAGTTGTTGAGCGGGATCATATTGGTCGCCAGGGGAAACCAGATTCTGTTCCAGCGAGCGTACGGTTTCGCCAATTGGGAGCTCTGGGTACCCAACAAACCGTAGACTCGGTTCGGCGTCGCCTCGATCACAAAACCGATGACCGAGACGCTCGTCCATGTCCTTGAAAAAGCGGGTCGTATGGATCTCGATGCACCGGTGAAGCGATACCTGCCCGGTTTTCCGGAGCGGCCAGACGGAGGCGTACCTACAGTCCGTCACTTGCTCACGCATCGATCGGGAGTGCCACATCGTGTCTGAGATCCAATTGAGGAGACGCAGATCCTGCGTCCATCCGACATCGTTGAGCGAGCCGAGGCGGAGGGACTTCTGTTCGAGCCTGGAACCCGGAGGCTTTACAGCAGCGCAGGTTTTACATGCTTGGCAAGGGTGATCGAGGTTATCGAGGAGGAACCATTCGAATCCATGCTGGCCGAGCGTGTGTTCCGGCCCGCCGGAATGACGTCCACAACCAGCGAGACCGGTAAACGGTTGATGCTACGGAGAGCGATGCCGTATAGACTCGGATCCGATGATCGGCAGGTCGTCGTAAAGAGCGCGCAGTGCAGGATCAGGAACAGGCGGTCATCCCGACGGCGAGGCCGAGGATGTTGATGACCGTAAATGCCTTGCGCTTGAAAATCGGACGAAAGGCGATGCGGAAATGGTTCAAGAACATGGCTGGCCTTTCCTTGCGACGAACTGATGCCGGTCGGCTAAGAGGAACTGGTTGTTCATTAAACTGTCAAAGTCAGATTTTTGGATTCAGGAGGTCTGGCTCATTGAGTCTTAGACCTTGTCGGTTTGGATGTGATAATCTTAATTCAGGATGTTAGTGGGTGGTAATTGGGGAAAATTGTGAGGGATTTGTCGCAAGCACAGAAAGGAAATTCCTATCTTTTTATTGAAGAAAGACTAAAATTAACTCAGGGCTGTGGACATAATAACCCTCGTAAGTTTTTTAAATATCTATGTGGATTCACTCATATAGGAGGATAAAAGATTCCAGAAATCGGTCTTATGGTGGGTCTTTATATCATGACCAGAATGTTTCAGCTTTTGCTGCCTCAGGAAGTCCAAAAACAAAACACGATCGTTATGATTCTTGCTGGAATAACGGTTGTGGTTACGGTTTTTGTTATCGCGGATCTCTTCATTAGAGGAGCCACCATTACGGCATCCGGTTTTTAAGTTTTTCTCCCTTTAGCAAAATCACATTTTATGATTCGTTCTCGCAGTGAACTGGCCTATCTTTCACCGGCTCTTCAATGTAGCGATTGTTCACGAGATTGTGATTTCGTCGTCCAGGTACACATCCTGGACGGCGTTTAACAGATCCACACCCTCTTTCATGGGACGCTGGAAAGATTTGCGCCCGATGATCAGCCCCATGCCGCCTGCGCGTTTGTTGATGATGGCAGTCCGCAGCGCCTGTGTGAGATCATCCTTCCCTGCGGAAGCGCCACCGGAATTGATCAATCCTATCCGCCCCATATAACAATTGATGACCTGGTAGCGGGTCAGATCGATGGGATGATCACTGGTTAATTGGGTATAAACCTTCTGATGAGTCTTGCCGAAATCGAGCGCTTTGTATCCTCCGTTGTTTTCAGGTTGTTTCTGCTTCACAAGGTCCGCTTCGATGGTGGCGGATAAGTGATTGGCCTGTCCGGTCAGGTCGGCAGAGAGGTGATAATCTTTATCCTTCTTAAAGGCGGGATTTCGCAAATACGCCCACAACACAGTGACCAGACCCAAACTGTGGGCATACCGGAACACTTCGGTGATTTCCTGAATCTGGCGGTGGCTTTCTTCTGAGCCATAATAAATCGTGGCTCCCACGGCGACAGCGCCCAGCTCGAAGGCCTGGTCTGCACCGGCGAACAGAATCTGGTCATAGGTGTTGGGATAGGTCAGCAGCTCGTTGTGGTTGAGCTTGACGATAAAAGGGATCTTATGCGCATATTTTCGCGCCACGGATCCCAGGACTCCCAGGGTCGAGGCAATAGCGTTACATCCCCCTTCGATGGCCAGCTTGACGATGTTCTCCGGATCGAAGTAGATAGGATTCGGGGCAAAGGCAGAACCCGCTGAGTGCTCCACCCCCTGATCAACGGGGAGAACGGACAAATACCCACTCCCTGCCAGACGGCCTGTGTTGAATATGGTCTGCATGTTCCGCAAAACTGGAGGTAAGCGGTCCGTCTGTGTAAATTCTCTGTCGATAAAATTCGGTCCGGGCAAATGCAGCTGATCCTTCAAAATAGTCGTGCATTTGTGGTTAAGCAAATCATCGGCCTCATCTCCCAGTAACTGTACGATCTTATCGGTCTTCATTTGTCCTCCTTTTAAGTCATAAAATAAGCCCTTCGATGATATGTTAAATCAAAAGATTTTTTTCTTCTCTTCAAACCTTTCCCTGTCGATCTCGCTCCTGGTGATTCTTTCTTTTAAATATCCAGGGCATTCTCTTTTCTCTCGGATTCCCCCGGCCTGTTATGTCTGACGATCCAATATATCAAAAGAATAAGTCCAACGATAAAGAGAATCAAGGTCTTCCTCATATAGCTTCCAGACACCATGCGATCTCCCCATATCTTATTCTTCGTTCAAATTTCAAGTGTGCAAATTCCATGCCAGCTTCAGACCTGAGAAATTGCCAGGATATCTACTTTTTTGCAGATTTCATTATACTTTCGAATGTTCTTTATCGACTCTTAAGCTGATCATTGATAGAAAATGTGTGTTTTTGAATAAACTCGAGCTAAACTGGAAAGCTCAAGATGTTGAAACGCGAATACCCATGGATAGCATTAGCTCCACATTCCCTGGGATTCCTTTTTCCGTGCGAATTTTTTTGTGGAAAGCGACGTTGTCCTGTAAAACAGGACTATTTCCAATCATCCTGATCTTTTTTTTATAATCTTTTCATGTTTTTTGGCCCTAAAGTCAGGTTCATCACAGAAAAAGTGCCTGATTCGATCTCTGAGTTTATTCATGAGTGCCCTAAACTGATGATGGTAAACATTGGCACAGATTTAGCATTTGAAGGATTCAAGCCGTATGGAGACGGACCTGCCTTCAATAGAAGCGGTGGCTAAAAAAGGTTGGAGGCATTCGAGAATATGCATTTTAAGAACCAAGGAAAAGAAGGAAGAATCCGAAAAGGTTGCTCTGTCCCATTGTTCCTTTAGACAGAATAATTTTCTGTTTGAAAGAATAAATTTCAATTATATCCGGGAAACACCGTTGTGGTATACTCGTTTCTGTTGTCCAAGACAGGAGGAGCATTACAGTCCATGTTCAGGATGAACAAAAAGGAGGATAAATGGCTGAATTCAAATTCATCGGTTGCATCGAGATCAAAGAGCTGTTAGGCCAGAAGGCAGATAATGAAGCCCAGCTTTTGGAATTGATAGAAGATGTGCATCCGGATTCGATCTATTACCACATGCATAGTTATTTCCTGCGCCATGTCTATCTCTCCGGACCCTTTCCCAATGATTTCGCCAACTGGGCAGCCATAGAACTCAGAGACAATATCCTGGGAGAAAAGCTGGCCAATGTGGGCGTCTCTCCAGAAAAGTCTCTCGAAGATATCCGGATGGATCTCGTCGAAACCATCGATAAACACCTCAGCGAGATGAGATTTGTTTCCCCGGTTTCGAGGGGGAATTCTTTTCATTTCATGAAATCGCAGATCGTGGAAGTACCTCTGGGGACAGCAGCAAGAGCCCTTCCTGAGTTTATCCGTGCTTTGCAGAATGTCCATGCCAGCGCACTCTACTATCACATTTTTGAAGCCCGGATTCGGGTGCGGAAGGGACGTAACGATTTTTCAATCTGGTTGGATAATACTTTAGGCTATAAACAATTGGCTGAACGTGTCGAGAGGATTGATTTCTATATGTTCAGCCTGGAAAGGTTAAGGCGCAAGATCCTCGACCTTTGCCTACAGGAGCTGGCAGAATGAAATTCTCTGGGACATTGTTGGAAGCCTACAGAGATATCTCCCCTCCGGGAACAGTGGATCTGATCTACAGGCTGGGGGAGAAGCTTCGAGGACGATCCATGCTCCATGTCAACTCAACTAAAATGGGAGGGGGTGTTGCCGAGATGCTGCTTCGGCTTATTCCCATGTTCCGGGAGCTGGGCATAGAAGTCAGATGGGAGGTCATGACCGGCACTCCTCTTTTTTTCAAGACCACAAAATCTTTTCACAACGCTTTACAGGGCGATGAAGCTGTTTTGACCGAAGAGATGTTCGAGGAATACCGGAGAGTCAATCATGAAAACGCCACCAAACTGGATCTGTCCGGAGACATGGCTGTTATCCATGATCCCCAGCCCGCGGCATTGATCGGTTACAAATTCAAAGAAGCAAAATGGCTGTGGCGCTGTCACATCGACATTTCCCGGCCGCAGAGGAAAGCTTGGAATTTCGTGAAACCCTATGTTTCTGGATATGACGGGGCAATTTTTTCTTTACCCAGCTTTGCCCAGAGATTGAAAATACCCCAGTATCTCGTCTACCCGTCCATCGATCCTTTGAGCGATAAAAACAGGGAACTCGAGCCCGAACAGATCGATTCAATCAGGACTGGATTCGGTCTTACCGGTGACAAGCCCCTCATCCTGCAAGTGTCCCGGTTCGATAAGTTCAAAGACCCGCTGGGTCTCATCGCAGCATATAAAATTGTCAGAAAACATCAAGACTGTAAGTTGGTTTTGGCTGGAGGGAGTGCGTCGGACGATCCTGAGGGCGAAGAAGTTTTGGCCCGTGTTAGGGAAGAGGCTGAGAAAGATGAGGATATTTTAGTTCTGGACCTGCCTCCAGATGCTAATCTTGCCATCAACGCTCTTCAACGCTCGGCAGACATCATCGTCCAAAAATCCGTGAAGGAAGGGTTCGGCCTTACAGTGGCCGAGGGAATGTGGAAAGGAAAACCAGTTATAGGCGGGGCGGTTGGCGGAATCTTGGCTCAGATTGTTTATGGATTGACTGGATTCACAGTTAATTCCATCGAAGGCTGCGCATACAGGATTAGATCCCTTCTTAATAATCCTGACTTGGCGCGCAAACTGGGCGAGGATGCCAAAGAATACACCAGAAAAAATTTCTTGATTACCCGGCACTTGATCGATTACCTTTCGCTGATGTCTTTGATGATGGGAGTCAGATGAGATAAAATGTCAATGACTGGGATCAGGGATTTCCCTGGCGCTTCCGGATAATTTTTTTATCTGGTTATATCAGTATTGTTCACAAGATCGATCACTGCTACGGTATTCCTGGCAATGTCGACCGCTATCCCAAAAGCAGTCCGTCAGGAACCTGCTCCTGATAAAGTCGCCTTCCCGTTTTCAACCTCCACATCTATAGAGTCATCCTCAGCAAAAAACATTGCGATTGAAAACGGCCATGATATCTTAACCAATGATCTTTTATATGTTCTGTTTCAACACACGATGGATTATTTCTGCGATCTCCCTAACCGTGAATGGTTTCATCACGTACTCGCTGATGCCCAAGGCTTTTGATTTGTCGGCATCGATTAAATCGCTGAATCCGGTACACAGGATAACCGGAATATCCGGGCGAACACTCAAAATGGATTGGGCGAGCTTTTCCCCGGTCATCTTGGGCATGGTCTGGTCGGTGATGATAAGGTCAAAACCCTGAGGGTCCTTCCAAAACAAACCGAGGGCTTCTGCACCGTCCGCTCTTGCAAGAACTTGATATCCCAGACGTTCTAACATGTGCTGGACGCTTTTCAGCTGAACCGGCTCATCGTCAATGAGCAAAATCCTTCCTGTTCCAGTGGGGATAGATTTCGATAGGACAGGTCGAGCCTTTGCTTCTTCTCCCTGTATATGGGGGAAAAAAATGTCGAATGTTGATCCTTTCCCTTGTTCACTATAAACCGTGATGACGCCGTTATGGTTTTTTATGATCCCGTGGACCACAGCGAGCCCCATCCCCGTTCCTTCACCTGGCTTCTTAGTGGTGAAGAAAGGATCGAAGATGCGTTCCATCACTTCCGGGTTCATTCCGCAGCCCTGGTCGCTGACCGTCAGCCTGACATAGGGTCCTGGTTTTAAATCGGGATGTTTCGCGATCAAGCCGGGATCGGTCTCGATACTGGCAAGCATGACTTCGAGTATCCCTCCGTTCCCCCTCATGGCGTAGCCTCCATTGCTGCAAAGATTCATTAAAACCTGATGGATCTGGGTAGGGTCCGCGTAGATGGTATCCATTTCTGTTTCAATCTTTTCACGAATTTCTATGTTTTTGGGCAGAGACGACTTAAGAAATTTGGTTGTTTCTTTAATAATGGGACTGATTTTGACAGTTTTTCGTGTTTGTTCCTTTTGACGGCTGAAGGTGATGATCTGATTCACCAAATCTTTTCCCCGTTTTGCCGCATCCAGAATCTGCTGAAGATACTCATGCAAAGGGCTTACTTTTGGGGTGTCGAAGAGAGCCATTTCTGTATTGATTGTTATGGGCATGAGGATATTGTTAAAATCGTGAGCGATCCCTCCTGCCAGGGTTCCCAGAGCCTCCATCTTTTGCGTATGACGCAAGTTTTTTTCGGACCTTTTACGTTCGGTGATGTCCTCGTTGACGACGAATGCACCTATGATCTCCTTCTTATCATCCAGAATGGGGACGGCCGAGTTGTTGATGATTTTATGCGTGCCGTTAAAACACTCAATCTCTATTTCCTCGTTGATGGATGTTTCCCCTTTTCGAACGGCCCGGGCAACCCCCCATTCGTTCGGTTCGATCCGCTTTCCGTTTTTGATCCACCATCCTTTGTATTCGCCGAATTGATCAATCCCCCCATATTTGGCGCCCCCCCAAATTTGTTTACCCACCGAATTGCCACGAATGATATGGCCTTCTTTGTCTGCCAACCAGACGCCTAACGGCAGCGTCTCGAATACGGTTTGTAATAACGCCTCATTTTGGCGAATGGATTCCTCTGCCTGGATGCGCTCAGTGACATTTACCAGACTCAGGACGAGACCTTCGACACTGCTGTCTGAGCCCTTGACAGGCTGGAGGCTCCAGTCCCAATAAGTGAGTCCACGCTCAGGATGCTCACTGTACTCAAAAGGTTTTGCATAAACGGAATATGGTTTTCCGGTTTTAACCACCCGGCGGAAAATCCTCTCATTCTCCTTGTTGGGAAATAGGGCAAAGTGGTTCTTTCCAGCATAAAACTCGGGTTTCCGTTCGTCCGCCTCTGCGTAGGCGCGGTTGACCCGGATGAAGTTGAAGTCCTTATCCATGTAGGCGATCAGAAGGTCGACACTGGAAAACATCCTTTCCAGAAGTTCATTGGCTTTTTCGAGCTCGTTGTATGCTTTCTGCAGTTCTTCCCGCGAACGACTGTTCTGCATAAAATTCCACATCCCGTTTAAGAGCAAAACGATCTGTCGCTCATCGGCCTTCTCATAGATTGAGGCTTTATTGCCAACGCCGGCAAGAGCCACGATTCTTTTGCCCTCAAAGATTGGCACAACCATAAATCGGTCGACACTGGGATGACCAGGGGGAAGCCCCTTTTTTCTGGGGTGGGGTTCACTGTAGTCGTTCACGAATATAGTTTTGCGCTCCCTGATCGCATCTGCCCATATGCCTGCGTCAACAACGTGCCATTGCATCGGATCGCCGGTGACATTACACTCCTTCAAGACATCTTTTGATACGGCATGGAGGGAATAAACCGATTCGTCCTCGCTCAGGAATCCCACAAATCCAATTTTGCTTCCCGTTAGGGCAATTGCCTGATCGAGGGTAAAGCCGGCAATCTCGGGGAGAGGGGCTTCGCTGATCTGGCTTAAGTGTAAGAGTGCATCCAACCGGGCCTCTTCTAATCTGAGAGACCGCTCAGTGTGCATTCGCTCATGGTTTTCTTTTCTCAATTGCTCATTGATTTGTTGCAGCTCGGCGGTTCGCTCCCTGACCTTGATCTCCAGCTCGCCTTTCGCCTTGAGTAACGCCTTCTCGGTCTGCTTGCGTTCGATGATATGCCGCTCGACCGCCTTAGACCGTTGGCCTGCAGAGAGTGCATTTTCAGCGTCTTCGAGTTTTTCCCGAAGCCTCTCAATCTCGCTCAAAAGATCCTTTTTGGTTCTGGCATTTGATTTCATCTGGGAACCTCTTTTTATCTAACCTGAATTATTCATAAAAAATGTCGATACTTATTACAACTGAAACAATTTCAATAGGTTACTTTATTCTTCCAGCTAACCAATCTGACAATTCCGTTTTCATAAGCCTTATTATTATAATCGACATTTTTTACCCTTCGGGCGAGCTGATCTTACTACATCGGCTTCGTTTTAGCCCATTCGCGGTAGTTCACTACAGCTTCATGGGCCACTTCCTCGCTGTTGCAGCAATCTCAACTCGCGAATATTCCAGGCTAATCTATATTCTATTAGGTCTCTAAGAGTAAAGCAAAACTGTTTATTCCAATATTGTTGAGAGATTGATACAGGATTGAATATTTTGACATTTTTAGATCTTAGAAATGTCAACGCTCTATGATAACATTATCCTATTCATTCATTGCCTTTCATTCGTGGGGAGGAGTTTAATGAAATAGAGAAAGAGAATCGGAATTACCACTGCAAAGACAAAAATATTCTGTTCGAAGCCCTTAAAGAGAAATTCCTATCCAGAGTGCACAAAAAAGACGATGGTGAAGCTGATGGATGATCATGCGAGAGGACAGAATCTGGGCAGAGAAATCAATGATGGACTGAAATTTTATGCCGGTGATGCCGTATATGCTCCGGGAATTCCAGGAGTTCAAAAAACCGTTGATCCATGAGAGATACAAATCGATCCTGGAAGAGATGGAAGCCACAATGAATAATATTGACTAAACGGCTAAGGGATCTTGCCGACTTTATGTAATCTGTGAATTGGGTTGGCTTTGGATGGGGCAGGCGGTGGAATTCCAGCCGGCGAATCCCCCCAGGATCACTGCGACATTGTCCCAGCCCTTTCGCTTCAGCAGGCTGGCGGCGATCATGGAACGCAAACCGCTGCCGCAGAAGATATACACCTCTTTGTCTGCGGGCACTTCAGCGATTCTGGAGAGAAGTTGGGTGATGTGAATATGAAGAGCACCTGGAATCCGGCCTTCCCTCTCCAGCTCCTCCCTGCTGCGCACATCTAGAATGAGTGGTGTTCGACCTTCATCCAGAAAAGCGCACAACTCCTGAACGGTATGCGTTTTCACAGAATCGCTGGCCAGCCCTGCCGTGTGCCAGGCCAGCATTCCCCCGGAGAGGTAGCCTTCGATGTTATCGTATCCCATTCTGATAAGATATGTGACAGCCTCAGATAAATCTGGGGCTTCCGTCACCAGCAGGAGGGGATTCTCATAGGACAAAAACCAACCGGCGTAGCTTGGAATTCCGCTCAGCCAAACGGAAAGGGAGCCGGGAATATGGGCAGCGCTGAATCCCAATTCCATTCGCGAATCCAGGACTTGCGATTCTTTTATCCTGGCGGCAAGTTCCTTTGGACCGAGTGGCAAAAGAACAGGAAGGCTCTCCAGAAGTGGGGCCCCGGCGACGTTGAGGTCCTCCATTTTCCGAAAATAAGGAGGGCGTTCCAACTCTCGGAACGCTTCCTATATGAATGCGTCCCGCGCTTGGAACTGGAGCATGGGATTGAGTTTCCGTTCCAGTCCTATGGTCGTCCACGGCCTGTCCGTAATAGACGACCCGCAGACAGAACCGGCTCCATGGGCGGGACACACAATCACCCCGTCTCCCAGGGGGAGCAGTTTCCGGAAGATGGTATCGTAAAGCATTCCGGCCAGCTCTCGCGCCTTGGCCATTCCCAAAAGGTCCACGCGTCCCACATCTCCAGAGAAGAGTGTATCTCCGCAAAATACCATCCAGGGGGCTCCTCCGGTATCGCGCAGAAGATAACTCATGCTTCCCGGCGTGTGGCCTGGCGTGTGGATGGCCTCCAGTTTCAGCCCACTCAGTTTCCATTCCTGGCCCTCTTCTACCGGATATCCATATTGATAGTCCAGCTGGCTATCCGCGTGCCAGATCTTTGCACCGGTTCGAGACGCCAGCTCGAGGGAGCCTATGACGTAGTCTTCATTCCGGCGGGTTTCCAAAATATGCGTGATGCGGATCCCTTTTTTATGGGTTTTTTCCAGATATATTTCACAATCCCGGCGGGGATCGATCACCCATGCTTCGCCACTGCCCATAATAATATAGCTTAAGTGGGCGATACCTTCGGAAATAATCCGTTCCATAAACATTCGCACTCTCCTTTTTTCTTATTCCTTCCTCATCCATTGCTTTCTTTTAGATAAAATAAAAAGAGTATGATCGCGGATGGTTCGTATCAAGGGATTTGTCGGACTATTCGATCTCGACTTCCTTTGAATTTTGCCATAAACCGTGAATATTGCAGTAGCTGGCTGCAAATATGGTCCCGGGTTTATCTGTTTTCATCTTAAAGGATACTTCATGATGCGTGTAAACGGTGCTGGTGTCCGGCCCTTCTGCCGATTCGCCGTGCGCCGTAAACAACGCTTTGCTTAGCTGATAGGGAAACTTGCTCTCTTTGGGCTGAAAATATGCCGCGATCCATCGAATGTGGTGTTCGGTTTTATTAGGGTGTGCGACCTCTTTCCCGATGGTCACTTTGACGGTGAAGAACTCTCCTTTACTGACCTTATCCGGGGCTTCGATGACGGGAACGTGTTTTTCCTGTTTCCAATCCGCGGATTGATACAAATCTTTGAATTCTGTCATAGGGCATCTCCTTTTAATAAAATTTCTTAATGGTCTCGGTGAAATATTTTTATCCAGGTTCCGCTTCACCAAATGGGCGGAGCCCTTTATTTCACCGAGCTCTTCATATGTTTTTTCGGTCACTCGGGAAAAGGACGCCTGTGAGAATTCTTTCGCCCCATTCCGGATTTGTAATCGGCCACTTTGTGCATGGGCAAGACCAAATAAATTTTCCTGATTCACCCGTTTGTATTGTGGGATTCATGGGGATCGCTGTTCTGATCCTTTCCCTCACGAGTTGTGAATCATGCGATCGATTGCGAAGAAAGCAATAAACATGCCAGGAATTATACTTTGGTATTATCTATATGATCGGTCAGGTTAGTCCTGTTTAGGATTGTCAATCCTCTTTCAAGCGACGGAAAAAGTCCTGCCAAACAGGAATCCGTCTCATAGGAGAACACATAATCTCCTGATATTTCTAAGGTTGGCATCGGCTTTTTCAAAATCGCAAGACACATATGGTTAGATTCGAAAGTGGAACTCCTGAGTTCTTACCGGATTCTAAAGTCTTTCCGTCGCAGGGTCGACTCCCATAAAATCTTTTCTACAGAGATATTGATATCCGCAACTGCCCCGGCAAAAACCGTATGTGCAATATTGCTGGAGGTTCTCTTATGAAAAAATGGAAGTGTACCGCATGAGATTATGTGTATGATCCGGAGGAGGGCGATCCTGATAACGGAGTGAAGTCCGGAACCAAATTTGAGGATATTCCCGATGATTGGGTCTGTCCTGTATGCGGTGTAGGAAAAGACCGGTTTGAGAAGCTTTAATGCGGATGAGATACGGAATTCCGACGCAGACTTTCGGGGAGATTGTCAATTTGGCATGAGATTTGCAAAAATGGGGGATGAACGGTCTAAGGCGTCGAAAAGATGAAACTTATGGCATATGACATAAACCAAAAATCCCAGTCTTTCGGTCTCCTCCACCAAACATTTCTAAGGGGCGGAATACTGGTGTTGGGAAGCATTTTCCTGGGAGCAGTTCTCTCTTTCTGGTGGCTGATCATCACAGGCCTGATCGGAACCGGATTTATCACGGCCGCCGTCTTCGGTCGATGCACCCTAACCCGCTTTATTTCAAAACTGCCCTTTAATCCCTCTCATTCCGGAAACATCAGGAAGAGATCAGATTTGTTAGATTTTTAAATAGACTGACGGTTTTTTCTCCTGGAGATAAATGGGAAAAATTGTTTAGTCAATTTGAAATATTTTATTTCTATTGAAAAAGAAAGAGATGATATGAAAAAAATTGCTACCCTAACCATCAATCCTGCTCTGGATATCAGCACGACTGTGGAAAAAGTGATCCCGGACCGAAAATTGCGGTGCGACGAGCCCGAACGGCAACCGGGAGGAGGGGGCGTTAACGTCTCCAGAGCCCTGAAGCGATTGGGAGGCGAATCCGCAGTCATTTATCCTGCCGGGAGAGGCACCGGAGAGCTGTTTCAAACCCTGTTGGATGAGGAAGGAATTCGAAACCATCCCATTCCCATCCACACAATGACGCGGGAAAGTTTCAGTGTTCTCGAAGAGTCTTCCGGCCACCAATTTCGTTTCAGCACCCCCGGGCCACTCCTGGAAGAAAAAGACTGGACACGCTGTCTGAAGGAGCTTTCCAGAGTTTCTCCGACTCCGGATTATATCGTGGGGAGCGGAGCAATTCCCCCTGGAGTCCCTGAAGATTTTTACGTGCATGCTGTCCGTAAAGCGAAAGAGCTGGGGGCCAGGTTTGTTCTGGATACTCACGGAAAGCCGCTTTCGATGGCATCGGGACAGGGGATCTTTCTCATCAAGGCCAATATGAACGAAATTCAGGAGCTGCTGGGAGAGAAAATCCAGAACGAATCTCATCTCGAAGATTCTGTTGAGCAGCTGATCCGCAGCGGCGCCTCTGAAATAATAGTGGTATCGCTGGGTGCGGCCGGAGCCTTGATGACCAGCCAGTATGAGCACTACAGAATCAGTGCACCTGTTGTACCCATTCGCAGCAGGGTCGGTGCTGGAGACAGTATGGTGGCCGGCATCGTGATGGGTCTGGCGAAAGGGTATTCCCTTCGCGAAGCCCTCATGTTCGGCGTCGCCGCCGGAACGGCTGCGGTCATGACGCGGGGCACGGAGCTGTGCAGGGGAGAAGATGCCAGGAGTCTCTTTGAACAAATGGTCAAAAACAGAAAAAGATCTACTCGAGATTAAGCGTCACAAAAGCCGCTGATTTTGACCCATCCAAAAAACCAAAGGGGGGATTTAATCAGCGAAAGATGCCTATGTTGCTAAATTTTGTCTTGTTTAATGGGACTGAATCCTGCTGCACAGCACAGAAAAATGCGTTCGTTCCGCTCTTTGATGTACTTTTGAGATTTTTTCTGTTGGATAAAAAAAACTTCTGTTCTTTACTTTTCCTCGGGTGCCGACAGGACCATCTTGATCCTCTCATAGCCGCTCTTGAGCTCATGCCTAATCTGGACGGCTTCGCCGGATGTGATCAGCTTGGCCTCCTCGTATCCTTCGACCACTGAGTTGACCACGTTATCGTAGGTTTCCTTGGTGATATCTTTGATCCGAGACAGGTTCTCCAAGACTTGATCTTTCATCTCGAAATAATACGACCTCATGGCCTCCCTTGTCCTTCGGCCCGATTTGGGGGCGAAAAGTACACCGGCAATAAGCCCTGCCAGTGCTCCATAAAAGAAAGATCTGTCACTCATGCTGTAACCTCCTAAAAAAATAGGAATCCACCGGTCTTGCTGATTCTCCTTGGTTATTAAAGAAGGAGAATATTCGTGTTGCCGATAATCCGTTCATTTGAAAGAGACAGTATCTGTTTTCTGCAAATGCCATGCCAAATTCACGTGTGGACGTAATGAAATTATCCTGGCACGGACCTTGCACTTATTGAAAACAGGAGAAATGCATATGTCATCAGATACAAAGTCGGTTTCGAATCCGATTCAATTATCTCCGCAAGAATATGATGCCGTTATTTTCGACCTTGATGGAGTGGTGACCAAAACTGCTATAGTGCACGCCGCCGTCTGGAAGAAAATGTTCGATGACTATCTGAAGGAAAAGTCGGGCGGTCGGGAATTCGTGCCTTTCGATAGGGATGCCGATTACAGAAAATATGTGGACGGCAAACCTCGCTACGAAGGCGTGAAAAGTTTTCTTGATTCCAGAAATATCCGCCTTCCCTTTGGATCGCCAGCCGATCCGCCGGAGAAAGAGACCGTTTGCGGACTGGGCAACCGTAAAAACCGTTTGTTCCATGAACATCTGAAAAAATACGGTGTGGATACATACCCCTCTGCTGTTCAATTGATTCGCCGACTCAAAAAGGCGACGTTCAAAACAGCCGTGGTCACCTCCAGCAAGAATTGTTCGGCCGTGCTGGAAGCCGCCGGTCTCGAGGACATATTCGATACTCAAATCGATGGGATCGTTTCCGAGAAGCTGAAACTCAAGGGGAAACCTCATCCGGATATTTTTCTGGAAGCAGCTCGGCGTCTGAACGTTCCAAGGAAGCGAGCTGTCGTGCTGGAGGACGCGTTGGCCGGAGTGGAAGCGGCTAGCCGGGGAGGATTCGGCTGTGTGATCGGGGTGGATCGCAACGGCCGAGAAAGCAAACTCGAAGAGAAAGGGGCCGACTGGGTCGTGCCCGATCTCTCTCGAATCGTTGTCCTGAAAAAAGGTGACACCACCGGCAAAGTGGGCGTGAAATATCTTCCTTCTGCCCTGGACCGCATGGAGAGGATTCGCACTCTCATCGAAGGTAAACAAGCGGCCCTTTTCCTGGATTATGACGGCACATTGACGCCCATTGTCCGCCGACCGGAAGACGCAGTTCTGTCCGATGAAATGCGGTCTCTGGTGTCGGAACTTTCACGGCACTGCCCTTTAGCCATAGTCAGCGGAAGAGATTTGAAGGACGTCAAGAACCTGGTGAAGGTGGATGGGATTTTTTATGCGGGAAGCCATGGTTTTGATATCGCCGGTCCCGATGATGTGCATACGGTGCTCCAGCATGGCCGGCAATTCCTTCCTGCCATTGAAAGTGCCGAAAAGGAGATCGAAGAGCAAGTGAAGGAGATTCCAGGAGCACGGGTGGAACGAAAGAAGTTTTCCATCGCCACTCATTACCGGGAGGTTTCACCGAACAAAACAGAACTCGTGGAGAAGGCTGTCGATCGTGTACTGTCCAAGCATCCGGGACTTAGAAAAGGACTCGGGAAGAAGGTCTTCGAGATGTTGCCTGATATTGACTGGGACAAGGGGAAGGCGCTGCTCTGGCTCATGAAAGAGCTGAACTTGAATCATCCCGGAGTCCTGCCTTTTTATCTGGGCGATGATGTGACCGATGAGAATGCCTTCGTTGTCCTCTTGAAGCGCGGCATCGGAATAGTGGTGAGTGAAGAAACGCGTCCCTCCAAAGCCTTGTACAGGTTGCGTAATCCGGACGATGTCTTCAGGTTTCTCGAAAAAATGCTCGACGTCCTGAAAGGAGGTCAGTGATGCACGATTGGGTGTTCGTTTACGAAGGTTTTTCCCCAGAGGAGGAAAGCTTGCGTGAAGCTTTGTGTACGCTAGGAAACGGATATTTCGCTACCCGTGGAGCCGCTCCGGAATCCGAGGCGGATGACATACACTACCCGGGGACATATATTGCCGGTGGTTACAACAGACTGACCACCAAAATTGCTGGCAAAGAAATTGAAAACGAAGACCTGGTGAACATTCCTAACTGGCTTCCCATCAATTTTCGAGTGGAGGCTGAAGATTGGTTCAGTCTTCAAGATGTGGAGGTTCTTTCTTACCGGCAAGAACTGAACTTGAACAAGGGCGTTCTCTCCCGCCTGGTCAGATTCCGGGATAAAAAAGACCGGGTGTTTACCTTGGTCAATCAACGTCTGGTGCACATGGAAAATCCCCATCTCGCTGCTCTGAAACTCAACCTGAAATCGGAGAATTGGACCGGCGTCATAGAAGTGCGGTCCGCCCTGGACGGCCGGGTGATCAATGCTGGAGTGGAGCGTTATAAAACGCTCAGCAGCCGCCACCTCGAATCCTTGAAGACCTCGGCGTTGGGAGATGGCGCATTACTGTTGAACGTTCAAACCAACCAGTCTCACATTCAGATAGCCCAGTGCGCCGCTACGCGCGTTTTTAGGAATAACCAGCAAATACATCCGGAATCTCGATTCGTCGAGGAGAAGGCATACATCGCTCAACACTTTACCTTTGAAATCAAAGAAGGAGAACGGATTTCCGTCGAGAAGGTTTTAGCCTTGTATACGTCTCGCGATCACGCTATCTCCGAATGCGCACTGGAGGCCGTTAAAGCCGCCCGGCGGGTGGGTTCATTCAAGGAATTGCTACAAAGCCATCACCGGGCCTGGTCGGCGCTCTGGCGGCGCTTTGAGATCGATATCAATATCGTTCCACCATCTAAAGACACCCGGCAGGAACTCGTCATGAATCTGTACATCTTTCACCTCCTCCAAACCACCTCACTCCACACGCTTCACCTGGATGTAGGAATTCCCTCCCGCGGCTGGCACGGAGAGGCCTACCGGGGGCACATTTTCTGGGACGAACTCTTTATCTTCCCCATCCTTAATTTCAGGCTTCCCGAGATCACCCGATCGCTGCTTATGTACCGCTATCGACGGCTGGACGAGGCCCGGTATGCAGCGGAGGCCGAGGGATACAAGGGGGCTATGTATCCCTGGCAGAGCGGGAGCAACGGGCGGGAGGAGAGCCAGAGGATCCATCTCAATCCCAAATCCGAGCGCTGGATTCCCGACAATTCCCGCCTTCAAAGGCACGTCAACTCCGCCATAGCCTACAATATCTGGCAGTTCTATCAGGTTACCGACGATATGGAATTTTTAAGCTTTTACGGCGCGGAAATGTTTCTGGAGATCGCCCGGTTCTGGGGAAGTTGTGCCACATATAATCCTCATTCCGACCGCTACGAGATTTCTGGAATTATGGGGCCGGATGAGTACCATGAAAGTTTTCCAGGGTCAGATACTCCAGGAATAAAAAACAATGCCTACACCAATGTCATGGCGGTTTGGGTTTTGACGAAGGCCGTTGAACTGCTTGATATTCTGGCCGAAGACCGGCGGACGGAGATATGCGAGGCCATCGGACTAAAACAAGAAGAGATCGACCGCTGGAAGGACATCATAACCAAAATGCGAGTGGTCTTTCACGGAGACGGAATCATCAGCCAGTTTGAAGGTTACGATCAACTGGAAGAATTCGATTGGGAGGGATACCGGAAAAAATACGGAGACATCCAGCGTCTGGACCGGATACTGGAAGCCGAAGACGACGCCACCAACCGCTACAAGGTCTCCAAACAAGCCGATGTGCTGATGCTGTTTTATCTTTTCTCGGCAGAATCTCTGGAAGCGATGTTTAAGAACCTGGGTTATCCGTTCGACGAAAATATGATTCCCCGGAATATTCAATATTACCTTAAACGGACGTCTCACGGCTCCACATTGAGCCGGGTGGTGCATTCCTGGGTACTGGCCAGGTCCGATCGATCCCGCTCATGGGAGCTGTTTAATGAAGCACTCAAAAGCGATGTCGCTGACATCCAGGGAGGAACCACTCCGGAAGGGATTCATCTGGGCGCTATGGCCGGGACCGTGGATCTTATCCAGCGGTGTTATACGGACATGTCACTCCGACAGGACGTGCTCTGGTTCAATCCTCAACTGCCAGAGGAAATGGATTACCTGAGCATGCTGGTCAGCTACCGCGGCCATTCCCTCCGGGTGGAAATCGGTCCTGACAGAATGAAGATAAAGGCCATCAAGGTCAGTGCAAATCCCGTAAAGATCGGTCACAACGAAAAGGTGTATGACCTCGAACCAGGAAAGCTGTTGGAATTGAAGTTTTAAGTTGGGGCGATGTTTGTCTCTCGAGGATCCACCCGGAACCGTATTATGGGCGCCAAATCTCTGTATCGAGAATGGGATTGGGAAGGGGATCGGGTCAGGCATTCTAAAATTCCTGCTCTATGAAAAGATTAGAAATATTTTTTCGCTTGACATTTCTCTCGTTTTGGAAAGGATTGTATCTGCGCGAGAGGAGTATGTTTGCAATACGCGCGAATGTGCCTTTGTCAGTCAAAATTTGTTAGTCTGTGTGTCAGGTTGAAAGCAATATTCAGGTGGAATCTAATCATCGGTCTGGCAGCCATTTTTCTGGCTGTAATCCTCCTTGTCTGCCATGTTCCCTTCATGAAAACATGGTTCTATATCTGCGCCTGGTAGCCTCTCATTATTATCCTCGACAGCGTGAATTTCAGGATGAAGGGATTTTCGCCTCTATCTCAATCTCCGCGAAATTTTATGTTCGCCGCGTTTGTCTCCATTCCTGTTTGGCTGGTATTCGAGCTCTTCAATCTGAGACTTCAGAACTGGAGGTACCACAACTTGCCCTCCGGGCTTCCTCTTCGCTGGCTGGGATATGGCTTGGCATTTGCCTCGGTCATCCCGGCTCTTCAGGAACTTTCGACGCTGTTCCAGACCCTATTGAAAGACAAAAGGATCCCGTTCCCACGTCTGAAAACCACGGAACCCGCTCTGGACGGATTGATGGTGCTGGGATTCATCCTCCTGACTTTATGCGTGGTGTTCCCCCATCTGTTCTTTCCATTTGTCTGGCTCGGATTCATATTCCTGCTGGAACCCGTGAACTACCGCTTAGGATTGGAGTCTCTTTTGGCAGAGGCGAAAAAACAGAACGGGAACAGAATTCTGTGCTGGCTCCTGGCCGGCTTGACGGCCGGGGTTTTATGGGAAGCCTTGAATTACTGGGCAGGCTCTCACTGGGAGTACACAATCCCATATCTGAATTTCTGCAGAATCTTTCAAATGCCTGTTTTTGGGTATGGCGGTTTTCTCCCCTTTGCCATTGAAGTGTTTGCTATGTATTCATTCCTGGGCTTCATTTGAAGACAAATGCGTGAGAGACCAGTGCTCGAAACCTTGCTGGCGGTCTTTATTCTGGCATTCAACGCCTTCTCCTTTTCTTTGATCGACGCGCATTCTCTCATTCGATAATTGTAAATCTTAATTATTTTTCATCGGTCAGGGCTCCATCCGTGTACCAACCAAATCGCCGATGATTTGGATATATTCACCGAGTTCTGTTTCGAATATTTTTTTAGAGGAACCTTATCCTTTTTGATATTTCCTTTGGAACAGGACAAAGCCCTGTCTACCAAGACAAGAATCTGCAGGCATATCCCTCTCCGTTAGCCGTTCCCAATGAAATAAGGTGACACCAACGGTCCCTTTGAATTGATTTGAATCCTTGCCGACTCATAAAGCCATTCTTCTTAGGGCTTGATTCGTCCGGTCGATTCGAAATGTCTCGCAGAAAATCAAATAGTGGCACAAAGCTTGCTGTATAATCCATGAAATAGGAAAAATTGAAACAACCTTTGGGAAATACAAAGCTTGCTATAATGATAATTAAATTATATTTTTATTATACATATAGATCTAATAAAATATAGATCTGATAAAAATATAAAAAAATGCTTGAATCTTCAAATTAACCTTATTTAAAGGAGGGGATATGGGAAAAAAACCTCTTACTATCTGGGAACAGGCGCAGGCCCAGGGTTATTCCAGGCGGGACTTCCTGCGTTATTGTGCCTACCTTTCAGCATCCTTGGGACTTGGCGCCAGTGGAACAGCACCTCTGGCCAGGGCTTTGGAGAATAAGCCCCGCCCACCCATCCTGTGGTTTCACTTCCAGGAATGCACCTGCTGCAGCGAATCTTTTATCAAGTCTTCTCATCCGATAGTGGCGGATATTGTCCTCGATAAGATATCGCTCGAATACAGCGAAGTTCTTCAGGCCGCTGCCGGTGTTCAGTCCGAAGAAGCGCTCCATCAGGCCATGGAAAAATATCATGGCGAGTACATCATGACAGTGGAAGGATCGGTGCCCACTAAGGACGGCGGGATTTATTGCACCATAGCCGGGCGTACGGCGCTGGATATCGTTAAAGAGGCTGCCCAAGGCGCGAAGGCTGTTATCGCCTGGGGAAGTTGTGCCTCCAACGGATGCGTTCAATCAGCGGCTCCCAATCCGACCTCAGCCACACCCATTCACAAGATCCTCAGGAATGTCGTAAACGTTCCCGGCTGTCCGCCTATCGCAGATGTCATGAGCGGGGTGATCGTCCATCTTCTTGCCTTTGAACGGCTGCCTCAGCTCGATTCTCAAGGACGGCCTAAGGCCTTCTATTCGACCCGGGTTCATGATTCCTGCTACCGACGACCTTACTATGATGCGGGCTTGTTTGTTGAGTCTTTCGATGATGACAATGCAAAAAAAGGATACTGTCTTTACAAGATGGGCTGCCGCGGTCCCACCACGTATAACTCCTGCGGGATCATCCGTTGGAATGAAAGAGTAAGCTATCCTATTCAATCAGGAACTCCCTGTATCGGGTGCAGCGAAAGCGGGTACTTTGACAACGATCCTTTGTATAACAGGTTACCTTCCTTTCCGGGATTTGGAATCCAGACCACTGCAGAAACTATCGGCACCTATCTCGCTGCAGCTGCAGGTGGAGGCATTGCCATCCACGCCATCCTGACGAATATACGGAAACGCAGGATAATCAAAGCCGAGCTGGAAAAAAGTCTGAATGACAAGGATATCGAGGATGCAAATGATGAACGAGGATGCGAATGATGGCTAAGAGAATCGTTGTCGATCCGGTAACTCGAATCGAGGGGCATCTTAGGATCGAGGCCGATGTTCAGAACGGCCAGATCGTCGATGCCTTCTCTGCGGGGACCATGGTGCGGGGAATCGAGATTATCCTCAAAGGTCGTGATCCCAGAGATGCCTGGGCTTTTACAGAGAGAGTTTGTGGTGTGTGCACGACCGTGCATGCTCTGGCATCGGTCCGCACTGTGGAAAATGCCCTGGGAATCCTCATCCCGGCCAACGCAGAGCTGGTCAGAAATCTGATGTTCTGCGCTCACTATCTTCAGGACCATGTGGTCCACTTCTATATTCTCCACGCATTGGATTGGGTGGATGTAGTGGACTCCTTGAAGGCTGATCCTGCCGAAGCTTCCAGGATTGCCCGGAGCCTTTCGGACTGGCCCAGGAATTCGACCAATTACTTTAAAACGGTCCAGAACAGGATCAAAACCTTTGTGGAAAGAGGACAATTGGGAATTTTCGCCAATGCCTACTGGGGTCATCCAGCGTACAATCTCCCCCCTGAGGTCAACCTTATCGGAGTGGCTCATTACCTGGAAGCTCTGGAGTGGCAGAAGGAGATCGTGAAGGTGCACGCTGTGTTTGGAGGAAAGAATCCCCATCCTCATTACCTTGTGGGCGGAGCTCCCTGTGCGGTGGACCCAGAAAACGCCATGGCGCTGAATGCAGAACGCCTGGCTTTGGTCGGAAAGCTCATCGATGATGCCCTCCAGTTTGTGGAACAGGTGTATATCCCTGATCTGTTGGCTGTTGCCTCCTTCTATAAAGACTGGGCTGCGATCGGGGGAGGCCTGCGCAATTACCTGGCCTACGGAGACCTTCCAACTCAAGGATACAACGATCCTTTATCGTTTAAATTTCCTCGAGGAGCGGTGCTTGATAGAAATTTGAACGAGGTTCATGAGTTGAGCGGTTCAGATCCGGATCAAGTAAGGGAGTTTGTCTCGCATTCCTGGTATAACTACAGCAGCGGCGACGACCAGTCGTTACATCCATGGGAAGGCGAAACCCATCTCAACTACACTGGACCACAGCCTCCTTATGAGAACTTGAATGTCGAAGGAAAATACAGTTGGTTGAAAACTCCGCGATGGAAAGGTTATCCCATGGAAGTCGGCCCTTTGGCACGGCTTGTGGTGGCTTATGCTGCAGGCCAACAGGAAGTGAGGGAGGCGGTCGATGGAGCTCTGTCCAAGCTGGGAGTCCCTCTCACCGCTCTCTTTTCAACGCTCGGACGCACTGCAGCACGCGGTCTGGAAACCCGGCTTATTGCCCACTGGATGAAAGAATTCTACGACACACTCATTAAGAATATCAAAAACGGAGATACCAGGATGTTCAATCCGGAAAAATGGGATCCTGATACCTGGCCCCAAGAGGCAAGAGGGGTCGGACTTTCCGAAGCACCCAGAGGTGCCCTCGCCCATTGGATCATCATCAAAGACGGAAAAATCGATAACTACCAGCTTGTGGTTCCCACAACCTGGAATGGATCACCCCGTGACGCACGAGGTCAAATGTCTGCTTATGAAGCCTCGCTTCTGGGAACCCCTGTTGCCGATCCCGAAAAACCTCTTGAAATCTTGCGGACGGTCCATTCCTTCGATCCCTGTATCGCCTGTGCTGTTCATTTGTACGATCCCGAAGGAAAACAGCTTCATCAAGTCAAGTTTTACTAGGAGCTGGAGATGAAAAAAAGCCCACATGCGGAATATTATCAGGTTTATGTCTGGGAGCTTCCCTTACGTTTGTTCCATTGGATAAATGCACTAAGCATTTTTGTGCTTGGCGTCACCGGATTCCTGATTGCTCATCCGATTGGACTGTCAAGTTCGTCCGAAGCCTACTCTCAATACTATTTCGGTTGGATCCGGTTCGTGCATTTTCTGTTTGCCAATATTTTCTTGATTAATTTTCTGGGGAGATTTTACTGGGGATTTGCAGGCAACCATTTTTCTCTGTGGCGCAACCATTTTCCTGCCTCCGCTAAAAAATGGAAAGAAGTATTCCAGGTATTGTGCCTCGATATTTTTATGATTTGCAAGCTGCCGATCCGTTCTATAGGAATCAACGCTCTGGCAGGAATTGTTTATCTTTTCATGTACCTGGTGATTGTTTTCCAGATATTCACAGGCTTTGCTCTCTATTCGGTTTTATCCAATTCCTGGTTCCCACAGCTTTTCCGTTGGGTTATTCCTCTTATGGGAGGCATCGAGGTTGTGCGCCAGTGGCATTATCTCTTCACCTGGGTGTTCGTGGCCTTCACCATGGCTCATATCTATCTCTCTTGGTATCATGACTATCTGGAAGGTCGAGGGACCATCTCCTCTATGATAGGCGGCTGGAAGTTCATCGAGAAATCAACACCGACAGAATTTTGAGGAGTATGACTCCTCAAGAGCTCTTTAGAGATTATTCAACGACAGAGCTTATAAAGTCTCTGATTCTATGGGAAGCTGGCCGGACAGCCGATTGGATCTCACGGGAAAGGTCGAGAGACACTTTTTGGAGCATTCCTGTTCCTATGGAGATTGTAAAAAGCACTACATCCGGTCTTACGTCCAACAGGTCGAGCGCATCCAGGAGATCCTTAAGCCCGAGGTCGTGAGCGACCAGGGTTCTGGGGTAATCGGATGAAAAAAGTGGCCTCTGGTAGGTTATAGTTCCTGGCGGTTGTCCATCAAGGCTTGCATCCACTATCACAACCAGATCCGAGTGGACAAAGTATTCCAGCAGATTTAGGGCCCTTGTTCCCCCATCCACGATATTGATATTCTCATTGGAAAACTCCTGCTCAAATTGACGTATGACGTGGATGCCTACACCTTCATCCCCCATTAAAAGATTGCCTAATCCTAAAACAGTGATTTTTACTTTATCCACTTTTTGAGTCCAGATTATCAATTTGAATCAAAAAGTCATTTCGCATTTCCCACCTATTATATATATTCCGGGGGGAAGATAAAATGAGTGATTTTATCGAAAATGGATAAGATTTTGTAATAACAATTATAAAAACTTCTTAAGTGATAAAATATCTGGCATTCTCAAGTTAAAAATGATTTCATCTCCGAACATCCTGGTTGAATATAGGTGAGAAGAAGATTCCCCTGATTTTTGGAGACTTTTTAATTGCTCTCATCATTTCTTTGTTTTTTACGAAAGTCCTGGCTGTTTCCTAGCAAAAACACAGGTCATGGAAAAGAATTATAATGATTTTTCTGATCATGCTGTTTGCCTCCTGGGCGGGAGCAATCAATATTCTCTTTAGGTAATATCTCTCTGGACAAGATTTACGCAGCACAAGATTTTGCTCTCGCCGAGAGTGCAAAGCCTTTTCTGGAAACCCTCAGATACATTCTGATTGCGATCGTTGCTCTTCTTTCGACCTCCTCGGCTATCAATGTAACCCTCTATTGTGCGTCTCGTGTGAGTTATATTATACGAAAGACGGATAGCTGCCAGGTAGTTTAGAGCGAAAGATCTGGCAGCGTCTGATAGAAAGACTCCTCATAACCTCAGGAGTCACGCTTGTCGTTGCAAACCTTTTCGACCTTTCCAGCATATCTATGATGGGAAGTGCGGGTTTCTTGATTGTCTTTGCAACCGTCAATGCTTCCAATTTTCGCCTTTATAAAGTGGCCAAAAGCCGCAGATCTTTGGTTTTTCTAGGGGTGATTATCTGTATAATCGCTTTGAGTTCATTGATCTGGCAGAGAGTGAAAGAATCTCCTTAAGAACTCTCGATACTTGTGGTGATAGTTGAAGTTGCCTGACCTGGAGCTCGGCATTCCTCAATACAAACGGAATTAATCGTAATACTGGACATCCATAACGA
>CAYOSH010000009.1:0-121178 GCA_964406575.1 uncultured Eubacteriales bacterium | reverse complement strand
TAACTAGCTGTTTTTGTTGAAATATCCCGTAATTTTGTTTATGGTTTGAGAAGAAGGCTCGAGACTCATAAACCCTATGATCAAAGAAAACGTGAGAAGACTCCTGGATGAATTGCCTCCCGGTGTGGAGCTCGTTGCCGCCGCAAAAACACGAACTGCAGATAAGATCCTGGAAGCTTTAGATGCTGGAGTGAAAATCATCGGACAAAATTATGTCCAGGAAGCCCAGGAAGCCTACCGCACCATAGGGCGAAAAGCCAGGTGGCACTTCATCGGACACCTCCAGAAGAACAAAGTCAAAAAAGCTCTCGAGATCTTTGACATGATCGAAACGGTTGACTCCTATAGCTTAGCTGCAGAGCTGAACAAACGGAGTCTGGCCAAGGGCACATTTATGCCCATCCTGATCGAGATCAACAGCGGCAGAGAACCCCAGAAATTTGGAGTTTTCCCAGAGGACACAGAAGACCTCATCAAGCAGATCGCCAGCCTTGAAGGGATAAAGATCCGGGGTCTTATGACCATGGGTCCTATGTATGGCGACCCAGAGGAAGCGCGCCCCTATTTTCAGGCGACGAAAAAAACGTTTGAGCACCTTAAGGGTTTGAATATTTCCAACGTGGAGATGAAGTGTCTTTCTATGGGCATGACCAATTCCTTTCGAGTGGCCATCGAAGAGGGCGCCAACATCGTCCGCATCGGCACGCTAATTTTTGGACCCCGCTGAGGGATGTCACGCAACATGGGAACATGCTTATTCCGGTGATGCTCCTAAGTCCAATGATAATAGCAGAAGCTCGTCACAGTCCATATTCCTCGAAGCCCCCCCACCCACCACCATCCGACTCATAAGGACAGTGACTCGCTCTTTATTCCGTCTAATATGTCTATCACGGAAATAAGGACGCTTCCACGCAACATTTTTAGGTTGACATTTGCGGGGAATAATTGGTTATAATTAAGTTTACTAATTCGAGAAAATCGATATGAATTTATTCGGATTTTGATAATGAGAAGATTCTGGTTTATACCCGGTTTAATCCTTCCGATATTTGCCTGGCTGTCTTATTTTCCCTTGCATGTAGCGAGCGATCAAATGTCCGACTCTGGAGAAAAAACTCAGCAATCCGCAGAGAAACAACAGATGGATATTCAGATCCCTCCGCCCCCCTTCAGCGAGGGTATTTTTCCCTGTTCTGAATGTCATGCCGACATGGAGGTCAACCTCAAGAGAAGAAAGCTGGTAGAATTCCATGAGGATATCGTTCTTAAGCATGACGAAAAAAACCGGTGGTGTATGGATTGTCATGATGCCAACAATCGAGATATGCTGCACTCGGCCAGCGGCGAATTGATCGATTTCAGAGAATCCTATAAGCTGTGCGGCCAGTGTCATGGCCCCAAATTGAGGGATTGGAAAGCGGGCATTCACGGCCGGCGAACCGGTTACTGGAATGGGCGGAAAGAGTACCTCTTGTGTGCCCATTGCCATGACCCTCATTCGCCGAAGTTTAAGAGCATGAAACCAGAACCACCGCCAAAAAAACCGGGACCGATCAAATGAGTATACTCAAAGATATCCTGTCGCCCATAAAGCTAAACCGGAGGACATTTTTAAAATCCGCGGCAGTCACTTCATCCGCTGTGGCACTCAGCGCATGCACCAAGGAAACTCGCGAAGAATTGCTCCAAAAGGACTTCAGATCAATGTCAAAGGACGAGATCGCCAAGGTCATTCAACGTCTTGAAGAGAAATATGCCAAAGAATACGGCAAAAAGTTTTCCGTATCGGCCAAAGAAACCATACCTCATACTTTCTTTGGTTATGCCCTCGATATTTCGAGATGTATTGGCTGCCGCAGATGTGTTTATGCCTGCGTGGAGGAGAACAATCAAACCAAGGAACCACAGCTTCACTGGATCCAAGTCCTGGAAATGGAAAAGGAGTTGGGCATCGATCTCATTCACTCCAACCTGTATTATGACCATGAGGAAGTCCCCTATGAAGGGCATTTTTACCTCCCCGTCCAATGTCAGCAGTGTAAGAATCCTCCCTGTGTAAAAGTTTGCCCGGTCGGCGCGACATGGACCACCTCTGACGGAATCGTTGTCGTGGATTACAACTGGTGCATCGGATGTCGCTATTGTATGGCCGCATGCCCTTATGGAGCACGGCATTACAACTGGGGAAAAGTGAAACTCGACACAGAGACCATCAATCCCAACACTCATTACCTTGGCAACCGGCCACGGTACAAAGGGGCCGTGGAGAAGTGCACATTTTGTATCCAGAGAGTTCGAGAGGGTCGTTATCCCAAGTGCGTCGAAGTTTGTCCAGTCGGGGCCAGAAAATTTGGCAATCTTTTAGACGAAAAAAGCGAAATTCGTTACATTCTTGAAAACAAGAGGGTTATTATTCTTAAGGAAGAACTCAACACTCAGCCGAAATTCTACTATTTTTATGGAACATGATCACACGCACGAGGTGAAAGCTTGAATTTTATCCGGTTTATCAAAGAAAGTTTTCAAATCGTTATCCGAGGTAGCAAACGGTATTATCTCTGGCTGGCGTTTCTATTGGCTCTCATCATCTGGGGCAGCACAGGCTATATTGAACAGCTTAAACAGGGATTGCTGGTTACCAATATGAGAGATCCCATTTCCTGGGCCTTTTATATCGGAAATTTCACCTTTCTTGTGGGGGTGGCGGCAGCAGCCATTATGCTGGTTATCCCGGCCTACATCTACAACTGGAAACCCATAAAAGAGGTGGTTATATTCGGGGAACTGCTCGCTATCAGCGCTGTGATCATGTGTATTCTTTTTATCATCGTCGATGTTGGTAATCCCCTCCGATTGTGGCATATGATTCCTCTGATCGGAAAGTTAAGACTGCCGTCATCACTTTTGGCTTGGGACTCCATCGTGCTCACATTGTATTTTTTTCTGAATCTTATCGTGGTCAGTTATCTGCTCAACGCCCTTTTCTACAAACGGGATACCAACAAACACCTATTAACGCCACTGATCTTGTTTTCCATACCGCTCGCCATCGGTATTCATACCGTCACGGCTTTTCTCTACAACGGAATTGCTGGCCGGCCATACTGGAACAGCGCTCTGCTCGCCCCAAAATTTCTGGCCTCCGCCTTCTGCTCCGGACCTGCTGTTCTGATCATCCTCTTCCAGATCCTGAAAAAGACAACCACCTTCGAGATCAAGGATGAAGCCATTTGGAAGATTGCAGAACTCATGGCCTATGCCATGTTCATCAACCTCTTCTTTTTCTTCGCTGAAGTGTTCAAAGAGGTCTATTCCGATACAGAGCATCTGGTTCATCTTGAGTATCTCTTTAAAGGAATGGGTGAAAACCGCGACATCGTGGTGTACGGTTGGGCCTCCCTCATAATCAGCATCATCGCCTTCCTTCTCTTTTTGATCCCTGCCACCCGCAAAAACGTGGTCACGTTGAATATGGGAGCCATATTGATCTGGCTCGGTGTGTATATCGAAAAAGGAATCGCTCTCCTCATTCCCGGATTCACGCCGGATTCATTGGGACAAATCTACATATATCGGCCTTCTCTGACTGAACTCAAGGTTTCGATGGGTATTTTTGCCATCGGTTTTTTGATCTTCACCTTTATCACCAAGATCGCTATCGCCATTATCTTCGAGGATTTTAGCATCGATTCCCTGCGAAGGAAAAAGCCCTCCCCAGCCAATTAACCTGAATGATTCTCGAGTCGAGATCGCTGCAAAAGCGAGGCAATGGCCCACAAAGCTGTAGTGATCTGCCGCGAGTCAATCCTAATCCGGGCTACAACGAAGGCTTCGTAGCGAGATCAGCGGGTTAGGTTGGGTCGGCGCCCGAAGGGAAAAAGTTGCTGACAATAAGATATTGAATTATATTTTAGTAAAGGTTTTATAAATTTGTCAGCAACTTTTATGAATAATTCAGGGGATTAAATCAGGATGTTGCTTGTCCAGCCTAATCTGATCAACTGGATCTTCTCCGGGTCGGCGATCCCCAGGTGATGGCGCGTTTCAGCAAGAGTGATATGTTTCGCAGGAGTTTGGAAAGGTCGGTTCTCTCCGAAGTATTCCAACCGTTTAGCCTCGATGATCCTCAGCCCGACCGAGTCCACAGCCACAGGATCAGGACTGACTAGAATACCATTGTACGGCCAAACATATTTATCAGAATAGCTGTGTGGACCCGTCGAGTGGAACTGGGGACTCAACACGAGGAGGATATTCAGTTTGACTCTTTCCCGGAGACTGAAGTCTTCCCAAAGGGTTGCGAGGTCAGCACAAGAATCGGGGTGATAATCTGGGGGATTGGCTGAAAACATGATGGGATTTTTGATACAGCCGCCGATTCCGGACCAATCGTGAGTGCGGGCCGGCCGGACATTGATGATGGCTGAGGCATTTTGAAAGATGGGATTGCGCCTGACCCCCCTATCATCTATGCTGATATTTTCTTCCGGGATTCCTGCATCAAGGATTCGCTGTTTAATAATGCCTTCCACTTCCGACGTTGTAGGCAAGTAGCGCCAGACATTCGACTTAATTCCCACGATATCCGTTGGCTTAACGATCTTTTTCCATGCTTGAACGGGATCCTTTGTTCCATATAAAGTTATGAGGGCATCATCCAGCATCTGTTTTACGACCTCTTCATTTGGTTTCTTAAAACCGGCAAGTGCGTTTTCGTCTCGGACGAGCACAACCTTTACTTTTTCGATACTCAACTGACCGAAAGGCTGTTCAGCACCTTTCAGGCCAGTCGGCGGCTTAAGCCATGGAGTAAGAGCTCCTGCCAGAGGTGATACGGCTGCAGCATGCAGAAAATCTCGCCGGGTGATGACTTTTTTGACCATCGGACGTCCTCCCTCCACTGGTGATGATAGGTTTTTGACACCTGAAGAATATCCTGAAATTTTTATAATAACTGACCTGAATTATTGGCCGTAGTCTTTAACTTTATCGAGAATTTCCATTGCCTGGGAATCTGAGATCGCATTGAAAATCACACGCAACAAACTGTCCTTTAAACGCACTGCTGTCCATTTCCCGTCTTCGGTCTTTAACATATTATTTTCATCTGCATCGGGCATGTAGACTGTGCGAAAATTGTCGAACGCTTTTTTTGCTTTGTCTTTTCCCCCATAGTGAACAAGAAGGAGGTAAGACCGCTGTCCTTCTTTCTCATATTGGCCAAGGGCCGCATCGGTTTCGTTATCCAAATAGAGGATATTCTCATCCGCCACAAAGAAATGATAATTGAGAATGATGTAATTGTGGAAATAACGGATTTTTGTTTTGTCAAGATTTTCCAGGGGGAAAAAGGAAACGATGTCCGGAATTTTACCCTCATCCTTTATTACAGAGGCGACCTTTTTCGCTAATGAAAACAGAGCTTCCTTGGCCTCTTCAGTCTCATCTTCGGAGTAGAGGGATACAAAAAAACGATCTTTCCAGAAAGAGAGAAGACCTCCCATGTAAGTGGCTCCCTGTCCGATCCCCGCATCTTCACCCTCGAGGCCGTGCGTAAAAATGCCGAAGGCATCTGCGGCAGATCCCATATCAAAAAGATCAGCAATGATATTCGGCTGTCCTTCTTTGGAGAACTGTCTGGCAAGCAGTGATTTGAAATTGAAGGCCCGGTAAATTTCTCCCGCCCCGTCTATGTAGTCGAAAATCGTCTCTGGGTCGTAGAGCTTATCTTCTCCTGTGGCTGTCCAGCCGGATATTTCATTCGGAAGCAAAGTCCTGATGTCTATTTCTAGATCACTCGAGCGCGTACTTTTCAAAACCCATCCTCCTGCTAAAAATGTAAGAGCCAATCCCCAAATCATTCTTTTCATGTCATAGAATTGTAGCAAAAACAGATGGCAAAGGAAACACTATAATTTCTATAAATTTATGTTGAAATAGAAGAGTATATTCTGTAGGATAATATTGATTAATTATCTCTAATTTCTTACGAAGAGGAGATTCCTATGATCAGACTTTCTACGAAAGGGCGATACGGCACACGTTTGATGCTGAACCTCGCCCATAATTATAATAACGGAAACGATTCTGTCATACTCAAAAACGTCTCGGATGCAGAGAACATCTCCATTCGCTACCTGGAACAGATCATCATCCCTCTCAAGATCAACAAACTTGTCAAAAGCATACGCGGCGCCGGGGGTGGATATATCCTGGCTCACCATCCTTCACAGATCAAACTCAGCGATATCCTCAATTCCCTCGAAGGGACCATGTGCCTCGTGGAATGCGTGGAGGACAATGACTACTGCAATCGTATCGATGAGTGCGCAACACACAAAATTTGGAAAGAAGCCAGCTTCATGCTCAAAGACTATTTTGAGAGCTTAACTCTCCAAGATCTTGTTGATTACGAGAACAAGAAAAAGAGCAAAAAAAAGTAACAGAAATTTTGTTTTTCCACTTCCAATAATCAGCAATTATATCAATTATATATAGAAATACTGTATATATAGAAATACTGTTTACATCAGAGCTTTCGTTGATGCCTCATTTAGAGAGATAGGGTGTCCGATTTTAAAGATAGAGATCCTTTTTCTTGTCTATAGATTTTTTATATCGAGAATAGAGCTAAAGGACTAGAGGAAACCAAAACTGCACAATGAGAAACCACGATCAAACAAAGGCACGCCTTCTTGAAGAACTGAAGGGACTGCGCCAAAAGGTCAAAAAAAGCGAAAAAATCGAATTAGAGCACAAGACCATCACAGAAGCGCTCCTTGAATCGGAAAATCTATACAGAATGATCTTTGAGAGCGCCAATGATGGCATAATCATCCATGATGCAAAGGGCCGCATCTTTGATGTCAATCAGACGATGTACAAGCGCTTGGGATACACAAAACAAGAACTACTCAAAATGTCTCTTAAAGACTTGGTGACTCCAGAATTCGCTAAAAAAGTGAAAGATCGGGTGAGCCGATTGAAGGAGGAGGGCGTAGCGATATTCGAATCGGCAGATCAAAGGAAGGATGGAACGGCTATGCCTGTGGAAGTGAGTGCGCGCTATATCGATTACAAAGGGCAGAAACTGATTTTAAGCATCGTCAGAGATATCCATGAACGGAAGCTTGCCGAAGATCTCATCATGTCCACATACCAAGAGAAAGAGATCGTGCTCGAAGAGATAAAACGCCATACAAAGGTTGACCAGGAAATTTTTTTGCGCATACTGGAGCAGGGGTTCAGTGCATTTACGAAGAAACAAGAAGCTGAGTCCATAAAGAATGCCCGGAATCGCATAAAAAGCATGACATTCATTAAAGAGCGTATGTATCGCACCCCGAGTGTCTCAAAAATTGACCTGGCTGAACCGATCAAACAGCTGGTGCGCTTTATGTCCTCTCTCTACCCTGCCGGGATAAAAAAAATCCAAATTCAAACCGAGATTCAGAATACATCTCTGGACCTGGCCAGAGCTATCACCCTGTCCCTGATCATCAATGAATTGTTATCCAACTCTTTGAAACATGCGTTTCCAGATGACAGGAAGGGGGAGATCATCATAAACCTCAGGAAAGCGGAATGTGGGACTCAGATCCTGCACTTCAGAGATAACGGCATTGGATTTCCCGACACCCTAGACTTCCGCAAAACAAGCACACTTGGGTTGCAGCTGGTTATGGATTTAGTCGATCAGCTCGATGGAGAGATCGAGCTGCGGAGGAGTGAGGGGACGGAATTTATCGTGCAATTTTGAGCACAAATAGCCAATGAAAATAAATTTTAAACTCAAAGATTGGAATCTGAGGCATAAGATCATCCTTCATATTTTTGTTATCGGGATAGTGGCTGCAGGACTCCTCACATACCTCTATATGTCTACACAAAAAAACATCATCCATACATTGAGCCAGGAGAAAGCAGAGCTTGTGGGGTCGATGGTTGAATACACTGTCACCCATCGTATGCAAGAGGGGAAGCCTAATGATGTGGGTCTAGCTTTACAACGTATAGCTGAATCAAACTTGATCAAAAGCCTTCGTATCATTGATTTGAAAGGGAAAATTTTAGAGTCGTCAGAAATCGATGAAGTGGGAAACTACATCCCAGAAAGTCGAATCCAGAAAGTGCATGAGCTCTATGCTGGTGTGGATCAAACGAACATCCCTCAAATTAACACTATTTCGACACTACAAAGTTTTCGCATTATCCAAAACAAGAAGGAATGTTATGCCTGCCATTCATCCGATACGAAAATAATCGCCCTGCTTGAGATGAATCTCGAGGAAACGCCACCAGCTGTGTTCATCAGCAAAACGCAATTCAAAGCTATCATTATAAGCGTTTTGGCACTGGCGATACTGATCTTTATCACTCTCCGTCTTTTTGAAAAAATCATCAACCGTCCCCTCTCCCAGCTCAAAGAACAGATGAAAAAAGTCCAGGGAGGTAACCTCAGTGTTCAACTCATCCCCAAAAAGAATGACGACATCGGAGACCTCACCGAAAGTTTTAATGTCATGGTGGCTAACCTGAAACAAGCCAAGCAGGAAATTGAAGAGCTCCACAATCGGGAAATGGAGCGAGCCGGACATTTGGCTTCCATTGGTGAATTAGCGGCGGGGCTCGCTCATGAGATAAAGAATCCTATTGCCGGCATCAAAGGTGCTTTAGAGGTCATCAGTCAAAGGACGGAGCCATCCGATCCAAGAAAAGAGATATTTACGGAGATCCTACATCAGACAGATAGGATCTACGGCATCACCCAAGACCTATTGAATTATGCACGACCAAGAGAAATCAACTTGAAACTTGTCGACCCGAACGAATGTATCCAAAGAGCTTTGACGCTTGCTCAATCTCAAACACAGGACAAGGACATCCTTTTCCGTTTCGACAAACTCGATGATGATATTCAAATTTTCTGTGATGAAAATAGGATTCAAGAAGTCGTGCTGAATTTGTTGATCAATAGCATTGCCGCGATAGAACGGAGAGGCGAGGTTGTGGTCACAACTCGCAAGAAAAACAGCAAGATGATGGAGATCAAGATTTCCGATGATGGAAAAGGAATTAAAGCCGAACACCTCTCTCAAGTATTTAATCCCTTTTTCACCACACGGAGACGAGGGACAGGCCTGGGTCTTTCCATTTGTAAAAAGATCGTGGATGCACATAAGGGCTCCATAGATGTGCAGAGTGATGTCGGGAAAGGGACTGTTTTTGTTATCCAGCTCCCCATCACGCACCAAAAAGACTGACCATGCATAGAAAAAAGATCCTCATTATCGACGATGAAAAACTCATCCGGTGGAGCCTTATCCAAAAATTATCCGAATGGAACTACGAAACTGCGGAGGCTGAAACCTGCGAAGAGGGCTGGATCTTGATAGAGAAAGAATCCCCTGATCTGGTGGTCCTCGATGTCAACCTCCCTGATAAGATGGGAACAGATTTCCTGGCAGAGATAAAAAACCAATGGCCGGAGATCCCTGTCATAATGATTACGGCTTATGGGTCCATCGATGATGCGGTGACGGCAATGCGTCGGGGGGCTTATGATTTCATTACCAAACCGATAAACGATCTCAAACTTCAGAGTGTGGTGAACAATGCTTTGGAGACCGCTTCGCTTAAAAAAGAAGTTGCCTACTACAAAGATAAAGAGCAGAAACGGTTCGACCCGTCCTCCATCGTCGCTGAATCCGAGACAATGAAGAAAATCTTGGAAGTCGCACATATTGTCGCGCAGAGCGAAACGACAATAGTGCTCCTCCAGGGAGAGAGTGGAACAGGAAAAGATCTTTTGGCACAGGCCATTCACCATCTCAGCCGCAGAAGAACGGCCTCCTATCAGGTCATAAATTGTTCGGCTATTCCTGAGAACCTTCTTGAGAGCGAGCTGTTCGGCTACGAAAAAGGCGCTTTCACCGATGCTAAACAACAGAAGAAGGGATTAGTCGAGCTCGCGCATAAAGGCACGCTCTTTCTGGATGAAATCAGCACATTGAGTATTCCTTTGCAGGCAAAGCTGTTGCGATTTCTAGAGACACAAACATTTAAACGGATCGGCGGACTCAAAGACATCGAAGTCGATATCCGGGTGATCGCCGCCACAAATCAAGACCTCGAAACCGCTGTTAAAGAAGAAAAGTTCCGGCATGATCTATTCTACAGACTCAATGTCTGCCCCATTTATATCCCTCCCCTGAGGGAGAGGAAAGACGATATCCTTCCTCTCGCCACGTTCTTTATCCATCGAGACAACATCCGGTTCAGGAAAAACATTCAAAGATTTGACAAAGAAGCTCAAAAGCTTTTCCGGAACTATGATTGGCCAGGAAATGTCAGAGAACTTAAAAATGCCATAGAAAGAGCCATGATCTTCGAAAAAGGCTCAAACCTTACGGCAAAGCATTTACCGATTCGAATGGACAGTAAGCCTTCGTTTCTCCAGGCAACTCTAAAAAAACAGGGCGTCGAAGAGACAGGCACTCTTGCAGATGCAGAAAAAGATCTCTTGATCAGAGCTCTCAGAAAAGCTCACTGGAACAAATCACGCGCCGCAATAATTTTAGGTATCACTCGAGATGCGATGCGTTACAAGATTAAAAAATGGAACATTCGACCCGAGGACCTGAACCTCCCGGAATAATCCCGCTTCTGACCAGTTCCTATCACAAAATTTAGCTTCTTCATTATGCAGGAGCGAAAACATCTCCTCCGATCCTATTTCCTCAGATATCCATAATTGCGACAAGCCAGGCGGGTGATATCGCCCACTTTTGGTGAATATCACCCATTCTCCTTTATGTCTTTCCACACCACCCACAGGCATTAAACAGTAATCCATTTATTATCAATGGATTACAGTTATTTCTGCATATCATCCAAATTGGCACAACTATTGCTTATAATAACTAAGAATAAAGGTAGATCCATGTTAAGAGTGCTCGTTATCGATGATGATAAGCTCATCCAATGGTCATTAAAAGAAATACTCGTTCAGGAAGGCCATCACGTCGATGTGGCATCCAGCATAAACGATGCTTACAGTCAAGCAGAGCAATCACCATACCATTTGATCTTTACTGAGTTTGAAATCGAGGATGAGAACTTCATCGATATTTTGAAAAAGCTGCAAACATCTCATCCGGAAACACAAATAATCATCCTGTCTGCCCAATCTCAAAAACAGATCGAGCCCCAAATCGAAGGCATTTCCGTACATGCCATCATCGAGAAGCCTTTTGATTCAGAGCAGATCAGGGCTATATCTCAGGGAAAACAGGAAAAAATATAAAGGGAAAAATCGACTGATAGGAGGTCTATGTTGCACACAAGAGACACAAAACAGAAAACATGGCCTTCCCTCCAGATGATCGTGCTCATCGGCTTAGCGCTGGTCGTTGCAGGATATCTATCCGCGGCCAAACCTGTAATTCAAGAAGCGGATATCGATACTTGCGCCGATTGTCATGAAGACTTGGCTAAAGCATTCATGTCGAAGCCTCATGCCGTGAACAAAAGCTGCATAGCCTGCCATGGTGATGCCGAGACGCACATCGAAGAAGGAGGGGGAGCAAACATCTTTGCTTTTAAATCCACAGATATTCCGAACGCAAAATCTGACAAATGCTTGACATGTCACACAAAATCCAATTCCGCATACTTTGCAAGCCCCCATGGAAAAGCGTCCATGGACTGCACATCTTGCCATGTCATGCACTCCGGAGAGACAAACCCTTCTCTCCTCAAGGTTGGAAAGACAAAAACCTGTTATGTGTGCCATGAGGAGGTTTTCTCTGAATTCCAGTTGAACGAACACCACAGACTCCAGGAAGGGATCATGGACTGCACAGACTGCCACGATCCTCACGTTCCAGCCACACGAGAGCGCTTAGGTGGCTTCAAGCACGATGCCTGCTTCAAATGCCACACTGATAAAGAAGGACCATACCTTTATGAACACGACGCATCGAGGATCGAGGGTTGCTCCGCCTGCCATGATGTCCATGGAAGCCCGAACAGGCACATGCTCACATTCCAGAGCACAGCGGATCTCTGCTTCAGTTGTCACGGGGCAGCGCCAGATTGGCACTCTCGGTTTGATCCTTACTCCACAAATTGCACAAGCTGTCACGCCACGATTCACGGATCCAATCTGAGCAAGATCTTTCTGAAATAGGAGAGCAAAATGAAAAGAACAAAAATTATATTGCCTGTTTTATTAGTTGTGTTCATATTCTCCATGACATTTTCTCTCTCTGCAGAAGACGGCACGAAAAAGTTCAAAGGAGACCTCAAGTTCGGTTACCGGTTCGTCGACACCAGCGGTGCATACACCAAGTACAAAGAAGACATCAATCTCACATCAGGAGCCTATTTGCACTCATTCAACCTCAGTTACACACCTGAAGATACCCTCAAGGCATTTTTCGACCGCCTGGATATCAACGTCCGCAATCTGGGCATCGAACCCTTCCAGTCGTTCGACCTCACCGTCCAGAAATACGGACGCTATAAATTCAAGTGGGAACGAAGAAGATCCAGTTATTTCTATGCCGACCAGACCCAGTTCGGCGGTCAACTCTATGACAACCATACCTTTGATTTCGAAAGAACGATGGACAGCGCATCGTTCACGTTGGAAGCATCAAAGAATGTCCAAGTTTTCGCCTCATATTTCGGATTCTTTAAAAAAGGGATGAGTGTCACAACGCTTGACATCAACAGGATCGAATTCGAGTTCGATAAACCTGTCGAAGAAAATTCCGATGAAATCGCCGTAGGTGTAGATGTTCACTTTTCGCAGTTTTCTCTTGTGTACGAGCTAAAATCCCGTGATTACAAAAATACAAACAGTTATTTCCTTCCCGGAGCGGCCGGTGGTGGAGAGGGTGCAGGGTATCCTTCATCGATGAGTTATTTTTACTTGGATCAACCCTATGATCTTAAATCGCTCACCCACACATTCAAGCTCAACGCCAGGCCGATCGATGGTCTCTTGATCAAAGGGATTGCCCAGATCAGCGATCTGGATATGGACCTCGATTACTCAGAAGAAGCAGACGGTGTCAATTACCTGGGAAAACCTTTCGATTACAGAATGAGCGGCACAGGAAAATTCGAGCGCAAGATCGGACTCTACGAATTGGACCTCACATATCTTGTGACAGACAAGCTGGCTGTGATCGGAGCTGTCCGCTCCCACAACTTCAAACAGGAAGGCTCCATGACCATCGATGGCGCGACATTGGCAACTGAACCCAAATTCAACACACTTGGAATCGAAGCCGGATTCCAGTATCAATTCTCATCAAAACTTGGGTTGACTCTCGGATATCGAAATGAAAAAAGAAAGCTGGAAGGTGAAGATTTAGAAACTGTTGACTACGAGGACAACACAACGAAAAATGGGTTCTTCGGCAACCTGCGGTGGGCACCTTCCCGGATCCTTGATCTGACATTCGACTATCAACATGGTTCCTACGACAATCCTTACACTATAGCCAGCCCGATGAGTTTCAACAGATTCAGGACCACCGCAAAAGTACGGCTCCAAGAGTTCTACGGCTCAGCAGTCATGACTTTAGAAAAATCCAAAAACGATCTTTATGATGAGCTCTGGGAATCGAGAAAAAACCAGTTCAACCTGCGGGCAGGATATCATACTGAAAAGATCAAAGCTTTTGCCGGATTGGCGCTCATCGATGTCAAACACTCAGGGGACCGTGCTGTCGAATATTCTCCTGGTTGGAGCGGACCTGGAGGAGCGTTTCTTTGGGAGATCATGTACGAAGGTAAATCCACACTCTGGGATTTCTACCTCGATTGGGACTTGAATGAACAGTGGAGTTTCGGTGCCTATGCCAATTTCTACAAAAACTCCGGTTTCTGGGAGATCAAGCGCAACACGTTCAAAGCCTATATCGAATACAAATTCCTCATGGGATTGGCTGTAGAGCTGGCCTACCGGGTTGTGGATTATAAAGAGCCGCTATCAGGCTTCAACGACTATAACGCCAATATCTTCGAGATATCATTTGGCTACAGTTGGGATAAATAGAGGAGGAACCCATGACAAAGAAACCGCAAATTCTAAGCATCCTGTTGGTGGTCTTGCTGGTTGCATTCATCTCGATCGCAGCTATGTCCGACGACCAGGTGGGTGTCCAATCTAAAAAGTCACACGCAGAAAAACTGTGGAGCACATCCGGCCATGCGGACTCCGAAGCGGAAGCGTTCAAGCACTGGGATGAAGACGGTGAAGTGAGTAGCAGTTGCGCCAAATGTCACAGCACTCCTGGATATGCTTCGTTCATTGAAACCGGAACTGCTGGCACTCAACCTCTAGGGACAACTGTTGAATGCGATGCCTGCCATTCAGACCCGGACAACGGGATCGTTCGTGACCATTCGGATGTGACATTCCCATCCGGAGTAACAGTTGAAGGGCTTGGCCCCGAAGCTTTGTGTATGGAATGCCATCAGGGAAGAGAATCCAAAATTAGCTTAGATCGCAGCATCGCTGATGCCGAACTCACTGATGACGACACACCATCTTCGGATCTCGGCTTCAGAAATATCCATTACTATGCGGCTGCTGCCGATCAGTTCGGAACGGTTGTGAAGGCAGGATATGAGTATGAAGGAAAAACCTATGACGCCAGGTTCTCCCACATAACCGGTTACAACGCCTGTCACACATGTCACAATCCACATTCTTTAGAAGTCGATATCGATGGACCATGCCAAACCTGTCATACCGGTGTCAGAAATCCCAAAAACATCCGCTTTTACGGTTCATTTGTGGACTATAACGGCAATGGAAATATGACCGAGGGTATGTATTACGAGCTCGAGGGGTTCAAGCCCAGATTGTATTCCGCGTTGCGAAAATATGCGAGAAATGTCCTGGGATACCCCATTGTCTATGATTCGCAGGCTTATCCCTATTTTTTCTTCGATGCAAACGACAACGGCATCGCAGACTCCGATGAGGAAGGATACTCTTACTTCAGTGCACGCCTTCTCCGTGCTGCCTACAACTACCAGGTCGCACAGAAAGACCCTAATGCCTTTGCCCATAACGGCAAATACGTCATCGAACTCCTTTACGATTCCATCGCAGACCTGAATATAAAGCTCAAGAATCCCGTGGATATCAGCAAGATGCACAGGACCGATGAAGGACATTTCAACGGTTCAAGCGAAGCCTTCAGGCACTGGGATGAAGAAGGAGAAGTTGAGGCTAGTTGTGCTAAATGCCACAGTGCTGTAGGCCTAGCAGATCTGCTAGAACTAGGTACAAACGTAGCAGCCGAGATTTCCAATGGAATGCTCTGTACGACCTGTCATACATCGCCTCCCCATGTTAGGGAATTTGGCGCAGTCGAATTCCCTTCCGGTGCGACTGCAGATATGGGTGATAACAGCAACCTCTGTCTGAATTGTCATCAGGGACGCGAATCGAAAAAGTCGATCGACGAAGACATCGCCTCAAAACCAGGAGGGCCTTACGGCTTCATCAATGTTCACTACTATCCAACCGCTGCAGTTCTGTTCGGTAATAAAGTTCACGGTGGATACGAGTTCAACGGCAAACAGTATATGGGACAGAAACTCTGGCACAATCACAATGGCCAATTCGACACCTGTATTGAGTGCCATATGGGAACGCAGAGTGAGCATAAAGTTTATGACTATACAGGCAAACTCCACAACGTGCAAAAGCCCAATCCTGAAGATTGCGTCTACTGCCATGGACAGGATGTGTCTCAACCGGATCCCGGTGCAGATCCCGTCAAGTTCAAGTTCAGCGGTATTCGGCCTGCTTCGACACCCGATTACAACGGAAACGGAGATAGGACCGAATCCATCGAATCCGAGATCAAAAGTCTCGAAGAGGCCCTGTATGCGCAGGTCCAAACCTATGCCGCAACCGTTATCGGAACCGCCCTTGTTTACGACTCTAGCGCATATCCGTACTTCTTTGTCGATACCAACGGCAACGGCCAAGTCGATCCTGGAGAGGCCATTTTCCCGAATGCATATAACTATTTCGACGCCAAACTGTTGAGAGCTGCGTACAACTTCCAGGTCAGCAAGAAGGAACCCCACGGTTACATCCACAACTCCAAGTACATTGCTCAATTGCTCGTGGATTCCATTGAACACATCGGAGGAGATATCAGCGCTTACAAATGGCGCTGACAGATCTTTCGCTATAAGTGAAGTATAAAAAGGGCAGCATCCGAAAATGCTGCCCTTTTTTTTATAGTCTCAGCCTTTTTCCTATCTAAAACCATCTTCAAAAGCATCTTCCGCTCATAAAATAATAGAGAATCACGAGAGATTATGTTTTTCATTTTTTTCTTGAAAAGAGCTTACTGCTTCTATAGAATTTGTAGCAAACCGATGTTTAAAATATTCAATTTCTGAGGAGGCAGGGAAATTGAAACACAAAGGCATTTTGAGTGTCCTGATCGTTTTTACGTTTTATACGGGTGCGTTTGCCCAGGAATGTATAACTTGTCATAAAAAAGTCACACCGGACATCGTTTCGGATTGGCAGCTGAGCAAACACAGTCAGAATGATGTGGACTGTTCTGTATGTCATGGAGACCAGCATACAGATCCCTATGATGTGGACAAAGTCCGCATCCCGACGCCCGAAACATGTGCGGACTGCCATGACGAAAAGGTCGCCCAGTTCAAAGCAGGAAAACACGCCGCAGCGTGGGCAGCCATGAAGGCCATGCCAACAGCCCACTGGCAGCCCATCGCGTTGATGGAGGGAATGAAGGGCTGTGGAGCCTGTCACAAAGTCGGCTTGAAAACTACAGAAGAAATTCAAGAATTGAAAAAGACCGGAGCTGGATTTGGTGTCGCCTCTTGTGATGCCTGTCATACCAGGCACATATTTTCCGTCCAAGAGGCACGACAACCCCAGGCATGCCAGACCTGCCACATGGGCTTTGACCATCCCCAGTGGGAAATGTATTCCGGCTCAAAACACGGCGTTCGCTACATGCTCAAGCAGAATAATACACTCCCTGATACAGTTGCTGCACCCACATGTCAGACATGTCACATGCAGGAAGGCGATCATGCCGTGATGACAGCTTGGGGATTCCTGGCTGTCCGGCTTCCCATGCCTGAAGACAAGCAGTGGACTGCGGATCGTGCCACGATCCTCCAGGGATTGGGCGTTCTCGATCCCGAAGGGAATCCTACCGCTCGCCTCGATGTCGTTAAAGCCGCCAATGTTGCCCGTTTGACTCAGGAAGACTGGCAGAAAGAACGGGACAAGATGCTGAAAACCTGCAACGACTGTCACTCACTCAATTTTGCCAAGGCCGAATTAGAGAAGGGCGATCAGATGATCAAGGAAGCCGACCGGTTGATGGCCGAAGCGATCCGGATCGTTGCGGGACTTTATAACGATGGAATCTTGAAAAAACCCGAAAGCTATGCCCATCCATTCCCTGACCTTCTCACCTTCCATGACGCTCCCACCCCAATTGAACTGGAGCTCTTTGTGATGTTCCTCGAACACAGGATGAGAACCTTCCAGGGGACCTTCCACGCCAATCCGGATTATGCCCTCTGGTATGGATGGAGCGAGATGCAGCGCTCTCTATTAGAGATCAAAGATAAGGCTAAAGAGCTACGTGCAGCACATGGAGACAACCAATAATCCCTGGTCGTTGACCGGTAGATCCAGAACCATATTGAACTGCTTAGCGAGAGGAATATCCCCAAAAGCGCGATGAATGATAGACTTTTAAACGACTTTCTCAACTTCACAATTGGGGCAATCCATGACGCTAAGAAGTATTCATTTCATCACAGATTTAAAGATGCAAATCTTGGCAGGAAGAATAACCTACTATTTCCATAAATATGGTATAATAGGCAGTTATTTGGAATAAAAACAGTTCCGCTTCAAAGAAAGTCATGAAATACTGTTTGTTGTTGTCATAGCGCAACTTATTCTATATTATACCTACTAATTCTTATATGAGCAGGCGCCAATGAAATCATTTCTAAATATTTTCAGTTCTGTCAGACTCGCCATAGTCTTATTGATCATTATCACTCTAGCTTCCATTCTGGGGACATTAATCCCCCAGCATCGAAGTCCGGCGGAATATGCGGATCGATATGGAGACATTGCCAATGTTTTCATCAGGCTTGAAATCACTAAACTCTATCAATCCTGGTGGTTCATTTCTCTGCTTTTCCTCTTTGCCGTGAACATCGTGATCTGTACGCTCACCCGTCTCTCTCCAAAATTGAAAAAGGCTTTTCAGCCAAAAATTGCTGGAGAGAAAAAAAGTCTGCTTTCTCTAAAAATCAAGGCCAGTTTTAAAAAGAACCAGAATCTCGAAAAAACAAGGGGCGATGTTCAACATGTGTTCTCAATCAAACGTTACCGGCTCAAAGAGAAGCACAATGAAAATACGACTTATCTTCTTGCCCGCAAAAAGAGCCTCGGACTCTTTGGCTCGGACATCGTTCATCTCGGCCTGCTCATCATCATTTGCGGTGGAATCATCAGCGGCATGGCCGGATTCCGAACCAGTTTGAACATTAACGAGGGGCAAACGATCGATATCCCCCAGGCAGATTTTAAGCTCCGGCTGGATAAATTCGTTACGGAGTATCATCCGAACGGCAGTGTCCGAGACTGGAAAAGCACGCTCACGGTTTTAGAAAACAGCACGGACATTTTGTCTAGAACCATCGAGGTCAATCATCCCCTCTCCTATAAAGGATTTATGTTCTATCAAAGCGGTTATGGGTGGAACTGGGAAAATCCCACACTGGAGATCTGGGCAAAAAAGAAAAAGAACCCGGATTTTCTTGAAAAGATGGAACTTGGAATTGGGGAAAAAGTGAAGCTCAGCGGGGAAGACCTTGAAGTGGCTGTCCTCAATTTTGTCCCGGACTTTATCATTGGAGAAAACAATGAGATCGCGACGCGATCACTCGAGCCCAACAATCCTGCGGCCTTTATCGAAGGGTGGCAAGGTAGGGAAAAAGTCTTCTCCGGATGGATTTTCGCTAAATTCCCCGATTTTAACCGCATGCATTCAAATGTTGAGACAGATCTTTCCTTTGAACTGAAAGACCTCAAAGCCGCTCAGTATTCAGGGATTCAACTGTCTAGAGATCCTGGAGTCAACTTCATATGGGCAGGCTGCACTTTCCTCATGATCGGCCTACTTGTGGCCTTTTTCTGGCCTCCTCGAGAAATCAAGATGATCCTTGAAGAAAGCCAGAATAAAACAGATGTAGTAGCAGGTGGGTTAGCCACAAAAAGCCGTGAGGATTTTCAATCGGAGTTCGACAAAATCATGGAGTCCATAAGGAGATCGAAATGAACGAATCCACCCTCTTTCTTATAGCATTCATTCTTTACTTCATTGCCGCCTTTTTTTACTTTGCCTTTCTGTTTTCAAAAAAAGAAAACCTCGCTAAATCTGGATACACATTTGCGTTTGCGGGCCTTATCGTCCATTCGGCCGCTCTGATCTTAAGAACCATAGAGAGCGGGCATGCGCCCTTCACAAACATGTATGAATCTCTCTCGTTCCTCTCATGGTCTGCGATATTCGCCTATGTCCTTATCGAAGGAAAGTTCAAAATAAAAAAGGCCGGCCCGTATTTTATGTTGATCGTGATCGGTCTGATGGCTCTGGCCTCTTCGCCACTCATGCCCAAAGAGGCCACACCACTTGTCCCCGCGCTCCAGAGCTATTGGTTGTGGCTTCATGTTTCCATCACTCTTCTCGGTGAGGCCTTTTTCGCTGTGGGATTGATCACGAGCATTATGTATCTGGTCGCAGATTCTAAAGAGAAAAAGGGAGTCGCCGAAAAATCATCGCTGACAGCTGAAAGGCTCGATTCTATCAGTTATAGAACCATCGCCATCGGTTTTCCGCTTTTTACCCTGGGAGGGCTCGTATTCGGTATGGTCTGGGCCTATAAAGCTTGGGGAACCTACTGGAGTTGGGATCCCAAAGAGACCTGGAGTTTGATCACCTGGTTCGTTTTTGCTCTGTACTTGCACACGAGAATCGTCATGGGTTGGAAAGGCCGCAGGTCTGCGCTGATAGCCATATTCGGTTTCCTGGCCGCTCTCTTTACCTATTTTGGCGTGAATTACCTGCTGGCCGGACTCCACAGCTACGCTTAAACTCTGTGTTAGATAGACTCTATGATTAAAGAGTCTTTTTAAAAAACGAAGGAAGACAATAGGATAATCAAGAAAGAGGATAATAAAAAGCTGCAGACTTAACCATATCGAATGTAAAAAACAGAGCTGAATATCCACAATGAAAAAGTGATGGCAGAAATTAAACATAAAAAAAGAAAAAAGAGACTCATCATTTTTGGAGGAATCCTTTTAGTTATTATTGTTCTGTTTGTAGCTGCCGTGGAATTCACGTCTCACTCAGGTTTTTGCGCCACATGCCACTACATGAAGCCTTTTTTCGAAAGCTGGAAAACATCGTCGCACAGTAAATTCGAATGCAATGAATGCCATTATCCTCCATCCGGCGGAATCCGGTCCATGTTGAGAAAAAAGATCGAGGGACTCGTCATGGTGGGCCGCTACTGGACTAAGCTCTACGTCAAATCCAAGCCATGGGCAGAGATCCGTGATGAGAGCTGCTTGAAAGAAGGATGTCACGACAGAAGGCTACTTGAAGGCCGAGTCATATTCAAAAAGGTTGTCTTCGACCACAAAATCCATTTCGAAGATCTAAAAAGAGGGAAGCGCCTCCAGTGCACAAGCTGCCACTCCCAGATCGTCCAGGGAGAACACATCACAGTCACCGAAAGCACGTGTTTCATCTGCCATTTCAAAAAAAGCGAGCACTATCCCCGGATCGATGATTGTTCGCATTGCCATACAAAAGACACTCTCGTCAACGATGGAGTATCTCGATTCAATCACACTCTCGTTTTCGACAGCGGTTTCAGCTGCGACAAATGCCACAGCAACACTATCATAGGAGATGGAGAAGTTCCCAGAGAAAACTGCTACAAGTGCCACGGGGAAAGGGAACGGTTGGAAAAGTATAATGATACTGATCTGATGCATACAGAACATATTTATGAAGACAAGATCGAATGTAACCAATGCCACATGGAAATTCAGCACAAGATCATCAAGGATATCAACTCTATTGCTGATTGCGAATCTTGCCATACCGACTTTCATAAATCTCAAAAAATATTGTATACCGGAGAAGGAGGCAAAGGAGTTTCTCATCCCATGCCCAACATCATGCTGGAGAAAGGCCTGAGCTGCAAAGGTTGTCATATCTTTCACGAGGAAGCTAAGGGAGATGGCATCAAGGGTGAAACACTCGTTTCCGAGGCGGAAGCCTGTGAGTCCTGCCACGGCAAGGGTTTTTCCTTGATCCTCAAGGATTGGGAAACATCAACCGAAAAAAAACTGATTCAAATCAGGTCTGTCTATGATGCCACGATGCAGAAAGTCAAGGGATCGAAGCACATAGACTTGAGGAAAGCTGAATCACTCATGGAAGAAGCGCTGTTCAATATCGAAGTTGTGGATAAGGGTAAGAGTGTCCATAATATCGCCTATTCCCAGGAGCTGCTCTTTGCTGCTTACAACAGAATGCTGGAAGCTCTCCGTGTTATCGAATCCACCTACAAACCTCCAAAAATTGAAGCACCGGCCAAAAACATCCCCACTCAGTGCTCCAATTGCCACCAAGGGATTGAGGAAATCAACACTTCAATTTTTGGTCTAGATTTCCCCCACAAAAAACATCTCATCGAGCAGAATATCCAGTGTGACACCTGCCATTCGAACCTCCACAAGCATGGCGAATTCATCGCCACAAAGAAGGGCTGTGCGCCCTGTCACCACAAAGGCTCTGAGAAAAATTGTAAGAGTTGCCATAGGATCCAAAAAACCTTTTATCAGGGGGGAGTCCTAAACGGATTGGAAATTCCACAAGATATCATGTCTGAAGCGGGTGCCGAATGTACAGATTGTCACCTCGACGACCATAACAAAATCTTTCGATCCGGCGCGACGAAATGCCTCGATTGCCATGAAGAGGATTATGCTGACACGTTTAAAGAATGGGAACAATCCGTAAAAGATCTGTCCGCATCTCTGACGTCCCTTTTGAAAGAAAAGAAGAAATTAACATTGACTGAACAAGAAAAAAACCTCATACATGGGACAGAAAGATCTTTTCAGAACATTCTGCTTGACGGAAGTTCGGGAATTCACAACTTTATGTATATCGAAGAGGCCCTGACAAATTTGATAAAAAATGTGGAATCCTTAGGAAAAGACAGATGAAAAAGAAATTATCGAAATCTATCCATAAATCTCCTGGGTGAAATTCCCCGCGTATGGGTGATATGACCCATCCACTATTTCACCCCATTAAAAAATCCTGCTGCTATCGCTCGCAACTTCTTTGATCACTGCAAATTAATATCCTCTTTATTTTGGCACACATTTTGCTATAATAATAAAATCCGAAATAATTCTATCTCAACAATGGAGGATGAGTTGAAAAAGACAGTCCTTTTAATCGGCATTTTACTTATCATTGTTCCTTTTATGCTTTTCAGTCAGGATTTCACTTATGTGGGTGCCGCTAAGTGCAAAATATGCCACAAGAGTGAAAAACAGGGTCAGCAATATCCCCTCTGGGAGGCCACGAAACATTCTAAATCGTTTTCAGCTCTCATCTCGGAAGATGCGAAGGCACTAGCTGCGGATGCTCCCGAGAACGAAAAATGCTTAAAATGCCATGCTCCCCTTGCCCAAAAAGCACCCGAGCTTAAAGAAGAGGGAGTGACATGCGAAGTTTGTCACGGACCGGGAAGCGAATATAAAAAGATGAGCATCATGAAGGACCAAGCCGAAGCTGTGAAGAACGGTTTGATACTATACGGTTCAGCCGAGGCCATAAAAGCGCAGTGCCTTTCCTGTCATGAAAATCCCCACGACAAGCCCTTCGACTTTGACACAGCATGGGAAAAAGTCAAGCATCCCGTACCTGAAAAGCAATAACGGTTTGAATTCACTTATATTTGCGACCTGAGACTGAAAAAGACCATAGTTTACGGTCCCACTTTTCCCCAAAAAAGATGGGTGCTATTCTTATATTCATGGGCTGAGAGTTTCATTCATGACTGTAAAAAAAACAATCGTGTTCATCATTCTGGGTTTTGTTCTTTTCCCTTGGCCCGTGCGATCTCAGAGCAAAGAAGACTGCGAAGCCTGCCATTCCGACCGAGAGTTGACGACAGAGAGAAGGGGACGGACAGTCTCTCTTTACGTGGATTTTAAGAGATTTGCAGAGTCGGTTCATAAAAACCTGGATTGTATCGACTGTCACCAGGATGCCGATGTCAAGGATTTTCCACATCCAGAACAACTGGAAAATGTCAATTGTGGGATCTGTCATGACGTCGCCGATGCAGAATTTTATGCCGGTATCCACGGAAGTGCCTTGAGAAGGGGTGCCCCTTACGCCCCGACCTGTAAAGAGTGCCATGGCGATCATGACATATTTCCCCGGAGCGATATCAGATCCCGGACATACAAAATGAATATCCCGGTTCTCTGTGGCAAATGTCACCGAGAGGGAGCTCCTGTAGCACGAGTTTATAACATTGCAGAACACGACATTTTGACAAATTACTCTCAGAGCATTCATGGAGAGGGGCTGTTCAAACAGGGCCTCATCGTCACAGCCACCTGCAATGATTGCCATGGAAACCATCTCATTCTCCCCCATACGAATTCCAGATCCACAGTGTCCGCCCGCAATATTGCTGCAACTTGTACAAAATGTCATGCCCGGATCGAAGAAGTGCACATCAAGATCATCAAGGGCGAACTCTGGGAACAGGAACCGGGAGCCATTCCCGCTTGTACAGATTGTCACCAACCCCACACCATAAGACGAACAAGCTTGGTTCTGAGAACCTCAGACCGGGAATGCCTGAAGTGCCATGAACAAGAGGACATCATAAAAACTGTCGAGAACCAGCCGGTTTCCCTCACTGTAAAAAAGGATGACATTCAAGAATCTGCACACAGAAACATCCCCTGCGTGAAGTGCCACGCGGATATCGACCCGCAGAGACATCGTCCCTGCGAGACTGCGGGCCGGGTCGATTGCTCTAATTGTCACGCCCAGATCGCCGAAGATTATTTTGAGAGCGGTCATGGACAGGCCTATTTTGAGAAGAATCCGGATTCTCCCTATTGCACGGACTGCCACGGGAAACATAAGGTCCTATCCCATCTGAATGAACTGGCGAAAACATACCGGTCGAAAATCCCAGAACTCTGCGGAGATTGCCATAGCAAGCTGAGCCGTCCGGCCACCATAAAGACCGATCAAGGCACTGTTCTCGTCGATTATTCAAACAGTGTGCATGGGCAGGGGCTGATAAAGAAAGGCTTGCTGCCCAGCGCGGTCTGTACAGACTGTCACAGCACGCACTTTATACTGAAACCTGATGATGAGCGGTCATCAATTAACCATAAAAACCTTCCCTCAACTTGTGCCACATGCCATGAGGGAATCTACAAAGAATTCGTAAACAGCATCCACAGTCCGACTGTCTCAAAAACAAACGAGAAACTTCCCAACTGCGAAGACTGCCATTCCGCCCATAAAATCAAAGACATCCACCTGGATCAGTTTATGGCCGAAGTCACCCTTCAATGTGGATCGTGTCATGCAGACCTGGCCAAAACATACACAGAGACCATCCACGGAAAGGCTTACACTCTGGGATATCTAAAAGCGGCCAGGTGTTCAGACTGTCATGGGGCCCATGACATCACTAAAGTCGATGACCCGGATTCCCATGTGGGATTCAACAAGGAAATAGAAACCTGCCAGAAATGCCACCCAGATGCCAATCGACGATTTACGGGCTACCTTACGCATGCCACTCATCACGATAAAAAGAAATATCCAATTCTGTATTTTACTTTCTGGGCTATGACCGGTTTGCTCATTGTCGTCTTCAGCTTTTTCGGTGTTCACACCCTATTGTGGATGCCCCGTTCTTACAAACATCTCAAAGAAAAAAGAAAAGCAGAAAAAATCCACAAGAGGTATTACATCCAGCGATTCACCACAGAACACAGGATCATGCATATCTTTGTTATTCTGAGTTTTATGGGATTGGCGCTGACAGGAATGATGCTCAAGTTTGCGAGCATGCCCTGGGCAAGATTTCTCGCCGATATGCTTGGTGGAGTAGAGGCGGCTGGGCGTATCCATAGATTTTCTGCTGCAATCACTTTCGGATACTTCTTCGCTCACATTTACTCTATGATCAGACTAAAGATCAGAACGAAGGCCACTATCCGTCAGCTGCTCTTCGGAGGCAGAGCTCTCTGGTTTAACAAAAAAGATCTCCAAGACTTTATCGGCTCTATAAAGTGGTTCCTAGGTTTGGGCCCTCGACCAGCATACGGGCGCTGGACATACTGGGAGAAATTCGATTACATGGCTGTCTTCTGGGGAGTTGGAGTCATCGGGTTTTCCGGATTGATTTTGTGGTTTCCAGAATTCTTTACAAAACTTTTACCTGGCTGGTTCATCAATGTGGCCATGATCATCCACAGCGATGAGGCCTTGCTGGCTGTCGGCTTTATTTTTACGATCCATTTCTTCAACACGCATTTGCGTCCGGAATCTTTCCCTCTTGATCCTGTCATCTTCACGGGTGTGGTCCCCCTCGACGAATATAAGGAAGATCGACCAGAGGAGTACAAATACTTGAAGGAATCGGGCAGGCTCAAAAAAGATGTCGTCCTCAAAGAAATATCCCCAAAAAAAATGATGCTGGTTAAGATTTTCGGTTATACTTTCCTTGCGATCGGAATCAGCCTGATCGTCCTGATCATCTACAGCATGCTTTTGGGATACAAATAATCTGAGATTCGCCTTGCCTATTCCTCTATTGGCGCATCCGAATGTTCATGTTCGTACATGTCTTTGGGCATCTTCCCTGTCAGCCATGAAGGATTCATAGGATAGACCACAGGATTAAACACTGTGGAGTACAAATGCCAGATAAAAATGGCCAATGTTGCCAAAATGGCCTCATAATAATGAATCACCAGCGTGATATCTAAAAAGCCTTTGGGCAGGATCTGGACGATAAAATTGTCAAACCAAAGGAAAAGTCCTGTAAAAATCATGACCACTGTACCCCATATGAGTGCCCAGTACTCGGCTTTCTCGATATAACTAAACCGTTTGAACCGGGGAGTTTCCTTGGACCTGCCGAGGTTGAACAGAATTCGCTGGACAAATTCTCTAAAATCAGACATTTTGGGCATCATATCCCTGAAAAACACCCGTCCTCTTCGGGTGAACAGGTAAATAATGTGCCACACTGTGACAAAAATCATAACAACGGCTGCGCCCCTGTGGATCTGTCCTCTTAATTCAAAGCCTCTTTCCCAGCCGAAAAAGATCTGTGTCAACCACGAATTACTGAATCTCAAGGCAAATCCAGAGATCACAAGCGCGATGAAGCTGATCATGAGCAGTGTGTGTTGCCATACTTCTCCAATCCTCATTCTTCGGACCTGAGGCCTTTTCATCACGAGAACAATCTGCCGGATAAGATCGATCAGCCAGTGGAGAACCATTAATCCGATAATGATAATGATCGCCGCGATATAGACATTCTTGACGATCTCTGCAGCTTTGGTCTGGAGCCCTCTTCCGCTAATATCGTGTATCGGACTCGCCGCCAAAGCCGCAGAGATTCCAGGATGACATTCTCCGCAGGTGGCTCTCAAATTGCCTGGATATATCGTGGACGTGGGATCTGAGCTGGGAAGGATCCGATGAACACCGTGACAGGATGCACAATTGGCTACATGAAGGTCTCCCGCCTTGCTCTTTAAACCATGGTAGCTATCGATAAATGACGTCAGACGTCCGGTCTGCAGTCCGTACTTTTCTGTGAGCGTAATGGATTCATGACACGGAGAACAGGTGGCTTCCGCAACACGTGCTTTTGACACCGGCGAGTTCGGATCATCGGGAGAAATGATGCCATGTTCCCCATGACAGTGCGTGCAGACAGGAGCATCTGATTCACCCCGCTTTACTAACTGACCATGGATACCATCCCAATAATCTTGCTCCACACCCTTATGACACTTGCCGCAAGTTTTGGGGATATTGAAATGATTGATGGAAGACTCCGGATATCCAGGCGACAAGATCTTATGCGAAGTTCCACCCGTGGAATGGCAGTCGTTACAAGTGGCCGCGACATATATTCCTCCTTTAGTCGCCCGGCCATGGACGCTGGCCTCATAGATCTCGATGGGATGATCGATCAGAATTTCGTACTTCTTTGTCAGGTTCAGATCCTCGTGGCATTTCCCGCATGTAGCGGGAAGATTAGCTGGATGAGTCCTTGAAAGTTTGACTGAAGAGGGCAGAACATCGTGATCACCATGACAGTCGGCACACGATGGGGCGTCTACACATTCTTTGTACTCTTTACGTCCATGGGCGATATACTCTTCGCTCTGCTTTTCATGGCATGCCCGACAGCCTTCACACCCCACATTGAAGCCTGAAACCTCTTTGTGCGGTGAAGTGTTCTTATCTGCATGACAATCCAGACATTCCAGACTAGCATGGATGGAATGGGAAATATCATCTGCAATCTTGGTCTCATGCTTGCTTGTTTCATGGCATTCGATACAGTCTCCACTACTTATTTTTTCGTATTCCTCCTCCTCTTGGGCAGCAGCGAAGGAGATAAGAAACACACACAGAAAAACTAGCATAATGACAGACAAAGACATCCTGTTTCCATGAGAATTTTTAAACATGAGAAATCTCCAAATCCAGTACATTCTATTCTTTTCTAATAAATTTACTTATTTTATCATCGAAGTCAACTTTTTATCCATAAGAGAAACCGATGATATGTCACTTGCGGCCATACAGCTCCTTGCGGAAGCCTGGAATAAATGCCTGGCTGATAAATCGAATCCTTTTGACGAGGCTATCGAACACACATGGCTGGCGCAGAGGCTTTTTTGATATGCAAAAGAAAAAACAACATGGCCATTATAAGCGCCTTTTTGGAAATAATACTGTAAATTTGCATCCTTTCCCGAGCTCACTTTGGACTGAAATACAACCATCGTGGGCCTCAACAATCTCTTTCACAATTGCCAATCCAAGTCCAGTCCCCTCTATTTTGTATAATTTTGCATTGGCAGACCGATAAAATTCATCAAAAATCTTAGGACAATCTTCAGAAGCAATACCTATACCGGTATCTGCCACATTTATCTCAATAAAATCGTCTTTTTGTTTGGCAGATACTTTGATCGCACCATTCTCTCCATTATATTTCACAGCATTGTTCAACAAATTGGAGAATACCTCATTTAGACCTTCACGGTCCGCCCACAGTTGAGGAAAATCTGAAGGAATCCGAATATCGATCGCAACATTTTTCTTTTCAGATTCAGGTTTAAGCTCAGCAACGATATTTGTGATTATTTCTAATAACTGCACAGGCTCCATGTGATAAGCCCCTAAGGTTGATTTTCGATAAGACAGCAACAAAAAATCATCAAGCAGCTCTAACATCGTCGAGCTTCTGCGTTCGGCCATCTCTATTAAATCCTTCTGCTGATCGTTCAGTTGAGAATAGTGTTCTCCCAGAACCAGGCTCAGGCAGCTTTTTACGACTGAAAGGTGGGACCGTGATCCATGTTCAATCCTTCTCATAAAATCCGATTTCATATCATCGAGTGCTTGAAGTTTCGTATTTGCCATATTTAACTCATCATTGGTTTGTTTGAGTTTTTCGGTTGCCTTTTTTATTTCATTTTTTAGCTTCACATTCCACTGCTCGATTTCCTCCCGGGATTTTTGTAATTTTGCGGTCATCTCATCGAAAGATTTGCCAAGCTCTCCTATCTCATCAGAATGATGGCTTCCGATTCGATAATCGAGATCCCCTTGCGCTATTTTTTGGGTGCCCTCCATCAATTTATGAATAGGGGTATTCACGAATATATAAATTACAAGGCTGATGCTTATCGAAATAAAAAAGAATGAAAATATAAAGTAGATTAAGATTTGTCTGCGGCCCATCCCTATCTGTTCGTCTAGGGGAGCTAAAGATATTAGAATATCCATTACTCCCAGAACATTTTGTTCCCTGGGATGAAAATGACAGGCATTATTGGCACAATCGGGCTCATTGTAGATCGGATTGATTACGCCAAGGACTCTATTCCCTCCCTCTGATTTAAAAATCCTGGTCCTTTCTTGGGTAGAGAGTCTTTTCAGAGGTTCCTTCTCACTATGACAAATGTAACACGCCTCTGCTTTTTTATCGATAATATCGCCAATTTCTTCTATAGAATCAGCGATAATGATTTCTCCTTCTTTATCGAATATCCTAACATTTTCAATTCCTTCTTGCTTTCCTATGTCCTCTATGGTTCTCTGCACATAATCACTCCGGGCCGTCAGCATATCATACTTGATGCTTTTCTCTATAGTCTCGCTCAGTCGGATTGCATTTCGTCGCATTCCCTCAATGAGATGTTTTCTCTGCAGATTTATGTTTATGAATGCAAAAATTCCTATCGTCAGTACGAGAACCGTTGCTAGTACAAAAATAATTTTTAAAGCTAAGCTTTTTCGTAGCATAATGATTCCCGTTTGAACCACTCCTCAAACGAAAATGTTATCCTTCGCGCAATTCGATGAGATTTGCTCTAAATTTTGATTCACACGCCGATTCTATTTTCTCGATGGTTTATCTAAGAGGCACATCTTTGATAATAATTCTAAATTGGGAAACGACACACATAATTTAAATCTATGATTTATCCAATATAAAACTTTATACATTAAGTATTTATCCGGTTATCTATTGAGCAATTTTTCGATCCGCATATACAAGTCCTCGGGATTGACTGGTTTGTCAATGTAGTCATCCGGTCCCACAAGGCCATGTTCACTTGTATCAAAAGTTAATCTGGAGCCGGCTTTTTCTTTCACGGCAGAAACAAAAATAATCGGAGTGTCTTTTAATTCTTGATATTCTTCGGACGTTTTAATTTCGTTACACAAAGAATACCCGTCAAAAATAGAATCCATCATAATGTCAAGAAGAATTAAGTCGGGCTTCTCTGTCATAAGGATCTTCTTGGCTTCCTTGGGATTATTGGCAGTAACAACACCGTAAGATTTAGATTCTAACATCAGTGAGATTACTTTCCTGAAATCAGGATCGTCATCGATGACCAAGATCTTAGCTCCAGATTTGCTCATTTTCATTACACAAGCCTCCTTTATAGGGGAAGTTATTCTTCTTTTAGAATTTAGAATGCAATAAATTCTATAAGATTTAAGATTACAAATACTATAAAATTAATATAACCTGATGTCAACTGAGGGCGATAGGTGGCAATAAGTGGAGTTGAATCCCATTTTCCAATTTGGATCAGTGAAATCCTTAAAATTCCAAATCGCTTCAAATCGTTTGAATGCTTCCTCAATCAAAGGAACAATATTCTATATTGAATTAATATCTTTTATAGATATAATAGTAACTATAATATTTGTCAACTATTGATTGATGCAACAGTCACATTTATATGACTAAAAACTAAAAATACTCCTGCTATCTAAATGGTATGAGAGAGCAACTCAAACTTGGAAAGGATTCGAAGATTGCCATCATCGGTGGGGGTCCGGCGGGATCTTTTTTTGCTCACTTCATCCACAAATTCGCCCAGGAAAAAGGAATCCAGGTTTCGACCACTATTTTTGACGGAAAAGATTTCTTACAAAAGGGTCCGCGGGGATGCAATCTTTGTGCTGGGGTTATAGCAGAGAGCTTGAATCTGAAGCTGAAAAATGAAGGTATTCATCTTCCAGAAAAAAGAATAATCAGCCGGATTGAAGGATACACTTTGCATGTGGACGGTGAAAGCCTGCTTCTTACTAGTGCAGAGAATGAGAAAAATGCCATTGCAACTGTATTCAGAGGAAACGGACCACGCTATTCGACATTTCCAGAAATCATAAGCTTCGACGATTTTCTCCTGAGCTGGGCTCAGGACTCGGGGGCAGAGGTCATTTCTGCCCCTGTATGGGATATCAAATTTCCCAAAGACATATCTCAGCCATTAACACTTGTCTTTGGAGAAAAAGATAATCCTCGTGAGTTTAAAGCGGAACTTATTGTCGGCGCTTTTGGCGTAAATGCTCATCTGATGAATAGGATCAAAGATTTGGGCTTCGGATACAGGGTGCCATCTACGCTTTCTACTTACCAAGCCGAGCTCAAAATTGGCAGAGAAAGAATCCTAGAAAACTTCGGGAACACTATTCATGTTTATATGCCCAATAAAAACATCATTCGTTATGCGACAGTGATCCCCAAGGAAGACTTCGTTACAGTCACACTGATTGGGAAAAAAGATGCTACAAAAGACATATTCCAAGAATTCCTCAATCTCCAAGATATAAAGGGAAAAATCCCCGCACTCAAGCCCCACTGTTCTTGTTATCCAAAGATAACTGTTTCTCCATCAAAAAAACCATTCACTCACAGGATGATCATGATCGGAGATGCCAGTTTCTCAAGACACTACAAGAACGGCATCGAATCAGCCTTTCTGACAGCAAGATTGGCCGCAGAAACCGCAATATTTTATGGAGTGCATGCTTCCTCTATAAAAAAGCACTATTACAAACAGGCAAAAAAGCAGATTATTCATGACAACACATATGGACGAATTCTTTTTCTTGTCAATGATTTCATCTCATCTATTCCTCTCCTCACCCAATCTCACTTAGCCCTGGCGAAAAAACAAAACCAGGCAGGCCCTCCCCAAAAAATCAGACTGATCCTCTGGAATATGTTCACAGGAAATATATCCTATCGTGATATTTTTAAAACTTCTCTCGATCTTAAATTGCAAATTTCACTACTGTTCAATACACTCATTTTACTCACCAGAAAGCTTAAAAATGGCATGAGAGGCTGGATCGAACTACAAAAAAAGCCTTAGGTTTTGTTTTCTTCTTTCTTCGTTGATTTCCGATTTTGACATCAAAATATTCTTGTGTTATTTTGCTGATGCGATTTGCCGCAACTTATTGATATACTTATTGGTGCCTGGATAGCGAGCATGAAAAAAATCGGACGCTTACATGTCATTACGGACACAGAACTCCAGACTCACTTTTCGCATCTCAACCTGGCGAGAATGGCAATTGCAGGAGGCGCGGATACCATCCAGTACCGCCAAAAGGCTGGATCGACTCGCGAAATGATAGATATGGCAAGAGACTTGAAACAGCTCTGCACTGCTGCCTGTGTAACATTCATCGTGAATGACCGATTAGATGTGGCGATTGCCTCTAATTCTGATGGAGTTCACTTAGGCCAAAACGATTTCCCTATCCCCTTAGCCCGTGAATTATTAGGAGAGAACCGGATCATCGGCGGGTCAGCAGTCACGCTGGAAGAAGCCCGGAAATGCCTTGACGAAGGCGCAGATTATGTTGGATTCGGCCCAGTTTACCCGACCACATCCAAAGCGGATGCAGGCCCTGTGACTGGTATCGAACTCATGAAACAGGTCGTCGAAAAGGTCCCTATTCCCATAATTGCCATTGGAGGTGTGAACAAGGACAATACTCCCGAGGTTATCCAAGCCGGTGCACACGGGATAGCTGTCATCTCAGCCGTGTGTTGTCATAAATATCCTGAGCAAGCTACAAGAGAACTCTTTCAAGCGCTCAAAAATAAGAAATGAGAATACAACCATACGGGGATATGTATCTCCATCCATTGTGAGACGCGAGAAAACAACCATGTCTAAAACCATATCTGAGATCGGTGAATTTGGACTGATTCAGCGCATTCAAAAACTGATCCAGAAAGAGGGAGTTGAGAATCCAGGAGTTTCTTTGGGAATTGGAGACGATACCGCAGCCATCCGGCCCCGTGCGGGATATGAATTATTGGTCACGTGTGATTGTTTGGCGGAGGGCAGACATTATTTACCTGATTTTATAAGTTCAGAGGCTTTGGGACGGCGCGGTATGGCCGTGAATATCAGCGACATTGGCGCCATAGGTGGTTTGCCCCTGTATGCTCTGATCTCCTTGGGATTGCGGGCAGACACTCCTGTGAAGTCTGTGGAAGACATGTACCGGGGTTTTTTTATGGAACTTAACCCATTTAAGGCCTCGATCATCGGGGGCAATATCACCAGGACCGAGGGGATCAATTTTATCGATATCACATTAGTGGGTGAAGTGAAAGAGGGCAAGCTGATGCTCCGATCTTCTGCTGAAGTGGGGGATGCGATCCTCGTTACCGGGTATCCGGGTCAGGCCGCTGCTGGGCTTAGGCTTTTGAAGCGATCTCAGCCCCCAAAGAATATCCAAGACCACCCTCTTGTGCAAGCTTATAACACACCCAAACACAGGGCCCGCGAAGGCCATGCCATTGCGCAATCCGGATATGGCAAAGCCATGATCGATACGAGTGATGGATTTCTCGCGGATCTTGGCCACATCTGCGAAGAGAGCAACGTAGGAGCTGAACTGATTCAAGAAAAGTTACCCCTCAGCCAAGCTCTCCGTCAGGTTGCTTCGCAATGGAAGCGTAATCCATACGACCTGATCCTTAGCGACAGCGATGACTATGAACTGATTATTACCTGTGCTTACAAAAATGCAAGGAAGGTCCAATCTATCATATCTAAGATCAGTAATATTCCGATAGCTGAGATCGGGCGAATAACTCATGCGGACGAGAAAATCCGACTCATACTCCCTGATGGGAGCAAGCGACCCGTCACACCTTCGGGATGGGATCACTTTAAAACATAAGGAGGAAAGAGTGTATGACCGCCATCTCGCACAAAAAGCCGCAGAAAATTTAAAACTCCTCCGGGAGAAAAAACCGCTGATCCACAACATCACGAATTTTGTCGTCATGAATTATACTGCCAATGCTCTGCTTGCTTGTGGAGCCTCTCCTGTAATGGCTCATGCCCAAGAGGAAGTGGAAGAAATGGTGTCCTTTGCGGGGGCTCTGGTACTCAACATAGGAACTCTCACGCCTTACTGGCTCGACTCAATGCTCAAAGCGGGGAAACGCGCAAACGAACTGAACACTTCGATAGTTTTAGACCCGGTGGGTTCAGGAGCCACCAAATTACGCACAGATTCTGCCAAGCGACTTATCGATGAACTCTCCATAAGTGTGGTTCGCGGAAATGCCTCTGAAGTGCTCTCCCTCGCCCAAAAAGGCTCACGGACAAAGGGAGTGGATTCCATTCACAGTGTCGATGATGCCGCTGATTCCGCACTCACGCTCTCTAGAGAACTAAACACAACTCTGGCAATCACAGGGGTGGTGGATTTGATTACGGATGGGAAAGAGATCCATCGCGTTTCGAATGGACATGAGCTTATGAGGTTTGTCACAGGGACAGGCTGTACGGCGACGGTTATAATTGGAGCTTTCTTGGCAGTAGACAGTAACCCCCTCACAGCGACGACAACAGCGCTGGCCTACTTTGGCCTTGCCGGTGAAAAAGCGGCTAGAAAAGCGTCCACTCCTGGGAGCTTTCAGATCGGCCTTCTAGACGCCCTCTATTCCATCGATGAAAAACAAATCGAGGAAGGAGCAAAGATCCAGATCCAGTAGAAAATTCCACCGATAGGGTGTACTATTACTGAGATGTTTTATCATGAAAATGTGATTCCAACAAAATGAAGATGACCCAGTTCATTCAAAGAATCCAAGCATGACAGAAACAATGCTTACAGCGATAAACGATAAGAGTACTATCGTCATCATAGGTGGCGGGCCCGCAGGCGCGAGCTGTGCCATTAAGCTTAAAAAGCTGTCTCAAGAACTGGGGACTGATCCTCGGATTGTCGTCTATGAGGGGAAAAGATTCGAGAAAAAGAGCTATTACAACCAGTGTATAGGTGTGCTTTCTCCTCCCATTGAAAATATACTAGAGAAAGATTTAGGTGTCCCTTTTCCATGGGATATCATAAACAAAAAGATCAACGGATACTTTATTCATACGGGAAAATATTCCCTTAAGCTCGAAGGAGAGCATGAGCCATCCTATTCATGCCGGAGAGTCGAATTCGACAACTATCTTTTCCAGAAGGTGAAGGAATTGGGTATAGAGACCTTCCAAGCGCGTGTCACTGATTTGGACTTTGATGCAGACGGCGTAATGGTATACAGCGAGAGCAATAACATCAAGGCGGAGTGTGTTGTGGGCGCGTTCGGCCTGGATGACGGGATGGCCAAAATCTTTGAACGGTTGACCCCCTACCGTCAGCCAAAATTTCTGTCCTCAATTGTGACGAAGATTCACCCGGGCGAAGGAGAGATGAAGAGATTCGGAAACTATATCCATGCCTTTCTTCCAAAGTCCCTACCTCATGTCGAATTCGGTGCCATCACGCCCAAAGACAACCATCTTGCCATAAATATTGCGGGGAATCCTGTTGACGCCGGGATGATGGATGCATTCCTGGACATCCCGTGTGTGCAAAAGGCGTTGCCACAAAATTTTGAGCACATAAAAACCCAGCTCTACTATTTTAAGGGGAAGTTTCCAACGCTTCCCGCCAAGGGAATCTTTGGAGACCACTATATGATGGTTGGCGATTCTGCAGGAATGATAAGACCGTTCAAAGGGAAAGGAATCAATTCTGCTGTTGTTACAGGGATAAATGCCGCTCAGGTCATTTTAAGTCATGGGATGTCAAAACAGGGCTTCAATTCCTACTTGAATAGCTGTTCTGATATAACGTGCGATATTCCGTATGGGAAGACATTAAGATTTTTATCAAACAAGTCTTCCAAGTACGGTTTCCTGGACAGTGTCCTCGCCTCAGCAGAAAACGAGCCGACGTTAAAGAATGCTCTCTTTAACATCGTCTCCGGCCAGCAAACATACAAAAAAATCTGGGCCGAGACGAAAAGCTTCAAGCTTTTCTTAAAACTGGGATTTCGAGTTCTTAAAGATAAGCTATCAAGATCTGACCGCCGTCTGGAATGCTAACAGAGAGGAATGGGCCAACAAAAGGAGGGAGACCGGCACCTCCTAAACAATAGAAGATTCTAGCGCACGAAACTCAAATTCCAGCGCTTAGCGTCTCAGTAGATAATCTCATTACTTTCCTTCACGATCTCTCAATTTTTTCATTCCTTTGATAATTCCTATAAATTCCATAAATTTTACTTGACATACCTCATGTGGGAGTTTATATTCAGGATGCTACTATATCCTGTACGACTCCCAGATGCGAGGTATGATCATGACAGAAGGGAATACTTTCTCTCAAAATGCAATTCGAATCCTCAAGGCCCGCTATTTTATGAAGAGTGAAGGCGGAGAGTTCTTGGATAAATCGCCATCTGACCTTTTTGCGAGAGTGGCCAAGCACATCGCCTCAGCCGAGGCGACAGGTAGCGAACAGAAGAGGTGGGAGAGTAAATTTTTTAAAATCATGATGGATCGAGATTTTATGCCCAACAGCCCCACCCTCACTGGCTCTGGAAGAGGCCTGTGTCTGAGTGCCTGTTTTGTTCTCCCCATCGAGGATTCCATGGACTCCATATTCGAAACCGTCAAGAACACTGCTCTTGTCCATAAAGAAGGAGGTGGGACAGGATTTGATTTCAGTCAGCTCCGTCCGGCTGGAAGTATTGTGCACAAGACACAGGGAATCGCCTCCGGTCCCATATCCTTCCTGAAAGTCATCGATGCCGCGACCGAAGCCGTCAAGCAGGGAGGGACACGCAGGGGGGCTAACATGGGAATCCTGCGTGTCGATCACCCTGATATCGAAGAATTTATCAACTTAAAAAAGGACGGCCGAAGCATCAACAACTTTAACATCTCTGTGGCGATCACGGATGAATTCATGGAGGCATTGAAGGAGGGTAGGTCTTACAGCATCCACGATCCTTTCCTCAATAAAAAAGTGGGGAAGAAAAAAGCCAGCAAAATCTTTGATAAGATCGTGGAATCTGCCTGGGCAGTGGGTGATCCCGGCTTAATATTTATAGATAAGATCAACAAACACAATCCCACTTCCGGGCTCGGACCGATACAGGCCACAAACCCCTGCGGAGAGCAGCCTTTACATGCTTATGAATCCTGCAACCTGGGCTCGCTGAATCTCTCGAACTTTTTTGCCCCGAGAAAAAAGGATCAATTCGATTGGGAGAGGTTTAGAAGAGTTATCCAGGTTGCCGTTAGATTTCTGGATAACGTGATCGAGGTCAACAGATATCCCTTACCTGAAATCGAACAGACGACCAAGGCGAACAGGCGCATTGGCCTGGGTGTCATGGGGTGGGCAGACCTCTTGATCAAGATGAAGATCAAGTACGACTCAACAAAAGCGATTAAACTTGCCGAAAAGGTCGCCGCATTCCTGAGAAAAAATGCGGAGGCCGAATCCCGAAGATTGGCGGAAGAGCGGGGAAGTTTCCCGAACATCGAACACTCGATCTACAGGGGCCAAAGGATGCGCAACGCTACTGTGCTGACCATTGCACCTACTGGGACGATCTCGCGGATTGCGGGTTGTTCGTCCAGCATCGAGCCCGTATTTGCCTTCGAATTCACTTCGAAGATCCTCGACGGCGAGCTCAAAGATGTTCACTCCCTTTATGAGGAGTGGAAGAGCAAAAATCCGGATGAGCCCTTGCCCTCTTACTTCAGGACCGCTCATGATATCCCACCGGAATGGCACATCAAAACGCAGGCCGCATTCCAAAAACATGTGGACAACTCGGTGTCCAAGACCATAAATTTTCCAAACAGCGCCACAAAAGAAGACGTCAAAAACACCTATCTCCTTGCGTATGAACTGAATACTAAGGGAATCACCATTTACAGGGACGGCAGCCGGACCGAACAGGTTCTCAACCTGCCCACACAAAAACTTCATCCCAAAGAACGGCCCAATTCCGTCCCCTCTGTGACCGATAAGATCAAAACGGGCTTCGGAAACCTCTATGTCACGATCTCCTACTTTAATCAAAAACCTTTTGAAGTCTTCACCAGCATCGGAAAGAGCGGATACTCCACGATGGCCGATGCCGAAGCCCTGGGGAGGCTCATATCTTTAGCCCTGCGGAGTGGCGTCGATCCCAAAGATGTCATCAGTCAACTCAAAGGGATCGGGGGTTCTGAACCGATATTTACGGAGGGTGGGTTGGTTCAATCTATCCCTGATGCTATCGCCAAGGTGATGGAAAGACATCTCGGCAAAACGAAAACAAAGGCCAAGGATTTCTTCACTGTGATGTGTAAAATCTGCGGCGCCAGCCTCCCGGATGAGAAGTGCCCGACATGCCCGAATTGCGGTTGGAACAGATGTTCCGGCTCGTGACGCGCATCAAAAGAAAAATTCCGACTTTCCTTTAGAGATAATATCGGAAAAGGAAAATGAACATGCATAACCTTGAATCCCTCTGGACAAAAGGAAAAGCTTTTCTCGGCGTTCCCTATCCCATAATCGCCGGGGCTATGACCTGGATCTCCGATAGTCAATTTGTCTCAGCTGTCTGTAATGAAGGAGCCTTTGGGTGTCTGGCGGCAGGAAATATGGAGCCGGATCTGTTCGATTCAGAGATCAAAAAGACAAAGGAGCTCACAGAAAATCCCTTTGCCGTGAATCTGATCACGATTGCCCCCTTTTACAAACAACATCTCAATGTAGCCATTGAAAACAGGGTCCCCTTCATTGTGTTTGCCGGGAGTTATCCGCGAAAACCGGAAATCGAACTGGCAAAGGCGAGCGGAGCCAAAGTGCTCAGCTTTGCTTCCACAGAATCTCTGGCCCACCGTCTTATTGACATGGGAGTGGATGCCCTGATCCTGGAAGGAAGTGAGGCCGGCGGTCACGTGGGCCATGTGTCTCTAGGAATCTTACTCCAGCAAGTCCTTTTTAAGGTCGATAGAGTACCGATTTTTGTTGCTGGGGGAATCGCCACCGGAGCGTTTATGGCCCACCTTCTTCTCATGGGCGCTGCTGGAGTGCAACTCGGCACTTTTTTTGTTTTAACCGAAGAATGCCGGACCCATCCCAAATTCAAGGAGGCCTTCATCCGAGCGAGAGCGCGTGATGCCATAGCCACACCCCAGCTCGGTTCAGACCTCAAAGTCGTGGCTGTTCGGGCCTTAAAGAATAAGGGCCATGATTCCTTCGCAGAACTTCAGATAGAGCTTGTCGGGAAGAGGAAAAGAAAGGAAATCTCACATGCAGAGGCCCAATACCGGGTCGAAGTCTACTGGACGGGAGCGCTCCGTCGAGCGGTCAAGGAGGGAGATGTGGAGTTTGGCTCTCTTATGGCAGGACAGAGTGTCGGCCTTATCAACCAAATTCGTCCTCTCAAAGATGCCATTCACCTGTTGATCGAGGAAGGAAACGAAGAAGTCCTAAAGGTCAAAAAGAGATGCCAGTCGCTGTAAGATTCGACAGACAGAGAAGCATTGATATTGAAACTGAGGATTGATAGAATCTGTTTCTAAATCTATAAGGTGAGGTAAACAATGATCATCGGAGAATTGGCGATTTTCCCAACGAGCGAAGGGGCATCTGTCAGCCGGTACGTCAAGGAAGTCATTAAAGTCATCGAAAGCTCAGGCCTCAAAAGTTACACAGGTGGAATGGCCACCACGATAGAAGCGCCAGACCTGAGAACTCTGTTTAACCTTGTGGAACAAACCCACAAGGTGCTCATCGATATGGGTGTGCAACGTATTCATATCGATCTCCATGTGGACCACAGGCTCGATAAGGATTCCTCTGTGATTTCGAAACTCAAAGCCATCGGCAAGACACAATAATCCATCGTCCTTCCATATTAAAATTTTCCCTTACTCCCTTTTCGTCCTGCTCCGAAAAGGCCTATGATCTTCAGATCAAACGAACCCACCGAAATAAACAAAGAAACGGAATCGATCGAGAGCTTCGAATGTGAAAAACAGGAGTATTAATGGGACCTAGAGAGCGGCCTTGTAAGGCAGGTGGGGCCACCCGCGCCCTTCTTTGAGATCTCTTCACCGGAATATTCCCAGACTTCTATACCGGCCTTTTCGAGGAGCTGTTTTGTGGCCGAATTTCCAGACAGTATGATACATTTTCGGGGTGCCACAGCAAGAACATTGCAGGCCATGGTTTCGTACTCCAGATCAGGCACTTCGACGAGGGCGAAACCTCGCTCGAGGAGCCATTCCCTGAAAGGGACGGGCATCAATCGGGAGTAGACCAGAGCACAATCCCGGGCGACAGGGCTGATAAAGGACATCAGGTGAAGGACATCTGCGGGACCATTCCAATGAGGCAACGGAACGACCACCAATTCTTTGATAAAATCCTTTGTCAGCTCTCTGAGCTGCCGGATTCCTTCAGCATTGGTTCGGTAGCCCTGTCCGACTGCCAGGGTCTGCCCGTCAAATTGGATCACGTCCCCGCCTTCAAGCTTGCCAGGATCTTCGATCGCACCAAGGATGGGAACATCACGACCTTTGAGAAATTCCCCAACGGCCAGAGGTTCTTCCTTACGCAATTCCTTCCCCATCCGGCACAGGATCGCCCCGTGTTCTGTGATCATCACCGGATCATGGACGTAGATAGAATCAAGCCCGGTTTTATCGTTTTGGGGCAGATAATGAATTTCAGGAACGATTTTTTGGAGAAGGGCCACAAAGTTTTTATACTCTTCGACCGCTTTCGTAAAATCAGGACGACCCAGGTAATTCAGGTCGATCCATTGATCGTTTATATTTTCCTGAGTCACAAAAGCCTCCTGCGGACGTTTAAGCAAAAGGCTTTTAACCTCACCGACTTCAGACGAACATCCGTATTTCATGCTTTACCTGCTTTCCCCTAGTATAAATGAACTCTAGCAAATTTTGAACCTTCTGTTGGAACACCTTTGCATCACAAGAAGCTCCATGACAAAAAGTGTGAGTCACTGTCCTTATGAGTCGGATGGTGGCGGGTGGGAGGGTCTTCGACGAATATGGACTGTGACGAACTCCTGCTATTATCATTTGACTTGAGAACAACACGGAAATAAGGATGCTTCCAGGTACTATCATAAGATTGACAGATGGGGCAGCCGACCGATACAATAGGCGCTTAATTCCAAACCTGTGACGAGAAAAACTACAATGAGGAAGGGATGATAAAAAAGGAATTTTTTCCAGGCTGGATATTGATGCTCCTCGTGGGGATTGTGGCCACATCCATATCGAAATTGGTGGAAGTCGGCGGAAAACACCCCATCGAAGCTGTTGTCATCGCCATCGTCCTCGGCATCCTGCTCCGCAATCTTGGTCTGGTCCCAAAGGTATGCCTCCCGGGAATAAAAGCGTTCGAGAAGATCTTGATCATCGGGATCGTGTTCATCGGAGCATCTCTGAATTTTAAAAACTTTGCCTCCCAGGGACTGAACATACTCGCCATCATTGTAGTGACGATGACCATCAGCTTTTTTGTGATTTATTTTCTTGGAAAAGTCTTTAAACTCCCCACGGCACTTGCTGTATTGCTTTCTGTGGGAACCACAATATGCGGAGGCTCTGCGATCGCGGTCACGGCCCCTCTCATCAAAGCCAAAGAAGAAGAGACGAGCTATGCCATTGGCACGATCGCTCTTTGGGGGCTAATCGCCATTATTTTTTACCCAAAGATCGCACAGCTGGTCGGAGTATCGGACATCAACTTCGGCGTTTTTGCCGGGACTGCCATTCATTCCACTCCTCAGGTGGTCGGAGCTGGATTCATCTTCTCTGACCTCGCAGGAAAGACAGCCACCGCTGTGAAACTCGTCCGGAATTGTTTCATGGTGCCTCTGGCATTTGTGATTGCAGTCTGGTACACAAAGAACATCTTGTCGAAGGAAAAAACGGAGGGAACGCATATCAACATTGCCAAGGCGTTCCCCTGGTTTCTCTTCGGCTATTTCATCATGGCCGGCCTTAACACTCTGGGATACTTCAGCCCTGATGGAGTCAAAGCCTTTAACACAGCAGGACGGTTTCTTATTCTTTTAGGGCTGGCGGGGATCGGACTCAACACGGTTTTCAGTTCGTTCAAAATAGTCGGCATCAAGCCACTTATCGTTGGATTGATCGGCTCCCTTGTCGTTGCCGGCTGCAGTATCCTCATGATCGCATTTCTGCTTTAAAGAAACAGTATCCTATCAGCCTGATAGACAGCTCAATATCCACTCGATACAATGATCCCACCTCCGAGAACAATGTCCCCATCATAAAAGACTACAGCCTGGCCTGGAGTGATAGCCCTCTGCGGTTTTTCAAATTCCACTCGGACTCTCCCAGAATCCAAGAAGCTCAGGTCGGCCTCAGCTTCTTTGTGCTTATAGCGGATCCTTGCTTTAATCGGTACAGGTGAGACTGTTTCTCCACCAGCGATCCGATGGACCTGATCAGCGAAAAGTTCTTTTTTATAGAGCAACTCATTTGGCCCGACCACGACTTCATTCCTGAGGCTGTTGATCTCGAGAACATAGAGAGGGTGTGGCGCCGCTATCCCCAGACCTCGCCGCTGCCCCACTGTGAAATGAATGATCCCGTCATGGTGGTTCAAAACATCGCCTTCTCTATTGACAATCGATCCGGGGCGGAAAGCTTCCGGAATTCTTTTTTTTAGAAACCCAACGTAATTATCATCGGGAATAAAACAGATCTCCTGGCTTTCCCGACTGCCTGCCACCGGAAGCCCCCACTCAAGCGCCTTTTTTCTGATCTCTGCTTTGGTGAAATCCCCCACGGGAAAGAGTGTGTTGGATAATTGGTCTTGAGTCATGGTGTAGAGGAAGTAAGACTGGTCCTTCTCTGAATCCATCCCCTTCCTGAGATAATAAAAACCTGATCCACCGTCTTTTTCGATACGCGCATGGTGTCCTGTGGAAATCTTGCTGGCCCCAAGTTTTAGAGCTCTATGCATCAACACATCGAACTTGATGAACTGATTGCACCGGATGCAGGGATTGGGTGTGCGTCCTTGAGAATACTCTTCGACAAAATTTGAAACAACCAAGTCTTCAAAAGAATCCTTGAGGTTGTAGACATGATGGGGAATTCCCAATTTTAAAGCCACCCGGTTTGCATCTGCGATAGCTCCTTGGCCACAACAGCTTTTTAAACCGCTATCCAGACAAAACTCCTTTGGCAGAGGGAAAAGATTCATCGTAACACCGACCACTTCATACCCCTGTTCTAAGAGGAGGCCTGCAGCAACAGAGGAATCCACCCCTCCGCTCATGGCCACAACAACTCTTTTTGAATTCATTTTCTTTCCCCCATAAGATACCAGATTCAAACTGTCTCCAAAAGCCAAATTATCAGCATCTCAATTATTCTCAGCAGTCAGGCAGCCTGAATCGTTAGTGCATGAAATCTCTATGTTTTCACCACGTTCTTTTTTTTGCATTGACTTACAACTCTTGCGTTGCTATATAATTTCCCCTTTAATTGAGGTACGCTAAATAAAAAGATATCATCTCCACAGAAAAGGATAGAAGAGCATGTCACAAGAAGTATATTTTCATAATATCCTGGAAGGCATAGGCAATACTCCATTGATCAAACTAAATCAAATAACAAAAGAGGTCCGAGCAGATATTTTTGCCAAGCTCGAATTTTTGAATCCCATGGGGAGCATAAAGGATCGGATCGCCAAACACATGATCGAAAAGGCTGAGAAAGAAGGTAGGATAAAGCCAGGAGACACAATTGTGGATAACTCTTCGGGAAACACGGCGCTTGCTTTGGCGATGGTTTGCGCAATAAAAGGATACTCGTTGAAAATCGTCGTCAGGGACAGTCTGAGTTCTGAAAAAATAAAATTCCTCAAGGCTCTAAATGTTGAACTCATTATGGTCGACAGTACACTCTCCCCTGAATCCCCCGGCAGCTATAACAACCTTGCACCGCAGATAGCCAAAGATACACCCAATAGCTATTATCTCGATCAGCACAACAATCGTGAGAATAACGAAACCCATACCAAGATAACCGGCCCTGAAATCTGGGAGCAAATGGAGGGAAAAATAGACTATTTCTTAGCCGGCATCGGCACAGGTGGAACGATCTGTGGAGTGGCCAAATATCTCAAAGAAAAAGATCCGAACATAAAAGTTATCGGAATCGATCCTGCAGGTTCTGTTTTTTTTGACTATTTTCATTCCAAAGAACTTATAAAACCTTCGCCATATCTTCTTGAAGGTTTGGGGGATGAGTTTCTCATCGGCTGTGTTGATTTCAGCTTGATTGACGATATTTACAAAATCACGGATAAACAGGCATTTGAAATGACCAGAGAAATGGCCAATAAAGAAGCTATCTTGGCCGGAGGATCGAGTGGTGCCGCCTTGTGGGGATGCCTGAAGTTAGCTCGGGAAATTGACACGGATGCCAGAATCGTCACAATTTTTCCAGACTCAGCCAATCGATACCTCAGCTCGATCTACAACAATGCCTGGCTGAAAGACAAGGGGATCTTGTAGAAAAAAAATATATAACTACTTCTTAACGTACTTCTCCGGATTTTTTTCAAACTTCTCTTTGCATCCCAAGCAGCAGAAATAATAGGTCTTTCCTTCGTAATCGATGGATTCGGTGAACTCCGATTTATTGAACGACTCACCGCTCACCGGACAGGTGACGATATCTTCATCGGCCCTGATGTAATTGCCGGGCTCTTTAACGAACTTATCCTTGCATTCCTCCGTGCAGAAATAATAAGTTTTGCCATTGTGCTCATATGTCGCCTTGGCATCTTCTTTTTTGAGCTCCATCCCACAGACGGGATCGACAACCATACCGTTTTTATCCTGTTCGGCGTGCATATGACCGGCATGTTCCTCTGTGCGTTCTTCCATCTGATGGTGCATATGGCCTTCAGGCTCTTCCTTTATGGTGTACTTCTCGGGATCTTTGATGAAAGCATCCTTGCAGTTTTCACAACAGAAGTAATACGTCTTTCCCTCGTATTCATATTTCGGAGTGGCTTCAGATTTTTTGAATTCTTTGCCGCTTACCGGACATTTCAGGGTTTCATCATTCACGCTCTTGTCCAACGCAACCATTACTAGAGTCATTGAAAAAACAAGAAATACTACCAGTAGCAATGTTTTCTTCGACATTAAAATCTCCTTTAGAAATAAATGCTTCTTATAGTATATATATTTTATAATATCTATAGTATTTGTCAATGAATTTTAAAACGAATCCTTTTTTGAAAAGCACTCCTTATCTCAAGGCCCACATGTGAGCAGCCGTAAACGCTCTATAACTCCGGAGAGGATGATTGAATGCAAAGATCATCAATCGCTTTGATGCTTATAGTCCTGATCCTTCTTTTCATCCCCTCTCAATTTTCTTCCTCTCCATAGATAATAAATCGCAGGAATCACAATAAGAGTGAGGAACGTGGATGTGATCAGACCTCCGACCATTGGTGCTGCTATACGTTTCATCACCTGTGAACCGGTTCCGTGCCCCCACATAATGGGTAACAATCCTATAATAGTCGTACTGACAGTCATGAGTTTCGGCCGCACTCGTTCCACGGCTCCATGTACGATTGCGGCATGAAGATCTTCCCGGGTGTTCATCTGTCCATGCAATAAACGATCCTTATAGGCATTGTCAATATAAAGCAACATCACGACTCCTGTTTCAGCAGCAAGGCCAGCCAGAGCAATGAAGCCGACCCCCACAGCCACACTCATGTTGTATCCGCTCACCCACATCAGCCAGATTCCACCGACCAGAGCAAAAGGGAGAGACAGCATGATGATCAGGCTTTCTCCGATGTTTTTAAAATTGAAATAAAGTAACAAGAAAATAATCAATAGTGTTACGGGAACAACAAGCCGTAATCGTTCCTGAGCGCGCTGCATATATTCATATTGCCCACTCCAGACGATACTATAACCCGGGGGAAACTCCACAGTTGTATCGACAACCTTCTTTGCCATTTTGACATAAGAGCCAACATCAATATTCCGTAGATCTACATACAGCCATGCTGTTCTTCTGGCATTCTCGCTCTTGATGGCTGCAGGTCCCTTATTAATCTGGAAATCTGCCACTTGACTAAGAGGGATTTCAGCCCCAGACGGTGTTGGAATCAGGACACGTTTTAGAGCAGGTAAATTATCACGCAATTCCCGGCTATACCGCACATTCACAGGATATCGCTCTAATCCTTCTACAGTTGTCGTTACATTCATTCCGCCAATAGCAGACATTATGATATCTTGAACATCACCTACTGTTAGTCCGTAGCGTGCAGCCGCTTCTCTATTAATGATAAAGTCTAAATAATTTCCTCCTGTGACCCTTTCCGAGATCACACTTCCAGTTCCCGGAACCTGACGTATGATAGCCTCAATCTGCTCTCCCAGATCGCTAAGAGTTTGCAGGTCAGGACCCATAAGTTTGATTCCTACTGGTGTTTTAATACCTGTGCTCAGCATATCAATCCGCGTTTTGATAGGCATCGTCCAGGCATTGGTCAGACCAGGAAATTGGACAGCATCGTTAAGCTCTTCTGTCAGTTTTTCTATGGTCATTCCTGGTCGCCAATCCTTTTCATCCTTCAGCATGATGGTGGTCTCAATCATAGTCAGAGGAGCGGGATCTGTGGCTGTCTCCGCTCGTCCAATTTTCCCAAATACAGATTCAACTTCAGGAAAACTGGCAATGATTTTGTCTGTTTGCTGAAGGAGCTCTTTGGCTTTCGTGACTGATATTCCTGGCAAAGTGGTTGGCATATAAAGCAAATCTCCTTCATTCAGAGGCGGCATAAATTCAGATCCGAGTCTGGAGAAGGGGAAAACGCTTACAAGAACAATCAGTACAGCTACAAGGATTGTAGCCATTTTATGTTTAAGAACAAAATGAATTACAGGCCGATACGATCTAATGAGAATTCTGCTAAGAGGGTGTTTAGCCTCCGGTTTAATCTTACCCCGAATAAAATACCCCATTAATACAGGAACAACTGTGATGGCCAGGAAGGCAGATGCCGCCATGGCGTATGTCTTTGTATAAGCCAGCGGTTTAAAGAGTCTTCCTTCCTGCTGCTGCAGGGTAAAGACAGGAATAAACGAAAGAGTTATGATCAGCAATGAATAGAACAAGGCAGGTCCGACCTCTTTTGAGGCCTTGATGATTAGACCCCACCTTTCTTTGCCTTTTTGATATGGCTCCCTTTCCATGTGCTTATGGACATTCTCGATCATGACGACAACGGCATCCACCATAACCCCAATGGCAATTGCAATCCCTCCCAGTGACATGATGTTTGCATTGAGCCCTTGGGCCCTCATGACAATAAAGGCCATTAAAACCCCCAGCGGAAGAGTAAAAACAGCTACAAATGAGCTCGACAGATGGAGGAGAAAAATAATGATGATTAGAGCCACTACGATAGTCTCTTCGAGTAATTTTTCTTTCAGAGTCGAAATAGCACGCTTTATCAAAGAGGAACGATCATAAGCTGTTTTCACAGTCACTCCCTCAGGTAAACCTTTTTTCAATTCCTCTAGCTTTGCCTTCACTCCATCAATGACTTTTAAAGCATTCTCGCCAAACCGAATGACAATGATCCCCCCAACGGTTTCGCCTTCTCCATTCCACTCTGCTATTCCACGCCGAAGCTCCGGACCGAGATGTATATTGGCAATATCCTTCAGGAGAATGGGTGCATTATTCGGTCCCATCCCAACGGGAACAGATTTCAAGTCACCGATATTCTTGATATATCCCAGCCCTCTGACCATAAACTCTGTCTCACCCATCTCGATCAGCCGGCCCCCGACATCGTTATTGCTTCGTTTTATGGCCATTCTGACTTTTTGAAGAGGGATGTTATAAGCCTGAAGTTTAAGAGGATCCACCTCGACCTGATACTGTTTAACGAAACCACCGATGCTGGCTACTTCACTAACGCCCGGAACGCTGGCCAATTCATACCGTAAATACCAATCTTGAATCGACCTCAATTGTTGGAGATCGTATTTATCGCCGCCGTCAAGAATGTATTCATATACCCATCCCACCCCTGTTGCATCGGGACCGAGCTGAGGGATTACGCCTTGTGGCAGTCGACCTGCAGCAAAATTCAAATACTCAAGCACTCGACTGCGTGCCCAGTAAAGGTCAGTGCCATCCTCGAAAAGGATGTAAACAAGTGAAAAACCGAAAAAGGAATACCCTCTGACAACAGTCGCATACGGGACAGCCAGCATCGCTGTTGTTAAGGGATACGTCACCTGATCTTCAACAACATTGGGCCCCTGGCCCGGATATTCGGTGAGGATGATGACCTGAACATCACTAAGATCAGGTATGGCGTCAACAGGTGTTGTTTGTATTGACACAATTCCGGCAAGGATTACAGCAAAGATGCCGATTGTTACTAAGAACCGATTGTTAACAGACCATTCAATAATTTTTTCCAGCATGTTTCGTTCCATCCATTCAATTTTTCAAAAGAGATTCCTTCTCATACTTATCAGAAGAGAGATTGACTATTTCTTTTTTGCCCTTTCCAGTTTCATGCCGCATTCCGGACAACGAGCGTTTCTATCTGTAGTTAAAAAATCGGGATGCATGGGACAAGTATAGAATTCAGCCTTTTCAAGATTGACTTTATCACCCAATTCCTTTATTGGTACGAGGTTCATACCACAATCAGGACATTTGGCGTTAGGATCAGAGGTAATGAATTCAGGATGCATGGGACAGGTGTATAACCTATCGGCATCAATCTCCTGTTTTTCATGTTCTTGGACTTCATGACTGTGCTCGACTTTTTCATGTGATTCAGTCTCTGGAGCTCTTTCGACGGACTCAACTCCATGTTCCATCTCATGAGATTCAGCGGCGCTTTTCTGTTCTTCTTTGGAAACTTTTTGAGTCCTCTGTGTCTGGACTGCCCGCATCTTGGCGATGGCTTCCCGGGTCCTGCTTTCTGAATCCAACAGAAATTGCCCGGATACTACAACCTCCTCATGATCGAACAAGCCGGAGATGACCTGGATGTACCCATCTTCGGACTCTGCTCCGATTTTTATCTCTCGAGGATCAAACTTTCCATCACCTTTCGTAACAAAAACAATCTTGCGCTTTCCAGAATGAATGATCGCCTCTGAGGGAATAGCCAATGAATCACTGGCGGCATGGCTGTAAATGCTAACGGTAGCGTACATATCGGGTTTTAAGAAAAGATCAGGATTGTTAAACACCAATCTGATGTTATTTGCCCTCGATTTTTGATCGAGGTAAGGATAAATAAAATCAACTTTTCCTTCCAGTTTCTGCCCCAAAAGATGATCAAGTTCAAGCTCGGCCTTTTGTCCGACTTTAACGAAAGAGAGTTCCGATTCATAGACAGAAGCTTCTACCCAGATTTTACTCAGGTCCGCGATAAGGAAAAGATCCATGCCAGGACCGACTTTATCTCCTTCGACCACAGCTTTATGAGTGACAATGCCTGCTATTGGAGCCTGCAAAAGAATGGACCGGTGGGATTTGCCCGTTTTTTCAATATTATCTATCTCAGTTTTTGAAATATCCCAATATTCCAGACGATCCCTTGCTAAAGTGACCATTTTTTCAGCGCTTTTTCGGACACTCTCGTATGGACTTGAAGCCAATTTTTCGTAATTGTTCAAGGCAAGCAGATACTCTTCCTGGGTAGAAACCAATTCAGGCGAATAAATCTCTAATAGAGGTTGACCTTTTTCTACTTTTTGACCGCTGGTGTTGACATAGAGCTTTTCAATCCATCCACTGATTTTTGTATTGACAGAGTATTCTTGATCTTCCGCATAAGTGACTTTACCGTAAGCCCGGATCACATTGGAGATATCCCGACGCTCAACTTTGGCAATTCGCAGATTCATGTTCTGCTGTAAAGCACCATCAATGGTTATGCTGCCTGCTCCCCCTGCTTCTTCACCTTCATAAACAGGTATCAAGTCCATTCCCATCTTGGATTTTCCGGGTTTATCGTAGATTTCTGTGGGGTCCATAGGAGCACGCCAGTAGAGGATCTTACGTTCTTGTGCTGATTCGCCAGTTTGTATTTGCCCTATATCCTGAGCGGTATTTTTAATGGGCGTGAGCTTCATTCCGCATATTGGGCAATTTCCTGGTTTATCGGAAATGACTTCTGGATGCATTCCACAAGAATAGAGCTGCTCCCCAGTTTCAGGAATTTCACCTCCTGATGTTCTTACTATCGGCGCAATAAAATAGGTCGCTGTGGCTCCGATAACAATCCCAATAATAAGGATAGCGAAAATTTTTGCTTTCATTCTATACTCCTATGTCGTTTTTTTCTTCTCTATAATTAACCATACGATTCAGTTTCCTTGGATATCATTCCCGCCAACCGCAAGTTCGTAATTCGCTAAATTTTTATAAAAATTGGATACCGCAAAGAAATACTGCAATTCATAATTCTGAAGCATCATCCAGTTGTTTATAAGAGTCAAAAAATCAACTTTTCCCACGCGGTAGCCTGCTTGGGCAGACTCAAGTGACTGCTGGGCCTGGAGGAGAATGCCGCCCTTATACAATTCCACTCTCTTCCGGTTTCGCTCCAGTTCAGCTAATATGCTCTTTATCTCCGATAAAATATTGATTTTTACATTTTCATACTCAGACTTGGTCGCATTGAAGCCCAACTTTTTCTCTGCCACTTTTGCCTTTTGCTTGCGCTTAAAGTAGAGCGGGATGTTCAGCGATACAGTGGCAGAAAAAAAGTCAGTCATCTGCCTGCCATCAGCTAAACGGTTGCGCTGCCGGTAACTGGCTCCGACTGTGAAATTGGGCCAAATGTCACGCTCGGCAAGTTTAACGGCCGTCTCCGCCTTTTGAATCCTTTCGTTCCAGGCTTTCAAGAGCGGCCTATTCTGCTCTATTTTCTCGGCAGGAAAAATTGTTACTGGACCATCAGGCAACTTTAGCTCTGGAAGTGTCTTATCAACAAGAGTATCAACAGGTCTATTCAGTAATGCATTCAACCTAGCGACTACAGAGAGTCTTTTTTGTTGCCACATGATAAGATCGTCTTCTAATTTGGAGATTTCGACCTGAGAACGAAGGACATCCTGCTGAAGCCCTGATCCCGTAGCGTATTTTGTCTCCGCTACTTGAACAAACTGTCCCATTAATGCTTTGTTTTTTTCAGTCGTTTCAATGGCTCGATCGGTCGCATATAAGTCAAAATATGTCTGTTTTACCATTTGGATAATTTGGTTTCGAATCTCTTCCCGCTGATATTTAATTGCTGCAGCCTCGTATTCTGCAATATCTGTCGCAAGAGACAATTTTCCCGGAAAAGGAAACATCTGCATGACTCCGATCACTTTGCCTGTCATCGGGTCTTGATCAAAAGCAAAACTATTGACCGGAAGATTCGACAAACCGAAAGTAAGCGCTGGATCAGGAAGGGCACCAGCTTGAGGTATGACTTTTTCAGCAGATAATGCGCGTTGAATAGCAGCCTCCAGCTTGGGATTGTTCTCTAATGCTTCCTGGATCAATTCTTTCAGCACATCATTTGTATTATCGACCTCTGTTTGAGAGAAAGCTGCAAATCCCTCGAAAACAAAGACAATGGCAAGAAACAGTATAAAATACTTCTTCATTTTCTTTTTCCTTTTTAAATTTAGTTGATAAACTTGTATACAGAGTTCATGACATCATCAATTTCTTTCTTTTTATTAGCCGTTTTTCTTTCTCATGCCTACCTTACGATGAGCTTTCCTCTCATCATTCCCATCCCACAGGTAAACACATACTCCCCTTCTTTTTCAGGAGTAAATTCAATTACTGTCGTTTTAAAAGCAGGAAGGGCTTTTCTTATCTTGAAATCTCCGAAAACAATAGTATCTGAACAATCTGCTGTTTCATCTCTATAAAAAAACAACCGAACAGGGATCCCCTTTTTCACAACAATAGTATCCGGACTGTATCCCCCCTTGACCACAACTTTGATTTCCTGGATTCCCTTCTCCTTTAACTCAGCTTGAAAAGTCTTTCTTCTTGAGAATAAAAAGTACCAATTGACCAATATTATGATTCCGGCACCAAAAACTGTGACTATTATTTTCACTAACATTACGAAACTCCTGAATTAATCTCTCAGCTTGACTCGTCTAAGCCTTAAAGAATTAGAAACCACTGAAACTGAACTAAAAGCCATTGCCATAGACGCGAAAATGGGATTAAGCAAGATCCCAAAGAATGGATAAAGGATTCCAGCTGCAATCGGAATACCCGCCGTATTGTAAAAAAAGGCCCAAAAGAGATTCTGTTTTATAATTCTGATTGTCTTTTTACTCAATTCAATGGCAGAAACAACCCCACTTAAATCACCTTTTATCAAAGTGATATCAGATGCTTCCATTGCCACATCCGTACCTGATCCAATGGCAATCCCAATATCGGCTTGGGCAAGTGCTGGCGCATCATTTATTCCGTCACCCACCATTGCCACTCTCCGACCTCCCGATTGGAGCTTTTTTATCTCATGCACTTTATCTTCTGGCAGAACTTCAGAAAGCACATTATCAATCCCAGCTTTTTTAGCGATAGCCTCAGCGGTCTTTCTGTTATCGCCTGTAAGCATAACGACCTTAAGTCCCATTTTCTGAAGTTTGCCTACCGCTCGGACGGAACTTTCTTTTAATGTGTCAGCCACCCCAATTAGTCCGGCAGTCCTTCCTGCAAGCGAAATGTATATGGGAGTCTTTCCATCCTGTGCGAGATCCTCTGCCTTCGTTTCGAGATTCTTGATTTCAATTTGCCGATCGCGCATGAGTTTTGCGTTACCGAGGAGTATTTCCTTACCGTTGATGTTTGCCTCGATACCATGCCCCCCGATTGCATTAAACTGCTCGGGATCAAATAGCTTGATCTCCTTCTCTTTCGCACTTTTTATAAGTGCCTCAGCAAGCGGGTGCTCAGAGTTCTTCTCAGCGCTTGCCGCATACTTCAAGATTTCTTCCTCGGAAAAACCATTGACGGCAATAATATCCGTAACCTCCGGTTCCCCTTTGGTCAATGTTCCTGTTTTGTCAAAAACGATTGTATCCAATTTATGAGCAGTTTCTAAGCTTTCTCCTCCCTTGATTAAAATTCCGTTCTCAGCGCCTTTTCCCGTCCCAACCATAACAGCCGTTGGTGTGGCCAATCCCAACGCACAGGGACAGGCGATAATCATTACCGCCACGAAATTCAGCAGAGCGAAGGTAAGAGACGGGATCGGACCGAAGTTAAACCATATAATGAAAGTGGCAATGGCAATCGAAATGACTATGGGTACAAAATATCCGGAAATGACGTCTGCCAATCTTTGTATAGGGGCCTTTGAACCTTGAGCATCCTGGACCAGCTTTATTATTTGAGCAAGTGCGGTATTTTTTCCTACTTTTGTGGCCTGAAACTTGAAACTTCCTGTTTTATTAATTGTGGCTCCGATGACTTCGCTGCCAGGGCTCTTTTTGACCGGTATGCTTTCTCCTGTTATCATGGACTCATCCACGGCAGACTTCCCTTCCCGGATAATTCCATCTACCGGTATTTTCTCTCCAGGCCTCACGGTGACAATATCACTGACAAGAACCTCTTCAACATGAATGTCCATTTCTTTTCCATCTCTGATGACTCGAGCTGTTTTTGGCTGTAAACCCATGAGCTTCTTGATGGCATCAGAAGTCTGCCCTTTAGCTCTTGCTTCAAGGAGTCTTCCCAACAATATGAGAACGATAATCAATGCAGAAGTATCGAAATAAACATGTGCCTTAATACCGCCTACCTTAAAAAAAGAGGGGAATACAGTGGCTGTCACGCTGTATAAATAGGCCGCAGAGGTTCCAACCACAATTAAGGTGTTCATATCCGCGCTTCTGTGCTTGAAGGCACCCCAAGCCCCCTTGTAAAATTGCCAGCCGATCACGAATTGAACCGGCGTAGCAAGAGCCCAAAGCACATAAAAATTGCCAAAAATTTCTGGGATCCAGGGAAACCAGTGCCGCGAACTTCCCAGAAACACGATAAGACCAAGGCTAAGCCCCACCATAAATTTTGTTTTTAGCTTCTTGTATTCTCTTTCACGAATGGCCTTTTCTGGATCTAAGCCTTCATCTGAAGGAGATAGTTCAAGCACTTTATAACCCGTAGATTCTATGGCGCGTTTTATTTCCTCCAAGTTTATTTCAGTGGGCAGATATTCAACTTTTGCTCTTTCGGTTGCTAAATTTACTACGGCTTTTGTGACACCCCTGGTTTGCATAAGAGCTCTCTCAATTTTTTGAACACATGATGCACATTGAATTCCTTTAATAGGAAGTTCAACTGTAACGGTTCCTACTTCATAGCCACTTTTCCGAATTGAGGTGATAAAATCTTCAGGCTTAATATCCTGTGGCTGGAAAAATATCGTGGCCTTAGAGGTTGCAAAATTAACATTAGCTTTTTCCACTCCCTTGAGATGGGATAAATTCCGTTGGATAGTCGAGGCACAACTGGCACAGCTCATCCCAACAATGGGGAGGTCAATTCTTTCCGTCATTGCTCCGTGCTTATTCTCAGGCTTTGGAAGACTTTTTTCTTGAGAAGTTTGACTGCCAAAATTAACATCACATCCCTTATTCTCACTAGCCTTCAGATATTTTTCCGGATTCTCATCGAATTTTGTTTTGCACACAGGAGAACAAAAATAGTACTTTTTACCTTTATATAAAGATGAGGCCGCTGCTTCATCTTTGTTTACTTCCATGCCACAGACTAGGTCTTTAGCCATCAAAATTGCTCCTTAAAATTAACGATACTTTAGAGGTGATTAACCATGTTCTTTAATTTTTCTTGGACTTGCGTTGCAATCCCAAAAAGTTCTTGATTATCGATGGCTTTCATCGAAGCGATCGGATCAACCGCGGCAACTTCAACCTCATTCTCCGCTATCTCTTGCACTATGACATTGCAGGGGAGCATGGTTCCTATCTTATCTTCGGCTTGAAGGGCTTTATAGGCAAAAGGCGGATTGCAAGCCCCAAGAATTTTATATTTTCTGAAATTGACATCCATTTTTTTCTTTAGGATTTCTTTCACATCTATCGCTGTTAGAATTCCGAATCCTTCATTATTAAGAGATGCCGTCACCTTTTCAATCACCTTTTCAAACGATCCCTTAATTGTTTTATTGAAATAATAGCTCATTTTTTTCCTTTCAATACCTTCTAAACTTTTTCAAGACGTCTACAACTTCATTTATTTTCCTTGCTTTGTCCTCTTTGCTTCCCTTTATGAAAGATTGATGTACACAACCCTTCAGGTGTCTTTCCAAGATATTCTCCTCAACACTCTTTATCGCGCCTACGATCGATGTAAGCTGTGTCAGTATATCAACACAGTACCTTTTCTCCTCGATCATTTTCTGAATTCCACGAATCTGTCCTTCTATTCTTCTGAGCCTGACGAGTTCTTCTTCGTGGGTTGTTATCTGATCATTCATTAAAACCTCCTTTAAACTCAGAGACCAATTTTCTTTTTCTTCTCACTACAATAGCATACCCCCCTAAAGTATGTCAAATGAGGACCGACACGATCCATGGTGCCGACCCTCCATTGACCGGCTACTTTTTCTCTTTCTGCATTTCTGAGGCTTTTTCTGTCATCTTCTGCATGGTCTCCATGACTTTCTGCATGGAATTGCTCATTGTCTGCATGTGTTCCTGAATCGTATCCATGTAACTCTTCATCATGTCATTATTCTTGTATTCTTCATCCATCATCAGAGAATTCATATGCTCCATCATGGCTTTGGTTTGCTGGGACATATTTTTCATGTTCATCATCATGCCCATCATCGCAGGACACTGCTTCATCAGCATTTTATCCATGTTCATCATCATCTGGCTGCAACTTCCCATCATTTTGTCCATCTTCCCCATCATTTCCTTCTGGTGCATCATGCCTGTTTGCTGGCTCGTAAAACCGATGGCTGCCGCTGCAAGAACGAGGACTGCGATAAAAGAAAAAGCACCTGCTTTTTTCAAGTTCTTACCCATTCTTGTCACCTCCTTTCTTAATAATCTGTCCTTTTTAAAAATGATTGATCTTCTTATTTAGGACATGCTCATTTTTCCTCTTGAACAATATACTTCTCGGGATATTGAGCAAATTTATCCTTACATCCTAGGCTGCAAAAATAATAGGTTTTTCCTTTGTACTCGAATGAGCCGCTTGCAGTCTCTTTTTCAAACTCCATGCCACACACTAAATCTTTCACTCTTTCTGTCATCTTTCTCACCTCCTTTCGATATTTTTATTTTTTATATCGGTTTTTTCCAAAATGAGAATGTTCTCTCCACCCACTTTTACGCCTCTAAAAAATATAAAACCTTCCTTTATAAAAGATCTCTCTTTTTCTGCTCAAACTCATTTCTATCGATATCTCCTCTAGCATATCTCTGTTTCAATACCTCAACTGCACCAGCTTGATTTTTAACTTCATCCTCTCTTTTGCTCTGAAAGCGCTCTTTAAACAAAAAAGCAATACCTACTAATTCAGAATCCATAGGATTCCCATGCCTCCCATCAACATTTTTGTCTCCTTATATTTTTGCCTCCTTATATTGAATTTACCTTCATGTTCATTACCATACCCGGCTATGGTATTATTGTTGCCTAAAAATTTTTTCCTTGCGTAATACAACTCTTACAATCCCGGGCATTTCCTTTAGGATCATCACAACATGATGATAATGGAGCATTTAGATTATCCAATTCATTCTGTTCAGTGAATTTGGCCATTCCTCTTTTACATCTTTGGAAAAACTTCTGAGACAACTTCAAGCCCAATTCTTTTATTGATTTCTCTATAACCTCAAATTTTATTTTTCTCAGGTCATATTCCAATTTGAGAACATTTTTTTGAACATCTGCATCTACGGAAATCATCCCGGTTATCTTCATCAAGCTCTCTTTAATCCGATTGATGTCTGAAACCTGGGCCAAACTTACCACAGCAACCTTTCTTTTTCTCACAATCGGATCTTTCATTCTTATTCACCTTCTGTATAAAATTTATTAAGCTTGTATGTAATTTCCTACTCTGAAAATGGTAAAACTCCATTCTTCCCAGTCCTTATGCTTATGGCCTCATCTACATGCGAAATGGCAATTAAACCATCGCCCTTATATCCCGTTCTTGCATACTTCAGAATTGTTTCCTTTACTCTCTCCACACATTCATCCGTGCAGACAATTTCAATCTTTACCATAGTGGTGTACGTCGAGCTTAATTCTGCGGAAATTTTAAGATCACCTGGGTCAATCTCGTCTCCAAGTGCTTTTACATCAATAGCCGTAATCCTCGGTGCCTTAAGATCTTTCAAGGCATTAATGACATCATCGGCCATAAATGTCCTGATATAGGCCTTTACTAACTTCATGATAATAAATCCTTTTTTTTCTGCTCGAACTCATCTTTATCGATCTCACCTTTTGCATATCTCTTTTTTAATACATCCAGAGCATTTTCCTCAGGTTTTTGATAGCCAGGTTTTTGTTGGACTATCCATTTGATAAAGAAGAATAGTGCCACGAGCACCCCAATCCAAAATATCCACATAAAACCCCCAAACATCCAATGATTTCCCCACATTTTCTTTACCTCCTTACGTTTAATTTACTTCTTCTAAACAATCTTGAATCTCCTTTCAATTATAATATACCATACCCCCCTATGCCTTGTCAACTTTTTTATTACATTTTCTTGTTTATACTAAGCGCTACATAAAGCGGACAGAAACCGACCAGACTTATCAGCAAGAAAATGACCGCGATGTCAATCTGTCTCCTCATGATTTTTTAAAAAGCCGAAATTTTTTACTCTTCTCTTGATTCTCTCCAGATCTCAAGGCCTTCCCTCATTAAAAATAAAACAATGATCAATCCCGTAATGGCATCCGCCTGCCAGAATCCGAAGAGAACATTCAATCCCAGCCCTATAAGTAACGCCAGGGAAAGGAAGGCGCAAGCCAGAGTTTCTTTCGAGTCGGCAATCAAGGCTTCGCTCCGGATCTGTTTACCCGTCCTGTGTTTTTGATGGCTCAACACAGGCATCACAATTAACGATACGAGAGCAATGATTATTCCAGGAATAGAAGGATCGGGGATATCCTTGAAGACTAACTTTTTGACAGATTGGAAGAGGACATAGAGACCCAGCGTAAAGAAGGTCAGGGCTACAAATTTCTGGGCTTTTTTCTCGATCCTCTCCTCTTCCTCTTCGGGGATCTTCCCGTGCTTGCGCAACCTCCAGATCAAGATCATCCCGGATAGGGATTCGACGATACTGTCCAGCCCGAATCCAACAAGAGCGATACTCTTGGCCAAACTCCCGAAGAGGATAGACAAGACAGCCTCCACGATGTTATAGGCGATAGTAAAATATTCGAGATAGAGTCCCTTATTATAAAGTTTGTTCTGTGAAATATCTGGATTGGAATCCATTGATTCAGACAACCTTGTTATTCTTTTTTAATACTTGACCGAAATGAAAGGGGACGCATTATCTACCACCCAAAGCCATTTTTTTAGGTTTCAACGCTGCTCTAATATATACTCGATATATCGGAATTTTCAAGAGGTCCCTCACAAAAGAAGCTTGCTTTTAATATTTTGATGTATGTGTTACAATTTCCTGGAACAACGTCAGAGGAGAGAACATGTCAGGGCATTCAAAATGGCATTCGATCAAGTATAAAAAAGCTGCTCAGGATGCCAAAAGAGGGAAGATGTTCACCAAGATCATCCGTGAACTGGTTGTTGCCGCACGGACTGGCGGGGGTGAACCAGATGCTAATCCCCGGCTAAGGAAAGCCATTGCGGACGCCAAAGCTGTGAACATGCCCTCTGATAACATCAAAAGAGCCATCTTGAAGGGTACGGGTCAGCTTGAAGGCACGACCTATGAGGAACTCTCATACGAGGGTTACGGCGCAGGTGGGGTGGCTATTTATGTGGAAACACTGACCGACAACAAAAACAGAACTGTATCCGAGATCAGGCGGATCTTCTCCAAAAATGGAGGAAATATGGGTGAGTCCGGCTGTGTCGCCTGGATGTTCAACCGGAAGGGCTATATCGTGGTCGAAAAATCCAAGGCCTCCGAAAACACGCTGCTGGATCTGATCTTAGAGGCCGGTGCGGAAGACTTGGAGGAAGACGGGAGCAACTATGAGATATTCACAGCTCCAGATGACTACGAAGCCGTGGTTAGTGCCCTTGAAGAAAACAACATCGAGATCGCCGCGTCCAACCTGGGATACGTCCCCCAAAACTATGTGAAACTCGAAGGCAAACAAGCACAGCAACTGCTGCGCCTTATGGAAGAACTGGAAGACCACGATGACGTTCAACATGTCTGGGCGAATTTTGACATCGACGAAGAAGAGATCGCCAAGTACTCCGAATAAATTAAACGAAGTGTGTATTAAACCCTCTCAAACTTCTGGCCTTTTAATTTTGGCCTGTCATTCAAGATGATCGTTCTAGGCATCGACCCGAGCGTTAAATCCACAGGCTTCGGCATTATCGAATACACAGACAACAACTATTCTGTCCAAAGTTATGGCTGCATAAAACCGTCGCGAAGCTTATCGTTCCATGACAAGTTGAATAATATTCGCTGCCGTGTGGAGGACCTGATCAAAAGTCACGATCCCGATGAAGTGGCCATCGAGAATCCCTTTTATGCGCAGAATATCCAGACAGCCATCACATTGGGCCAGGTGAGAGGGGCGACTTTGGTCGCAATTGCTTCCCAGGATCGCCCATTATTTGAATACTCACCCCTCGAGGTCAAGAAGGCCGTGACCGGTTACGGGCGGGCGGATAAAGATCAGATGATAACTATGGTCAAAGCTCTGTTGGCCATTCAGGACGACGGCCTGGAGACAGATGCAGCCGACGCTCTGGCTGTTGCCTTCTGCCACATCAACACGCGCTCGTTTAGGTCCCAACTGTCTGAATAAAGATGCATTTATGGCGCTCCTCACTCTCGTTCAGACACCACAAACAAAAAAATGCGATTCAAATCAGCCCTCTTATATTTGAACTTTTCAGAATTGTGGGTTATCATCCTCCTGAGAAATACGAGCGAGAGGTTGAGATGATCGCATATCTAAAAGGCAAGCTTCTCCAGAAGGCACCTAATCGGGCCATTCTCGACATCAATGGTGTGGGTTACAGGGCTCTGATCCCGCTGTCCACTTACCTGAAGTTAGGTGATACAGGCGACCACACCGAGCTCCTCATCTACACTCACATGAGCGACAATTCGCTGTCTCTGTATGGTTTTTCTTCCGAAGATGAAAAAGATATTTTTTTAAAGCTTATCGGGATATCGGGCATAGGTCCAAAGATCGCATTGAACATCCTCTCCGGCATAGAGGCTTCGGACCTGGAAGATGCGATCAGGCGAAGTGATGTCGCCCGTATATCTTTGATCCCCGGGATCGGCAAAAAAACGGCTATGCGCATCGCTTTGGAGCTCCAAGAAAAATTGATCGAAAAGGAAAGAATCCTGCACGCCGAAGGGTTTCAGGAGCGGGAGGATTTGATCTCTGCGCTTATGAACATGGGTTTTAAACGCAAAGAGATCGAAAAGATCGTGGATGAGACCATAAAGGCACATTCTGTAGATTCCGGGTTTGAAACACTCCTCAGAGAAAGCCTTAAACAACTGGCCAGACTCTAACCTGCATCATCGAAAAGAGGGTGACCGTTCCCTATTTGGAGATATCGATGGTGGATCTATTCCCCGAAGGAACGGGCCATGCACGAACTGTTTGGAAAAATGTCCCTGTCTAGGAATGCCTGACTGATATCTTGAAAATTGTGCCCAGACTCGATAGACTAGAGAATCAAGAGAGAATAATGTGATGGAGCGATGGATCATTGACTAAGGGCAGACAAATGGAAGCCGTGCTCAGTCCTGTACGAACCAAAGAGGACCTACTGTATGAGGACAACCTCAGGCCCCGGACTTTCGAGGAATTTATCGGCCAGGAGACCATCAAATCCAACCTCAATATCTTTATCGAAGCGGCAAAAAAAAGAGACGAACACCTGGATCATGTGCTGCTCTACGGCCCTCCCGGACTGGGAAAAACAAGCCTAGCGTTCCTCATCGCCAAGGAAATGGGCGTGGGGATCAAACCCACCTCCGGCCCGGTGATCGAAAGGACGGGTGACCTCTCCGCGATCCTCACCAACTTGCAGCACAAGGAAGTGCTCTTTATCGATGAGATCCATCGGTTGCACCCATCGGTCGAGGAAATCCTCTACTCCGCCATGGAGGACTTCCGGCTGGACATTTTGATCGGGCAGGGACCCAGTGCGAGAAGCCACAAGCTGCAGCTTAAAAAATTCACTCTCGCAGGAGCGACAACCCGGGCAGGTCGGATCACAGCACCTCTCCGAGGACGATTCGGCATTATCCACCGTCTGGATTATTATGGCGTGGAAGATTTAGAGAAGATCATCAAAAGGTCGGCCTCGATCCTCGATGTGGATATCAACGACAAAGGCGCTTTTCAGATCGCGCTCCGCTCGCGAGGCACTCCGAGAGTGGCCAACAGGCTGTTGCGGAGAGTCAGAGATTACGTTGACGTCAAATCCGAGGGCAAGATCACAGCCGAAGAGGCGATAAAAGCTCTGGACATGATGGAAGTTGACACCTTGGGACTGGATGAGGTGGACAGGAAGATCCTCTCGACCATCATCGAAAACTTCGGTGGAGGTCCGGTGGGCATCAACACCATCTCGGCAGCCATCGACGAAGAAAAAGACACCATCGAGAGCATCTACGAGCCATTTCTGATGAGGATCGGATTTCTGGAACGCACCGTACGCGGACGTAAAGTCACTCCTAGAGCTTACAAACACCTCGGTTATTCTCCCGGTTCTTCCTCCCCGCAAGGGAGTCTCTTTGAAAAGAAGTGAGTGTGCGCAATCGTCTTTCTCCCCCTGTCAGCGGCGGATAATTCCGGCCAAACACCCTTGACAAAAGAAGCGGTTTGAAAAAAAATGATGAATCAGAAGCTCGGTATAAAAACAGATGAGGTAAGGAGGCCGACGTGTCCTACACAGGCAGATGTCTTTATATCAACCTAACGACAGGCACACATGAGATCAAACCTACAGATAAGGCTTTGCTCGAAGAATACGTTGGCGGCAAGGGCCTGGGATTCGCGCTTCTGGAAAAACATGCTCCAAACCCTGATCCTCTCGGACCCGAAAATCCTCTCATTTTTGTCAACGGTCCTTTCACCGGGACAAAAGTCCAAACCAGCGCTCGAACATGTGTGGTGATGAGGTCTCCTTTGACCGGGTCCATACACGATTCCCATTGTGGCGGGCGCTTTGGGCCCCGTCTGAAAGCAGCCGGTTATGACTACGTCTTTATCACAGGAAAATCTGACAAACCCGTTTATCTGTATCTCACTCATGAGGGCGTGGATATCCGAGATGCCTCCGCTCTTTGGGGCAAGGGCATTTTTCAGACAAACGATATGTTGCTCAATCAACATCCCGGTGTCGAGCCCAGAGTCGCCTGTATCGGTCCTGCCGGAGAGAACCAGGTCAAGATCGCCTGTATCGGCGTGGACAAACACAGGCAGTATGGCAGAGGCGGAACAGGCGCTGTGATGGGCTCGAAGAACCTCAAAGCGATTGTGGTCGACGGAGATGAACCCATCAAGTATGCCGACGAGGAGAAATTTATGGAGCTGAACATGCAGCTCACCAGAGACATCCTGACCAATGACGGAGTCATATTCCGCCGCGAAAAAGGAACCATGAAATGCGTGCGCAGCGGCCAGGAGTTTGAGTTTCTGCCCACCAAAAACTTCCAGAAGTGTGTCTTTGACAAATTCGAAGGGATCTCCTCAGAGACGTGCCGCAAGGAACTCAGCTGGAAAGATGTGGGATGTTTCAACTGCGCCATCCGTTGCTCTAAGGTCGCCAAATGGAACGGCCATGAGATTGAAGGCCCCGAGTATGAATCTGCCGCTTTTCTCGGTTCCGGATGTGAGATCTCGGACTGTAAAGACCTGGCACGGTCGAATGAGATCTGTAATAACCTCGGCATGGACACCATCAGTGCAGGAGTCACATGTTCGTTTGCGATGGAATGTTATGAAAAGGAACTGCTGAATGATTGGAACGGGCTCAACCTCACCTGGGGAAATGCCGAAGCGCAGAGAGAATTGCTCATAAAAATGGCCCATCGCCAGGGCATAGGGGACATTTTCGCCGATGGAACGCGAATCGCAGCCCAAAAAATCGGCAAAAGCAGTGAAGAATTCGCCATCAACATCTTCGGGATGGAGATGTCCGGTGTCAATCCCCTGGGATGCCTGACAATGGGTGTGGTCCTCTCTGTGGCAGACTTTGCCAGCCACACGCGGCTGTGGCTCACCGAAACGGAGATGGGTCCGGATTTCAGGATCGAAGATATCCCGCAATCGATCGCTTCCGGCCTCGACACGATCAATATCCGAAACTCTATAATCGTGTGTGATTTTGTGCCCAGCGGGCTGGAGGAGTTGGTGCCCGTGCTCAATGCGGCAACAGGGTCAGACCACACGGCAGAATCTCTTATACGGATCGGAGCGAAACTGACTCATTTGGCAAGACGATACAACTTGAGAAATGGTCGAACATATAAGGATGACATCTTGCCCGAACGCTTTTTCAAGGAGAAATCCTGCTCTGGTTTCATGCGAGGTCAGGTCCTGGGTAAAGAATTTTTTAAAGGTCTCATCCAGCAATACTATGCTGTCCGGGGTTGGAATGATAAAGGCGAACCCACAGAGCAAATTCTGAGAGAGTATGATCTGTGGCATGATTGATCCCTTGTTCGTTTCAGACTTTGACTATGACCTTCCTAAAGAGCGGATCGCCCAAGTCCCGCTCGAACACAGAGACCGATCCCGGATGATGGTTCTGGACCGCGATAAGGACAAAATCATCCATTCCCAGTTCCCGCATTTTCCGGGCTATCTCCAAAAAGGGGATGTCTTGGTCCTGAATAATTCGAAGGTTATTCCTGCAAGAGCATGGGGCAAAAAAAAGGATGCACAGATCGAGTTTCTCTTCCTCAAAGAAATCCTAAAGGGGACATGGGAAGTCCTCTGTCGCCCCGCAAAAAAACTAAAGCGCGGCGATATCATCAACTTTTCATCACGCCTTCAAGGAGAGGTCATTGGAGAGGAAACAGAGGGTCGAAGACACATCCGCTTCTCCACAGAGGATGTCCTCTCTGAACTTAAAACCATAGGCTATGCCCCCCTTCCCCCCTATATCAAGCGGAAAAGATCACAGAGGGATATTCGATCCATGGATCTGGAGAGATACCAGACTGTGTTTGCTCAGGAGGATAAGGAAGGTTCTATCGCCGCACCCACCGCAGGCCTTCATTTTACTCCTGTCATATTGAATTCCATCAAAGCCAAAGGCGTCGAAGTGGTCAAAATCACCCTGGACGTGGGCCTGGCCACATTTCAACCCGTTCGTGTCACGCGCGTGGAAGACCACCAAATGCTCGAAGAAACGTATACGATCAGTGAAAGCGCGGCGAAAATCATAAACCGCGCCAAAAAAGAGAAAAGAGCGGTGATCGCCGTGGGAACCACATCTGTACGCACGCTGGAAAGCGCTTTCACTGAAGATGGAATAATACCAGGAACACATGTGACCGATCTTTTTATCTTTCCCGGCCACACGTTTCAAGTTGTCGATAAAATTCTGACCAATTTTCACCTCCCCAAATCCACTCTCTTGATGCTGGCCGCAGCTTTTACCGGATTGGATCTCTTAAAAAAGGCCTACACAGAGGCCATCGCCCAAAAATACAGATTCTACAGCTACGGGGACTGCATGCTCATCCTCTAGTCTCCTTGAGACACACTGTACGCGCTCTATTGACAAAAAAAAGAATCACAATTTATAGCCAAGGAGATGAAGAGCGAAGCGATTCTGGAATTAGATAGGTTGGAAGGTATGTTCATCCGGCTCAGGAATCTCTTCCTATTGAGAAAAGAGCGCACAAAAATTTCAGACCGCGAAAAAAGGCTAAAATGGAAGGATACGTGCAAGCTTTTGTCCATGCCGCTGACCTCGTGAACAAAGCAAAAAAAAATTAGCAAGAGAAACAAAAAAGAAATCTTAAAATACACCCCGATGAAACGCAACAGACCATCCCATCGATGAACAGGATAAAATGACGAAGATGCAGTCTCTATTTTATGACCCCAGCTTTGATTCCATACCATGTTCTGAGTTTTCGGGAAAGTACTAAAGTTGGGGATGACCTTTTCAAGGTTTATTTCAGAACGAAGTGTTTATCAATCTTTATTGACTCTATCTACTCTGGTTTGATATTTTTATCCCGATGTCGGAATGGGATTTCACAGATGGAGGAGGTCTAACATGCAAGCATTGATTCAGCTTTTTGCTCGTTTTTTGATTGCATTTATTTTTCTGATGAACGGCTTAGGAAAAGTGATGAATCCTTCAGGAACACAGCAGTACATGGCCCAATATGGAATGCCTTTAACTTTCCTCTTTCTCATTGGAGCGATCGCAGTGGAACTGCTGGGGGGGCTATCTGTGCTCACAGGATACAAGGTCAAATGGGGAGCTTTTGTCCTATTTCTCTTTTTGATCCCGACAACATTGATCTTTCACGCAGAATTCTCGGATCAAACACAGGTCATCATGTTTATGAAGAACCTGGCCATCATGGGAGGTCTTCTCCTTCTCGTGTCTCATGGCGCGGGAAAAATCAGCCTGGAAGCGTTCAGAACAGCGAAGTAATTGAACGCGATGACGCTTGAGAATCGAATAAATACAGAACTCCTTTTGAATCCTTAATCCGTAGATTTGGGTCCTTAATTCATAGATTTTAATATTCCGCTTCCGGCATGTAAAAAAAATTTACTCTACAAGCCGGCACATTTCCCCCCTTCCCCCTGAATATTCTCAAATATCATGGCATACTTTTTGCTGAATTGGAAACAAACGATGTCTTTGAGAGACCACAAGAAAATTATATCCCGAATGACAAAAAATCCGTATATTCAAATGGAGGGAAAAAACATGAAAAAAGCCATAGTGTTCATCATTCTTGCTCTTGTATTCACTTTATCAATGGCTGCGGCTGAGCCCATTGTGGAGGCTGCTAAAACCGGAGATTTTCAGGCCTTAAAAGATATTCTAGAAAACAATCCATCGAAGATCCATGCCAAGGACGAGGACGGCTATACAGCTCTCCATTGGGCTGCCATCCGGGCGCATTGGGACATCGCCAAATATCTGATCGAAAAAGGCGCGGACCTGAATGTGGTCGGTGGAGACGGGGGGACACAGATCAACTGGGCCGTCCATCATGACAATGTGGATATCGTCAAAATCCTAATCGACAAAGGAGCCAGGCTTAACATCCGCAACCAGTGGGGCATGACAGAGCTACACACGGCGATCTGGCGGGGGAATATTCATGTTGTTGAATACCTGCTCGACCACGGATCGAATCCGAACATCAAAACCAACGAAGGCTGGACGGCCATGCATTATGCATACCGCAGCGGACACGACAATGTCATCGCGCTGCTCAAACAAAGAGGCGTGTCCATGACCGAAAAAGACGATATGGGTCGGACGCCCCAATACCTCTATTTTAAAAAACCGAATCCGGTAGAGCTTTCAGAGGCCGAACTCGATGAGTACGAAGGAAAATATTATATTGGAGATTACTTGCTCCTCGAAGTATGGAGAGAGGGGAACCGGTTAAAGATCATGGAATTCGGTCCCGATGAGATCTATCCCGTAGCCAAGGATTTTTTTTATTTCAAACAGGCGCCCTGGACCCTGATCTTCAGCCGTGATGAGAATGGAAAGATCCATCACGCCCAGCTGTCCTTCATCAGGCGGTCCTACACGATCGTGAAAAAATGAATAAAGAAAATCCAGACTCAAGATCAGGCATGAATTTTTCGAAAACTCTTCTGTTTTGGCAGCAACAGAACAGGACGCTAAGAAATCTATTGGGTGGATGCGGGATTATTGAGGATTTAAAACCGGATGAATTGAGATAAATGAAGGAGGCTATGATGAAAAATTCCAAGATTAATTATGTGCTTGGATTTCTATTAATTGCATTCTTTTTTTTAGGAACACAATTGAGTTTTGCTCAGAAGGATGGGGATGACATCATCTTAGGCAAATACAGAGTGATTCATTCCCAAATTTTGGATGAAGACAGGCTTCTCTTTGTCCATCTCCCCCGGGAGTACGAGGATACGCAATTGGACTATCCTGTTTTATACATCTTGTATGTGGATATTTATAACTATTTTGCAGACGCAGCCATCATCACCGAGAAACTCGGTGGGACGGGGGAGATTCCGCCTGTGATCATCATCGGTGTAGCCAACACCAACAGGTACAGGGATCTCCTGCCAGTCAAAGCCAGGGGCCGCAGTGAGGGTGGAGGAGCGGATAATTTTTTAAGGTTTCTTGAGAAAGAGTTGATCCCCCATATCGACAAAACCTACAGGACGAAGAATTTCCGGATACTCGCCGGCCCCCAGGCGGCTGCTGTTTTCAGTCTTTACGCCCTCATCACCAAACCAGGGCTCTTTAATGCCGTCCTGTCAGAAAATCCTTTCATGAATCCTGAGAATACGGAATTTCTTTATCCCAGGGCGGAGGAGTTTTTCAAGAAGACTAAGCCCCTGGAGAATTTCCTCTATGTAAAATGCGAAAAAGACGAGCGGCCCCAAGACCTGGAATATGCGAAAAGGTTTGCCACCCTACTTGAATCCGAAAAACCAGAAGGCTTCCGTTTTAAAATGGAATTCAGTGATTCCTCCGGTTATTTCATAACTCCCATGCCTTTCAGCAAAGGGCTGAGAACATTATTTGCCACATATAAGTTGCCTGATGATTTCCAGACAAGCAATGTGAAGGATATTATCCATTATTATGAAAAACTGTCCGTGGACTACGGTTTTGAGGTTGATCCCCCATCTCTTATGCTGACATTTGAAGGCGACAAATTGAGCCAGGAGGGAAAAGCAAAAGATGCCATAGAGCTTTTTGAGTACGAGCTAAGCCTGTATCCCAAGTCATTAAATGCACTCTGGAGGCTAGGAGAGATCTACAGAGGAATGAGCGATCTCGAAAGAGCAAGGGATTACTACAAAAAATTTCTGGAGATTCAAGATGTTGATGCGGTCATGATCCACAGTCGGCTAGACCAAGTGGAAAGAATGATCGGTGGTTCAGCGGCCTATCGAATTGAACAGGTCATCAACAAAAACGGTATTGAAGCAGGCCTGGAAAAGTATAGGGAGATAAAATCCGACCCCGCAAATAAGCTATATTTTGAGGAAAGCGAGTTTAATGCCCTGGGATACCGACTGATGGGTGCCGGAAAAATAACGGCAGCCATAGAGATTTTCAAACTGAATATGGCGCTGTACCCCGAATCGGCGAATGTGTATGACAGTCTGGCCGAAGCATATATGAACAGCGGCGACACCGAACGTGCGATCAAAAATTATAAAAAATCCCTCGGGCTTAATCCGGATAATACCAACGCCATAGAGATGCTGAAAAAGCTTGAGAAGAAATAATTGAAGAAGTGCCTCAAGGATAGAGCATAACATTTGGTATTGCCAAACCGAACGACTATTTTATATACTGACAACACGTTAGCGCACGAGGATCGAATACATGAGCGAATGGAAAAAAAACGGAAATGATAAAGCTACCGAGGAAAAACTGGATTCTATCCTCCACCCCAGTGATCACGCCAAAGAATTTAAGATCACTATCGAATTCGGATATAAAACCTCTCCGAACTACGAAAAGGCGGTCGATCTTGCCCATAGGAATCCCACTTATTCGGAAAAGGGGGAGGGTGAGTGGATCCGCCATTCCGCCACTTATACGCCCGAGGATGTGGAAGACCTATTTGAATTATTCAACCTCGTGCATGACTGGGACACAACGGACGTTTTGATCAACCATAAAAAAATCCCGTACGGGCACCAGCTCTGGCTGCCGCTGATGTGGTTCTATCGTGTGAAATAAATCTCCTATTTTTGCGTTCACTGCTTGAATCCTGCGGAGGTCATTCTGAAATCCGAATTCTTTATTCTAGGATTGGATTTTGGCACGCAACCGACGGGTGGCTTCGTTATCCAGCTCAAACGTCTTTGGGTTAACGACCACGCTGTAATCCTCTTTGGCGCGTTCGATGCTGATGATTCCGTTCTTCACTTCTTTCGCAACAAGAACAGAATCTCTGAGATAAGGGGGACCGTAACCGCCGCCTCCACCGGCCTGTTGAAAGAGAAGCGTCCCCTCAGGCACATCCTCAATGAGATCTTTAGTTGTCGTTTGATACACCCTCCCGTCCGGGTATTGGAGCTCTATCTTATTTAGAGCGGCACTTTTTCCCCCGTAGAGGCCGAATGCCGGCTCCACATTTCCATCTCCGAAGGTTACGACTTTCGTGTTTTCCCCGCCGATCTTAAACCGAGTTTCAACTCCCAGTCCTCCCCTCCACTGGCCTGCTCCGGCTGAATCTGTCCAGTACTCATGTTTCAGCAGCAGATGCGGAGTCTGTTGTTCGAACATCTCATAATCCTGGTCCAGCACACCTCCCGAGGCATCGATCATGCCGATGTGGTCGTATCCATCCACACCGGATGTCGCGCCCGACCCTCCCTTCAGCCCCAGAAAACCAATGTCCACATAACTTGTTTTTTTTCTCGTGTCGAATCCGCTGGTGAGATAGCAGAGGAGCTGGTTCCAGCCTGCAGTCACTCTCTGTGGGATACCCTTAGAGAGTGCACGAATGATAGCATCCGCGTTCGGGGGACAAAGATGATTGCCGAAGGTCGTGGCCGCCGGATACCTGGCATTCAAGATCGTGCCTTCAGGGATGATGATGTGCACAGGCCTTACCATCCCGTCATTGTGAGGCATATCCGGATTGACCATTTGGAGGAATGTCAGCAGAGTTGCGCTGGCTGAGGAGGTGTAGGTCCCGTTAACGAATCCATCAGTTTGCGGGTCTGTCTCTGAGTAGTCAAAGGAAATCTCTTCAGCCTCCACTGTGATCTTCACTCTGATTGTGTACTTCGACCCGGGCGTCCGGCCATCATAATAGACGATCGACTCTCCTCTGTATTCTCCGTTGGGAATGGTCTTGATCTCCGCACGCATCATCTTTTCTGTGGAATCGAAGAGATATTGCTTGTGGGATTCGAACACATCCAGTCCATATTTAACGAGTAGCTTTAAGATCCCCCGCTCTCCCACAACACAGGAGCCGATCTGGGCGCGCATGTCCGCCGCAACGATATCGAACCGGATGTTGGCGAAGATAAGATCCCAGACATCCTTTCTCAGTTTTCCTTTCTCATAGACTTTGACAGGGGGAATCCTGAGCGTCTCCTGCCAGACTTCCGTAGCCTTGGGATTGTATCCTCCTGGAACCGCTCCTCCGATATCGGCTTGATGCCCTTTTGCCGCAGCCCAGGCAACAATTTTATCTTCGTAGAATATCGGCTTGTACACAGCCACATCGTTATTTTGATTCCCCATGGAAAAGACATCGTTGTGGAAGATGACATCTCCCGGATAGATCTCATCGCCAAAATAATTGACGATATACTCACAGACCGGACCGAGTGAGAACGATAGGATGGGGAGGTTCTCGGTCTGTTCGAGCATCTTCCCTTTCCCGTCATAGAGTCCAGTGACAAAATCCTTGGCCTCACACAGGATGGGGGAGCGCGTGGTCTTCGTCATCACAATGCTCATCTCTTCGGTGATGGATTTGAACCGCCGCTGAAAAACAGAAGCCAGTATTTTGTCTATTCCCATATCAGTTTCCGATCCCCAGTTTTTCCCTCATCTCGTTTTCCTTGGTTTTTAGGTACATGGAATAGCTGCCATACCTGTCGCAGAGGACATTGTATTCGGTTGTGACAAGCGTGGTCGTGTTGACCTGCTCGATGAGAGCCGGCCCTTCAATTCTATTGCCAAAGTTGAGTTTGTGCCCGTCATAGACAGGCACTTTGGTGAAGGAGTTTTTGTTAGGAAGGAAGGCTTGCCGCCATTTCTTCAAAGCTTTTCCTGGATCTTCCTGGTCGTACTCTTCCTGTTTGAACTGGGGTTTCACAGTCCGGCCCACACTCAGAACTCTCAGATTGATGAGTTCGATGGGCGTTTTCTCCTCTTCCAACGAATAGCCGAAAAGCCTGTTGTGTTCCGGATGGAAGCTTCGGCCTATGGATTCCACATCTCCCTTTTCCAGCGCATCCCTCGTAATCTCCACATTGACCTCGTGATACTGCTTCACGTAACGCATATCCAGGGAGTAGATGTGCTGGATCGCGCTCTCAGGGATGTGCTCAGAGCGAAGAAGTCCTATGGCTTCCTGCTCCATCTCATCAAAAAAGGCCCTGAATCTTTCGATATTCATCTCCTCAAGTGGGGTCGTGTAGGTTCTCACAAAGTCGTGCTTGAGGTCAGACATCAGCATACCTGCCGCGCAGAAAATGGATGACTCTTTGGGAATGATCATGACCGGGATCTCAAGTTCCTGAGCGATCATACACGCATGAACCGGACCTGCACCGCCAGCCACAACAAGCGGAAACTCTCTTGGATCGTGTCCGCGCTTGACGCTCACTTCACGCACACCCGAAGCCATGTTGACGTTTATGACTCTGTACATCCCTGCGGCGGCCGCAATCACGTCCATCCCCAGGGGGACGGCGATCTTTTCTTTGATGGCGTTTGCCGCACGGTCATAATTGAGCGGTATTTTCCCGCCTGCAAAAAAATCCTTATCCAGATATCCAAGAACAAGGTCCGCATCCGTACAGGTCGGAATCTTTCCGCCCAGGTCATAACAGGCCGGTCCTGGATTGGAGCCCGCACTCTGGGGACCCATGCGCAGCAGCCCTCCCTCATCGACCCAGCCGATACTCCCTCCGCCGGCACCGATGGTGTAAATCCCCAACATGGGAAGAGCGATCCTGAGCCGGTCGATCTCACTTTCTGTGGTCACAAGGGGCGTTTTATCCTTGATCAGCGCCGCATCAAAACTCGTCCCCCCCATATCGATGGTGATGCAGTCCTCATAACCCTGGATGGATGTGTACTCGATGCCAGCCATGGGCCCGGCCGCAGGCCCCGAAAGCAGGGTCACAGCAGCGCTGGCAATGGCACTTTCCGGAGAGACCACTCCTCCGTTGGACTGCATGATGAGAAGGACTCCCTCGAATCCGATATCCTTTAATTTCTGGATGAGGCTTGTCAGATACCTCCTCAGAATCGGGCCGACATACGAATTCAAGACAGTGGTGGAAATGCGGTCATAAAACCGGATGCTTGGCAGAAATCCCGAGGACACTGTCAGATAGGCATCGGGCATTTCTTCTGTGATGACCTTTGCGGTAACAGCCTCATGAGAGCCGTTGGCGAAGGAATTCATAAAACATATGGCAACGGCCTCAACATTTTCTTTTTCGAACAACCGAACTGCATCCTGCACATCCGACTCTTTAATCTCTTTGAGCACGTCGCCTTTGTAGTTGAGCCGTTCTTCGACAGGGTATCGCAGATATCTGGGCACTAGCGGTTCGATATTGGTGTACCGGTTGTTGTACTGCTCCTCTCTGATCCCCCTTCGCATCTCCAGGGCATCTCTCAGGCCTTTGGTGGTCAGTAGGCCTGTCTTGGCCCCTCTGCGCGTCAAAACCGCGTTCGTCGTCACTGTGGTTCCATGGACTATGGTCGTGATATCTTTGATAAAATTCTGCAAAGACACATCTTTAGCCCTGGCCATCTCCGAAAGCCCGTTCATAAGGCCGATCGAGGGATCTTCGGGAGTGGATAGGACCTTATAAATCTCGGAGCTTCCGTCCTCTGAAGTCAGGAGGAAATCCGTAAAAGTCCCCCCGACATCTATGCCGATCCTGTATTTGGTCATAGTCCCACGGGCTCTTTGAATTCGCCAAAAACGTCTTTAAAAATCCGGGTGATCTCACCCAGGGTTGCATAACTCTTGACAGCCTTCAGGATATGCGGCGTGACGTTGTCTTTCGACTGAGCGGCTTCTTTCAGATTCTGCAGAGATTTGCTGACTTCGCTTGTGTTCCGGGTTCGCTTTATTTCATCGAGCTTTTTCTTCTGCTCTTCGGCAACCTTTGGATTGAAGGGATGGAGTTGCACATTGGCCATCTCCTCCTCCATCACGTACTTGTTGACTCCGATCTTCGGGATCTCTCCCGATTGTATCTTTCGTTCTCGAATGTAAGCCTGCCGGCTCACTTCTCTCTGAATATAGCCTGATTCCACAGCCTTGACCATGCCCCCGAACTCTTCAACCTGTTTCATGCAGATAACGATCCTTTTCTCCATCTCATTTGTGAGCCATTCGATGTAGTAGGATCCTCCCAGAGGGTCGACCGTATCTGTGAGTCCCATCTCATCGGCAAGGATCTGCATTGTCCTCAGGCTGATCAAAGCGGATTTCTTTGAGGGGATGGTGTATGCTTCATCATACGAGCAGAGGGCCATGGTTTGTGTCCCCGATAGCGCCGAAATCAGGGCATAATAGGCCCCGCGCACAATGTTGTTCTCCGGCTGCTGGACGGTCAATCCTCCACCCCCGCCACCGGCGATCATCCTCATGAGCATTGAGCGAGGATCCTTTGAGCCGAAACGCTCTTTGATGATCTTTGCCCAAAGCCTGCGGCCCGCTCTGAATTTGGCCACCTGCTCCCAGATATTCCCGTGGATATCGAAGTTGAAGGCGATTCGTCCGGCAAAACTGTCGATGTCGAGCCCACGGCTCAGTACTTCTTCGATATAGGTGATGGCGATCTCGAAGGCATAGGCCATCTCCTGAACAGGAGTGGCTCCGGATTCCCGGATGTGGTAACCGCAAACACTGAAGGGATTGAACTTTGGGACATGCTGCGAACAAAATTCCACCATATCCCCGATGAGCCGGATGGAAGGCGCCACCGGAAAGATCCACGTTCCCCGCCCGATGTATTCTTTGAGGATGTCATTCTGGGTCGTTCCTCTCACGCGGTCCCAAGGGATACCCTGTTTTTCGGCGGCCACAAGATACATGGCCAGCATAACGGATGCCACTGGGTTGATAGTGAGGGACGTTGAGATCCGGTCGATGGGGATATCGATAAATGCCTCCTCCAGGTCTTTGAGCGTGTCGATCGCCATCCCAACCCGGCCTACCTCTTCCTCGGCCATGGGATCATCGGAATCCAGCCCCATCTGTGTCGGAAGGTCAAACGCCACATTAAGGGCTGTCTGCCCTTGTCCGAGGAGCCATTTGAAACGTTCGTTCGTTTCTCTGGCAGTGCCGAATCCTGAATACTGGCGCATGGTCCAAGGACGCTCGCGGTACATGAACGGATGGATCCCACGGGTGAAGGGGAAACGGCCGGGCTGTCCGATCTCTCGTTCAAGATCGATATCCTGGATGTCTTCAAGTCCGTAAACGGGTTTGACTTTGATGCCTGACTCCAGTGTGACATCCCTTAGATCGCCGGCTCTTTCCGGTTTCTTCTTGTCCGTCACGATAGCACTCCCAAATTCTCTCTCAATTTTTCTCTCACCCTCTCACCTCGTCTTGCTTTTTCATTTCTCCGATCCCGCTGTATTCTCCTTTCGCTGTCTTTTACTCCCTTATTATCCCTTTGAGTGCCCCAACCAGACTTTTTTCTGCTGTCACTCTTTGACGTTTTCCCTGATGAACTTAACGATCTCCTCCAGCCGAGCACCCGTGGGAAAAACACCCGACACTCCGTAATTCCTCAAGGTTTTAATATCTTTTTGAGGAATGTTCCCTCCGATCAAAACGAGTTTATCCGCAATCCCTTTGTCCCAGAGCTGATCCAACAATTTTTTGCTCAATGGAAGATGAACGCCCGAGTAGATGGACATGCCGATGACGTCGGCATCCTCCTCCAAGGCTGTTTTGACGATGTCTTCGATAGAGCGGTGAAGCCCCGTATAGATTACCTCCATACCCGCATCTTTGAGCGCATGGGCGACGACCTTGGCTCCCGTGTCATGCCCGTCGAGGCCTGGCTTTGCGATCACAACTCGGATCCTTTTTTTGTCCGAAGTCATTTACTCCCCTGCACTTTTTATTTACCTGTTTTATTTAACTGCATAATTCATGTTCGCTATTTTTCGTACTTGCCGTCTATGATCTCGGTCAGGATCCCGTGCATGGGCACCGGATGGATGAAGGCAAAATTCCTCTTGTATTCAGCAAAGAACCGGGGCTTCTGGTCGATGAGTTTGACGTTGTTTTTCTTCAGCTTCTCAAGCGATTTCTCACAGTTATCCACATTATAGCTGATGAGCATGACACCTTCGCCACGGCGGCTTATGAATTTTGCCACCTCCCCTGTTCCGTCCATATCTTCCATGACCTCGATGGCCGTGGGCCCCACCATAAAACCTGTGACCCTGATCTTTTCCGGCTCGTCCACATAGCGGTAGGCCACTTCCCAGCCAAAGGCATCGATATAGTCCTTTTCGGCCTTTTTCACATCATTCACTGCCATACAGATATGGTCTACATAGTTCGTTTTGACTTTTTCCGGCACTCGCTTTCCTCCTTTATGTGATTTTCAATAAATCAAATCTCTTAAAAACCATCGCAATAATGAGCATCTGATATTGGGATCTACATTTAAGAGCATCAGAGGTAATGTATTGAGCGACATCGGAAGATTTAGCCTTCCTAAGTCGGTCTTCGAGGGGACCTGACGAAGTCGGGCGCGAGGACTGTATGAGCAGGAGATGTTCAAGCATGTTGGGATGACTATAGTTGAGGAGCATTCCCTTGTGATGTTAATAAACGTGCGCAGTTCCGCAGCGCCGAGAAAACGATGAGGGAATGGCGTGAAAAATCTGACTGGAGCGAAACCATTTCCTCTGATTCTATCTTTAAAGATACTCATTATTGCTATAAGCCTCACTCAGTGGCGATCTTAAATATTTCCTTATATCTTCGAAATGAAAGGCATGTTCCCGCCTTCCGGTGCTCCCGGAGGAAGCTTGAAGAGGATGGCGCCTTCCACAGGGCAGGCCTCGAAGCATTCTCCACACTGCAAACATAAATCGAGGATGATGACAGCTTTTCCTTTGTGCATGCCGATAATATCCGGAGGGCAGGCCCGTGCACAAGCCCCACATCCCGTGCACCGGTAGGCATCGATCCACGGATAGAGGGCCATGTGACTGCTCCAGGAATGCGGATAAACACTCATCTTGGTGCCCGGTATTTGAGGTTTTGCGCTGGCTATTCTGTTGTGTATCATTGGTCTCTCCTTGACTAGAATCTCATTCCCAGGCGATAGCCGTCCTGGATGGCATCGATGCCACGCCGGACGATAACACAGTCGCCTATCATAGCCACGTCTCCTTTATAAGCTCCGTAACCCAGCTCAGTGTTGGGAATGAGTTGTGCTAAAATCACAGTGTCTGCCGGGACAGCCTGATCTTTGAACGGTGTTTTCTCCTTTGTTTTCCTGTCATAGATCATCCAGTCAGCGACAACGCCTTCGTCCTTGATCTCTTTGACCTGTCCGTAGGTCAACTGCGCAACATTTGCCTTTTTCAGCCTCAGCCTGTACCTCCATATGTAGGATGGATTCACATCCTGACCAAAGCGGGGGGCCGGGTCGATCATGGCGATGTTTGGGTTCTCGAGGCCGTCCTTTTCCATTTTGTCGATCACGAATAGCGCGAGCGATATCGCAGCGCCTGAGCCTCCCAAAATGACAACATCTTTTCCCAGTTTGGTTTTGCCCGTAAACACGTCAAACATACTCACCACATGCGGCTTATCCATGCCAGGAATGGCAGGGACTTCGGGCACAGCTCCGGTGGAGATGACGAGAGAATCCGGTTTTTCCGCTTCCAGGAGTTCCTTGGTGACGGGTGTGTTGAGAACGAACTTGACTCCGAACTTATCGCACTGGGCCTTCATGTGATTGATCCATCGCATGAACTCCTCATCATCCCAGTACTTGTCCGAATCCTCTCCCCAGGGATTTCGTGAGGCATAATACCACTGGCCGCCAATGTTTTCTGTCTTCTCATAGACCGTGACTTCATGCCCCTTCTCAGCGGCGATCCGCGCGGCCTGGAGTCCTGCGATTCCTGCCCCTGCAACAATAATCTTTCTCTTGACCTCAGCCCTGGGAAATCCATAATACCCCCATTCGCGTTCACCTTCATGACTGCATGAAGGCCGGACCGTGCAGGTTACAGGAGCATCCCGAAAGAGACGCGCCAAACAAACCTGGCAAGCGATACAGGGAATAATGTCTTCCTGTTTGTCCCACATGATCTTGTTGGGAAGGGCGGGGTCTGCGATCTGCGGCCGGCACATCTCCCAGATATCCAGCTTGCCTTCAGCGATCGCTTTTTCGGGAATCTCGGGCACAAAGAGACGGTAGGCCATGCTGATCGGGATATTGAGAGCCTTTTTCGTGCGCTCTGCCACATAGAGCCATTCGCCCATGGGAATGTCCCTGGAGATCACAGAGCCGAGAGATTCCTGCCAGCCAACGGTCACGCTGAGGTAATCACAGCCCGCGGCTTCGGCGATCTTGAGGGATTCCATGCTCTCATCCTCAGTATTACCGCCGCGGTCATCCAGCATCTCCCACCCGCACAGGCGAATGCCGACGGCGATATCGGGCCCGACTTCCTTGCGGACTCCTTCGACGATCTTTCTCATAAAGGCGCACCGGCCGTGAATGTCTCCACCATACTCATCACTCCGCCAATTCGTATAGGGTGATATAAAGTTGGAGATCAAGTAGCCCACGATACCGGAGATCTCGACGATGTCATACCCGGCCTCAACGGCTCTACGAGCTCCGTCAATGTGTTCCTGGATACACTCCTCCACATCGGGAATGCTCATTTTCCGCGGAGGACGGAACCGCCGGAGCCTCTGTCCGATCACGGACGGGCCAACCGTATAATCCAAATTTATGCCTCCCACCCGTCCGCAGTGCATCAACTGGAGACAGGCCAGGGCATCCCCCTGGTGAATGACATCCGCCATTTTCTTCAGGCCGGGGATAAACTTGTCATCCCAGATCCCCATCATGCCGACATATCCCTGTCCTTCTCCGCGCGGATCCGTATACGCACCCTGGGTGGTCACGATCCCTGATCCTCCCCGGGCATGGGCCTCGATATAGGCCAGCTCTTTCTCGGACACAAAACCATCGTTGTAATTGTAGTTTGTTTCTGTGGAGGCGTACTTGATGCGGTTTTTGGCCCACACCTTCCCAATCTGTATCGGGCTGAATATGTGTGGATATTTCTTTACGCCAGGTAACATTCTTAAACTCCTTCACTAATATAAATTATCAAATAAGACCGTCATTTGATGCCGATGTCTGAGTTTGGATTCGAGCAGTCATTTTTACTCTGGTAAAGAGCATAAAAAGATTATATGAATTTCATCGATTTTGCAAGGAAGTTGGGGAAAGCTCCTCCCCACCAGACAAAGACTTTAAACTAAAGATAAACTACCGCTCAAGGTCAGCGAAAGGAAGGAGGTGAAAAGGATGGAGGGATAAATTTTTGGAATGAATATTTGGAAAGAACTTAATATGGGGAGGATAAATGTAGGATATATGGAGGAACGTAAGGGATTAAAAGCGAGGTTGCCTCTCTTTTTCTGTTAACTGATTAGCTGCCCACTAACTGCATAAATTCAAATTTAGAATAATCCTTAAGAAAGGATTTCGCGATTTCAAAATTTATTTTTCCTTCTTTGCAAAGCTGTACGAGGGATTGCTCAATTGTCTGCATCCCATCCAGTTTTGATGATTGGATTGGTTTATAAATATTTTGAATTTCACCTAACGGGTATGAGCTCTGATCGAAGGATCGACTTTCATTAATGATCTCTATGATTGGTTTGAAACACTCGAGAGGTCAGATATGGAGGAGCATTTTCTTCATTCGGCAAAAATAGGCTTTCCCATCTCTTTAGAGATCCAATCATACTTCTTCTCAAATATCCTCAAACACGCATCCACCACATCTGGATCGTAAGAATATGATCTATAAACGGAAATCTCTTCCAAGGCTTTATTAATTCCTAGAGCAGGACGATAAGGCCGATGGGAAGACATGGCCTCTACGACATCCGCGACTGCTAAAATTCTGGCCCCCAAGAGAATCTCTGGCCCTTTTAATCCATTTGGGTAGCCATCTCCCAGCATTCTCTCGTGATGCTGGAGTATGATTTCAGCTACAGGCCAGGGGAACTCAATCCCTTTCAATATTTCATATCCAACCTTGGGATGGCTTTTTACCAGGACCATTTCTGCATCGTTTAATTTTGTTGGCTTAGAGAGAATCTCTGCAGGGACGAACAATTTGCCAATATCATGAATGGCACCAGCAAAGCGAATGCCATCGATCTGATCGTCAGGAAGACCCATTTCTGTGGCGATTGCACATGCAAGATTTGCCACACGCTGCTGGTGACCTGCTGTGTAAGGATCTCGCGTCTCCACTATTCTAGAGATAGCATGGATTGTCTCTTCCAATACACGCTGTGTTTTTATGAAACTCTGCCGAAGCTCTTCCTGAGCGTCCACCCTTTCAGTTATGTCACGGAAGACCAATACATTGCCCAGCATACTGCCTTTATCATCCAATATTGGAGCATTGTTACAATCAATGGGAATCTTTCGATTTTCCTTGCTCAGTACGGATTGGTTAATGCGATGGAGATTACTTTTATCAATCGGTTTTCTCCCATTATATAATTTGGAAAGAACAGTTTCTTCATTTGTTATATTGAAATTACCCTTCATGGATTTTCCTGACACCTTTTCCAACTTCTTGCCACTCAACTCCTCGGCTACAGGATTCATGAATGTCACTTTCCCCCCTTTATCTGTCACAATCACTCCATCGCCGATGCTCTGGAGTACTGTTGAGAACCAATGTTCTCTCTCTTTCAGTTTTCTGTCCATTTTGCTTTTGTACAATGCAATCTCGATAGTCGAATGTAAATCCTGCTCTTCGAAAGGTTTGAGCAAATATCCAAAAGGTTGCGTGATCTTGGCTCGTCGGAGGGTTGCCTCATCAACATAGGCAGTCAGAAAAACCACAGGAAGGTCGAATAACTCAAGGATTTGTTCCGCAGCATCCACACCGTCCATATCTCCCTTCAGCTTGATATCCATTAGCACCAAATCAGGCTGTGTTTCCCCGGCTTTCCGGACAGCTGCTTTCCCAGTAAGAGCAATTCCGCACACATCATATCCCAAATTATTCAACATGTTTTGTATGCTTTGAGCTACAATGCCTTCATCCTCAACGACCAGTATCCTTGCTGTAGACATAATTCAACTCCTTTTTCGATAACTTAAGAAGAAATTCTTGAGCTTTTAAGTTTTTTGATCAAATAGCTACCTGGAGGGGATTTTAATAAATATATCTCCTATGGATTATGACCGCAGGTGAAAGGTATAAAGAAAGATGATTTATTGAACAAAAGATATAAACCTTCAAATAAAAATATCATTTCAATTGGAGTGGATTTTTTAGAAGACTCGTATCATTTTTTTTGAGGGTTTGTTACTGTTGATAACAAAAACTGCGCCGTTTGGCGCTTCTATTTTCCTGTAGTCATCCAGATACAATCCGTTGTGATAAACCATCAACATTCGGATAATTGCGATATGTGTGACAGCAAGAATTCTTGAGCAATTTGAAAGACCAGAAATCCTGTTTATGCCAATCAAAGATCTCAACAGCAAATCTCTTAGAATCTCTCTTCTTTCTATCCTCAAGTCTGAAGGTTTTGTGTTCCATATTTTCCATTCATTTGGATAGATCTCTGCTACTTCATTCTCAGATAATCCTTCCCATGGGCCCATTTGCATTTCTTTAAGATATCCTTCAATAACAACACCTACCTTCAAGGTACTACCGATGATTTCAGCGGTCTGGATAGCTCTTCGGATAGGACTCGAATAAATCTTTTCTATATGGAATTTCAGCAACCTTTTACTGACATCTCTAATCGCCATAATTCCTTCCGCACTCAAACTCTCTCCATTCCAGCCCGCATAAATCTTTTTCTTATTCGAGTCTGTCAATCCGTGACGAATCAGATAAATTTCTTCAACCATAAACTTTCAACTTTAACAAATTGTTCATTGTCCGCATAATCAGATGGCACAAAATCAAATGACAACGTCTCCCTCGTTCATAAAATTTTCCAGCGGTTCACATAACACTTCAGCGTAGGAAAGATCGTTGGCATTAGATATGTCCGGATCATCTCAGAATTGTCTGCAATAAATAGACGTAAATAGATGCATCATCCGTAACCTCCTGGCTTTTATTGAAATCTTATTTCTTGATATTGACTGATAGTAGCAATAAGTTCACGGAATTCGGTGGATTTGTCATAAAAGCGTTCGGCTCCGTATGCCAAACACAATTTTTTGTATTCTGGGAGAGAATAGTTTGTAAACACGATAACTTTTGGCGGAGGTTTTGCCTTTTTTATTGCTTTGAGTGTAACAATCCCACCCCCTCCGGGCATAAAAAGATCCAGGATCACAAAATCCGGCTTTAGCCTCTCTATTTCTCTTGTGGCACCAGTTGTAGTCTCTGAATCTCCGACAATTTCAACTCCCTCAATCAGGGACAGTCTTTTCCTCAGGGAGGTGCGAATGTCTCCAGAATCGTCTGCAATGAATACACGCATCATTCATCACTTCTTTTAATCAAGTTTATATCCATCTTCTCTGAATAGTCTCAAACAGGCATCGACAACTTCAGGATCAAACGTTTCGCCTCTCTCCTTCTCGATCTCTTCCAAGGCCACATCAATTCCTAATGCCCGTCTGTATGGCCGGTCGGCCGACATCGCCTCGACAACATCGGCGACAGCCAATAGTCTCGCTTCTAAAAGAATATCTTCACCCGATAATCCATTTGGATAGCCCGATCCATCCATCCTTTCATGATGCTGGAGCACCCTTTGGGCGATTGGCCAGGGGAATTCGACAGTCTTTAAGATTTCATACCCTACCTGGGAGTGATTCATGATGACTGCATACTCACTATCTGTCAATTTTCCGGGTTTGTTGAGAATTTCTTTGGGTGAATATATCTTTCCAATATCATGAAAACCACCGGCCACGAGAATTCCATTAAGCCTCTCCTCTACAAAGCCCATCTTCTCTGCTATGGCGCATGCCAAGTGTGAAACCCTTCGTTGATGCGTGGCCGTGTAGTGATCCCTCGTTTCCACAATCAGGGATATGGCTTGGATAGTGCATTCCATGGCCTTCCTCAATTTCTCACTGTTTTGCTTGAGAATTTCCTCAACTTTCCTCTGAGGAGAAATATCCTTCAGAACCAACACACAACTGAGAGTGTCATCTCTCTCGTCATAAATAGGAGTTTTGCTGTACCTAATTGGTATCTTCTCTCCCTTTTTAGACACAAGTACTGCCTGAGTATCAGATTCAATTTCTTCCGTCACCCAGTTTTCCGAAGTATATTTTTTCCGTACAACGCCCGAGGCTATTCTTTCATCCTTTAAAATATTGAGCTCTTCTCCCAAATCTCTCCCTATCGCCTCTTCAAGTTTCCAGCCTGTCAGATCTTCAGCAACAGGATTCATGAATGTCACTGTGCCCTCTTTATCAGTTGTAATCACTGCATCCCCCATAATCTTGAACGCTGCCTCTACCCAATGCTTTTTCTTTTTCAATTTCTTCCCGTTTCACTCTTAAAAAGAGCTTGCTCTATAGCGTGAGATAAATCATCCTCCTGGATGGGCTTGAATAAAAATCCCAAAGGCTTTGTTTTTTTAGCTTTTTCAATGGTATCCTCATCCCCATAGGCAGTCAGATAGACCACAGGAATATTCAACCGACTACGGATCTTTTCCGCTGCTTCTATCCCATTCAGGTATCCTCTCAATCCGATATCCATCAGGATCAAATCTGGCCGCAAATCCGTCGCTTTAATAACAGCTTTTTCTCCAGACATGGCTACTCCCGCGACGCCGTAACTCAACTTTTCCAGCATTATCTCAATGTCTTTAGCCACAAGACCATCATCTTCCACAATAAGTAGCTGTGCTTTTGTCATTTTTTTTGCCTTCTTTTTAAATTTGGGAAAAGATTTAAATTTGATGTTGAAGATCGCATTCATTGGAACATAAGAAAACAAACCTTTTCCTGATCTGCCAAGAATTTCTCTTCCCTTCCCTCCTCATAAACCTAACGCTTCCTTGGCCCGGTTTTTATCATTAAACTCTCCTGTTATTCTGGCTATTGGTGGCGGCAGCAGCTTTATAATTGTAGGCGTGACGATAATCTGATCATATGTTGCCAGTTGAGGGTTCTCCATGATATCAATAATCTCAAATGAATATTCTCCCTTGCAGTATTCGTCTAAAAGCGCTTCCAGATCCTTTATAGCTTTTTGGGCCTTGGCGGTTTGACCGGCAATGTAAAGTCTTAATAAATACATGGCTAACCTCTCAATACCTTGCTGAACCTTCAAAAATAGCCCTGACAATCGCCACAAGTTTTTCACTATCGACCGGCTTCTGGAGGAGCTCAAAATCCAATTTGTCTTCTTTAGCCTTCTTGAGCTGGTCAAAGAACTCCTGATGAAAGGCCGTAATGATGTATATAGGGACATCCCTGTCCATTTTCCGGAGTTCCCGCAATGTCTCCACCCCATTCATGCCTGGCATTTTTAAATCAAGAAAGGCCAAATCATATTTCGATTTTTTGGCCATGGCAATTCCTTTCTCCCCTGATTCTGCAGTTTGGACCTCATAGGGAGTGTCCTCGAATGCCAACATAAATGATTTCCTGATACCTGTTTCGTCATCAATGACGAGAATACGTCTAGGCATTTTAAACACCTTCCTTTGATCCTCTTCTCTCGATCGGAAGAAGAATCTTAAATGTTGCTTCTTTGTCACACTGGCTATCAAATGAAATCGTGCCCCCATGAGCCTTGACTATACTCTGGCAAATGGATAATCCAAGGCCTGTCCCCTCACCAACTGATTTTGTAGTGAAAAAGGGATCAAAAATTTTTGACTGATTTTCTGAAGAGATGCCTTTTCCACTATCAGAAATGAGCACCTGACAGTATTCTCCCTTCTGCCTCATGTCAACATGAACTTTTTTTATCTCCACTTCTTTCACAGCATCCAAAGCGTTGCCGATAATATTGAAAAAGATCTGCTGCATGTTGTTTTCCAACACCCATATCATTGGGATTCCCCTGCTAATTCTCTTCGTTAGTAGAACTTTCTGGCTCTTTATTTGACTCGACAACAGTGCCAATACACGCTCCAGAATAACGGCAAGACTCTCTTTCTTGAATCCTTCTTCACTCTCCTCCATCCGGGAATACATTAAAAGATTACGTATAATATCCACACAACGCCGAGTCTCAGTTTCCGCATCATGCAGCATAGGGTATATCCTATAATCTTTCGGGGTGTGTTTCTGGGCATAGAGCACAAAATTGAGAATGCTCATGAGCGGATTGTTCAGTTCATGGGCAAGTCCGGCTGTCATTGTTCCCATGGCCGCCATCTTTTCAGTTTGAATAAGCTTGGCCTGAGATTCTTTCAATTTTCTATGAAGTTCCTCCCGTTTTTTCTCCATTTTGCTCTTATACAGGGCCATTTCAATGGTCGAGTGCAGATCTTGTTCTTCAAAAGGCTTGAGCAAATATCCAAATGGCTCGCTGATCTTTGCTCTTTCAAGAGTTTTCTCATCTCCGTAGGCTGTCAAATACACAATCGGAATACCAAACCTTCTGTGTATTTCTTGGGCCGCTTCCACACCATCCATAGTCCCTTTTAGCCTGATATCCATCAAAATCAAATCAGGCTGGATCTCTTCTGCTTTTTGTATGGCCATCTCTCCGGAAGTCGCAAATCCTGAGGAACTATATCCTAAATTACGCAACATATTCTGGATGCTTTTCGCAACTATGCCTTCGTCTTCGACAACCAAGATTTGAGGTTTCTTCATTTAGGAAAGCTAAATTGGATACATCGGCTGCCAACTATACAGATTCTGTTCCATTTAGTGCGGGTATTGATTGAAAATGTTCAAGATGGATTAAGCGATAATTACAGAGAACCAATGCATTCAACCTCTCAATGAATCATCACGCTCTTCTAGGACTCTGCTGATAACACTCAAAAGTTGGGCCTCATCAACGGGTTTTCGAAAGAACGCTTCCACTTGAGCCTTGATAGACCGTTCAAAGGTACTGATAACATCTTTGCCTGTAATAACGATAACAGGGAGATCAGAAAGGCTTGTATACATTTTCAGCCTTTTTTTGACGACAAAACCATCTCCGCCTGGCAAACCGATGTCTAAGATTATCAAATCTGGTTTTTCTCTTCGGGCCATACGAGTAGCCGAAATGGCATCAAAGGCACAGACAGCATCATAGGAATTGGCATTGAGCCGTTTGGTTAAGGCCTTTGCCAAGTCTAAATCATCTTCAACAATAAGAATTTTTTTTTGGCTCATTCTAATTCTCTCCTCAGAAAAATATCACTTCTCTCTATTTCTTTGATCCTATTGGAAATCCCTCTCACAATCCGATCTATGTTCTTACTATTTTGACTTTTCAATACATCTATCATAGAGAAAGATACACTTGTTGTTATGTCAGCATCAGAAAGAATTTCACAATTTTCCAATTCTTTTTCAATCTGCCTAATCTTCTGAAGAGCCTCGTGTTTATCAGCCCAAAGCACTAAAGAGAAAATTTCGCTCCACTTATGGGAATTATTCCTCGGTAATAGGACTTCCGATTCTGAGAATATACAGTTTTTTAGGACATCCCAGACGACATGATTCGCATTTTCCAAAATTTTTAAAGGCAAAGCACGGCTGGAAGGGCATATGCTCACCGTGATCAGCGCCAAATCACTTTTTTGGCAGTTTCTAGGAGTGAGTAAGGAGCCCAGTATTTTTTTGAGTGAAAAAACAGGAATAGTAAAGCAAAACGTGCACCCTCTCCCCTGCCTGCTCTTTACCCAAATCTCACCCCCGTGTTGCGTGATGATCTCTTTGCAAATGTAAAGGCCGAGCCCCAGGCCTTTTCGGCTATCCCCCTGAGATACCTGGGCCTGGTAAAGATAATCAAAAACTTTTTTTTTCTCTTCGGGACGGATGCCGCAACCGGTGTTTTTAACCTCGAATAAGACAAAAGTTGGCTTTTTATCGAACCGGGATGCGTGGATTGAAACTCTTCCCTTTTGTGGAGTGAACTTAACGGCATTATCCATCAAATTATTGAGGACCTGTTCCAACCGGGATGCATCTGCGTATACAGAGGGAAGATCGCCGGGAACGTCTAGCCGCAGGGAAATTCCATTCGCTCCAGTTTTTGCATGAAAAACCTCAAAGACACCTGCTATAACATCGCTCACAGAGATTGGTTGTGGATCAATTGTAAGTTTTCCTGTAATAGCTCTGGTACCATCCAGAAGGTCTTTGATCATCGTGCTGAGTTTATTTGTATTTCTCAGAATAATCTCCAGGTCTTCCCTCTGGGCTTCTGTGATTTTACCATCCAGCCCATCAAACAAAATCGTTGAGAATTGATGAATCACGCCGAGAGGTGTGCGAAGCTCGTGTGCGACGTGTGAGAGAAACTGATCCCTAGTCTTTATTTGGTGAAACAGCACATTCTCTAATTCTGCGAGTTTGCGCTTTCGCTCGGTGACATCCTGTATAACCACTAGGTAGGACGGTTTATTATTCCAATCCGTTTTATCTGCTCTCAACTCGCCAACTCCTGATTCACCATCTAAGCGGTTAATTTCAATTTCGCCTAGTTCATTTGCTGCAACATCATATATAAACTTTTTTCCTAGTAAATCATTTTCCTTGTGCCCGATAAGAATTTCAGCAGCAGGATTCATGAACCGCACAATTCCGGCCCTGTCTAGTATAATAATGCCATCAGGGCTCATTCCCACTATGCTGCGAAAATTCGCTCTGCTTGTCTTCAGAGACTCCTCAGCCTGCTTATGGGCAGAGATATCACGGAAAACGAATATTACCTCATTGATATTCCCTCTATCATCTCTAACAGGTACACAACTGGCATCGATTCGAATCTCCTTGTTGTATTTAAGACTCAAAAAAAGAGCCCCAGGTAATTTAAAGATAGAGCCGTGTTTTATGGCAGTCGCCACCAGATCGTGGATTTTTCGCCCCGTTTTTGTAATAACGACATCAAAAACAGTTCTCAAATCTTCTCCAACAACATCTTCTTGCTTCCATCCCGTCAAAACTTCTGCAACTAGATTCATGTGCGTCACCAATCCCCCCGCATCTGTTGCAATCACGGCATCTCCGATTCTCTTGAGTGTTGTGGAGAGCCACTCCTGTGTCTCTCTCCATTTCTTTTCCATCCGGTGCTTGTAAAGGGCTATCTCAATAGCACTGTGGAGGGCTCTCCCTTCAAATGGTTTGAGTATATAACCGAATGGCTCTGTGATTTTGGCCCGGGCCAAGGTTTGTGGATCTGCATACGCAGTGAGATACACGACGGGAATGTTCAAATGGGCTCGAATTTGTTTTGCAGCTTCAATGCCATCCATCTCGTCTTGAAGTTGGATATCCATCAAAACTAAATCTGGTTTGTGTTCTTTCGCCTTTCTAATTGCTCCTTGACCTGTCATAACAATGTCAGATACTTCATAACCCAATTCTTTCAAGTTTAACTGTATAGTCTCAGCCGTCACCATCTGATCCTCAACGATTAGAATTCTTGCTTTTGGCATTAGATTCCGATCTCAATGCTGGGAAAATTTAATCCTGAATGATGTCCCGTTTTTCTTTTGAAGCTTGATACTGCCCTCGAGCTGTTCAACCAGCGTGTTCACGATTTGGAGGCCGAGTGATTTTGTATTCTTGAAATCCAGATCTTCAGGAAAACCAATCCCATTATCGCTGACAATCAGATTGAAAGTATTATCCTTGTCCGAACTCATCTTGATTTGCAACTTTCCCCTTAACTGCTCTTTTCCATCTCCTCCTTGATTATCCGGGAAAGCATATTTCAGAGCATTCGACACAAGCTCATTGATAATCAAACCACATGGAATCGCCGTATTGATGTCTAATAAAATCTTGCCTGCATTTATCTCGCATTTTATCGAATCTGGACCTATCCCGTATGAGTGAAATAATCCGGAAACAAGTCTCTCTAAGTACCCGCCAAATTCAATCTCAGCCAGGTTTTTGGATTGGTACAAGCGTTCATGTACAAGCGCTATGGATTTGACTCGGCATTGTGTCTCCTTGATCATTTCCAAAACATTTTTATTTTTTATATGTCCCGATTGCAGGTTGAGTAAACCATAAATGATCTGCATGTTGTTTTTAACACGATGATGGATCTCCTTGAGGAGCAATCCCTTTTCCTCAAGAGATATCTTAAGCTTCGCCTCAGCTCTACGCTTCGCTTCGACCAGGTGCTTTTTCTCACAGAGTTCTCTTAATCTTGCTAATAAATCATCCATGTTCACGGGTTTTGTGATATATCCCGACGCCCCCTCGTTTAAGGCTAAAACCGCGTTTTCCACAGAAGCATATCCGGTCACCATTATCACGCCCATGTCAGGATTCAGTTCCTTCAAAGAAGCCAATAACTCTGTTCCTTCCATGTCGGGAAGTTTGATGTCCAGAAGACCTATATTGAAACAATTCTTTTGCATTTTGTCCAAAGCCTCTTGTCCCGTCCCTGCTGTTTCTATCTCATAACCCATCTTGCGGAGGATGAGCGACAGGCTCCTGCAAGAGCCCTCGTCATCATCCACGATCAAGATGCGCTCTTCTGTATCCATCTTAAATCTTCTTTTTTTTCTATTTTTTCTCCCCCTGAAATGGGTGAGGCGTTATCTTTAAGCTCAACCCAAATTCTAGCAATGTATCTTTGAGCATCTGATCAATTTCATGGTAAATTTCAGGCTTGTAAACTTCCGCAAAAGTCTTTTTAATCTCAGTTTGCCTTTTTGTATCATCGGATTCTATATGCTTTTCCTCTCTGATATTTATATTTCTTTCAATTCGTTCGATAAGCTCTTTGGAGTCATAGGGTTTTTTAATATAAGCGCAGATTCCTTCCTTATAACACTCTTTTACAAAATCTGGTGAACCCGTCGCGGTGAGAGCAATAATCGGAATTTCTTTAGTCTCCGGCGCTCCCTTTAATGTTACAGCAACATCAAATCCGTGCATACCAGGCAAAATCATATCCAGGAGGATTAAGTTCGGCTTTTCTTCCTTGGCGAGCTTAATTCCCTCCTCTCCATTTTCCGCTGCTATAAACTGATAACCTTGTGCCTCCAGTCGAGTTCTGATTAATTCAATCTGATTTAACTCATCCTCGATTAATAATATTTTTGCCATTTTTAACCTTTCTAATCCTCTGCCGCTTAAATCGGCTCAGTGAGATTTCACCTGAAAATTTTCTCCGCTTTCAACTTGGCAAGAGAAAAGGCAAATATCGTCCCTCTGCCCAGCTCGCTTTTAACCCAGAATTCACCCCTGTGTAGCTTCATAATACCCATAGCAATAGAAAGCCCTAAGCCTGTGCCTTTTTTCCCGGGACCACTTTCTCGTCCAAATTGTGTAAACTTGTCAAAGACCCTAGGCAAATCCTTCTTGGAGATCCCCATCCCTGTATCTTCAACAGAAATTTCTACCCCATGTTGTAGGTCCAGGATATTAATTTCTATATAGCCCTTAGAAGTGAATTTGATGGCATTGTCGATCAAAATGATCAAGACTTGAATGATTTTGTCTTCATCTGCATAAATCTCCACACTTCTTTCAGGATGGTTTATTCTCAATTCCAATCCTTTCTCTTTTGCTCTTGCCTCAAAAATAGAGACAGCCTCTTTAATCAAGTTCAAAACTTCAAGCCTTTTCTTTATTAATACTAACTTGCCAGATTCTATCGTGGACATATCAAGCAGGTCATTTATAAGTCGTGCTAGCCTGTCTATATTCTCCTTTGAGATCGAGAGTATTCTGGACTGTTGTTCATTTATCTCGCCCGGCACCCTATCTAACATGAGAGTTATAGATTCTTTGATCATGGAAAGTGGAGTGCGCAGTTCATGGGAGATAATATCGCTAAATTCCTCCCTGACCTTTTCTAGCCGTTTGCGTTCTATAGCATATAGGATGGAACGTTTCAGCAGGTTGCTGTCCACCTGGCTTTTTACCAGATAATCCTGTGCACCTTTATTAACGGCTTCGGTCGCAAGTTTTTCATCTTCGATTCCGGTCAACACTATGATGGGCACCCCTAAGGCTTGAGCGTTCACTCGGACAAGGGTATTAAGTCCATGGCTATCCGTTAGGCCAAGGTCGAGCAAGACTGCTTCAATCCCCCCCATGGCCAAGCGCGCCAGCCCGGATTCTAGATTTCCAGCGCATTCTAATTCCACATCAAACTGAGCACTCTTTGCTTCTGCAATCATCTCCTTTGCCTTCAGGATGTCAAAATGGCTGTCCTCGATTAAAAGAATTTTGGTGGAGCTGGTATTAAGACGTTGGCATTGCCCCGTCATCCCTTCTTTGCCTTCAATCATCGCGTTGTTTATCTGCCCTCTCCTTATGTATGACTGTTTCGAATATCGGATTCGTTGTTTGCTCTGTTGAATTCCCAACCTATGGGAAGCTTTGCAGTAAAAGGACTCTCTTTTATCAAATTATTCTGCACCTCGGTTGTGCCTCCATTAGCCTTAACGATACTCAAGCTTATAGATAATCCAAGCTTTGTGGCCTAACCAACTTTTTTTGTGGCGAAGAAGAGATTGAAAATCTTTGGATTTTGATTGAATCCAACGCTCGAACTGATTCAGTGATCATTATTAAGACTATCGTTCTCAAGATTGACCTTTCTTTGCCATTCAATAAGGCCAACAACTTCATCGATATTCAACGGCTTTAAGAGAACCGCCAGGGCTCCTATCCTGAGCGCTTCTTGGACTAATTTCTCCAAGGGAAAAGCGGTCATCATCACCACTGCTGCATCAGACCTGATCTTCTTAATATTTTTGTATGCCTCGATTCCGTTCATGCCGGGCATCTTTATATCCATAAATATTATGTCAAATGCACACTGCATAACTTCATTAACAGCCTCCTGGCCATCTGCGGCCATTGTGACAGCATAGCCTTTTCGTTTAAGAATAAAGGAAAATGTTTTTCGTAGACCTACGCTGTCATCTACGACCAGAATATTCGCTTCTCCCTCCATTTGACTTTACTTTTTTTTGCACATGGAGAGCTTTATTGTAAAGCGGCTGCCTTTACCAGGCCAGCTCCGCACTTCGATTGCACCTCGATGTAAATCGATCAAAGCCTTTGAAACCGCTAATCCAAGGCCAGTTCCCTTCTCCTTGGTGGTGAAGAGAGACTCGAAAAGATTCTTCTGTGTCTCTTTAGTCATGCCATCTCCTGTATCCGAAAAAGATATAGCTACAGAATCTGCATTGGCCAATCGAGATTTTATAACAAGCTCTCCACCTCCAGGCATTGCCTGGATGGCATTGAGAATGATATTATCAAAAACTTGCCTTATTTGAGCAGGATCCGCCAGAATAGCCGGCAATGGTTTATCCAATAGGTTTTTGACTCAATCCAATATTCCTGGAAGATAATAAGAATTTTCATTCTTTTGCATGATGAGTTTTTGATCCTTATTCAGGATTTTAAAATTAGGGGAAGATTTACAGTGAAGGTACTACCTTTTCCTAATTCACTCTCCACCTCGATTGTTCCTCCATGCCCTTCAACCAGAATTTTGATGACTGCCAAACCTAGGCCAATCCCCTTGGCCTTAGTCGTAAAGAGCGGCTCAAAAATCTTGTCTAGGTCTTCCTTAGGTATCCCTATTCCTGAATCTTTGAAAGAAACAGATATCCATTCTTTATTGGAAGCGCTGGACTTGACAACCAAGCTGCCACCCTCTGGCATAGCCTGGATAGCATTGATGATAATGTTTCTGAAGACTAGAGTGAGTTGGCTAGGGTCGGCGAGTATTGTTGGAATGTCTTCATCGAGTTTTTTTGTCATCTCGATTGTCTTATGCATAGTGTTTCGAGATAGCAGATCCTGGACAACTACATTGACATTAACCTTATCCCGGGTAGGGGGCTTAGGTCGAGCAAAATCGAGAAGACTGTTGATGATCCTCTCGGACATGGACACTTCCTTCATCAGGAACTCCAGCGTCTCCTTTATGTGTGGATCAGACTTTTCCAGAACCATATTGAGGAAGTAGGCAGCATTTTTTATTGTGCCTAGGGGATTTCTCAGCTCATGACCTATGCCACCAGCAAGTTGCCCAACAACAGCCAATTTCTCTTGGCGAACCAACGCTTCCTGTGCCTCTTTCAGCTCTTTTGTTCGCTTTTCAACCATTTCTTCCAGCTGTTTTGAGTACTCCTTCAGCTTTTTCTCTCTCTCGTGCTGCTCTTTCTGACGGAAATTCTGTAATTGCAACTGGAGTCGTTGACGCTCGATGGCATAGAGGACGGCCCGGACCAGCAGATTTCCATCCACTTTGCTCTTGACTAAATAATCCTGCACACCTTTGCGGACGGCCTTTATGGCCAGTTCTTCATCATCGGTTCCAGTCAGGATCATGATGGGGATATTTTTTCTCCGATTATAGATTTTGATGAAGGAATTGAGTCCCTGACTGTCTGGCAAGTTCATATCCAAAAGAATAACATCGGCCTTTTCTTTTAAAAGATGTTCCAGACCCGATTCCAGTCGTTCTACACAAGCAAGATTGAATAAACCGTGTCTTGCTTCATTCAGCATTTCCTTTATCAAGCGTGCATCGCCGGGATTGTCTTCAACCAATAAAATTTCGATGGGCCGACCTAATGAGGAATTATTCATCCCTGTCACCTCCGTGACTTGGAATCGCAAAATTAAACGAAGAGCCTTTCCCCGGTTCGGATTTCACCCAGATACGGCCGCCATGGCGCTCCACAATCTTTTTACAGAGAGCCAATCCGATGCCTGTTCCAGGATAATGTTCGCCTCTATGAAGCCGCTGGAAGATGACGAATATACGATCTTTGTACTCCGGATCAAAACCAATGCCGTTATCTCGCACTGAAAATATCCACTCGTCGCCATTTTGATAGGCTGTTATATGAACGCGCGGCACTTTATTATCGTTGAATTTTATTGCGTTGCTGATGAGGTTCTGGAACAGTTGAATAAGTTGCGACCAAGCAGCATTGATTACCGGAAGAGAATCATGAGTGATTTTTGCATGCCTTTCTTCGATCTGTTTATTGAGGTTTGTGATAGTCTGTGCAAGAGCAGCTTCGGAATTCGTCATTTCGACATGTTCTTTTTTCGTGTTCAAGCGCGAAAAAGACAGCAAAGCCTCTATGAGAGCCTGCATACGGTTTGCCCCCTCCACAGCGAAGTGAATGAAATCATCGGCATCCTCATCAATTTTTCCCTTATAGCGGTCAGCAAGAAGCTGGGTGTAGCTGGCAACCATTCGCAATGGTTCCTGAAGGTCATGTGAAGCCACATAGGCAAACTGTTCAAGGTCCTTGTTGGAACGGTCCAACTCTTTATTCAGCCTCATCAACTTTTTTTCTGCACGCTTGCGTTGGGTGATTTCACTCTTCAGCTTGTCATTTGCCTTCTTGAGCTTTGCCGTTCGTTTTTCCACCAACTCCTTAAGATGCTTACGGTATTTACTTAATTCTTCTTCCGTTCGCCTGCGTTCCAAAGCATAAAGGATAGAGCGTTTCAGCAGCGGGCTGTCCACCTTCCCTTTAACCAAATAATCCTGAGCGCCTTTCTGGACGACCTCCATGGCGAGAGATTCATCTTCAAGCCCAGATAGCACCACGATGGGAACTCCCGGAGTGTGAGGCTGCACCTTAATGTACGTTTCCACCCCATCGGAATCGGGGAGCGAGAGATCAAGCAAGACAATGTCGATCCCGCTTTCAGCCAGACAGTTCAGTCCATCTGCAAGACAATCCACACACTCTAACTCAACATTAAAGTTCACGCTCTTGGCTTCATCCAGCATTTTCTGAGTTTTTTTTGTTGAAAGGGGACTGTCTTCAATAAGCAAAATTTTAATATTCTTGTTAATCATTTTTCATCTTTCACTCTTACGAGCAATGAAGAGTTCCCTTGTCATGTTTCTCTTTATCAATTTATTATGCATTTAGGGTAGGATTGTTTTTATTTTTTTATTCGCAAATCACAAAGGGATTAGTTCATCCTGGAATGGAGAAGAGGGAGAATAATGTCGATGTTCATCATAGTTTTCACTGTTTTATTTGCTCACTAAGATTTTCCGGTTTATCGAAGGTAATCTCGAAAGTTGTTCCGTTTGTTCTATCCAGTTGTATTTCGCCTTCGAGCTGGTTGACAAAGGCATTGATAAGCTGAAGATCCAATGATTCTGTATGGTGAATATCCAGATCTTCAGGAAAGCCCACGCCGTTATCCCCGACGATGAGAGTTTGTTTGCCGTTTTCTCCAGGCTTCATTTTGATTTGAATCTCATATTTAGAATTGTCCCCTCTTTTAAAATCATCAGGGAAAGCATGTTTCAGAGAATTCGAAACAAGCTCATTGACGATCAATCCACAAGGAATGGCAGTATTGACGTCCAGCAAAATATTGTTGACATCTTCTTTCAGTTTGATTGAATCCGAATCAACTCCGTAAGATCTGAACAGGCCAGATGTGAGTTCTCGGATACAATCCGCAAATGAAATCTTTGCCAGATCTTTGGAGTGATACAAATTTTCATGGATGAGAGCCATTGATCTGATGCGGTTTTGTAGTTCCTTTATGAAATGGAGAACAGCTTTATTTTTAATTTGTGCAGATTGGATATTTAGCAAACTGTGGATGAGCTGCATGTTGCTCTTAACACGATGGTGAATTTCCTTGATAAGCACCTCTTTTTCTTTTAATGAAGCTTTGAGTCTTTCCTCAGCCTTTTTGCGATCAGAGACATCTCGAAAAACTAGAACCACTCCAACGATTTTTCCTTTATCATCTTTGATGGGAGCACCGCTTATATCGATTGGTATTTTTGTGCTGTCTGTTGTCACCAACAGAGTATGATTCAGCCTACTCATAGTCGCACTGCTCTGTATGATCTCTGTTATAGAATCCTCGACCAACTTCCCATTTTCTTCATTGATTACATGAAACACGTTTTTAAGAGTTTTCTCTATGGCATTTTTCTTTTTCCAACCAGTCAGTGTCTCAGCAACCGGATTCATAAACGTTATTTTGTCCTCGCTGTTAGTGGCAATCACTGCGTCACCGATACTCTGAAGCGTTATGGATAGCCATTCCTTGCTTTCCTTAAGTTCTTTCTCAATCCTGTGCTTGTAGAGTGCTATTTCTATGTTGGAATGCAGCTCTCTGTCTTCGAAAGGCTTCATGATGTACCCATAAGGTTCTGTTATTTTAGCCCGATCCAATATTTTATTGTCAGAAAAGGCAGTAAGAAACACAACCGGGATATTAAAACGGGCGCGGATTTGCCCAGCGGCCTCGATACCATCCATTTCTCCCTCGAGCTTAATATCCATCAGCACTAAATCTGGAGAATCCTCCTCAGCTCGTTTTATGGCTTCTTCTCCTGTAGAGACCTGATATGTGACATCATACCCCAAGCCAGATAATGTACTTTTAATGTGAGAAGAGATGATAAAATCGTCCTCGACGATCATAATCCGGTTCTCAGCCATTATCTTACATCTCTTAGAGTAATTCGGAATTCTGTCCCTTTATCTCTATTCAGTTTAATCTCGCCATGCAGTTGATCCTCTGCCAGTATAGAGACTAAATGGAGTCCTAATGATTTAGATTGTTTAATATCCAAGTCCTTCGGCATTCCAACACCATTATCTCTGACCAATAACTCCAAATCTTTTTTATTGAGGGAATGGAGGCCAATTTTAATCTCTCCTTCTTTTCCTTTCGGAAATGCGTATTTAAGAGCATTGGACACAAGCTCGTTGATGATTAATCCACAGGGAATGGCATTGCCTACCTCTAAAGCCACATCCTCAATGTCTAGATTTAAGGCAATTTGTCCTAACGAGGTTTTGTATGAGCGAAAGAGGCCGTTGACGAGACTGTTAATGTATTCTCGAAAGCTTATTCGAGCCAGGTCAAGGGATTGGTAGAGTTTTTCGTGAATGAGAGCCATAGATCTCACTCGGTTCTGACTCTCCTGAAACATCTCAATATTCTTTTTTCCTTTGATGTGTTGCGACTGGAGGTTGAGCAGGCTGCTTATGACCTGTAAGTTATTTTTCACGCGATGGTGAATTTCTTTGAGCAGTACTTCCTTCTCCTTCAGTGACGCTTTAAGTTTCTTATCCATTCGCTTGCGCTCGGAGATATCTCTGTATATCCTGTAAATCCCCACCAATTTGCCCTCTACCATGACAGGGGAGGCAAGAATAGAGGCATCAAAGACTGTCCCGTCTTTGTGCTGGCGCTTAGTTTCTAGAGAAACACTTTCTCCGTTCTTCACTTTCTCTGTAATCGACTGACCTTCCTTCATTAAACTCTCAGGAACAATGCTCTCATCCACATATTTCCCGGCAAGCTCATCACGAGTGAATCCAAACAATTGGGTGAAATCATCGTTTATACGAATAGTACGGCCCCTATCATCCGCCATGATTATTGCCTCCGGGGCGCTCTTGAATAACTGATCTATGTAAGCTCTTTCGAGTTTCAGTCTCTCCTCTATTTTTTTCCGCTCAGTGACATCTCTGACTATGGCAGTCGCTGTGTACCCCCCATCTACTGGCCTTGAAGAAACAGATAGTTCAATCGGGATCATTCTCCCATCTTTTCTTAAACCCTCAAGCTCTAAGATCTTGCCGAGGAACGAGCCAGTGCCAGTTTTGACAAAATTGGAAAATCCTTTCATATTTGCAGCTATGTGCTTCTCCGGGATAACTTTCATCAGACTCTGCCCTTGGATTTCTTTTTTGGTGTATCCAAAAATCTTTACTGCAGCTGGATTCCACAAAATAATCTTCATCTCGGAATCTATGGATATCACAGCATCGACAGATGTGTTAAAGAGCTCACGATGTTTTTTTTCACTCTCCAGCATTGCATCTTCAGCCCTTTTGCGCTCGATGGCCATGGCTACTTGAGTTGAGACAAAGGTGAGTATCTCCCTTTCCCTTTCTCCAAGTTGCAGATCTCCTGGATAGCTCTGAACGACCAGAGCACCTAAAGTATATCCCTTGATAATCAGGGGAACACCAAGCCACTCCTGCCAAGCCTTATCACCTATGAATTCTACTTCTCCCCTTTTTTTAAGTTCTTCAAATTCCTTGAATGTGACCAAGATAGACTTTTTTGTACGAATAACATACTCGGTTAGACCACGCCCATTTTTTCTGGGAGGAAGCGGTTTCTCATATTCATCGAAAAAATAGGGGAATGCCAGAGATTCTCCGGAAGAATCTAAGAGCGCAATGAAAAAATTCTTTGTCGGCATGAGTTCCATAATTATGCTGTGGATAGAACTAAAGAGATCTCGCAGATTCTCAGACAGATTTGTCGCCTGAGAGATTTTATACAGTGAAGCTTCGACCTCTCTTTCCTGTTTTTTCTTTGTAACATCCCGGAAGAAACCTATACTGCATTCTCTCCCCTCTATCAAACATTTGGCCGAATTAATATCTGCATACAGCATCGTTCCGTCTTTCCTCAAACATGGAATGTCCTCTGCCAACGATTTCTCTCCTCTTGCCTGTGCTTCGAATTCTGAGAGTACGCGCTGTAAGTTTTCTCTTGGATGGAGCCCTTCCACTCCTATTTTTTTCAATTCCTTTTCTGTATAACCTAACATCTTGCATATGGCAGGATTGGCGAATATTAACTTTTTTGTTTTTATATCGGCTATGAGAATTCCTTCAGAACCCGATTCAAAAAGAACTCTATATCGCGATTCGGATTCTCTTAAAACCTCCTCGGCCTCTTTTTGCTTGGTGATATCACGGGCAATTCCCATCACGATTTTTTTATCTTTGATTTTTATGGGAAAAGTCATGATTTCGACAGTACATTGAGTGTCATCCTTGCGTCTCAAAACAAACTCATCCGGACCCGTTGGGTTTCCAATAAAACTTTTTGCTAAGCTCGCAGAGGCCTTTGGCATCTGGTCTGGGGAGAGAAGTTTCAATCTTAAAAAGTCCTTTCCTATGAGTTCTTCTTTCTTATACCCCGTCATTTCTTCTGCTGCTTTATTCCCATCAATCAAAACACCCTTCATATCACTTAAATAAATGGCATCCGGAGCATGCTCAAATAATATCCTTAAGCGTTCCTCCGAATTTTTTAGCAATTCATCTTTCCTACGCTTCTCAATGTATCGTCTCAACCGATATGCGATTGCTCCAATTAAATTATGCTCTTCCTTGAGAAATGGGTCTCTATCACTCTCTGTCGTTTCTTTCAAATAGCAGACTTCGACGGAACCCTCTTTGAGATTATTGACGAGAATGTCCTTCCTAATCATCCACTTTGTATCTTTATAATTCTTAGTTTTGTATTTCTTGTTTGCAAAAGTGATATTCGCTCCAGTAATTTCTGGATACTGCAAACTGGCAGGGATGAAATTCACAATTTTTGTCAGTAGTTCGTCGATAGTTTTTCCCTCTTCTTTTAGAATATTATCCAACTCATAAAAGCAGTTCAGTTCCTTGACTCTCTCACGAAGATCATGCGCTATCTGCTTGTCTTTAAGCTCATCTCGTTCGCGCTTGGCCAAAATATTTGATAGCATGACGCCAAACAATAAAAAACAAATAATCGCCAAGGATAGCATATAGAATTCATGATGAAGCATATCGGTTATCAGAAAACTAGGGAATACTCCTTTATAAAAAAAGAGAAAATCAACAACCGCATCCCCAATACAAACGAGGAGCCCAAAAAGGATTGAGACAGCTAAAATTTGACGTCTTCTTTTCATTACACCCCCCCGTTCCAGATAAATTGTTTTTATCTGGTTAAAGGGAATATTAAATGGTTTTGTGACGCGATCACATTTACTACTGCAGATGACCTGAAATTATGGACGATCGATAATAACAAAAAAGGATCAGGCTATGGTTTTTAGGAATGGATTGGATTAAGAGGCTATTTCAGAGGTTTCGATGACAATCCGGGCACTTTCGCTCCGAAGCTTCAGAATGAAATTGCAGCTCTGAAAAACCTCGTTCTTATCATCATATCGATGACATGTTGAAAGATTCTTCAGTATGTCTGTCAACTCCTGAGCTTTACTCAGTTTTCTGGAGATAATCTTGGACTGGCGGATGGACTGTGACAATTTTTTCATCTTATCCTCATGCTCTAAAAAGAAGGGACACTCAACACGAAAATTATATTTGCTCATTTTTCACTCGCCAAAATTAAACTTTAAAATATATGTTATTTTTTTCCCTGATTAGGCCTTTCTTCAATAACTTATTCACATCTTTGATGAGGGAGATAAAGGGCACATCCATGAGGTAAGATTTTCTACATAAATAATTTTTTCTGAATTTTACTTTTCCACTCCAAAAAGTGACTCCGTGGTAAACATAAGTTCCGGAAACTCAGGAGAAGAGGATTCTGCCTCAATTTCTTCATTGTGCAGGCTCCACTTCTCATCCTGCCATCTCTCCAATTGCCTTCTGGCTTCACGTCGAGAGTCAAAAACGCCAACCGCCATGGCACAAACTAATGCTACGAAAATCGATATTATCCATTGTAAAACACTCATTCAAACATCCTCCTATGACTCAAAATAAGAACCAAAAAACATTTTTTTACAGAAGATTTTCCAAGGATCATTTGTCTGCGAAGAGCAAGGTGCAAATTCGATGCCAATATTGAACTATTGGGTAAGATAAACAAAAAAAGAGAGATAAATACGAAAGCGAAAAATTTCTTTACACGGACTATGGATTTTTTTCCATAGTCTATGGATTTTTTTCATGAATCTTAGAAGAGAGATGATGTGAGTCTAGGAAGTTATTATTCTGCCTGGCATCTTTCAATATGATATTCTTTTATTTTGTAAAAGAGAGTTTTATAATCCACACCCAGGATTTTTGAAGCTTTGCTCTTGTTCCAGTCCAGTTCATTCAGGACTTTGATAATGGCTTCCCTCTCTGCCTTTTCTTTAGCCTCCTTTCCTACTTCTTTGAGAGATGCCGTTAGCCTTATTTCTTTTGTCGGTCCATTCTGAACTTTAAAGGGCAGATGCTGAGGATCAATCGTATCGGTGGCCAAAAGCACGGCACTTTCTATGACGTTACCGAGCTCACGCACATTACCCGGCCAGGAATACTGATTCAATAGATTTAAAGATTCTTTAGAAATGTTTTTCACGTCTTTTTCAAATATCTTATTAAATTTTCTTAGATAGTAATCGGCTAAAAGTTCAACATCTCCATCCCTTTCTCTTAATGGGGGAAGCGAAAGAGGAAAGACATTGAGTCTGTAGTAGAGATCCTCTCTAAAACGGCCGGCAGCAATGGCTTTCTCCAGATCAATATTGGTTGCGACGATAAGTCTAAAGTCGACCTTGATGGGTTTTTTTCCCCCTAAGCGTTCGATTTCCCTTTCTTGAAGAGCCCGGAGAAGCTTCACTTGTGTGTGAGTGGTTAGATTTCCGATTTCATCTAGAAAAACGGTTCCGTGTTCTGCCAACTCAAATTTGCCCAATTTTTTTTCATGAGCCCCTGTAAACGCTCCCTTTTCATGGCCGAATATCTCGCTTTCCACGAGCGTATCAGGGAGACTGGCACAATCAATGGCAACAAATGGTTGGCTGCTACGGACACTTCCATTATGAATGGCTCTAGCAATCAACTCCTTCCCAGTGCCGCTTTCGCCTTTTAAAAAAACAGTGATATCATGAGCTGCGACTCTTTTCACAAGATCATGAACCTCTTTTAGTTGAGAACTCTTTCCGATAATATTCTCAAAACTGATATTACCATTTTGATTATTGCGAGGGGTGCCCTTCTCTTTTAATATTGATTGAGCTCTTAGAGCATCTTTTATGATGGTTTTGATCTTCTCGATGTTCACGGGTTTAGAGAGATAATCGTAGGCTCCGAGCTTTAATGCTTCCACGGCTGATTTTACAGTCTCATACCCGGTTATCACGATAACACATAAATTCTTGTCGAACACTCTAATCTCCCTGAGAGTTTCTATCCCATCCATCCCGGGGAGTTTCAAGTCCAAGAGCACTAGATCGGGTTTTTCCTTTTTTATTGTTGAAATCCCATCTGGGCCATTTAAAGAAATAAAGACATCATAGCCCTCTTCATGCAATATTTTAGAGAAAAGCCAGCCGATGTCTTTTTCATCGTCGATCACTAAGATTTTTTTCTTGGCCAAAATCAATTTCTCTTTATCACAGCGTTACAAGTTGATTGTTATACTCAGGCAAATCAAAGTCAATCCCCCTTTCCGAGGAAAAACGGGGTGATTTCGACTGTATTTTTATCATCTTAGAAGAAGATATCCCACCACCGCATAAGATGAGGTCAATTCATGCACAGAATAAAGAGCCTAGCTGTGAAATTTTGTCTTTTCCTGTTCTTTTCTCTTAACTCGATAATCTCTTGGCGAGCAAATGATAAAAAGCAGCCAACTCAACACTCCACAAATACCCCAAATTAGCAACTCATGACTCATTAACAGGCTCCTTAACTCATATTTTTTTTAGCGCAATTCCTCTTCAATCAAAAAATCTAAGGCGGACCAGTTTTTTTTGCATTTTTTTGAACAACGGGGAGGTCTATGGTAAAGGTTGTACCCTTGTTACGCTGGCTGAATACGCTAATGAATCCTCTATGCTCTTCGATAATTTTCTTAACAATAGGCAATCCCAAACCTGTGCCATTCTTTTTTTTTGTATAGAATGGATCAAAAATGCGCGAGAGATCCTTTTCAGGAATTCCGCATCCTGTATCAGAGATCTGAATTTCGATGCAGTTTTTTCTATCCGATTTTTGAGTGATAATTATTAGATTCCCCCCATCCAACATAGCCCAGAGTGAATTATCGATGATATTCAAAAAAATCTTCTCTATACGCACCTCATCAACTGTAACTAAAGGGAGTTCTGTCGCATACGTCCTAATGATTTTAACGTTCTGAACGACACACTTGAACTTGACTAAGTTGAGCACTCGATCCAAAAGACTGTGAATGTCACATTTTTTAACATTAGTCTCGTGCGGCTGAGCAAAGAGAATGAGTTCAGAAGCAATATTATTGAGCTCCTCCACTTTATCGAGAATTGCTTCTGTAAACTCCCTTCGCTCATCTCCAGGGGAAAACTTGTTATGGATGTGTTGTACAGACATGGTAATAAAATTGAGTGTATCCCTGATCTCGTGGCCGATTCCCGATGCCAGTCCTCCTGCGACATTTAATTTCTCTCTTATGATCAATTCTTCTTGATTTTGTCTGATTTCTTTATAGGCAGAGTCCAAATCCTTGATGATCCTTCTGGTTTCCTTTTTTAACTCCTTAAGCTTTTGATCCTTTTCAGAGAGTTTCTTTTTCAGGTGCAGCAATTCCACACCCGGAGATTCTTGGAGTCGGTGGTTCACGTTTATCATTTCAGTGACTGCGACCGATTCTTTTTTCAATTGGCTTCCTTATTTTTCCCCACCCCTGTCTTATTTTCCTCTCTCAAACCTCAATGCTGCCTATAAAGGACTCTCAGCGGTTTTGTTCTTCACTACAATAGAAGGATTGAAAACAATCTTATGTGGATTTTTTTAATCCCCAAGGTATGCACTAAATTCTTTTTGGATGTGCTACCGCCGCTGGACAATTTTTGGATCTGATTAATATTTTCCTGCTCTCGGTCCAGCTGCTTCTAATCCTGTATGAATCTGGCTCAGCTCCGATCCTATTCTGTAGTTTATCTCCTTGGATTTTCTGGGCAATTCGAGTGTAATACAATTTTTGTGCCATATTCCTAAGCTGAGCTACAGATTCCAGTTAACTTGTTATTTATAATAAACTTACGGTAACATTCAACTCATCTCTTTGGATCCTTGGACGAAATTATTCCGTTTTTTCCATAATTTTTTATGGATTTTTTTCCTTGGTTTTCAATGGCCGGGCTGAACAAATAAGGAGGGAGGCAACAAGAAGCCTTAAGTATTTTACTTTATAGATGTGATATTTATCGCAGCGTGGGAACTGGCATTATTTTTGCATATAGATTACGTATCCTTGCTTTGCTGGCTGGGCAGGGAGTTCCCTCCTTTGACCCCCTTTGCAAGCTTAATCCCATGACAGCCAGCGCTCCTTTCACTTTAGGGCAAGTATTCTTCTTATGGATTTTTTCCTATAGTTTCTCGTTTTTTTTCGAATTTGGATTGTGTCACTTTATTCCTCAACCTCAACAATAGATTATATGATTTATTGAAAATAAAATAATTACCGTCTCAAGAGTTTTTTTATCCTTTAAATCCTAGTTGTTGGCACATATTTTGCTCCATAAAACCACATATGCCCCTGTTTCGCTGGCTGGGCAGGGATTCCTCCTTATAACCCTCCTTTTTAACCGAGCCCCCAAACAGCCAGCGCTTCTTTATCTGAATAATTGGACCTCCAAAATAAGCTTATGCTCGTATAAAAAGACAGGCCCTGTCCCTTTTTGAATATTCAGGAGATGAAGTTAAGGACTTCTTTTATCTTAAAAGGCTTCTGGAGATAGCCGGAAGCTCCCCTCTGTCTAAACTCATTGAACCGGTTTTTATCTATCAATTTTCCAGTCATCATGATCACTTTGGTTTTAGGCGAGATTTCTGCTATGTTTTCGAGTACATCAAGAGGAGGCATCCCAGGCATAACAATATCCAATAAGACCAAATCGAAAAACTCTTTCCTCACCAGCGCGATCGCTTCATTACCGGTCATTGCATATTTCACCTTGTGTCCTTCTTCGGATAACCACTTGGCGATCATCTGACAGATCTCTTCTTCATCGTCAACTGCTAAAAAATTCCTTGTCTTTAATTCTTTCTGTCCCCTTATTTTTTTATCCATTAGTTTTTTCTCTTTGCCATAAAACGCTACTATTGGCAATTTGACTGTGACGGTGCTGCCTTTCCCCGCCTGACTTTTCACTTCGATTATCCCCCCATGCCTTTTCACTATCCCATACGCAACGGAAAGACCAAGCCCGATACCGGGAATCTTACTGCCTCCGATTGCTCCTTTTGTCGTAAAGAATGGCTCAAACACCCTTCCCAAATTCTTCTCGCTAATCCCAATGCCTGTATCACTAAAACTGACTTCCACTCTTTCTTTGATACGATTAACTTTTATCTCCAGTTTTCCCCCCTTATGGGTCATGGCATCTCTGGCGTTCGTGATCAAGTTGAAAAACACCTGCTGCATCTCGGTTTTATTAATCTCTACATTTGGGTTTTTTTGGTATTTCCTCACCACTTCGATATTATGCCTTTTTATATGCTCTTCAAGTAAAGCGAGGGCGGATTCGACAACTTCTGTAATTGGAACGATCCCTTTCTCAGGGACTTCATCACTTGCAAATATCAGTAGGTCCTTAACGATTTTTGCTGCTCTATCAGAAGTAAAGAGAGCTGTTTCGATGGCCTCTTCGAAATCTTCTGATCGTCTAGTCCTCCGGGCAAATTCCATGTGACCTTTAATGATTTGGAGCAGATTGTTGAATTCATGGGCAACACCACTTGTCAGAGTGCCGATCCCAGCCATTTTTTCTGAATGGATGAGTTGAGCTTGAAGCACCTCTTTCTGTTCCTCTGCCCTCTTACGCGCAGAGATGTCTCTATTTATCTTTATGAATCCAATTGGCTGTCCACTGTTATTCTTTATGAGGGCTGCGCTCATCTCCACAAGGATTTGTCGACCTTGCTGAGTTAAGAGATGATATTCTATGACTGGACTGTATTCCTTTTTAAGGGTACTCTCCATATTTTCTAATGCCTTTTTCCTGTCTTTTGGGGCGATAAAATCAAAGCTGTTTTTGCCTATAAAAATATCTTTGTTATCAGTTCCATACATTCTCAAAGTTGCATTATTTACATCTAAGATATTCCCATTAATGTCGCTGATGATAATACTATCTGAAGACATTTTCACAGCTTGGGATAGGCGTATCAATTCTTCCTCTGCTTTTCTGCGTTGGGTTATATCCCGCGCCACTGTATGCATAAAAGGAATGCCGCCGATCTCAGTTCTTTTATTACTGAATTCTGTATCAACATTAGTTCCATCCTTTCTTAGGATTTTAGCTTCACTGGTAATCTGTACACCCGACATAATCCTGAGGAAATTATGATTATAGACCTCAAGACCCTCAGCATCATGAAGATCTTGTACTTTCATCTTCAAAAGTTCTTCTTTAGAATATCCTGTGAGAGCGGATGCTGCCTGGTTAACTTCTACAAATCTTGAATCTTCAGCGACAATGAAGATTGCATCCCGGGAGCCTTCAAAAATCGACCGATAGCGATCCTCGCTCTTTTTGAGTTGCTGCTCCATATCGTGTCTGAGAAGAGCTATTTCTATAACAGTTCGCAATTCCTTCTCATCAATAGGCTTATATGCATACCCATAAGGCTCTGTAACCTTCGCCTTCTCCAGGGTTTTCTTATCAGTCGATGCCGTGATATAAACAACCGGAATATCATGACGGGCACGTATCTGGCTTGCCGCTTTGATGCCATCCTTCTGTCCCTGCAATTTGATATCCATCAGAATTAAGTCATAGGTATTCTCTTCTGTTTCTTTAATTGCCTCCTGTGCTGAAGAAATGACTCTAGGAACAGAATAATTAAGGAGTTCAAGGGTTCGTTTTGTCGCATTGGCCGTGATCATTTCATCTTCGACAATGAGAATTTTTGGTTTAGACTTCATTTTTGGGGTCATATCACTATTGGACGAAGATTGATCTTTATTGACCAAATCCCGTACTTATCCTCGCTCATTTTTATTATAGAAGACGGAATCCAAAAAATCTATCACCTTTAGAGATGATTGTAAAGTGAATTTTGTCTAGCCCTTTTGTGTTTAGAATGCGTCATAGATTTGATTGAGATCTATGAATGGGAGTGTAAAGTTTGAGGCTGTTTCCGGACTCTTGATATGTAGCACCTGTGCCTCCTCCATCTCAACAATCCCAGGATTAGCATCCTTCTAGAACTCGAGGAATTTCTCGTAATGCTCTATGTTTCTCCTTTTCTCTACTTTATTAAAACTCTAAACATTTCGTTATGTCTTCCATCTTAAAGGGTTTTTGTATATACCCAGATGCCCCTTTCTGTTTGAGTCCATCCCAAGTATCCTTCTTCAATAGACTGCCTGTTATCATGATTACTTTTGTCTTGGGTGATATTTCCTTGATTCTTTCAAGGACTTCAACGCCTGAAATCCCTGGCATGACTATATCCAAAAACACAACATCGAATGACTCCTTTTTAACCAGACTTATAGCTGTCTTTCCTGTTAATGCAGATTTCACTTGATGTCCCTCTGAAGATAACCATTTCGTAAACATCTGACATATAGCTTTCTCATCATCTACCACCAAAATTTTCTGAGGCTCGGGCATCTTTTTCTTTGCCTTCCTAGCAACTTTCGCTCTGCTCTTTTTAACTTCTTTTCCTTTCACTGGCAATTTCACAGTAAAAGTCGTTCCTCTCCCTACCTCACTCGCTATTTCAATCGTACCTCCATGTCTCTCTACAATCCCATAAGAAACTGATAAACCAAGTCCTATTCCCTGAGTTCTGGTATCTTCTCCAACGGCTCCTTTAGTCGTATAGAAAGGCTCAAATACCCTGCCTAAATTCTCCTCCTCTATGCCTATCCCTGTATCAGTGAAACTCACTTCTGCATTGTCATTAACCTTCTTAACCTTTATCTCCAATTTTCCCCCTTTGTCTGTCATCGCATCTCGAGCATTCGTAATCATATTCAGGAACACTTGTTGCAGCTCGCCTTCATTTACCTCTACAGAAGGTGTCTTTCTATACTCCTTCACCACTTTGATGTTATGCTTTTTTAGCTGCTCTTCTATCATCGAAAGCACTAATTCTACTAATTCAGCAATATTACAACGTTCTCTATCAAGAGGTTTTCGTCTTGAGAAAGTTAATAAGTCTTTGATAATTCTTGAGACTCTTTCAGAAGTGTTTTCAACTATCTCTAAAGCTTCTTCCATATCTTCTGGTTTCTTCGTCCTTCGGGCGAATTCTGCATGCCCAGTCATTATCTGAAGCAGATTGTTGAATTCATGGGCGATGCCACTCGTCAGAGTCCCGATTCCAGCTATCTTTTCAGATTGGATAAGCTGTGCTTGGAGTTTCTCTTTTTCTTCCTCTGCCCGCTTGCGTTCGGTGATGTCTTGATATGTTACAATAGCTCCTTTGGGAAAACCAGCACTCGTTATAAAAAAAAACTGGTCGCCATGTTTTACTTCAGGAAAATTTTTTATATTACCCAACCTGATACATTCCATCAACTCAGCGTGCATATCAATCTTGGGTTTTTCAGGCCAATCCTTATACATCACATCTCCTATTCCAGGCAATTTTTTCCCTGATCTCTTTGCTGCCGAGTTGACTCTAATCACTCTTCCATTCCTATCCGTGACCATAGTTTCGATGGGATTGTACTGGAATAATATAAAATTAAACAGCTCATTCTGTTGCAAGGTTTCGTGCACCCGCTTGTGCTCAGAGCTTTCAATAAACTTCCATTTAGCCTCATGCTTAATAATAGAGAATTGATGACTGTTTGCCACTTCTATTAATTCATTTGCCCCACATCTATCCTGAGAATAGGAACAAATCGCAAGCATCCGATAGTTATTAATAATACTGTTTATCATTTCTTCATATTCAGCGAAACTTCTCCAATCCTCTTTCTCAAGCCAAAAGGTATTTCCTGCTATGCGAATTCCATCAAATCCTCTTTCCACAGCTTCTTCCTCTTTCTTGACCAATCCCGCCAGTATCTTTTTAGAATTAAATCTTCCTGATTTGCCGTACCATTGGCTAGCATCAAGGATTTCTATCTGGCCTTTCTCGATATAATCATCTAAATCTTCTAACTCTTTCCATAATGAATTTTTTGCTTCCTTAGCTTTTAAAGGATTTGAAGTAATCCACATGCAGAATTCATTATTTTTTAATCCTGCTTTGAAATAAGGCACCAAAATCTCAATTAAATCTTCTTTATTCTTGTAAAACTGGCAGAAATGAGTGCCCCAGGGAACTTTTCCTAAAATATCGAGTCCAGTTTCTCTCATTGCTCTCCCCCTTATGTATATTTACATAAATGTTTTTTACTGAAGTCTTAACCCAGCTTTGGCTTGCGAAACTCCTTTTTAATTATAACATTAGATATGGAATATCTCTTTCTTCCCACACACGCGTGTAGTTCTTTCTCCGTCCTCTGTGTTCAGATTTCGATTCCTTCAATTCAATAATTGGCATAATGGCACTAATTCATCTATGAGTTGTTCTTTTGTCTTGTCTTGGTCTTCCATTTAGAATCCTCCCAAAAATGATAGGAGTTATTTCTAAGTGGAGGAATTTATCTGAGAATTTTCAACAGTGATTAAAATATATGAACTTGCCTTGCTAGACGGATGTTCCCCCATTTGTTTTTGCTTTGTCAATTTCCACGACAAATTATCGCACAGCTTAGGCTTGTCGTCAAATGCAAAAAGAACAGACCTCTCTCCATGTAATAACATAACAACTTTTATCCAAAATCCCTAACCGTGGTTAAGGATGATAAATAAGAAAATTGTTTTCTGCCGCTACCTCTCCATAGAGATAATTGGCGAATCAAAGTTTATCGCCTAAACTCAATAGATGTGTGGAACGGGCAAACCTAATGTATTGGAAGGAGTCTTATGAAATAAAAACAATTGCCACACTATGGAAGAGTATAATCGCATGAACGAGTTCAATGACTTGATAATGTATTTTCTTTATGATAGCTTATAAACAAAGGGATATTTCTTTTAATACATAAATTCATTAAACCATATGAAAAATTTTCCTTAATAATCCTTCGATATTCAAAGGATTACAATCTGGGAGCCGCATAATGGAAAAAAGGGCAAAAACGATTAAGAAAAAAAGTGCACCTAGAACTCCTAAAAAATCCTCTCCTTCAGGGAAATCAACAAAGGCAAAAATAGTTTCCCGCAAAGAAGAGATCCAAATCCGGCGAAAAAAAGAATACACATTTCCCATCGTTGGCCTAGGTTCCTCTGCTGGAGGATTAGAGGCTTTTAAGAAGTTTCTGGAAAAAATGCCCCCAGATAGCGGGATGGCGTTTGTCAGTATCATGCATCTAGCGTCAGACAAAAAGAGTTTCCTCTCCGAATTGATAAAAAAATACACACAAATGAAAGTACTTCAAATCAAGGACAAAATGGAGATAAGATCAAATTATGTATATATCACCCCCCCGAACAAAGAGATTGCCATATTTAATGGTCTATTTCATTTGATGGAGCCGACAAAATATTGCGGAATAAAGCTTCCTATTGACTATTTTTTTCGCTCTTTGGCCGAAGATCAAGGCGAGAATGCTGTATGTATCATCCTGTCTGGAACAGGATCCGATGGCACGCTCGGTTTAAAGGCTGTAAAAGAGAGAGGTGGGCTGGCAATCGTGCAGGAGCCGGAATCTGCTGTGTATGATGGAATGCCGAGAAGTGCGATATCAACCGGACTTGTGGACCTTATTCTGAAAGCAGAGGAAATGCCTAAGCAACTCACACGTTATGCGAAACACTCCTTCATCAAAAGGGAAAAAAAATTGGTGATTCTACCGAAGATTGAAGACCATCTCGAAAAAATATTTATTCTGCTCCGGAACAAGACCAAGCACGACTTCTCTCATTATAAAAAAAGCACCATCTTGCGAAGGATCGAGAAACGAATGGCGATCCACCATATAAACGATGTGTCCCTATATGTTAGATATTTGCAGCAAAACTATAATGAATTAACGAAGCTATTCAAGGGATTATTGATAGGTGTTACCAATTTTTTCAGAGAACCCGAGGCCTTCGAAATCCTTAAAGAAAAGATTTTTCCAGAACTCTTGAAAGACAAGTCCATAGCTCAACCTTGCCGGGCTTGGGTTCCTGGGTGTTCCACTGGAGAGGAAGTATACTCGATTGCCATTATACTCCAAGAGTATATTAAAGAGAATGATCTTAATAATGAAGTTCAAATTTTTGCCACTGATATTGATGAGGATGCTATCAATAAAGCCAGGACCGGAATTTTCCCTCTAGGTATTAGTGCCGATGTGTCTCCGGACCGATTAAAAGAATATTTTGTGAAAAAAGATAACACATATCTTATCAAGAAAGATATCAGGGAAAAGGTTATCTTTTCTGTGCATAATGTCATCGACGATCCACCTTTCCCAAATATAGATTTGCTCAGCTGCAGGAATGTTCTGATCTACCTGGATTCAGAAATACAGACAAAAGTGTTGACTCAATTTCATTATTCTCTTAATAAGGATGGAATCCTCCTTTTAGGGTCTTCTGAAACTATTGGTTATTCTGTTGACCTTTTCAAGATTGTCAATAAAAAATGGAAAATTTACAAGCGAAAAGGAATAACATCCTTTCCTCTAGAAAAGATTGGAATTCTTCCAAGTCAAAAAAAATCACTCCCTTCACATTTGACAATAAACCAGATTGATGAAAAAAGAAATATTGGAATAGACTCATTTGTTGACAATCTCCTGCTGAAGGATTACAGCCCTGCGTGTGTCCTTATCGATGATAATTATGAGATCCTGTTCATTCATGGGAGAACAGGAAATTATCTAGAACCCGCATCAGGTAAGCCAAGAATGAACATAATGGAGATGGCACGTGAAAGCTTAAATCACCATCTGATGAACGCGATTCATTCAGCGAAGAGGGAAAAAAGAGAAATTGTTGAATCTGACATAAAAATAAAACATGATGGTGATTATTACGTTATCAATTTGATAGTGAGACCGATATTTGAACCTGAACCGCTTAAGGGGCATATGCTTGTTTTATTCGAAGATAAAACAGCCTCTAGTAAAAAAGAACAGGTTTTTCAAGCGGAAAACCCAAAAAAACAAAGTGTTATGCGAATAAAAAACTTGGAAAACGAGCTCAGGGCTACGAAAGACTATCTTAGTACGACAACAGAGGAATTGGATGCATCTAACCAGGAATTGAGATCCATGAATGAAGAATTTCAATCTACAAACGAAGAGTTACAGAGTAGCAATGAGGAGTTGGAAACCTCGAGGGAAGAACTACAATCCGTTAACGAAGAACTGCTGACAATAAACTCTGAATATCAGATCAAGATTGACGAATTATCTAAAGCCTACAATGATTCGAAAAATCTGCTTTCGAGTACAGAAATTGCAGTGCTTTTCTTGGATGCCGAAATGAGGATAAAGCGTTTTACGCCGCAATCGAAGAATATAATCAATCTCATCGAATCCGATATCAACCGCCCGATCGATCAAATTGTTACGAATGTACCTAATTTCAATATTAGTGAGGCAGCTCAACAGGTATTGACGACTTCGCTTTCTTTCGAAAAAGAGGTATTTGCCAAATCAGGCGATATTTATAAGGTAAACATTCTACCCTATCGAACCACAGAAAACGTCATCGAAGGTATTGTCATTACTTTTAGTGATATAACAGACATTAAAAAACAAAATGAGAACATAAGACGATTCTCCACAGTTCTTTATGACTCTAACGATGCAATCACTTTACAAGATTTTAAAGGAAATATTCTCGATTGGAATAGGGGTGCAGAATTGATGTACGGCTATAAGAAAAAAGAGGCCATAAAGATGAAGATCCAAGACTTAATTCCCAATGAAAAAAGGGAAGAAGAGGAACACGCCATCAAGAAGCTGTCAGAGGGAGGGAAAATTAAATCCTTTATCACAAAGCGAGTTTCTAAGGATGGAAAAAAAATATTTGTTTGGTTGACCTTTTCGGTGTTGAAAGATGAAAGTGAAAAACCCTATGCTTTTTGCACGACCGAAAGAGACATCACTGAACGCCTGAAAATTGAGGCTGAACTAAAAAAGCAGATTGCAGAATTGAAGAGAAAGACCGAAGAACAAAAAAAGCGACAGGAAAGACATGGCGCAAAATAGCTCGCTGTAAGGATAAGAGATGAAAAAAGATAAGAATTTGGCAAAAAACGCTCGCCTTCTCCGCGTACAGGCCGAAAAGGCACTCGAGAAATACCACAAAAACCAACCTGATATATCGAGCATGGATACGATCAGACTCTTGGAAGAGCTGAATATTCATCAGATTGAACTGGAAATGCAAAACCAGGATCTCAGAGAATCTCAAGAAAAATTAGAGGAATCACGAAATAAATATTCTGATCTCTATGACTTCTCGCCGATAGGATATTTTACATTTGACAAATTTGGTAAAATCCTTGATTTAAACCTTACTGGGGCAGTTATGCTGGGTTTGGAGAGAAGTCGTCTGGTAGGAACTCTCTTTTCCACTTATATTGGAAAAAAAGAAAAGGGAATACTTCATGAACATAGTCGAGAAGTTTTACGATCGGGAAAAAAGAAAACCTGTGAAATCCAACTTGTAAGGAAGGATGGAAGCTGTTTTTTTGCCGGATTGGAAAGCATTGCCATCCAAAACGTTAGAGGCGATTTCAGTATATGGCGTTCTGCGATAAGCGATATAACCGAACGGAAAAAAGCAGAAAAAGAAAAAGAAAAGCTTTCGCATCAGCTCATTCAATCGGAGAAAATGGCGGGAATTGGCACTTTAACAGCTGGAATCGCCCATGAGTTCAACAACCTGCTGCAGATATTGAGGGGACATAGTGAATTTGCCCTACAAACAAAGAGACCGGAAGACATCGAAGTGGCTTTGGATACAGTGGTTAGAACTTCTGATAGGGTTTCAAAAATTATTCAGGATTTAATTGCTTTCTCGAAAAATAAAACTCTGGAAAAAGAAGCATGTAATGTTATCGAGGAGCTAGAAAAAGTGCTTTCCCTGATCGAGGATCATCTTAAAAAGGTTAATGTTCGAGTGATAAGGAACTATGAGAAAATTCCTAGGATATTAGCAAACAAGGCAGAGATACAGCAAGTTTTTCTGAATATAGTAACAAATGCCAGAGATTCGATGTTGCCTAAAGGAGGAAAGCTGACTATTGGGATTAAGAAGGCTGAGAATTATATCGAGTTAAGTTTTTCAGATACAGGCAAAGGAATAGAGGCAGAGAATATAGGGAAGGTCTTTGAGCCTTTCTACACAACAAAAGGAGCTGTTGGAGGCGATAAGCGGATTCAGGGAGTTGGGCTTGGCCTTTCTGTTTCTTATAGAATTGTAGATCGACATGGAGGTGCGATTGAAGTCGAGAGTGAGTTAGGGAAAGGAACGAATTTCAAGGTCAGATTACCAGCCCAAATAGAGGATGTGAAAGATAGAATCGTTGAAGAGAAAAAAACGGTAAGAATAGAGAATATAAAACCTATGAATATTTTGGTATTGGATGATGAAGAAGAAATATGCAAAATGCTTACAATGTGGTTATCTGCAGAAGGTCATAAAGTGAAATCTGAATTATCTGGAGAGAAAGGCTTGAATCTGTTTAAGAAGGAGAATTTTAATGTCGTGTTATTGGACATTGTTATGCCAGGAATCGCAGCAATTGATATTCTTAAGGAAATAAAGGAAATATCGCCAAAGACAAGTGTATTTATGATGACAGGTAAATTAGTGGATATTGATTTATGGAAGGAATTGAAAGAGAAAGGTGCTTCTGGATATTTACAAAAGCCGTTTAAGATTGAAGACGTTAACAATTACCTGGCTAATATAAGGGATTGACCAACACTAGAATTGACAGGCGGCCATTTCCGCATTATTTACACAGCATAACAGATCTTTATGACAATACATTACAACAATTTTAATTAATAAGGAATCTTGAGTATGACATGTCAATCGTTCTTGGATCTTTCATGAGAATAGCTGTCCCATCCACACCAAAAAGCCGGGTGGTGGCATGAGGCTTGGAACATTTTGACGGTGCGATTCAAATCAAGTTCAATCGGCGCTATTTATCCTTTAACGAAGTCTTTGATCAGAAACGAGTGAAAATAGCGCAGGCCAAAAAATCTGCTCTTCTTAAATCGGGATAGGGGAAAGTTTCACAGCTTCGCCCTCCCATACCACCGTGCATACGGGGCCGTACAGGGCGGTTCATGTCATCTTAGATAAAGAGTCATAATGATATGAGAGGGAAAGGAGGCCTCTTTCGGCAAAGAAACTGTTCGGCATCGCCACTTTCACGGATTTCATATTCGATATAACCCAGGGGCCTTTACGGGAGAAAGCCACGGAAAGAGCGTTCTTTTCACTGACGCCAAGATTCCTCAAGCCTTTATAACGCGCGCTGCATTTCTTGATCCATTGGTTCGTGACAAAGCATCGCATCCTACGGCGAATCCACCAGTCGAGCTCTTCAAGCACATAGGCAGCTTCAATCAACCTGTAATAACCCAGCCACCCTTTCAGGTAAGGATTCAGTTCCTCGATAACTTGAGAGACGGAGATTCTCCGAGCCCTCCATGTTATCCGTTTGATCCGGTACTTGACGTCCTTTAGAGATTCTTTTGAGAGTTTGATTCTCAGCTCGTAGCTTGCTGAGGTGAAGCTGAATCCCAAGAACTTTCGTTCCTGAGGTTTGGCCACCGCACTTTTCCGAAGGTTCTCTCTTCGGACCACCTCCTCCATCATTACGGTCTTTACGGGTTCGGTTCTCTCGGATGCCTCCGCCGCTTGACACACCTTTCCCTTTTCTCCGTGGGCTTCATCTTTGGAGCCTGAGGGTTGGTCCCATTTAAATTGGAGTTGCTGTGCCCCCATGACGACGAATCCTTAAGTCCTCACCATCAATGACATGTTCGGCCCTTCGGACTGGCCCGCAGTCCTACTACGGCCTCTGCTGACTTCTGCAGAACCCTTTGAACCCCTTACGGGATTCATAGTCCTTTCCGGACAGCTCTGCAGACCTCCCCGGGTAAGGATAACGACCTCCGCTCCACATCCGCCGCATTTATCAGACTACCGATTGATGGCTGCGGACTTCGTTTTGTCACGTAAACTCACCCCAGTACCCCAGCCTCCTATGCGGTTCTTGTTCATCGGATCAGAGCTTTGCCTCCACCTTCCTTCAGACCCCACCTCGCAGTGGACGCCCTTGCCTTCGACTAGCAGTTTCTGTCATCAAGACCTGCAGGGGACTCGAACCCCCAAGCCGTTTCCCATGCCGGGCACACATCATTCACCCACGGGCAAGCCCGTGGAACTCTGCCCTTCGGGTTATTAGAAAGGAAAGTACACCCCACCTCCCGATAGTCCGAGGAAAAGTCATAATCCATCGCTTCAACATACTGGTATTTAGAGAGAGCTATTTAAATGATTGTCAAACCGGACATTTCTATTTCGTTAAAAAACGGATATTTTTATTTGGCATGATAGTTGTGGTGCTGCAGCTTGACTTCAATTGGTCGCTAAGATATAAGTTCATTAGCGAATTCCAAACGTGGAACTTGATAAAACCAGTGATCGTTTGGGAAGGGATGAGCAGAGTGAAACCCAAAGTCGTGCTCAGCGTGGAACAGGCCCTTACCATGACCTATGCCACTCTCCGTTTTAAACATCTGGGCTGGCGTGTGATCAAACTGGAATCCACTCCCGTGCCAGGCAGAAAGTCCAAAGGAGATCCCAATCGCTACATCGGCCGTCCTGTCTCGGGTGAAGACCGTCACAGCTATTTTGTGGCGCCAAATCTAGGAAAAGAAGCCATCGCCATCGACCTTAAAAAGCAAGAAGGCCAGCAGTTGATGAAGCGCCTGATCAAGGAGCTCAAGGTCGACGTCTTCTGCACCAACACCATGCCAGCGAGACACAGCTCCCTCGGCATCGACTATGACACCTTACAAAAAGAGAAAGAAGACCTCATCTGGTGCAGCATCTCTGCCCTGGGATTAGCCTATCCTGACGTCCCCGGGTACGACCCGGTTTTACAGGCGCTTTGCGGATACATGGACCTTACAGGACATGCCGATGGACCTCCGCTCCAGTGTGGACCTCCTCTTGTTGACCTCAAAGCCGGGGATGAGGCTTTTATCCAGATCATCCTGGCGCTCATAGAGCGCAATGAAACCGGAAAAGGTAAACAGCTCGATATCTCGATGGCTCAGGTGGCGGTCTCCTGGCTCCACACGTTTCTTCCCATGCTCGAGTTGGGCAGTCCTCCCGAAGAGCTCAAACGCTCTGGGAACGAACACCGCCAGTTCATCCCCGTCAATGCCTATGCCACCAAAGATGGATTTATCTACATGGCCATAGGCAGCGATGCCCAATGGCACCGGTTTGTCCAACAATCGATGTTCGCTTCACTGAATAAAGAACAGTTCACCAGCAACGAGGGACGCCGCAAGCATAAACATGAGATCCATACCACTATCGCAAAGATCGCCCGAATCCACACTTCCGATGCAGTGTCCAGAGCGCTTAGGAAAGTGGCAATTCCTCACTCCCCCATTACTCCCATTGAAAAAGTGGCGGACCTGCCTTTTGTCGCCTCTTCGGCGCTGAAGACAAAAACACCGGATGGCCGTACTGTTCGCCTACCGCCCCCCGCGGTTCTCACAGACTACCTTAAGACGCAAGATAAAGAGCTTCCTTTTGCCCCCGCCTATGGGGAACACACGGATGCCTTGCTCTCTGAAATCGGGTTTTCCCGAGAAGAAATTATTTCACTCAGAAACCGGGAGATTGTGGCATGAGCCGGTACTCCTACCACAAGCCCCAGACGCTCGAAGAGGCCCTCCGACTGAAAGAAGTGAAGCCGGGAGCCGAGTTCATTGCCGGGGGAACAGATGTGATGGTCCAGATTAAGAACCGGGAACTCCGTCCATCAGACCTGATATCGCTCCGGAATATTCCAGGTCTTGCCCGCATAGAAGCGAATGGAGGAACCCGCGTAGGGGCTCTAACGACCATCACCGATATCGCCCGACATCCCTCATTGGGGGCGACTTTTCCTGTCCTGGTAGAAGCTGCCAGGAGAATAGGCAGTGTTCAAATCCGTAATGCCGCCACCATCGGGGGGAATCTCTGCAACTGTTCTCCGTGTGCCGATATGGCTTTGCCTCTGCTCGTTCATGAAGCCAAACTTCGACTCCGAAGCAGTGAGACAACACGGGAGGTCCCGGTTGAGGATTTTTTCAAAGGACCTAGCGAATCCTGTCTCCGGACCGACGAGATAATGACAGAGATTTATCTGGCTCCCCCTGACAAAAACATCCGGGCCGTTTTTTTGAAAAAAGGACGCGTAAAAATGGACCTGTCTGTTGCCAGCGTTGCGGTGCTGCTGGAGATGGATGGCGATCTCTGCCTAAAAGCCCGTATTGCAGCCGGTTCGGTGGCTCCGGTTCCCCTGCGCCTCCGAGCCGTCGAGGAAATTCTCGAAGGCTCAATTCTTTCGGAAAAAATCATCAGGGAGGCTCAGAAACTCTCAGAAAAGAGCGTCTCTCCCATCACCGATATCCGCTCTTCGGAAGATTATCGCAGACAGATCGTGGGCGTATTCGTCAAACGGGGTCTGACCAGAGTACTCGGGTGAAGCCAACGATGAGACGCGAGATCGCCTTTGTCCTCAACGGCTCGGAAGTCAAAGTGGCCGCCATGGATCACCTGCGGCTCATCGATGTGCTGCGTGACCTCCTTAGCCTTACAGGCACAAAAGAGGGATGCGGTGAGGGCGAGTGCGGGGCTTGTACGGTGATCGTCGACGGACAAGCCGTGAACTCCTGTCTTTATCCCGCCTTCGAGGTAGAGGGGAGGAATGTCGTGACCATCGAGGGTCTCCAGGGGAGTGAGAACTGTCTGTCTTCCATCCAGCAAGCCTTTGTGAATTCCGGAGCCATCCAGTGCGGTTTTTGCACCCCGGGGATGATCCTCTCCGCAAAAGCTCTGCTCGATTCCAATCCCAACCCGACCGAAGCGGAGATCCGGGATGCACTCCAGGGGAATCTCTGCCGCTGCACAGGATATGTCCAGATCGTCGAAGCCATAAAAAAAGCCGCCATCAACATGAGGGATTCCGAATGAACGATTTCAACCACATCGGGAAAAAAGTCTCTCGCCCGGACGGCGCTGACAAGGCAGCAGGGAGAGCCCTTTACATCCATGATCTCACCAGACTGGGGATGCTCTACGGCAAGATAAAATTCAGCGAGTTCCCTCATGCCCGCATAAAAAATATAAACACATCAAAAGCCGAACGTCTGCCTGGCGTAAAGGCCGTGATCACTGCATACAACACTCCTGAGATCCGGATCGGCTTTCTAAGAGACAACTTCGCTCTCAAGAAAGATAAAGTGCGTCAATACAGAGACGAAGTTGCTGCTGTGGCGGCCATCGATCCTGCGATCGCAGAAGAAGCTGTGGAGCTTATAAAGGTCGAGTACGAACCCCTAGCCGCCGTTTTTTCGCCCGCAGAGGCGATGGAATCCGGGGCCCCTCTCATCCACACCATCGATACGCAGGGCCGGACACGAACGGACAATATTCTTCCCCTTCGATTCCACCACGAGTCGGGAGACATCAAAGCTGGAAGGAGGGCAGCCGAACATATCGCTGAAGGCCAATATACGACACCGCTTGTCCAGCAGAGCTGTATGGGAACCGCAGGGTGTATCGCTGAGTTCGACATGAACAACAACCTCACCCTTTGGGCTAAAACGCAGATCCCGTTCTTGGCCCAGCGTGATTTCAACAGAGCGCTCAACGATATGGGGCTCCGGGGGAAGAACACGCGGATCATCGTCCCCGCATTGGGAGGTGCGTTCGGGACAGGGCTGGACACACATGCGTACGAATACATCGCCATTCTGCTCGCTCACAGGACGGGCCATCCCGTCAAAATCCTCTATACGAGAGACGAAGAGTTCGCTTGCCTCTCTCCGCGGCAATCCTCGCAGACCAAGATCATCCAGGGCTGCGATGCAGAGGGTAAGCTCAGCTTCCGGTTTGTTGAGGTCCTCCAGGATAACGGTGCTTATACATCCTGGGGAGCCACCTATCCATCGGTCATGATGCTGCCGGCAACATCTCTCTACCGTGTGCCCAACATCTATTTTGATGCGAAGCTCGTTTACACCAACAATACTTACTGCCAGGCCATGCGCGGTTATGGCAATCCCGAGCTCTGCTGGGCCCTGGAAAGCCACATGGACGAACTGGCCGAAGTGGCTGGAATCGACCCGTTTGAATTCCGCCTGTTGAATAGCAATAAGCCGAACGAAACCACACCCATGGGGCTGAAGGTCAGCACCTGCGGTCTGGAGCAGAGCTTAAAAAGCGTGGCCGATAAGCTGGATTGGTCCAGAAAGCGGGGAAAAGGCAAACATCGAGGGGTGGGGATGGCTTCGCTCATCCATGTGGGCGGGGGCGGCCGTATTTACCGGTCGGATGCCAGCGGGTTGATCCTCAAGCTGGATGATTTCGGTAACGTGAATGTCTACCATGGCGGAGTGGAGATGGGGCAGGGATTGCACTCTGTCCTGACCCTGGCCGTCGCAGAATCACTGGGAGTGCGTCCAGAAAACGTGTTCATCAACCCGACCGATACAGGGACATGTCCTTGGGATGTGGGAACCCATGCCAGCCGCGGTTCATTCATGGCGGGAAACACAGCCATTCTTGCCGCCGAGAAACTCCGGAGTAAAATTTTCGAGTTGGCGAAGGACGTATTTCCTGATGAAATCCAGAAAAACCTAAAAAAGCACATGAAAGGAAATCCGGATTATAAACCACCGGAATTCGATGTGGATGCAGCGGCCACACAAGATCGTTTCGACCTCAAAGACGGGTTCATTTATCTAAAGGACGCTCCCGATGAACCATGGCTGCAACTGGAATTGGGCCGATTCCTGCGCGCCATCCACTTCCGTAATCAGGGCCAGATGCTGACTGCCGAAGTCTTCTACGACCCTCCCAACGAACTTCCTGACTTTGAAAAAGGATTCGGCAACATATCCTCCACCTATGTCTTCGGGACTCAAGGCGTCGAGGTCGAAGTGGACACGGAGACAGGGGAAGTCAGTATTCTCAGGATGGCTGCAGCACACGATGTCGGAAAAGTGTTAGACCCTGAGGGACTCAAGGGTCAGATAATCGGAGCGCTCGCTCAGGGGATAGGCTACGCCCTTTACGAAGAACTCCACTCTGTGAAGGGACGCATACAGAACACCAACTTCAGGGATTACAAGATTCCGACCATCCAGGAAATGGATTTCCCGATCGACCTGGATTTTATCGAAACAAACGACAGCTTTGGTCCCTTCGGAGCTAAGGGAGTTGCTGAACCCGGCCTTGTGCCCACCGCTCCCGCCATCGCCAATGGCATATACGACGCCATAGGTGTTCGGATCCGGGACCTCCCCATCACACCCGAAAAAATCCTTTCTGCACTTAAAAAGCTCGAACAAGAATAGAGTCAGAGAGATATCGAAGATTCGCGTTTACCGCACCGGCCCTCAGGGGCTCTTTCTCTTTCACCTCCCCT
>CAYOSH010000008.1:29682-135357 GCA_964406575.1 uncultured Eubacteriales bacterium | reverse complement strand
GGTTACTCTCTATCAAGTATGATTGCTTAAAATCAGATAATCATATATTTTATAATTATATTTCTTTGTCCTCGATGAAAAAACGAAGATCTTTGATCGTGTTTTTTGGAGTGTTGGCGTGTTTATATACAGAAGCATGGCAGACAAAGCGCCCCGATGTGATCTATGTTCCGACGCCGTACAGGGTGGTGGAAGAAATGCTTCGGGTGGCAGACGTCCATCAAAACGACCGGATATATGATCTCGGTTGCGGCGATGGCCGCATCGTCATCTCAGCCGCTCAAAGAGTTGGCTCAAGAGGTATTGGAGTGGATATCGATCCCAAGAGGATCGCGGAAAGCAGACAAAATGCAGTCGAGGCCAAGGTGGATCATCTCGTTCACTTTCTCGAACAGGATCTGTTCATGACTGATTTTAACGAAGCCACTGTGGTCACACTCTATCTCCTTCCCATCCTGAACCTTCAGTTGCGTCCAAAACTGCTCACCGAGCTTAAGCCAGGGACCCGAGTTGTCTCCCACGATTTCGGGATGAACGAGTGGATCCCCGATCAGAAAACGGTCGTTGTGATAGGGGAAAGGCATCACTGGGTTTATTGCTGGATTGTTCCTGCAAACGTGATCGGAAAGTGGGATTTATCCATTGTTGATTTATTTGATAATTCTCCATTTCCAATGTGGCTGGAGCAGGTTTATCAGTATGTTGTCGGAACAGTCAGATTTGGAGAATCTCAAAAACACCTCAAAAATACACAATTGATTGGGGAAAAGCTCCAATTCGAACTGGGACTTCAAGATAAGCGGGAGAGTTTCTCCTTGCGTTTTGAAGGACGAGTCCACGGAGACATTGCCGAAGGGACAGTAGTACTGACCAAAGGATCACAAGAGAGAATGAGTTCGTGGAAGGCCCTCCGTGATCCCACAACAAGAGAGCCCATCGATGTGGTCTCTTTCACAAGATCGTTAGTTGACAGAATAAAATGATTGATAGGTCAGCGACAGCGACAGCGAGTGTAAAATTGGGTGTGGAGGTTTTTCTTGAAAGACATCTGGACATGGTGAGATCCAAGCGTGTCGGTCTGATCACAAATCCGACCGGAACAGACTCGAACCTCACGAGCACCATAACTCTCTTCGCAGACAATCCGCATATCCACCTTGTCGCTCTCTATGGGCCCGAACATGGAGTTCGGGGCGATGCTCAGTCTGGGGAAGGCGTCCCTTTTCAAGTGGACGAAGAACTTGGACTGCCTGTTTTCAGCCTGTATAGTCAATCTCTCATTCCTGAGGCTGAAGTCCTCAGAGATATCGACGAATTCATGCGCACCTTTGACACAGTCGATTCGGGAAAACTCCTTGAATCGTCGATGGTGGAGAACATTGATGTTTTGGTGTTCGACATTCAGGATATTGGAACACGCATCTACTCCTATATCGCCACGATGGCCTACGCCATGCAGGCAAGTGCCGCAAACAACATAGAATTTATCGTTTTGGACAGGCCTAATCCGATCAATGGCATTGATTTGGAAGGCCCGATCCTGGAATATCCAAAGTACAGTTCGTTTGTAGGACTGTATCCGATCCCAATCAGGTATGGGATGACTGTTGGTGAGCTGGCTCGACTTTTTAACGAAAATTTTCTTACAAAAAAGGCGATGTTGACTGTTATCCCCATGGAGGGATGGGAAAGACACATGTGGTTTGACGAAACAGGCCTTCCCTGGATCAGGCCATCTCCAAACATGCCATCTTTGGAAACGGCTACAGTTTATCCTGGCCAAGTTTTTATCGAGGGGACGAACATCTCGGAGGGAAGGGGGACCACAAAACCCTTTGAGCTTTTCGGCGCTCCATGGATCGAGGGATTCGAGTTATCAAAAGCACTGAACGCACTCGATCTTGCCGGAGTGAGGTTCAGTGAAGCGAGGTTCACACCGTACTTTTCCAAATTCCAAGGGGAACATTGTAGAGGAGCACAGATCCATGTGACAGATAGAACTACCTACAAACCTCTTGAAACCACGCTGCACATCATCCGATCCATCAAGAGCATGAACGCTGGAAAATTTGAGTTCTACTCGGACTATTTCGACAAAACCATGGGAACAGCAAAAGTGAGAGAAGCACTGGAAGGGAATGCCGATGTTAGAGAAACTTTGAATCAATTCAAGAAAGAGCTTATAAACTTTGATGATTTCCGAAAACCATTCTTTTTGTATTGAAACAAGGACACAATATTTTGCAACTTTTCAGCTCCTCCTGAGGTTAAGAGAATTGACTGAGATTGCCCAATGCCATGCCTAAGAATTTTTTCTTAACGAAGAAATAGAGATAAAAAAAATTTTAAAAAAAATTGCTAAAAAAATAGCATTTTTTGTTGACGCCGACACAAAAGAGTGCTACAATTTTAGCATGCTAAAAAACCAGCACTTAATATTTAAAGAAATTCTTAAGAGAGAAAGACTATGAAAGGACATAAGAACTTGAGCCGAAGGGAAAGACAGATCATGGATATCATCTATGAGCTGGGTGAGGCGTCTACTGCCCAAGTCCTCGATAAGCTCCCTAATCCTCCCTCATATTCAGCCGTAAGAGCCTTACTCCGGATTCTGGAGGAGAAGGGGCATCTCTCTCACAGACAGGAAGGACCCCGATACATATTTGCACCCACTGTGCCCAGGAAAACGGCTCGAGAAAACGCACTGAAAGATCTTTTAAGAACATTTTTCAACAACTCCACAGAAGAGGCCGTGGCGGCTCTCCTCGACCTATCCGAAGACCCATTGTCTGATGAGAACTATCACCGAATCCTTGAACTGATCGAAGAGGCGCGGGAAGAGGGAAGGTAGACATGGGCTTTAGTGCAGAGACAATGGGCCTGGGACTTTTTTCCGAGTTCCTGATCAAGAGTTCGATCCTGTTATCTCTCGCTGTTCTTTTATCTTTATTATGCCGTAAACAATCCGCGTCGCTGCGGCATTTTATTCTGTCGTTCACTTTGACCGGATTGCTCCTTTTCCCGATCCTATCATCCGTTAGGACTGGTTGGAAGACGCGATTGCTTCCTTCCTTTCACAGTGAGACAGATCCTTCTTACACATTAAATGTTACGATGAGTCGCCCAAATGTAACTCCAATGGCCGGCACGCGCGGGAATGACCTTGATAAGGATCATGGGAATGGAACCACATTGGTATCTTCAAATCAAGGATGGGCTAACGGTCATTTCCACACAATTTTGAAATATTGTTTTTTGGTCACCTGGATTCTAGGATTAACGTTCATTCTTTTGAGACAGATTTTTGGCCTGTATGGGGCTTTTAAAATCACGCAAGAGGGTGAAAACCTAGAGGATCCGTTCTGGCGGCATTTGCTGCACCGTTTCTTGGCTGCGATCTCACTGAAAAAACAGGTGAGCCTTTTGCAGCACTCAAAGGTCAAGATGCCTTTGACCTGGGGATGGAGGAAGCCCGTCGTGATCATGCCGGACGAATCCAATCTTTGGTCCGCGGATCAACGGTCATCAGCTCTTCTGCACGAACTCTCTCATATAAAAAGAGGAGACTTTATTGTGATGATGCTGGCCAAGATTAGCCTGAGCTTATTCTGGTTCAATCCACTCAGCTGGGTTGTATTTCGGATGATGAAAAAAGAACAGGAAAAAGCCTGTGACGAGCTTGTTCTGACAACAGGGATCAAGCCATCGGATTATGCGGCGGATATTCTATCCATCCGGATGTCTGTGCAGCCTTCCTGGGTTCCGCCGGGAGCCGTTCTCGGAGTTCTGGGCAGATCCCAGCTCAACGACCGACTGATCACTATCCTTAGAAAAAAATACAAATTGAAGGAGGTCAAAATGAGGACAAAAATATTCCTTTCGGTGTTACTCATCCTGACTATTTCATTCTTAGGCATGGCAAGGCCTTCCCCGTCAAGAATCACTGCGCAGAAAGGCCATTTCGAAGATGTCATGATTCCTGATCACGAATATATTGTTCCCTTATCTCAAGAGAAGGAAGAAAAGAAAAAGGATCAGGAAAAAGCCGATAAAAAAGCGGAGAAAGAGAAAAAGGAAGACGTTTTTGTTTGGAATATGAAAGAGGGCGAAGAAGGAGAGGTCAAGCTTATCATCACGGATAAAGGGAAGGTCAAAACATTCATACTGAAAGAGCCGGTCATCATTATCAAAAAGGATGATACTGGAAAAGAAATCGCTTGGATGTTCAAAGGGAAATCCATTGACATAAAAGGAGAAGACGCCCGTTGGGTCGTCAAGGGCGATGCTTTGACTCTTCAGGAAGAATTGCCAGCGCTTGAACTGGAGGAGGGCTCAGTGATCCGGCTGAAAAGCAGGACAAAGGATGGGGAAAAGATCATCGAAATCGAAGGGCCCGTTATTACCGCCGCAGAGGATGAGAATCCTTCCAAACACATCACCCTAGAGGTCAGCGAGGAGGGCGGGGAGAGGGCCATAGTCGTCGCCCCCCGCGTCCATGTGGAGCATCCGGATGTCGAAGTCCATCCTGAAATCGCAGTCCATATCAAAGATGACGCTCTCAAAAAAATTTATGAGAAACTCCAAAAGATTCATGAAAGACTTTCCAAAGAGATGGAATCCAAAACCGAGGAAGATAAGCAGGCGCTCATAGAAATGGAGGAGACCCTCAAAAAATTGGAGATAAAACTTAAGGAAAAAGAGATTGAGCTGAAAGATATCAAATTGACTATTCAAGAAAAGCCGCACGTCATAATCATCGAACAAAAGGGTGAATCCGATAAAGAGGAAAAGGATATCATTTCCATTGAAAAAGAAGAAGGATATCTCACGGTTTTTATAGATGAGGAGGGACAAGCGACATTCCTTGCTAAAATGACGCTTGAAAAGGAGCAGAAATCTGCCTTTATCGACGCTGTCAAAAATATAGAAGAAGACCTTCCTGAAGGCTACGAGCTGGAGTCGGAATTCAACGAAGACACGGGCCGTGCCATTGTAAAGATCAAAGGCCGTGAGGGCACGGAAGAGTCCAAGGATGTTATTGTCAAAATGCTCAAAGAGTTCAAAGAACAATTGGGAAAATAAAACTCAACGTCATCCCCGTGCGGGCTTTGAGCAAAAATAAGAAGTAAATTATCTGAGGTTTCGGATCCGCACTTCAATGTCCGGGGTGTCTTTAAGCAGGGCCACAAGCTCTGAGGGATCTGTCTCGCCGTAGTGATAGGGGTAGAGGATCTTTGGCCTGAACGCTCTAGCTGCGTCTGACACCATCTCCGGGGTCATCGTGTAGGGGAGGTTCATCGGCAGAAAGGCCACATCGATATTCTTCAGCGCTTTCATCTCGGGCGTGTTCTCCGTATCGCCAGCCACATACACGCGTTTATCGCCGAACGTCAGGATATATCCGTTTCCCTCCCCTTTGGGATGGAAGGGATTATTTCCACTCCGCATGTGTTTGATGTTGTATGCCGGCACGGCTTCGATCTTGATGCCCTCGACAGTTTTCACATCTCCATTTGCCATGACTATACTATCCTTGATCTTGGCCTGATCCATACACTTTTTTGTCCAAACAATCACCGTGCCTTCTTTGGTCAGGTCTTGAATGGCGACATCATCCAGATGATCTCCGTGTTCATGGGTTACAAGGATAAGGTCGGCCTTCGGCATTTTTGTGTAATCCGCATAATTAAAGACAGGGTCCACATGGATAATTTTTCCGTCAAATGTGAACATCAAAGTCCCATGTCCGATGCAAGTGATCTTCAAATCTCCCCGGGAAGTGGTCAGCACATCTTCTTCAAAATCCAGGGTTACGGTTGTAAAAGCCACGGCTCCGGCTAAAAGGATTCCCAGTAGAATAAATAGTGCGCGCATGATAATCCCTCCTCCTGTTTTTTTATCATCATTCCACAAGAATCCTGCTCGTTATTTCGGATGAATCTAAAAAATATTTTAATGCATCTTTTTCTTGACTTCAAGATGCCATTTTCTTTCACTCGTCGTTGAATTTTTTTATGAGTGTGCTTATAATGAGCTTCGCTTGGGTGTGGAAGATAGCATTCATTCTCCCCATGTCGTGAAAATTTGTAACACAATCGAGTCATAGATTTACATGAGTAAGCTTGTAGCCGTCGTCGATGATGAGCCTGATATCGTTGAACTTGTATCCCTTCATCTCGAAAAAACAGGCTTTAATGTCGCAAAATTCTTTAATGCTGCCAATTTCCTCAAGTTTTTGGAATCCACAACTCCGCATCTCGTCATTCTCGATCTAATGTTACCGGACGCTGATGGTTTTGAGATCTGCAAATACATAAAAAAACAGGATCATCTCTCATCTATCCCAATAATCATGCTCACTGCCAAAGGAGAGGAAATGGACAGGATTCTGGGGCTTGAGCTGGGTGCGGATGACTATGTGACCAAACCGTTTTCAGTCAAAGAACTGGTCGCTCGGGTCAAAGTTGTATTGCGAAGACCCCCAGCTCAAGAGCTCACTGGAAAAATTGATGTGGGTGGCATCCTATCCATAGACGCAGCAAAGCATGAGGTACTTTTCAAAGAAAAAAAAATTTTGTTGACCACAACAGAGTTTAAAATATTGAAATTTCTCGCTGAGAAGAAAGGGTGGGTGTTCACACGAGATCAGATTCTAGATCATCTTTGGGGACAGGAGAAAGCGGTCGTCGACCGGACGGTTGATGTGCACATCAAACATCTGAGGGAAAAACTGGGCAGTGCCGCTAAATTCATCAAAAACGTGCGCGGTGTGGGATATAAGCTGGAAGAATGAAACATTCAATATTTGTTAAAATTTTTAGTGGATTTGTTCTGATTATCGTTGGCTTAACCGCACTATTCCTCTTTTTTTCTTTTAAGGCAACAAGGAGCTTTTATCTCGAATCATCAGCCAGATATCTTGAAAAACTGGGAAGTTCTCTAAAGTTTAATGTGATGCCTTTTATTGAAGGGGACGAATGGGAAGAATTAGATGCCTTCGTTAAAAAAATTGGAAAGGATATTGAAACCCGAATCACGATCATAGATCCGGATGGGGTCGTTTTGGCGGATTCTGAAGAAGATCCGCGGACAATGGTCAATCACAGATTCCGGCCCGAGATTGCCAAAGCTTATACGGGAACGATTGGCAGATCTTTACGTTTTAGCAATACAGTCAAGGCAAACATGCTCTACATAGGACTCCCCTTGAAAAAGGACGAACAGATCATTGGAGTGTTGAGGGTCAGCCTCTTTGTCAGAGATATCAACAATCTCTTGGCCAGCATGAGATCCGATATTTTACCATCAATCATTTTGATCACATTCATCTCTCTGTTAGGAGCCTTTTTAATTTCGCGTTCTCTCTCAAAGGCGACAAAAGAACTGAGTGCTGCTTCCATTCAGGTTGCAGCCGGAAATTTTGACACAAAGGTCTATCTAAAAAGAAGAGATGAGCTCGGACAGTTGGCTGAGCGTTTCAACCATATGACCGGCCAGGTCCACAGCCTTGTCTCAGAATTGACAGCTCAGAAGGAAGAATTGAAAAGTATCATCTCTTCGATCGATGAGGGCATCATTGCCTTAGACAATGAGGGGAAAATCTTGCTCAGCAATCCCAGCTTTTGGGAGATCGTTAAGAGTGACAAAACCGAAGGCAAATATTACTGGGAAGTCGTCAGAAAATCCGACTTTAACGAGTTTATAAAAATAACACAGGATGAGAAAAAAAATAATTCCAGAGAGTTAGAATTCTGCGAGAGAACATTTCTTTGCAGCGCGACATACTTAAGTTCTCGCGAAGAGATCGTTGTGACCTTCTATGACCTCACCAAGATCAAGGATGTGGAACGCATCAAAAAGGATTTTATTTTGAATGTTTCCCATGAACTGCGGACTCCATTAACAGCTATTAAGGGTTATGTGGAGACATTGTCTGAAGAAATGGACGAGGGTGAGAACCATTATTTGAAGATCATCGAACGAAACACAGATCGATTGATCAACATCGTCAATGATCTGCTCACCCTGTCCGAGGTCGAGGAGAAGGAACAAAAGCCCGAAATTGAAAATGTGGATCTGCAAAAAGTCATGGAGAATGTTTTGAAGATCTTCGAACAAAGAATAGCGGAAAAGAATCTCAGCATTGTCCTAGACATAGAAAAAGGTCTTCCTCCAATAAAAGGCGACACATTTAAACTGGAGCAGATGTTTATCAATCTGATCGATAATGCTGTGAAATACACCGATGAGGGACGTATCGGTGTCGAATTAAAAGGAAAAGACGGCACAGTAATCGCCGTTGTTGCGGATACGGGCATAGGAATTCCCCAGAAAGATATCGGAAGAATATTCGAACGATTTTATGTCGTTGATAAATCACGGTCGCGGAGCCAGGGTGGGACTGGTTTAGGTCTGTCCATTGTCAAACATATTGCACAGTTACATAGTGGGGATGTGCACGTGGAGAGCACTGAAGGTCAGGGGACAAAAGTCACCATAAAATTCCCTCTATGATAAATTAATCTATCGCTAAAAGATTTTATTAGCGAAAGAAGTCATAAAAACTCTGCCGGAATCTTTCAATAGACGAGGGTCTCTACAGATCGTGTGCTTTTTTAGTATCGAGCTCAAAAAAAATATATAGGTTCACAAAACTTAACAAAAAATTAATAGAATCTTTATTTTTTCTTAACACTGAGCCTCGAAAATACATCTTCAAACCTCTCCCAATGAGGTCGAATGAAGAAAGACGAAAATAACACACAAATGACTTCACGTAAGAAAAAATATTGGAGGTTAAACATGAAAAAAGTATGTTTAGTTTTACTCATTGCATTTTCAATCGCTCTTTTTCCCGTTGTTGCAGGGGCCCAATTCAAACCTGAGTCGGGCGAGATCAAAGGATACATGGTCAATGAATACTATGACAATTGGCAGCATCACGATGAAGACATCAAAGGCCGTCATGGATTTTGGTTCCGCCGGATCTATTTCACTTACAACAACAAGCTGAGCGACAACATCAAGATGAGGTTTCGTCTTGAGATGAACTCCACGAGCGATCTTTTCTCTGCCGCTACTCTTGTCCCTTTTGTAAAGGACGCCTATATCGACTTCAAGCTGGGGGCTTCAAATCTAACCGTTGGGATCATGGGTCCCCCTAGCTACACACAGCTGGAGGACATTTGGGGTTGGCGGCCTTTGGAAAAAACCCCGCTTGATTTGTACAAGTGGCAGTCTTCAAGGGATATGGGAGTATCTTTAAAAGGTGGAAAAAATGTAGTCTATCATGTCATGTTCGCCAACGGGTCTTCCAATAAGAGTGAAATCAATAATGGAAAGAAGCTCTATGGCGCTCTGGGATATAAAAATGGAGGTTTTTTCGTGGAGGCCATGGCCCAGTACGAAAGAGCTAAGGACAAAGATGATGATATAATCCTCCAGGGATTCGGTGCTTATTCTGCGGATTGGGGAAGAGTTGGCCTCCAGTATGCCTACAGGGAATACAAGCAAGAAGACAAAGACTCTTTGCCCTATAACATCCTTTCTGCATTCGCCATTTACAAATTCAGTAAAACGGTTGAACTCATCGGCCGTTACGACATGAATTTTGGTGAAGGATATGAGACGAAATTTTCAGGAAGTGGGATTGACTATGTTCCGTTTGCAAACAATCATGAGTTCAGTTTCATCATTGCAGCTCTTAGCTGGCAGGTTCACAAGAATGTGTGGCTCATGCCGAACATCAAGTTCGCCACTTATAAAGAAAATGACCTCATGAAGGATAGTGATGAATACAAAAAACCTGGAAATGATCTCTATGGATTTATGACATTGTATTTCAAATTCTAAAGGAGAGAAAAAATGAAAACAAAAAAATGTATTTTAGTCGGATGCCTAGTTATTGGGCTCATTTTTCTGAATGGATCACTCTTTGCCCAGAAAAAGATGATCCAAGTCAAAGGCTCTGATACCATGGTCAACCTGGTGCAGATCCTGGCAGAAGACTTCATGGCGAAGAATCCCGACAAGCCTATCGCTGTGCTTGGCGGAGGGTCTGGGACGGGGATCGCCGCACTCATCAACGGGACCTGCGATATCGCTAATCATTCACGGCCAATGAAAGACAAAGAGATCACAATGGCTAAGGATAACGGTGTTTCTCCACACACATTCGTTATCGCTGTTGATGGTTTGAGTGTGATCGTAAATGTGAGTAATCCGATCTCAAAACTTACCATGGATCAAATCGGTGCTATGTTCAGGGGCGAGATCACAAACTGGAAAGAAGTCGGCGGTCCGGATAAGACCATCTCTCTTTATGGGAGGCAATCCAACTCCGGAACTTTTGTCTTCTTCCAGGAGCATGTGCTCAAAAATCAGAACTATTCTGCGGACATGAAACGAATGAACGGTAACGCCCAGATCGTAGAGGGTGTCACCGCCGATAAAGAAGGCATTGGTTATGTGGGTGTGGGATATGTGGTCGATAGGAGCGGGAATCCCAGAAAAGGGATCAGGATCCTGAACGTTTCCAAGGATCCTGGTGCTGCCGCTTTTTCACCTTTGAACAAAGCCGCTGTCGATTCCGGTGACTATCCGATCGCACGGCCTCTCTTCCAGACAACGGCGGGGACTCCCCAAGGGATTGTCCTGGATTTCATCAAATTCGAGATCAGTCCTGAAGGCCAAAAGATCGTCGAAGAAGAGGGTTTTTTCCCCATCGGCTCTGCCCAGCTGACTGAGAATCAAAAAAATCTCAAGTAGTTCAAATTAAATGCAAGACAGAGTGAAAGTTATCATTCTGCCCTGCATTTATTCTCAGCCCGCTCATCCTATGAATCTTTAAAAACTTGTGGTAAGGTAAACTTCAAATGAAGCCGATCAAGTGGCGAACGCTCAAGGAATCGGGCATTCGGGCCTTTTTTTTAACTAACGGAATTCTGGCAGTCATCATCCTGATAGGCATTTTCTTTTTTCTGTTGTACACCGCCATCCCGGCATTCAGAGAAATTAATATTAGAGAGTTTTTTGGCAGTAAAGTCTGGAATCCTACTTCGCCGGTTAAAGAAGAATATGGGATTCTCTCGATGATCATGAGCACATTTATGGTCACGATTGGAGCTCTTGTTCTTGCAATCCCCCTGGGCATAGGTGCTTCCGCTTACCTCTCTGACGTTGCTCACTGGAAGGTCAGAGAAGTGGTAAAGCCGATAGTCGAGATCCTGGCAGGTATTCCCTCCGTTGTTATCGGTTTCCTGGGAATAGTCCTCTTTGGACCTTTTATCGCCAAACTCACAGGTCAAAGTCACGGTTTGAATGCCATCAATGGATCTATTTTGTTGGCTATAATGGCCCTGCCCACAATCATCAGCATTTCTGAAGATTCCCTCAATGCCGTTCCCCGTGCCTACAGCGAAGCATCTCTGGCCCTGGGTGCTTCCCGGTGGCAGACTTTGATGAGAGTTAAGATTCCCGCCGCCCTGTCCGGCATCATCGCAGCCATCATGCTGGGGATGGGACGCGCGATCGGCGAGACCATGACAGTGCTGATGGCGACAGGAAATGCGCCTGCTTTTCCAAAGAGTTTTCTCAGCTCCATCAGAACGATGACAGCCTCCATTGCCATCGAACTGGGAGAAGTTCCCTATTACACGACCCATTACTATGCTCTTTTCGCTATCGGACTGGTGCTTTTTGTGATCACTTTTATTGTCAATCTGATATCTGACCTCGTCCTCCACAAATACCAGGAGAGAGAGCTGTGAAAAAAAGAATTATCGAATTCATCGGATTTTTCTCTCTTCGTGTGTGCGTTTATCTTGTGTTTGCCGTGCTGCTGCTCTTTCTCTATGATATTGGAAGCAAAGGCGGAGGGACCATCAGTTGGAAATTTCTTTCCGAAGCACCACGGCGAGGAATGACTGAGGGCGGCATATTCCCTGCGATCATGGGCACTTTTTTTGTAACAATCGTGACAGCCCTGCTCGCTATTCCTATGGGTATGTTCGCTGCGATCTATTTGAACGAATATGCAAAACAGAGCGGATTGACCAGGCTCATCCGGCTGTCTATCAGGAATTTATCAGGAGTCCCGTCCATTGTTTATGGACTTTTTGGTGTTATTCTGTTTGTCAATTTTCTCCATTTTGGAACATCCATCCTTTCTGCAGGTCTGACGTTGGGTCTCATGACTTTGCCCTGGACGATCACAGCTAGCGAGGAGGCCCTAAAAGCCATACCGAATTCCTACCGGGAAGGAGCTCTAGCCCTTGGTGCGACAAAGTGGCAAGCTATACGCACGAACGTCCTGCCTTATGCTATGCCGAGTATGCTAACCGGGACTATTCTGGGTTTGGCAAGAGCAGCAGGGGAGACGGCCCCCATCATGTTCACTGGAGCTGCCTTTTATCTACCTGTACTTCCCAAATCGCTAAGCGATCAGTTTATGGCCCTCCCATACCATCTCTATGTGATGGCCACCCAGCATCATGCTATTTCTCAAGTAAGGCCTATCGCTTATGGGACAGCCCTAGTTTTACTCGCACTCATTCTTTTGATGAACCTAGTCGTCATCATTCTGAGATACAGAATGAGACGGGTCAAAAGGGAGTAGAAATGGACCCCAAGACGAAAATAGAATCAAGGCATCTCGACTTCTACTACGGCCACAAGCAGGCCTTAAAAGATATCAACATCATTGCTCCTGCGAATAAAGTGACTGCACTCATCGGCCCCTCAGGTTGTGGGAAATCGACATTCATTCGGACACTGAACAGGATGAACGATGTCATTCCCGGGGCTAGAGTTGACGGGGAGATCCTTCTCGACGGAGTGAGTATATATTCACCGAAAATAGATGTGGTGGAACTGAGGACAAAAGTGGGGATGGTCTTCCAGAAGCCCAATCCCTTCCCGAAAACGATCTTTGATAACATTGCCTACGGCTTGAGAATCGGGGGGATGAAACACCGAAAAAAAATTGCAGAGGTCGTGGAAAAAAGCCTTCGAAAAGCTGCTCTCTGGGAAGAGGTCAAGGACAGGATGCGTGAAAATGCTTTTGCCTTGTCTGGAGGCCAACAGCAGCGGCTGTGTATTGCCCGTTCATTAGCCGTAGATCCAGAGGTCATGTTGTTTGACGAGCCATGCTCGGCGATCGATCCGATCGCTACGGCAAAAATCGAAGACCTTATCCAGAAGATGAAGCAGAATTATACTGTGGTGATCGTGACCCACAATATGCAACAGGCTGCACGCGTCTCTGACTATACGGCATTTCTCATGCTAGGAGAGCTGATCGAATATGGGGACACCCCTCAGATTTTCACCAACCCCAAGAATAAACTTACCGAAGACTACATAACCGGAAGGTTTGGATAAACGCGGCACATCCGATATATAGGAGATTGCAATGGAAAGACAATTTGACGAGGAATTAAAGACTTTACAAGAAAAATTGCTCTACATGGCATCTTTAGCTCAAGAGTCGATATCCATAGCCATAAAAGGCCTTAAAGAGCGAAACGAAAAATATACGGACAAAGTCATGGAACAGGAAAAGGAAATAAACCTCTTGGATATTGAGATCGACGAATTGTGCATGAGATTGCTTGCTTTAAGACAGCCTATGGCTGTCGACCTTCGCCTGATCACTGCCTCTCTACGAATCTCGAGCGAGCTTGAGAGGATCGGTGATCAATCTGTCAATATCGTCGAGAGAACGTTGGAACTGCTCAAAGTGCCTCTCCTGAAGCCCCTGATCGATATCCCGAGAATGGCGACATTGGCTGAAGGTATGGTCAGAGACTCTATCACAGCTTTTGTCAATAGAGACGCGGCGCTTGCCAGAAATGTGTGTGAGCGAGACGATGAAGTGGATAATCTGAACGACCAGATTTTTCGTGAAATTCTCACTTATATGATGCAAGATCCTTCATCTTTAAAAAGAGCCGTAGACCTGATCCTTGTCGGGCGCCATCTCGAGAGGATCGCCGACCACGCCACCAACATCGGCGAAGATGTCATCTATTTTGTCAAAGGAAAAACGATCAAACACCACTTTGAAAAATTCAATTATGACTCCCACAGTTGATAAAAAAAATGGGAAAAAGAAGATCCTCTTCATCTGCACCCACAATTCTGCACGGTCTCAAATGGCCGAAGGGCTTATGAAAGCCCTGTTTGGAGATTATTATGAAGTCCACAGTGCCGGCACTGCGCCTACAAGCGTCAATCCCTATGCCATTCGTGTAATGGAAGAGATCGGAATAGACATCTCCTCTTCTCGTTCCAAGAATGTGCTCGAATTCATGGAGACGCAGTTCGATTACGTGATCACTGTCTGTGACCGTGCAAAGGAATCATGCCCGTATTTTCCAGGAGGGACTCTCATCCATAAGGGATTCAAGGACCCTGCTGAACTTTCCGGAGGCGAAAGGGAGATTTTGAATGAATTCCGAAAATCCAGAGATGAGATAAAAAATTGGCTTGGCGAAGCTTTTAAACCTGAATCGGATTAAGTAATAGAGGTTTTTTCTCTTTTCCTATTTTTAGATTCTCACATTTCCCATTTTGCATTTTGTGGTAATAACGATGTATGTTATAATCTCGCGTTAAATTGACAGGAGGGATGATCGATGCCCGTACTCGACATCAAAGGAATATCATACGCGTTGAATGAGGACGGTTTTATGAAGAATCCAGACGATTGGAATGAAGAAGTCGCAGTCGTCTTGGCCAAAACTCAAGAAGGGCTAAACGAACTCACCGAAGAGCACTGGAAAGTCATCCATTACATAAGAGGTTATTATCTAGAAAAAAAATTGGCGCCCATGGTCAGGAAAGTGTGCAAAAACTCGGGATTCTCATTAAAGCATATCTTTGAGCTTTTCCCCTCGGGACCCGCCAAAGGCGCATGCAAACTTGCTGGCCTGCCCAAGCCAGATGGCTGCGTGTGAGAGGTTTAATATCATAGACATTCTCTTGTAAGAAAGATCTCATGAGCGACTTCTTACATCTTCTAGAGAACGAAGTCCAGATCATCGCTCTTTCATTCCTCGCCTTTGTGTATATACTCCGGATCATCTGGCTCTTTCGTTTCAAGTTTCAGAGAGAAATGACGTATTCGGCAGGTAGCGAACGGTTGGGAATTCTATACTCCATGATGAATATCGCAATGCCCTGGGCGATGGAGTCAATCCGGAAGAGAACAGGTTTCTATGTGCAATTTGTCATTTTCCACCTCGGCGTCGTTGCGGCAATAACGGCAACCTTCATCATCCCTTATCGGCCTCAACTCTTTGAATCCAGAGCGTTTGTTTTAATTTTCCAATCCGTAGCTGGAGCCGCCTTTTTCGTAGGGCTCATGCGGCTCTACAGGCGCTTAGCCAATCCCTCGGTGCGGCTTATCAGCACGGGGGATGATTATTTTTCACTCGTGCTGATGATTTTTTATTTTGCAGTGGCTGTGTTGGCCATTCCCAACGATTATCAAAACAACGAATGGCCTCTGATCCTATTTTTTGCTTTGACAGCCTTTTTCCTCATATACGTACCATTCTCAAAAATCGGCCACTACCTCTATTATCCCTTCACTAGGTTCTTTATCGGGAAGACATTGGGACACAGGGGTGTGGGACAAAGAAAAATCAGAAAAACCGGAGATGAGAGGCCTTGAGCAAGAAATCGGGTATGGCAAAGATCGATATTGACGATGTCCTCAATCTTCCCCTGGAAACAGAATCGCAGGAAGAAGCAAAGGGAAAAAAGTTGCCTTCGGTCATGGAAGGACGGCTTAAAGTCTACGATGCTAAGGCCAATAATGTTCAAAGATTTATAAAACTCCTTACCGAAAGGATCAACCGGCATCTTGCTTCATCAATGGTGGGGTGTGTGCACTGCGGAATGTGTGCTGAATCCTGCCACTATGCTCTGACAAGACCGGATGATCCCACGATGACACCCGTGTACAAAGCAGATCAGATCCGAAGGATATTCAAACGGCACATGGATTGGACAGGTCGTATTTTCCCATGGTGGGTGCATGCGGATACCCCCAAGAACGATAGAGACCTCAACCGATTAAAAAACATCGTCTTCGGGACGTGCAGTGCTTGCCGCCGTTGCACGCTCAATTGTCCTATGGGCGTAGACACAGCGTTGTTGATCCGGTTAGCCAGGGGGATCCTCACAGAATTGGGCATAGTGCCTGAAGGTGTCTTCAATGTCAGCCGCGATACCTGGGAAACGGGTAACCAGATGGGTGTCTCCGAAGAAGACTATTTAGAAACTCTGGATTGGATGAAGGAGGAGCTTCAGGAGGAGTTGGGCGATCCCGACATCGATATCCCTGTGGATAAGGAAGGCTGTGACTTCATGTACACGATCAATCCCAGGGAGATTAAATTTGACCCGAGGTCCATCGCTGATGCCGCGAAAATCTTCCATTTCGCCGGAGAGACCTGGACGATGCCGAGCTGGGGATGGGATCAGACGAACTTCGGTCTGTATTCTGGAGACGACAATATGGGAGCCTTTGTGGCCAAGAACCTCTATGAGGCAGCCGTAAAGCTTCGAGCAAAACGGATCGTCATCTCTGAATGCGGACATGGCTACCGCTCTACACGCTGGGAAGGGTACAACTGGGCAGAATACAGTCAAAATATTCCGACCGAATCAGTTATTCTCACCTTAATGCGCTACATCAAGGCGGGCCGAATCAGAGTTGATCCTTCCAAAAATCAAGATTCCGTCACTTTTCATGACTCTTGTAATGTTGCCCGTTCAGGCGACCTCGTGGAGGAGCCCCGGTGGATTCTCAAACGGACTTGCTCAGATTTCAGGGAGATGTCTCCCAATCGATTGGAGAACTTCTGCTGCACCGGAGGGAGCGGCCTTCTTTCGATGGCGGAATATAAATCCTTGCGTATGGAAGTTGCCGAACTCAAAGCCGAACAACTCAAAGCCACTGGGGCTAAACTTGTCTGCACGATCTGTCACAATTGTGTCGATGGATTGACGGATGTCATCAAGCACTATGAGTTGGACATGCGGGTCATTCAGATCATCGAGCTTGTTGCCAGTGCTCTTCTGATTGAAAAATAGCTCGATCCCTGTCTATTTCCTCCGGGATTCCGCAATCTCTTTAACCGCTTGTATAGCAGTCTGGATGTGCTCTTCAGTATTGAAGGGGCCGATCCCGAAGCGGACACCCCCATGGATCCCGACGAGTCCCAACTGTTCATGGACAAGAGGGGCACAGTGGAGGCCGGTCCTGCAGGCAATGTTGTAATCCACATCGAGCATCGTCCCGGTGTTCAAGGCTTCGAAGCCATCGATGTTGAACAGGAGGACACTGATATGGTCCGTAAGATCATCCTGGCAATAAAGGGTGACACTATCCAGATCCTTGAGGCCATCCCTGAGTTTGGTGGTGAGTTGCATTTCGTGCTCGTGGAGCTTTTCCAGACCCCGTTCTCGGACCCACTTGACACCGGCATTCAGGCCAGCGATCCCGAGCGTGTTGTGAGTGCCATACTCCAACCTGTAGGGATACTCGTCGAGATGTGTGCGCACGGCTGACCGGACTCCAGTCCCTCCAGCGCGCGTGTGTCTGATCTCGATGCCGTCTCTGACATATAGCCCCCCGATGCCGGTGGGTCCAAGCAGAGATTTATGTCCCGTAAAAGCGACAATATCGACATTCAGCTCTTCAATGTCAACTGAGATCTTTCCCGCGGATTGGGACGCGTCAAGAGCAAAGGGGACACCCTTTTTGCGGCACAACTCACCGATCTCTTTAATGGGCTGGATCGTGCCGATCACATTCGATGCGTGGTTGACGATCACCAGTTTTGTATTTGTTTTAAATTTTCCTTTGAAATCATCCGGATGAACAAATCCTTTCTTATCAAAAGGGATATAGTCCACTTCGACGCCATTTTGACTCAAAAGGTATAGAGGCCTCAACACAGAATTGTGCTCGATGGTCGTGGATATGGCATGATCCCCCTTTTGGAGCATCCCAAAAATAATAAGGTTCAGTGCGTCTGTGGAGTTATACGAAAAACAGAGACGGTTCGGATCATCGCCGTTGAAGAATTCGGTCAGCATCTGGCGTGTTTCCTCCAAGACTTCGCCCGCCTCCATGCAGAGATCATATCCCGAACGGCCTGGATTTACACCAAAATGGCGATAGAATTTGTCCATAAAAACATACACTTCTTCTGGCTTTGGAAATGATGTGGCCCCGTTATCCAAATATATCAACTCGCTCATCAAAACCTCCGGTTTTTCTCCATTGAACAAGCCTTCAACATCGGTATCAATCGGACATAAACTTTATATTAAAGCAGTGATTTAAAGCAAACATTTTTTGCAATAAATTGACAGAAGTTTCCCACTTGGACTAAAATTGGTGATTCTAAAGGAGTTTTGTTTGAGACAATTAAAAAAGCTCATCATTGTTACAGTATTATTGATACCTCTGATGTTTCTGGCCATGTCCTGTGGGGGGCAATCCTATGATCTTGTCATCAAAAACGGACTAATCGTCGACGGCACAGGGGAGCCGGCATACACTGGCGATATCGCAATCAGAGGGAATCGAATCGTTGAAATCGGCAATGTCAAGGATAGCCGTGCGGCTGAGACGATTGATGTTTCGGGTTTAATCGTGGCGCCCGGATTTATCGACGTCCACACCCACTGTGACCGAGGCATCAAGAGGGTACCGACTGTAGACAATTACATCCTTCAAGGCGTCACAACAGTTATTGGCGGCAACTGTGGAGGCCATCCTTTTCCGCTGGCGGAACTCTATCGGGACCTTGAAAAAGAGGGAATTTCCATCAATTTTGGCTGTCTCATCGGCCATAACACGATACGGAGAGAAGTGATGGAATACAAGATGGAGGCTCCCACCAAAGAAGAGATGACTGAAATGAAAAGCCTCATCGACCAGGAGATGAGGGCGGGAGGCCTAGACTTTTCCACCGGACTGAGCTATCTGCCAGGGATTTATTCAGAGACCGAAGAGCTCGTGGAATTGGCATCCATCATCGCTCCTTATGACGGCATTTATGCCAGTCATATCCGGGACCAAGCGCTGCTCATCACCGAGGCGATCGAAGAGGCCATCGAAGTGGGAGAGAAAAATGGCCTCACTGTCCAGATCTCGCACATCAAACTCGCTGATGATTCGGTTTGGGGAGAGATAGAACGGATCACAAAACCCGTCGAGGATGCGAAAGCACGCGGAGTGAAAGTTTTCCTCGACCAGTATCCTTATACGGCAACGAGTTCAGGTTTCACCAGCAGCTTTCCTTCTTGGGCCTTTGAAGGAGGAAGAGACCAATTCCTTGAAAGGATAAAAAAACCGGGTATCTACAAAAAGATCAAAACGTACATCATCGAACGAAGGCTCGCATCGACAAAAGGGATAAATAAACTTGAAACGGTCTTTATCGCCAATTCGAGGAATTACGGGGAGTACGAGGGAAAAAACCTCCAGGACATCCTCTTATCCCGTGGATTAGAGCCGACTGTCGAAAACGGAGCGGATTTGATCATCGAAATCGAAAAAAACGGGGGTGCCAGCTGTGTGTTTTTCCAGATGGATGAGAAAGATGTGGAAGATTTGATGAAGTTACCCTATACTATGCATGGTTCAGACGGAAGTGTTCAAGAAATAGGCAGAGGAGTCCCTCATCCCCGAAACTACGGGACATTTCCCCGTGTGATATCTCATTATGTGCGCGAGAAGGGTGTCCTCTCTCTCGAAGAAGCAGTCAGAAAAATGACCTCGCTTCCCGCCGATGTCTTCAAACTCAAAAACCGAGGAAAACTCAAAGAAGGCATGTATGCAGACATTTGCATCTTTGATCTTGAAAACTTCAAGGACAAAGCAACCTTTTCAGATCCCCACCAGTACAGCGAAGGATTGGCTTATGTCATCGTTAATGGCGAATTTGCGGTCAAAAACAACACACACACGAATAGACGGAGCGGCATGATTCTCTATGGATCTGGAAAGGAACAAGGAGAATGACGTGATCATCAAGACGAATATCGAAGTCCCTGAAGTCGAAGTGCAAGGCGAGGGCATACACAAGGTTATGCGACAGATCTTCATCGGGCCCGAGGACGGAGCGACAGATATCATCATGCGCAAATTTCGACTTCTTCCTGGAGGTCACACGCCCTATCATGTCCATGAACATGAACATGTCGTCAAGATCGAAAAGGGCAAAGGGCTTGTTGTAGACAGGGATGGACGGAGGAATCCTCTCCGTGTTGGCCAGTGTCTTCTGGTTGGAAGAGGGGAGAAGCACCAGTTCAGGAACCCTCATGACGAACCGTTTGAGTTCCTCTGTATCATTAAGGATCCTGAAAAAGTCGGGTAATTCCGACAACGGCCCCTATGAAGGCGAAAACGAATAAGGCGATCGAGTTCCTTCTCGCTAGAGGCAATCTGCCAATCCTCTACTGGATGAAAAAGGATATCCTTGAAGTCCCTGTGGATCGCGAACAGAAAAACCTGAAGAAATTTGCTGCCCGGATCCGGATCTTGAGCAGTCAGCGCCCAAACGGCGGCTGGGGAAAGCGAAAGTATGAAGGCCCTCCTCGCTGGGAAAAAACCTACTACATCGTGGATACTCTAAAGAATGCCTTTCGTCTTTATGACTACGGTTGCGGATATGAAGAGAAGGGAGTCCAAAAATTAGTCCAATTTTTATACTCCACCCAGACACCAGAGGGGGATTTTCGAGGAGCCTATCTCAATGAATATGCCCCGACCTACCATGCGCTCACCCTCCATGCTCTGTGTTTGTTCGGCTTGCACGATGAGCCACAGACTCTCAAGGCTTTCCGCTGGATCATGAGACACAAGCAGGATGATGGCGGCTGGGTCATCCCGTACCGGACCATAGACAGAAAAGAACTCAAGAGTCGATACAATTTTGAAGCTCAAATGACACTGACTCCTGTGAAACCTGATCCCTCCCAGCCATCTTCGCATTTGGTAACGGGCATGGTGCTCCGTGCACTTGCGGCCTCACCCAAATGGAGAAAAAGGAAAGAGGCAAAAAGGGCAGGAGAGCTTCTGGCGAGCCGTTTTTTCAAACCCGATAAATACGAGGATCGCCGTCACGCTTCCTATTGGAAAGAAATCGCATATCCCTTTTGGGCGACAGACATTTTAAGCAGCCTGGATTCACTCTCTCAGATTGGATTCACTTTTGAAGAGACGAACGTGAAAAAAGCTTTGGATTGGCTCATGAGAAGACAGAATCCTCAGGGGTATTGGGAAGCGGCATCAAAAAAATCGAGTCTCGAAAACCATTTGTGGGTTACCCTGGTCGTACTCCGTATCCTCAAGCGCTTCGGGTTCCTTGAGCTTTAATACGCGCAGCACTTAACGCGTGCGAAGGTTATTGTGAAAGCACACATCATCAATGCGTGTATTCTGTAGTCCGGCTATCAATTTCAGAGAGGACTGCGAGCAGGCGCACTTTGGTCTGATTAAAATCATGATCCAATTCAGCCCTTGAATCGGAATTTTCTCTCCCCAAAGATAGGTTCGTGAACGAACGATACCCATCGAAACAGTTGACGATGTTCTGGATGAGCCTCCTGAGTGCCTCTATGTTCAGTTCTTCCCTTGAAAGAATTTCAACCGCTTCCTGATGAAAATGCAAAAAGACATTCGCCCATTCGTTGTTGTTCCCCCGCCTCAACAATTTATGAAGCTGCAAAAGCAACAGAGCCAGCTCCTGGACACGCCATATTTCAACTCTATTCATGATTTTTCTATCATGCCAGAAACGGACAAAAAAAGCGAGCGCAATTTGCATAAAAAGAGCATCTCTAAAGCCGTGATGACATCAATGCTTATAGCGTTGTTAGGTGATCATATTTGATAATGGAGAAAACCGCGTGAAGAGCTGGACGGGCAATGCACATCTCCCCTGGGAGAAGTCTGCACTTGCTCGATTGTGTGTGTGTGTGTATCATGGATAGTTCGCAGAGAATACAGAACAATGAGATACTTTTTAAGCCTGGGCAGCAATTTGGGAGACCGAGAGAAAAACCTGAACAACGCAGCTGCACTTTTGCGCAATGAGGGAGTCCGAATCATAAACACATCATCTGTGTATGAAACAGAGCCTGTCGGGATCTTTTCTGAAATTTGGTTCTACAACCAAGTTATCGAAGTGGAAACGCCCCTTTCCCCTGAGGAGCTGCTTATCCGATCGAAACATATCGAGGAAAAATTGGGCCGAATCCCATCAAATACTCATGATTCACGCGTGATCGATATCGATATATTGTTGGCAGAAAATAGGACGGTGAGTACAGAGGATCTGCAGATCCCGCATCCGCGGATGCACAAAAGGAATTTTGTGTTGGTCCCGCTGGCTGAAATGGCGCCAGAAATGATCCACCCTGTCTTCCATAAAAAGATCAAACACCTCAAACAAGAATCCACAGATCAAGCACAGGTTAAAAAAGTTGGAATAAATCAGGATAATCGGGGATGATTATATTATAATAAATTTTCTATGCTAAAAACGTCTGGCATAATTCTCGCACTCTTGCTTTTGGCTCCAGAGGCGTGGGCTATTGATATCAAGGGAGTTGTGCAGACAGACAACGGGAATCCCGTCAGTGATGCGATCATTCTCAATCGTCTCAGCGGCGAAAAAACCCTTACGGATAAACAGGGATTCTTCAAACTCTCTCTTCCGGACAGCGATAAGATCCTTCTGGAAGTTATCCATCCTGATTATATCGAACAACAGCTATCCGTCGGGAAGAAAGATTTTGAAAAGAAACTCATTATCACGCTTTCGCCGTATATCCGCCAGCAGGAGGAAGTTGTCGTGACAGCCTTGCGATATCCAGAATCATCCGCAACTGTTCCGGCAGCTGAAACTGTACTCACCGATGAAAGATTAGAGGAAAAAATTGCGCCCAACATCACTCAGGGGCTTTTAGAACTCCCCGGCGTCTCCAATATCGGGACGGGGGGATTTTCTCTGGTCCCGAATCTCCGAGGGTTGGCGAGACGAAGAGTGTTGATCCTGATCGACAGTGCCAGGGTCACTAGCGACCGAAGAACCGGCCCGAGCGCTTCTTTTATCAGCCCCAAAGATATAAAAACGATCGAGGTTCTCAGGAGTCCATCTTCCGTTTTTTACGGGTCGGATGCCATCGGAGGAGTGGTCCATATCCTGATGAAAGAGCCTCCTCTGTCCGATAGGGTTGGTGGAAGTTTGTCTGCCAAATACGGTACCATAAACCAGGAAAAAGGGCTTGGGCTTTCTTTTCAGGGAAAGAAAAAACACACAGGATTTTTCCTCTCCTTTCAGGGCATGACTGCTGACAACTACAGTTCGCCCGAAAAGGAGATCTTCATGTCCGATTTTACCCAGGGCAGTCTCTTCGGGAAAATCTCTCATAGGACTAAAAAAAGAGAAATCCATCTCAGTTTCCTTGGAGCGCGCGGAAAAGATATCGGGAAGCCCAATCAGGACAGCCTCACCAAGCCCACCTGGTATCCAACGGAATCGCAGAATTTTATTCAGCTCCATTGGTTGGAAAAGGATGTCGGTGGAGGCGGCGATCTCAACTTTCAGATATGGCTTAATCCCAATTTTCTCGAGACCCAGAAGGACAAGATCAAAGACATCAAAACAGAGGAATCTTACAGCAAAACCGAGAGCTTCGACTATGGATTACATTTATCCTACGGGAAAAAGATCGGAGGTCATTTTCGGATCAATGGGGGAGGAGACTGGTTTGGAAGGACTGACTCCAATGCCGTCAACACCTACACATCCTTTGATGCATCCCAAAATATCACCGACTATTTCGAGGAATTTCCTTACTCTGATGGTGAACGCAGAGATTTGGGACTTTTTATTTCTGCCGATTATTCGGGCATAAAAAACCTGGATCTGATCACCGGTGTTCGCGGCGATTTTATTCGTTTAAGGGCCCTGCCGGGAGGATATACCGAAAATGAAGAAAGCTCATATACGGCCTTAACCGGATTTATTGGGGGAACGTTCAAAATAACATCTTCGGTCATTTTATTCACAAACCTGGCACGCGCCTACCGAGCCCCCAGCCTGACTGAATTGTTTTACACGGGGATCACGGGAAGAGGTTTTATTATCGCTAAACCGGATCTCAAGCCTGAGACCAGCTTTAACCTCGACTTCGGGCTGAAAGCGATACAAAAACGATTCTTCATCGGAGCGTACGCCTTCTACTACCTGATCGATGACCTGATCGAAAGATACTTGGTTGAAGAAGCACTCTACACGTATGGCAACATCATCAGAGGGAGAATCAGGGGTTTTGAGCTTGAAGTGGAATACTATCCGATGCCTGGATGGAAGATCTTCGGCAACTTTTTTGACTTTTCTGGAAAAAGCCTGAATACGGATGATTATCTGAATGATATCCCTTCCCCCCGTCTTTTTCTCGGCACTAAATTCTGGTTCGGCCATTTTTCCCTAGAATTGAACGCTGCTTTTCAGGGAGAAAAAACGAATCCGGGTCCCGCTGAAGTGGATATTCCCAGATACAACATATTCGGCCTCAAAGCCAGCTATCCCATCGCATCATCCGTCCAGATCTATGCTGTCCTTTCAAATATCACCAATAGACTCTATATCGCCAGGCCAGATCCATCGGCCGTGGATGAACCAGGGAGAAACTTTTTGATAGGAATCAACCTTTCTTTTTAATCCCAAAACAGGAGGAAAAATATGAGAAAGAATCGGCATTCTTTGAACCAATGGATATGTGTGACCTTATTTATCGGTGTATTGGTCATCTCGCTTTCCTTGGGAGCAGATTCGTTCACGCTCAAGGACGCCATGAGTTACGCATTTCCTTCCCAATTGGTCGTTTCACCCGCGGGTAACAGGATCGCTTGGATTTTCAATCACGAGGGCCAAAGAAATATATGGGTGGCCGAAGGGCCGGAGTATAGAGCGCGTTCACTCACCCAATATCCAGAGGACGACGGACAGGAGCTCAGTGGGCTCGCCTTCAATTTCGACGGCACGATCCTCATTTATGTCAGGGGGGGCAATGCCAATCGTGCGGGAGAATTCCCGAATCCGACATCCAACCCTGAGGGTGTCGAACAAGCTGTTTGGGCTGTTCACTTTGAGGGAGATGAACCTTGGCGTTTGGGGAGAGGCAGGAATCCGGTCGTTTCCCCTGTGGAAAACAAGGTCGTCTATAACTCAAGACAAGGCATCAAAGTGGCGAACATCATAGAACCTCCAGGAGCAAAAGCTCTATTCCAGGCCCGGGGCCGGAACGAATCTCAAACCTGGTCACCAGATGGCCAGAAACTGGCGTTTGTTAGCTCCAGGGAGGATCACAGCTTTATCGGCATATATGACTTTCCCAGTCATACCATTCGATGGATCTCACCCTCAGTGGACATAGATGGATATCCTGTGTGGTCTCCCAATGGGAAACATATCGCCTTCATCCGCTTTCCCGGTCGAACAGGACTCTCCTTCGGCAGGGGAGGGAGGTCGTTTTCTATATGGGACGCAGATATCGCCAAAGAAACAGCAACAAAAGTCTGGCAGTGCCCCAATGACACCGGAGGATTTGCCCAATACTATCCCACAGAGACTCTTAGATGGGCGACAGATGACCACCTTGTTTTTTATTCTGAACACGAGAACTGGATGCATCTGTATTCTCTAGCGCTCAACGATAAGCAAATCATCTGCTTGACGCCCGGAGATTTTGAAGTGGAAGATAGTACTCTCTCCAAAGACGGAAAAACCTTGATTTTTAATTCCAATTCCGGAGATATCGACCGCCGACACTTATGGACAATTCCTGTATCAGGAGGCCAAGCCACGCTTCTCACCCCCGGAAAAGGGCTCGAATGGGCACCTGTTTTAACTGCTGAAAGCCATGATCTCGCTTTCCTGTGTTCCACTGCCTTCCAACCGGCCGCACCTGCTCTGCTGAAAATGAATGATAAGAAGTGGCGACTCATTGCGCCAGAGCTTATTCCTGAGAACTTTCCAATGAAGAGCTTGGTGGAGCCCGAACAAGTCGTTTTCAAGGCACCGGACGGCCTCCAGATTCATTGCCAGTTGTTTCTTCCCAAAAGTGCAAAGCCCGGCGATGGGAGGGCGGCCGCGATTTTCATGCATGGCGGCCCGATTCGACAGATGATGCTCGGGTGGCACATGCGCGGATACTATCACAATGCCTATGCCATGAATCAATACCTCGCAAACAGGGGCTATGTCGTTCTTTCCGTGAATTACCGTGCGGGCATCGGATACGGGTATGCCTTCCGGACAGCTCCTAACCAGGGCCCTCGGGGCGCATCAGAATATCAGGATATCGTAGCCGCTGGCCGGTATCTGCAAAACCGGCCGGAAGTCGATCCCAACAGGATCGGTCTTTGGGGCGGATCGTACGGGGGATTTTTGACAGCTATGGGGCTGGCCCGTGATTCAGAATTATTTGCTGCGGGTGTCGACCTGCATGGCGTGCACGATTGGTCCATGCGAGCCCGGCGTCGGAATGGGGGCGGATGGGACGTGCAGGGTGAAGACCTGATGAGTGTGGCTTACCAGTCCTCTCCCGTGGCGGACGTAGATTTTTGGACCTCTCCAGTCCTCTTTGTCCATGGCGATGACGACAGGAATGTGGATTTTATTCAGACAACAGACTTGGTCCTCCGCCTGAGAAAGTTGAACAAGGCCCACATCGAGTTGATCATTATTCCCGATGAAATTCACGGATTTCTGAGGCACGAAAATTGGCTCATGGTCTATGAAACTTCAGCAGATTTCTTTGACCGGTTTCTGCTCACCAGCAAGCACTGAGCCGCGGGCCACAAAAAGCCCTGGATTGTCTTTTGTGTTGACTCCCTGGATTCATAAGAAGGCCTTGAGCTCAGCTTCAAAAATAACAGAAGCCTTTCCGGAGAGAAAGATCGAATCGTTCACATCATCCCAGTTGACAGTGAGTTCTCCTCCGTAAGTCAGGACACGGAAGGGAGGCAATACTCCTTTTTTCAAATGGGCCATAATGGCTGAGGCCGCGGACCCGGTCCCGCAGGACAGCGTTTCGTTTTCGACACCCCGTTCGTACGTCCGCACTTGAATCGTGTGGTCATCGATCTGTTGGACAACGTTGACATTCGTCCTGTTTGGGAAGAACGCGTGGGACGAATACCGGCGTCCGACATCCATGACATCGATAGATGCAAGTGTTCTCGTAAAGAGGATGAAGTGGGGAACCCCTAAAATGATAAATCCTCCCTCCTCCAGGTCCTTATAAGAGACGATCCCGATTTCTGTTTGGATCGCACCCGGTGGCGGGATTTTTAATTGAACGGTATCACCTGAAACCTTGGCTTCATGAAGAACACCTTGTATTTCAAATGTCATATGAGGAGGTGCGATCTTCTGTGATGCGGCATAAAAACATAGAGAACGAGCGCCATTTCCACACATCTCCGCAGGTCGCCCGTCAGCATTAAAATGGCGGTATTTCAGGTCCGCCTTGTCACTTACTTCCAGGAGTATGACACCATCTGCGCCCACGCCTTCTCTGCGGAGGCAGATATTGCGAAAAAAATCCTCCTCTTTCCCGGTCAATTGTCCATTCCTGTTGTCGAAAAGGATAAAGTCATTACCCGTTGCAGATAGTTTTATAAACTTCATATCACCACTTCTTTTAATAATAATGTCGGCGCTCCATGGCGGAATTCTTTTGCATTTTATATCATTTATTGATAAAGAGGAATAACTCGAAAAAAAAATGATCGGTGTAAAAGAGCAAGTTGGAAAAAAACGGGAGACATTTTCCACATTTTTCGGCCAGCTCATGACCATGATCGGCGTGGCCGTGGGACTGGGAGCTGTCTGGCGGTTTCCCTACATGGTCGGGCGATTCGGAGGTTCGGCCTTTGTTCTGTTCTACATAACCGTTGTCCTTTTTATCGGGATCCCTGCTCTGATGTGCGAATGGATGCTGGGGCGCCACACACAACGAGGGACTCTCGGGGCTTTCGAGAAAGGGCGTTTGCCCGGGGGAAAATTCGTCGGGGTATTCCTATTCTGTATCGTGTTCTTTGCTACGGGGTATTATTCGAATGCTCTCGGTTGGGTGGGATTTCATGCATTGTCCGAGTTTGTCAACGCACTCGGTGTGCATCTGAATGCCTCTGCGATATTGCCCCCACAGGAGGGATTCGCTCGGACATCTTTTGTCCTCCAGCTTATGATGACTTTAACCGTTATTTTCGCTTGCGGATTTGTTCTGGTTAAGGGACTGCGGCATGGGATCGAAAGGATCAGCAGGTGGATCGTTCCCGTCCTCTTTGCCATATTGGTCCTATTGATATTTCGCTCCGTCACCCTCGATGGAGCAGGCGAAGGGATCAAGTGGTTCATCGGGAGATTTGCCATCAAGGAGTTGACGCCGTCTGTTATGGCCGCAGCTCTTGGGATGGCCTTCTTCTCCATGTCTTTGGGAGGAACCTTCATGGTCATCTACGGGTCATATCTCCATGGTCGTGCCCATATTCCGAAGAATGCTCTGTTGACCGGTATCGGGGCCTCTCTTGCCGGAATTTTGGCGGGTTTTGCCATATTTCCTGCGGTGTTTGCTTTTGGCCTCGAGCCCAGCTCTGGTCCTGACCTCATTTTTTCCACACTCCCCCAAACTTTTTCGAGAATGCCCCTGGGATGGTTTTTTGGCCTTCTTTTTTTTCTGGGTCTTTTTGGAGCGGCCTTTCTCTCAGACGTGGCGGCCTTCGAAGTGCTTATCGGGGGGATCACGGACAACACGCAAATGGAGAGAAAAAAAGCCGTACTCATTGTCTGTGCGATCGTGTATGTGCTCGCCATACCACCCATGATCAATTTCAGAATTTTTATTCCCTGGGATCTGACTTTCGGTTCAGGGATGCAGGCCTTGGGATCCGTTCTGGCTGTCGCTACTGCAGTCTGGTTCATCCAAAGAGCTGACGCTCTGAAAGAATTCTCTGAAGGAATGGCTGATCCCTTCCCCCGTTTTCTCTACTGGTGGATGAGGATCGCTGTCCCTCTGGCCATCCTGTTTGTGGGGGTTAACTGGATTCTGGAATCTCTTTTCCATATGAGGATATTTGGCTAACTCACAATTCCACACGACCGCACCCCGGTTTCCCATCACCACAATTGTGGCATGATTCGTCGTATTGCCTTTCACAGTGAAGGGAAGGGTTAATGATCAGAGAACCTCTGGCACACTCGAGTTATGGAGAATTCAGAATGCATCTTTGATATGATTGATGGTGTAGCCTTTCTCTTCATCATAGATTAACGAGAGAACGTCAAATCGGCATTCCACGTCCTGGATATTCTTGCGCAAAAGATAACCCTGAGCCACTCTTCGAAGCTGACGCTTTTTGGCGGCAGTGATGGATTCTTCGGGTTGACCGAAATCCACGCTTTTGCGCGTTTTCACTTCGATGAAAACGATCGTGTCGCCCTCAAGGGCAATGATATCGATCTCCCCCCTTAAAAACCGGAATCCTTTTTCAACGATCGTGTACTTCTTTTTTTTTAAATACTGCAACGCAATGCCTTCTCCAGACCTTCCGAGTTCATAGGCAAGAGTTTTTTTGACTTTTTTCATACTCCGCATTAGCTCACACTGTTCGGCGTTCACGACCGCCGATGAATACGTTTCCAGCGAGTGCCCTCTTCGGTATCCTCCAACAGGATCCCTTCCTCCAGTAATTCATCACGGATCTTATCAGCCGATGCGAAATCTTTATCCTCGCGAGCCTTTTCTCTTGCTTGGATTTTCTGAATGATATCGAGCGGCAGTGCCTCTTCATTTTCTGTTTGGAGTATTCCTAAAACGTCATCCACAGATTGGAGCGCTGAAATGAAATTCATCGCGTCTGCTTGATGGATCTTGCCTTGGGATAGAAGGACATGGCCTTTTTTAATGGCATCAAAAAGGGCTGTCAGTGACACGGACATATTTAAATCATCACTCAGTCCTTTGGAAAAGGTTTGTTTCATATCAGCGATCAGCCCGACAGCGCTTTTTGTTTCCCCCAGAGGAAATTGTGTATTCTTCAACTCATAGACAAAATCCTTGATTCTCCGTAACGAAGCATGGGATTGATCAAGAGCATCAAAAGTGAAGTTGAGCATCTTCCTGTAGTGTGTGGATAGCAGCAACAGGCGGATAGCCATGGGATCGGCTTTGTGCTCATCGATGAGTTCTCGGAGAGTGATCGTATTCCCCATGGATTTGGACATTTTTTCGCCATCTCTGATGAGATGCTGACAGTGCAACCAGTAATTGACAAATTTTTTCCCGGTATACGCCTCGGATTGGGCGATCTCATTCTCATGATGAGGGAAGATGTTGTCCACGCCTCCACAATGGATATCAAACGTCTCTCCCAGGTACCTAGCGCTCATGACCGAACACTCGATATGCCAGCCGGGACGTCCGGATCCCACCACTGTTTTCCACGCAGGCTCACCCTCTTTCGGGGCTTTCCAGAGCGCAAAGTCATGCACACTCTCTTTTTCGTATTCATCCGAGTCTATGCGCACACCCACTTTGCGCCTACTCAAGTCAATCTTGGAGAGCTGGCCGTAGTTTTTGAATTTGGCGATGCTGAAGTAGTAGCTTCCATCCCTTTTATAGGCATATCCCTTTTCGAACAAGCCCTTCACCATTTGGGCCATTTCCTGGATATGCTCAGTCGCTCGAGGATAAAAGTCCGCTCTGTCGATGTTCAAAGTTTCGATATCCTCGAAAAATGCTTGTGTAAAATCTTTAGTATACTCTTGGAGCGAGACTCCTTGTTGATGGGCTCCCTTTATTGTTTTATCATCCACGTCTGTGATGTTCATAACATGGAGCACCTTGAATCCCATGAATTTGAGAAATCTTTTCAGAAGGTCCTCGAACATGTAGGCGCGATAATTTCCGATATGCGGATAGTCATAGACAGTCGGTCCACAGGTATACAGCTTCACTATTCCCGGGACCAGGGGTTCGAAAGGCTCGATCTTGCTGCTGAGAGTGTTAAAAAATCGTATCATAGCCTCATTATTAAAATTCTCCATCTTCGAGTCAATGATTAAATGAAAAATAAGCCGCAGTGCGCATGTGTTGAGTGACAGAGGTCAAATTGGCGTGAATGACTCAATGCGCGCGTGGGGGACGGCGTTTAAAAACTGACTGGAGCGGAAATAAGCTTCAAGGCTGTTTTATAAACATGTGATTGACCAGCAAAAAGGATTGTGCCATAATTTTGAACCTCACTGAATGGAACTCGACATGATAAAGCGAATAGGAATCCGCCGGGAAGACAAAAATCCCTGGGAAAGAAGAGTCCCTCTTATTCCTGCACACGTCAGAGAACTGCTCCTAAAGGGATCCTTGGAGGTTTTGTTGCAAACATCTCCAATCCGCATTTTTCCCGATTCGGATTACGAGAGGGAAGGAACTCAGATTGTCGAATCCTTGGAATCATGCCCCATTATATTTGCCGTGAAAGAAATCCCCGTACATTTTTTTGAAAAGGAAAAAACCTATGTATTCTTTTCTCATACTATTAAAGGCCAACCCGCAAACATGTCCATGCTCCAGAAGATGGTGGACTTTAAGTGCACATTGATCGACTATGAAAAGATCGTTGATGAGAAAGGCAATCGGCTTGTCTTTTTTGGCACGCAGGCCGGCCAAGCGGGAATGATCGACACTCTATGGGCATACGGGCAAAGATTGAACCATCTCGGATTTGACACTCCGTTTGTGTCAATCAAACAAGCCATACGATATCCAAGTCTTGTTGCTGCTAAAGAAGAGATCGCAAAAGTGGGTTGGGACATCAATAGGAATGGACTGCATCTCCCTGAAGAGCCTCTTATCTGTGGCTTTGCAGGATACGGCCGTGTATCTCAAGGGGCACAAGAGATATTTGACCTACTTCCCTTTGAAGATATTCCACCCCGAGAGGTCATAAAACTTATCCACAGCAAGAGCTATTCGTCCAACACCCTGTATAAGGTCGTTTTTAAAGAGGAGGACATGGTGGCCCCCATCCCGCCGGACGTCACGTTTGTTCTTCAGGATTATTATGATAATCCACAGAATTACCGGTCCGTTTTCGAGAAATATCTTCCTCACCTTTCGATCCTTGTGAACTGTATCTACTGGGCCCCACAATATCCTCGGTTTGTCACCAAGAGTTTTTTAAAAAGCCTTTGGGCCCAAAAAACCTCGCCGAGATTAAAAGTCATCGGAGATATTTCCTGCGATGTGGAAGGTTCTGTGGAATGCACCGTGCGTGCCACATCTCCGGATAATCCGATATTCATGTATGATCCGATCGGGGGAGACGCGAAGGATGGGTGCGAGGGAAGGGGAGTGGTGGTCATGGCTGTAGACAATCTGCCCGCAGAGATTCCGCTGGAGTCTTCCATCTTTTTCAGTCAATCCCTTATGCCCCTTGTTCCTGGAATTGTAGAGGCTGATTTTTCTGGAAATTTGGAGTTGAGTCGGCTGCCGTTTCCGATAAAGAAAGCCACAATCCTTTTTCGAGGGACGTTCACTCCTGACTACACATATATGCGTGATTTTCTTCCTCCCAAAAAAGCAACATAACCTTCAATGGAGAGGGAGCAAGGATAAGACGGAATTTATGTAATTACATATTAAGGAGTTAAAAGACAATGAAAAAAATATTGATTCTTGGTGCAGGACTCGTGGCGAAACCCCTGGTCAAGTATCTGCTCGATCAACCTGACTTCGAGGTCGTGATCGCCACCCGAACGGTGAGTAAAGCTGTAAAGCTCATTGATAGTCATCCCAAGGGAACGGCCAAAACTCTGAACCTTAAAAATGAAGAGGGACTCAGGGATGAGGTCAAGGAAGCGGACCTTGTCATCAGTATGGTGCCGTATGCGTTCCACACACTTGTCGCCAGGTTTTGTATTGAATTCAAAAAGCAGATGGTGACCACATCCTATGTGAGCGACGAGATGAAGTCCCTGGATGCGGACGCCAAGGCTGCCGGCATTCTTATTTTGAACGAAGCCGGCCTGGACCCGGGTATCGACCATATGGAAGCCATGAGGATCATCCATGAGGTGGAGGATAAAGGAGGCAAAATCGAGAGCTTTACATCCTATTGCGGGGGTTTGCCCGCTCCCGAGGCTAATACGAATCCTTTTGGTTACAAATTCTCTTGGAGTCCGATCGGAGTCCTGCTCGCCGGAAAGAATTCCGCTAAATATCTCAAGGATGGAGAGATCGTGGAGATCCCATCCAAGGACCTCTTCGATAATTATGGGATCATTCCCATTGAGGGATTGGGTGATTTTGAGGGATATCCTAACAGGGATTCTGTTCCCTATATCGATCTCTACGGCATCCAATCCACCCAGACCATGCTGAGGGGCACTTTGCGAAATATCGGCTGGTGTTCGACCTTAAAAAAAGTGGCGGACATCGGCCTTCTCGACAAAGAGGAGAAGGATCTGACTGGATACACCTATGCAAATTTTATACGAACACTGATGGGCAATCCGGAAGAATCCGACCTCAGACAGGCTTTAGCTGCCTACCTTGACCTTGAGCGGGATTCTGCGATCCTCGACCGTTTCGAGTGGCTTGGCCTGTTGAGTGATGACCCTGTTGGCATTGATAAAGGAGGAGCCATAGATGTCCTGGCTGCCCGGATGGTGGAGAAGATGTCCTTTGACGAAGGGGAGAGAGATATGATCATCCTCCAGCATACTTTTGAAGCCTCCTATCCTGAAGGCCCTGGAGAACGGATCACATCCACTCTGATCGATTATGGAATTCCTCATGGAGATTCCGCCATGTCCAGGACAGTGGGATTACCTCCCGCCATCGGCACAAAGCTGATCCTCGAGGGAAAAATCGACAGGACCGGAGTCCATATCCCCGTCCTGCGAGACATCTATATTCCCATTCTTGAGGAACTCAAAGGATTGAACATCGCATTTTCAGAGAAAAAAGAAAAAGTCTAGGATTTAAGTGTAAACATCCTTAAATCCTTGATCATATCAACAAAAATTACGTGTTTCTCTGATCTGGCGGAACAAGAGCCTTCTCAATATGCTTGAATTCCAAAACCCAGGAAATATAACTCAGAGTCATAAAAATCTCTCATTTCGGCTTTTTCTATAACTCTAGGTTAGAAATTGTTGTGTATTCAGTTTTGTTTTTTTTCATAGACGCCCGATTCGGTTATTGTTCAAAGAGCTTGTTAGACAAAACAATGTGACCGTTTGACAAATTCCAGAACAGAGCTTATCTTTTTATGCAGGAGGCACCACTGAAACGGAAACCTGCAGTCGCAGGATATTTTTATCCTAGTCAGGCAGAATCTCTCCGCTCCGTATTGAAGAGGATGGTCGATCCTGGACGCGAAAGGAAAAAAGCCATCAGTGTGATCTCTCCGCATGCCGGATTTGAGTATTCAGGTCCTGTAGCAGGTGCTGTATTCTCCTCTGTAATCCTTCCGGATGTTTATATCATACTCGGTCCGAACCACAGGCACGTCCATTCCCGGTTTGCCATAATGAAAGAAGGAACATGGCGGACCCCTCTGGGTGAAGTCGCCATCGATACCGACCTTGCAAGTGCTATCGCCTCAAATTTTGCGCTCATCAGCGATGATAGCGAGGCCCATGCGACTGAACATTCACTAGAGGTTCAACTGCCTTTTATTCAGTTTTTCAAGGAAAATTTCTCGATCGTTCCCATAAGCATCGCTTATCATGCCTCTTATGTCGAGTTGGTAGAGCTCGGGCACGCAATTTCTAAAGCCATTCAAGCGCAAAATGTGGATGTTTTGATCGTTGCCAGCACAGACATGAGTCACTACGTCGATCAGAAAGAAGCAAAGCTCAAAGATTTTCTCGCCATTGAGGAAATTTTGCAGCTCGATGCCCAGGGTTTGTACAATGTCGTATCTCGTGAGAACATCAGTATGTGTGGATTCCAGCCAACAACCTCAACTATCGTGGCCTCACAAGACCTTGGATCAACACACGCTGAGCTCATCAAGTACCAGACATCTGGAGAAGTGACAAACGACTACCGGGAAGTTGTCGGATATGCCGGGATCCGGATTTTTTGATCCAGTTGAGAATTCCTTCCAGTCATTTTGTTTCTCAGGCAATAATGAAGACGATCCCAACTTATTAAGTTGGATTCGTGAGTACAATGCGTCTCTACGACTAAATCCAGTGGGTAAAGACGAGTCAAGGAATCAAAACACATAGAGGATGCTTCAGGCATGAATATGCCAAACAGTGCGATTTTGTCTCATTTTCTCGTTTAACCGAGGCTGTGATAGGTTGAAAGTTTAGAGATTTAATGTTATAAATCTTATCTAGAAATGACACACAAAAAGTATATTTTGCGAGATAAGGACGTAGAGATTCTGAATCAAATCGTCGAAAGCTATCTCAAACTGGGCAAGCCGATCAGCTCGGGGTCCATTGCCCAAAAAAAACAGATCTCTGTTTCGCCGGCCACCGTTCGGAACATCATGGTTAAGCTGGAGGCACAAGGTTACCTCTTACAGCCCTACACCTCTGCAGGCCGGATACCCACGGATAAGGGGCTTCGGTTATATGTGAATAACTTGTTCCGGCTGGCTTTTCCTTCACTGACAATAATGACTTTTCCGTCAGATGATTTCCAGCACGAAAAGGGAAATTTTCATTCCTTGCTCGTTCAAGCTTCACGAACACTCTCTCAATATTCTGATAATCTGGGTTTTGTGATCTCGCCCCGCATTTCACGCATCCAATTCAAATATCTTCGACTGATCAAGATTTCCGAAGAAAAGGTGATGATCATTCTAGTGACAACTTTTAACTTGGTTTTGACTGAGATCGTCGAAACAGGCACCTATTTCTCTCAGCTTGAACTGGACCGTGCCTCCCGATTTATCAATGAAAAATTCAGTGGGAAGAACCTGCTTTTTGTCCACGACTATCTGATCAAAGAGGTCCCTTCCTACAGGATCAAATTCGAAGACCTGATTCACAAATTGACTGCGCTGATCAAAACCTATTTTTATCAAGAAGGGGAAGCTCATGAAATTTTTTTCGAGGGAACGTCCAAACTCCTAGAAAAACCTGAACTGTTCGATATGGAACGACTCCGATCTCTGTTCAAGAATTTTGAGGAAAAGACAAGACTCACAAAACTACTCTCGGAATTCATCAGTCTTGACAGAGTGAAAGTCCTGATCGGATCTGAGATGAACTATCCCGAAATTGAGGATTGTTCTCTCATTCTTTCCCATTATGGATATGACGAACAGGTGTTGGGCTCTCTCGGGATCATCGGGCCCAAAAGACTGCCCTACAAAAAGATCATTCCTTTAGTGGATTGCGTTGCCAAAAAATTGAGCCAGACGATCAGTGCAAACCGATAAGGAGAACTTATGCCTAAAAAGATAGAGAGCGACGCGGATGTGAAAAAGGAGAATGAATCCTCTGAAAGCATAGAGATCGAGTATCTCACGGAACAGAAAAATCCGCCGAAAAAAAAGCACACACCAGCGAGAGCCTCCAGCACAAAAAAGCATGACGCCGAAGTCAAAGCATTGAAAGAGGAGATCCAGACTTTGAAGCAGGATTATCTGAGACAAGTTGCTGACAAGGATAATCTGAGAAAACGGCTGGAAAGAGAGAAAACAGAGTATTACCAGTTTGCACTCAGCGAATTTTTCGGTGAGTTGCTCGTCGTCCTTGATAATTTTGAAAGAGCGATAAAGAGCCACGAGGGAAAAAACCTCAAAAGCCTCCAAGAAGGCGTTGAGATGATCCAGAAACAGTTGTTGGATCTTTTGAATAAGTACGGGGTGAAATCCATCGAAATCAAAGACAAGGCATTCAATCCCCATCTGCACCAAGCATTCATGACAGAGGAATCCGAAGATGTTGATGAGCCTCAAGTCGGCGAAGAGTTCCAAAAGGGATACACTTTGAACGAACGACTCCTGCGTCCTTCTTTAGTCAAGGTGATAATTCCCAAAAAAGAGAATGAAGCATGAGCCAAGCCATTGGAATCGATCTTGGAACGACATATTCCTGTGTGTCTTATCTCGAGGGTAATGAGCCCAAAGTCATTCCCAACCTTGAAGGAATGCAGACCACTCCTTCGGTAGTCAGTTTCACGAGTGCCGGAGAAAAACTGATTGGGAACCTTGCGCTCCGGCAAGCGATCACCAATCCCAAAAACACAATTTACGCTATAAAGCGCCTCATGGGGAAAAAATTCAACTCCGAAGAAGTCCAAGAAACGCGGAAGAAAATCCCTTATGAATTGACTGAAGCATCCAACGGAGATGTGATGGTCCAGGTAGAGTCGAAGACCATCAGTCCTCAAGAGATATCGGCAATGATCCTGGGGTATCTAAAAAAATGTGCAGAAGCGTATTTTGCAGATGAAGTCACTCAGGCCGTCATCACGGTGCCTGCGCATTTTGATGACCATCAGAGACAGGCGACCAAAGATGCGGCCCGGATCGCAGGACTGGAGGTGTTGCGAGTCATTAACGAACCGACTGCTGCGAGTTTAGCCTATGGCCTGGAGACGAAAAAAAACGCCACTATCGCTGTTTATGACATGGGAGGGGGAACCTTTGACATCACCCTTATGGAGATCAATGAAGGGATCTTTCACGTGCTGGGCACAAATGGAAATTCTTATTTGGGTGGAGAAGATTTCGACGCCCGAATCGTGAGCTGGCTTATCGAAGAATTTGAGAAAAAAAACGGCATAGACCTTTTTGATGACAAACTGGCTTTACAAAGGATCAAGGAAGCTGCAGAAAAAGCTAAGCGCGAACTCTCTTTCACTTTTGAAACAGAGATCCATCTTCCCTTCATCGGATCCGACAAGTCCGGCTCAAAGCATCTCAAACAGACGCTCACTCGGACAAAACTCGAAGAGCTCACAAAGGATCTCGTCAACCAGACATTTCCCTATATCGATCACTCTTTGAGCGATGCCAACCTCGACGTTGACCAGATCGATGAAGTCATCCTCGTTGGTGGTCAGACACGCATGCCTTTGATCAAGGAAATAATCACCGATTTTTTCAAGAAAAAACCCATCGAACGCATCAACCCAGACGAAATCGTTGCTATGGGAGCATCCATTCAGACGGCGATCATTTCAGGGGATCTCAAAGAGCTTGTTCTTCTTCTCGATGTGACTCCCCTTTCTCTCGGAATTGAAACTGAAAACGAAAGATTCGTCAGGATTATCGATAAGAACACCACCATCCCCACAAAACAAACCATGGCTTTCACCACCGTTGAGTACGATCAGAGGAGAGTGCGTGTTCACGTCCTTCAGGGAGAAAGCGAGAACATCCGCGAGAACATCTCTTTGGCTGTCTTTGACCTGGTCGGCATTGCATCGGCTCCGGCTGGGGTTCCTCAGATCGATGTCACCTTCGAGATCGATGCTGATGGAATCGTCAGAGTGTCGGCCAGGGATGTGGCCACGGGCCGGGAGCAGGGAGTCGAGGTCAGGCCTGCTTCTGGTCTCAGTGCAGAAGAAGTCCACAGCATTATCAAGAGAACGAAAGAGGAACACCCTGAATAGAAGACAAGTGAAATGATCAAGCAGGATTACTACGAAATCTTGGGCATCTCTCGAAGAGCTTCCCCGGAGGAGATCAAAACCGCCTATCGCCGAATGGCGTTGGCGCATCATCCCGATAGAAATCCTGGGAATAGAGAGGCAGAGGAGAAGTTTAAAGCTGCCGCTGAAGCTTATAGCGTTTTGATCGAGCCTGAAAAAAAATCCATCTATGACCAATTCGGCCACGATGGCCTGAGAGGGCAAGGTTTCAGCGGATTTTCCGGTTTCAATGAATCCATCTTTGAAGGCTTTGAGGACATTCTCGGGAACTTCTTCAACTTTGGTTTCGGAGATATCTTTGGAACCAGGTCTAAGACCAGAGCGTATACGAAGAGCGGAAGAGATTTAGCTCTAGAGATTGAGCTTACTCTGGAGGAAGCTGCCTCCGGTCTGGAAAAGGAGATCAAGCTCAACCGAGCGGAATATTGCCCTGCCTGCAAAGGGTCAAGGATGACTCCAGGGACTCAAAGGCAAGTTTGCCCACAATGCCAAGGAAAGGGTCAGATCCGATATCAGCAGGGTTTCTTCTCTATATCTAGGACGTGTTCTCAATGCAGAGGTGAAGGAGACATCATATCCTTCCCCTGCAAGGAGTGCCGGGGGGCTGGCAAGGTCAGGACAAAGAAAAAACTCCGCATAAAGATCCCAGCTGGCATCGACGACGGAATGAGACTCAGGATGGAAGGAGAAGGTGAGGTTGGAGACCTGGGGACTCCACGCGGTGATCTTTATGTTGTTGTCAAGCTCAAGAAACACGCGTTTTTTGACCGGGAAGGGAAGGATCTCTACTGTCAAGTTCCCATCTCCTTCGTCCGAGCAGCCTTTGGTGCGGATATCGAGATCCCAACTCTCGGAGAGAATGAGATCATTTCCGTTCCGTCAGGAACTCAACCGGGACAAATCCTGCGGCTTAAGGGAAAAGGAGTGAAGGATATTCACAGTCACAGTAGGGGAGATCTGTACGTAAAGATAGAGGTCCAGATTCCTGTGAACATATCGAAAAAACAGAAAGAATTATTGAAAGAATTTGCAGAATCCAGTGGAGAGAGACTGGATGAAGTGGATAAAAAACTCGTAGAAAAAAGGAAAAATTTCTTTCATTAAGCCAAGATAGTTTTGTGACATCCAATAGATTCTTTGTAGAAAAAGCCAAGCTACAGACATCTCCTATTTTGCTGTCAGGGGAGGAACACCATCATTTGCGCTCCGTCATCCGTACGAAATCTGGTGATTTGGTTTGGCTTTTTGATGAGAAAGGAACCGAATACTTGGCCTCAGTGGATCACATCGGAAAGGAAAGCACTCGACTCTCTGTTGTGGAGAGGCACGAAAAAACAGAACCGCTCGTCAAGATCACTTTAGCACAGGCGCTTTTGAAAGCGAAGAAGCTGGAATTTCTCCTCCAGAAGTCGACAGAGCTTGGCGCATTTGCTTTTCTCCCTGTGATTTCCACTAGGTCAGTAGTCAAGGTTGAGGGAAGAATCGAGAAAAAGATCGAACGATGGACGAGAATCGTCAGAGAAGCGGCGAAACAGAGCGGCAACACCAGAGTTCCCTCTATTCTGCCACCTCGGTCGCTCAGAGAAGTGCTTGATGAAAAAAAGGATGCACTCCAAATATTTCTCAATGAAAGGGGTGGAACTTACCTGAGAGATTTTCTGCTGAAGGATCCCGATACACAAACACAAAGAAAGCGCCCTCCCTCATCTGTCAGAGTATTGATCGGACCTGAAGGAGGCTGGACAGAAGAGGAAGAACAGGATATATTGGAGCATGGCTATTCGGCCATCAGCCTCGGCAGACAGACCTTGCGGGCAGAAACAGCGGCGGTCAGCTGCCTTGTTTTGATCAATCATTTTTGGAATCTGTAAGATGCTTCTCAAGGATCAAAAAGTTGGAAAATACCATATCATCAGGTCTTTAGGGAGTGGTGGCTTTGGTGCAGTTTTTCTTGCTAAGGATACGTGGCTAAACAAAGAAGTTGCCATTAAAGTTCCGCATAAACAGTCCCTAGAGCTCTTTAAGCTCTTGAAAGAGCCACGGTTACAGGCAGCCCTGAATCACCCTAACATCGTTCGGATGATTGCTGCGGAAAAAGAGAAAAGAATATTTTTTATGGTCATGGAGTATGTCAAAGGAGAAACGCTCGAAAAAATCTTGGAAAGAGAAAAAATTCTGGATTATCCAAAAGCCATCGAATACGTCCTCCAGATAGCAAGTGCTGTGGACCACGCACACAAGAACAAGATCGTCCACAGAGACTTAAGGCCTTCCAACATCATCATTTCTGAGGAAAACATCCTCAAGATCACCGACTTCGGGACTTCAGCATGGCTGAACAATGTTCCTTATGCGTCCACGCGGATTGGGTCTCCTCCCTATATGGCTCCAGAACAGTTCTTAGGTAAAGCGACGTTCCGTTCCGATATCTATTCCATCGGGTGTATTTTTTATGAACTTCTCCTCGGCCGCCCACCCATCCTTGACCCTGATCCTTTTAAAATACTGGAATTGGCAAAAGAAGGAAAGATCACACCTCCTCGCCTGAAAAACAACCGTATTCCGAAAGATATCGATGAAATCATCATGAAGTGCCTGTCCACAAACCTGGATGACAGATATCAAAAAGCAGCGGAGATCATCAGGGATATCTCAAAATTCAAGGGCAAGGATCCCAAAAGAGCAGAAATCGACGATATTTGGGGAAGGATCAAAGCAAGAGAACAAAAACAGGATAAGTTGTGCTGGAACTGCAGAAGGCCTCTCCCCTACAAATCCCAACACTGTCCACATTGTGGGGAACATTCTTGAAAGGAGTCGTGAATGAGTCCATTCAATAAAGATGGAAAAATCTGGATGAATGGTCGGCTTGTACCCTGGATGAAGGCCAATATCCATATCGCCTCCCATGTCATCCACTACGGAAGCTCCATTTTCGAAGGGTTGCGAGCGTACGAAAATCTCCGGGGTACAGCCGTTTTCCGGCTGAAAGCCCACACTCAAAGGCTGTACAACTCCTGTAAAATGTACCGGATAGACATCCCATATTCGCAAGACGAATTCAACTGCGCGATCATCGATACGATCAAAGCCAATAACCTGAAATCCTGCTACATACGGCCTATTGTCTACAGAGGCTACGGCACGTTGGGTGTGGATCCTTTTCCGAATCCTGTTGATTGCGCCATCCTGGTCTGGGAGTGGGGAGAATATCTCGGCGAAGATGCCCTAAAAAATGGTGTAGACGTTTGTTTTTCGACTTGGCGAAGAATTGCTCCGGATACATTTCCTGCCCTCGCAAAATCAGGAGCACATTACATGAATTCGCAACTGATCAAAATGGAGGCCATCCTCAACGGATATACAGAGGGTATCGCCCTTAATCCTCGAGGACACGTGAGCGAGGGCAGTGGAGAGAATATTTTTTGTGTGATAGATGACTATCTTCTCACTCCTCCCTTAGCATCATCCGTTTTGCCTGGAATCACCAGAAATTGCATCAAACATATCGCAAAAGACTTGAATATTTCTCTCTTCGAACAAACGATTCCTCGAGAGATGCTGTACATCGCGGATGAGGTGTTTTTTACAGGATCAGCCGCAGAGATCACTCCCATTCGCTCGATCGACAAGATAGAGATCGGCAATGGCAGGCGAGGCCCCATGACCGAGAAACTCCAGGAAGAGTTTTTCGGCTATATCAACGCAAAAAAAGAAGACAAACACAACTGGTTGACATACATATAATCTCTTTATCTTTGGGGTCCTCTTTTTCATTTTCGTGCGACTAAAGTCAAATGACAGATAAAAAACGGAAACGTGTTGTGGGAAAGATGTCTTTTTAGATATAATTGTTCGGGAAGGCTGGTAGCGATGTGTTATGGATCTTCGTTATGCAGTCGCTCTGTTCCACTGCTTCTGCATGACTTCTTGAGAAAAAGCGGACTCAGGTAATATTTGACACTTAAATGGAAGGTTTAAATTAAATCCCGAGAATGAGGAGGGTGATTATGGACATTGATGAACTTTTAAAGATTGCCATCGAGAGCAATGCTTCTGACCTTCACTTGAAGGCCGGGAATTATCCCATTCTGAGAATCCATGGCAAACTCAGCCCTTTGACGAGTTTCCCAAGATTGTCTCCGGAAAACACCCGGGAGTTGACAGATCAGGTCACGAATGATTTCCAGAAAGAGAGGCTCAAAGAAGATTTGGATGTCGATCTGGCTTATAGCCTTGCAGGATTCGGTCGATTTAGGGGAAGTATTTTCCAGCAGAGAGGCAGTTATGCTATTGTCTTGAGGATTATTCCGCTGGAGGTGATGACGATTCAAGAGCTTCTTCTTCCAGAAGTTCTCGAGAAAATCTCTCTGGAACAGCGAGGTCTTGTGCTAGTGACGGGAACAACAGGAACGGGGAAAACAACCACATTGGCCGCAATGATCGATCATATCAATGAAAATCGGATGGAACATATCATCACCATCGAGGACCCGATCGAGTATCTCCATCGCGATAAAAAAAGTACGATCAACCAGAGAGAAGTCGGTGTGGATGTGACAACATTTTCAAGAGGACTGAGGGCTTCCTTGCGAGAGGACCCCGATATCATCCTGGTCGGAGAGATGAGGGATTTGGACACCATCGAGACTGCTCTGCTGGCTGCTGAGACGGGACACCTCGTATTGAGCACAGTCCATACCCTTGACGCTCCAGAAACGATCAACCGGATCATCGCCGTTTTTCCACCCCACCAACAACGGCAAGTCAGGCTTCAACTGTCAAGCATCCTGAGAGCCATTATCTCCATGCGACTCATCCCCAAGAAGGATGGAAGCGGTCGAGTGCCTGCTGTTGAGGTGATGATCAACACGTCCTACATCTCAGAATGTATCAATGACAGAGAAAAAACTGTCCTGATCAGAGATGCCATTGCTTCAGGTGTGTCTCAGTACGGCATGCAGACATTTGACCAATCCATCTACCAACTCTACAAAGAAGGTTTTATTTCCTACGAGCAGGGCTTGAGATACTCTTCCAGTCCTGATAACTTCAAACTCCGAGTCATGGGAATCCGTTCCACGCTTGATGTGGCTATGGAAGACATGGAAAAAGAGATGAGCGAAATAGAGAGAGTGAAGAAAAAAGCTGTAAGTGAGCCTGAGATTGAAGAAGAACAATAAATGAAGGCCCAGCTGATCAGAGAGGCATTCCTCGACTTTTTTACCAGCAAAGATCACAAAATCATCCGGAGTTCCCCTCTCCTTCCAAAGGATGATCCGACAATCCTTTTCACTAATGCGGGAATGAACCAATTCAAGAACATATTTCTCGGGCTGGAGAACCGGAGCTATGCCCGAGCGGCATCAGTTCAAAAATGTATGCGTGTGAGCGGAAAACACAATGACCTGGAGCAAGTCGGCATAACCAATAAGCATCACACTTTCTTTGAAATGTTGGGTAACTTTTCTTTCGGCGATTATTTCAAGAACGAAGCGATCAATTATGCTTGGGAACTGGTCACGGATGTTTTTAAAATGCCCAAAGACCGGCTCTATGTGACGGTCTACCTGGACGATGATGAAGCCTATGCATTGTGGCACAATAGAATCGGCATTCCCGCTGACCGAATTTTCCGATTCGGGAAAAAGGATAATTATTGGTCTATGGGGGAAACCGGACCTTGTGGTCCCTGTTCGGAGATTCATTATGACCTGGGTGAGAGGATTGAGGTTGGCGACCCCCTCGACTTGATAGAAGGTGGGAGCGACCGTTTCCTCGAACTTTGGAATTTGGTTTTTATGCAGTTCGATCAAGATGCAAATGGGCAGCTCAAACCCCTCCCTTCCCCCTCTATCGACACAGGTATGGGATTGGAGAGAGTGGCAACTGTTCTTCAAGGGAAGACAAACAATTATGATACGGATCTCTTTCTTCCGCTGATCGAAACCGTCTGTGATTTTTCTGGAAGAGAGTATCCTTCGGGAGATGATGGGGACACGGCTGTACGTGTTATTGCGGATCATGTGCGTGCCGTTTCCTTCTTGATCGGAGACGGTATCATGCCTTCGAACGACGGTCGAGGTTATGTGCTACGCCGGCTTATCCGAAGAGCCTTCCGGTACGGGAACGTCATAGGATTGGAAGAGCCATTCCTCTACAAACTGGTGAGTCACGTTGCCGATATCATGAAGGATGCCTATCCCGAGCTTCTCTCTTCGGTCAAATATATCTCAAAAGTCTGTCTTTCTGAAGAGAATCGATTTGCTCTGACGCTCTCCTCCGGGCTCAAGACCTTTAATCAATTTATTGAAGACATCAGTGAGGTGGGCGGTAAAGTGTTCCCAGGAGATAAACTCTTTAAGCTTTACGATACCTTCGGATTTCCGCTCGATCTGTCCGAAGAATTGGCACTGGAAAAAAACATAGCCATTGACAGGGAAGGATTCACCCGAGAATTGGAAAAACAGCGCCATCGAGCCCGGCTTTCATGGAAGGGCGATGCCAAGGAAAAAGACCGGAAGGTCTACGAAACGATCAAAGACTTATCTGTGGAGTTCATCGGATACGATTATGTGAAAAGTTTTGACTCCGAGGTGCTGGCCATTGTGGAAAACGGGAAACTCACCCAAGAAATGCAGGAGGGGGATTCGGCCGAGATTGTTTTGAACAAAACTCCGTTTTATGCTGAGGCTGGCGGGCAAGTGGGGGATACGGGCATTCTAAAAAATCCACATTTTTCCGCACTTGTGAAGACAACATACTATCCCATCCCAGAGATCATCACGCACAAGGTCCAAATACTTGGTGGGGTATTAAGAGTCGGTGACACGGTGGAAACCTCGGTTGACATGTCTACGCGGAACAACATCCGGAAGAACCACACCGCCACTCATCTTCTCCACGCTTCTCTAAGACAAATTTTGGGCGATCATGTGAAACAAGCGGGTTCATTGGTATCTCCCGGATACTTAAGATTTGATTTCACTCACTTTGCTCCTTTAACTGATTCTGAGATCAGAGAGATCGAATCCCTCGTGAATGAAAAAATAAGGGAGAATATCGAGGTGGATACGGCCATTATCTCCCTAGAAGAAGGGATCAAGGAAGGGGCGATGGCCATTTTTGAGGAAAAATACGGTGAAAAGGTGAGAATGGTCACGATCGGCGATTTCAGTAAGGAGCTCTGTGGAGGCATTCATGTCCATAACACCGGAGAGATCGGCATTTTTAAGATCGTCTCAGAGTCAAGCATTGCCGCCGGCATGAGGAGGATAGAAGCTTTATCTGGAGGAGAAGCGTTCAAATGCTTTCAAGATACCTATACTCTCATCAGAGATATTCAGGAACTCTTGAGCGCGCCGAGAGATGGCCTTTTAACACAGATCGAAAGACTGAAAGAATCCGAAAAAACAAGGGCCAAGGAGATCAAAATCCTCCGACAAAAATTAGCCAGTGTACGCTACCAAAAAAAAGAAGAACATGTGGAGCAGGTCAAAGGTATCAACGTAATCGTCCAGAAGGTGGAAGAGTTGAACGCCACAGAATTCAGAGAGCTAGCTGATTCACTCAAACAGAAAATCGGGTCTGGTGTAGTGATCTTAGGAGGCAAAACCGGAGAAAAGGTGTTTCTCGTTGCGTCAGTGACCAAAGACGTCCTGGACCGCATCAACGCTGTGGACATCATCCAAAAAATCGCGCCACTCGTCGGTGGGGGAGGGGGAGGTAGGCCTGATTTCGCACAAGCCGGAGGGCCAAACGTTGAACAGTTGGACTCGGCCTTGAACAAAATCAGCCAAATTCTTGAAGGCATCATTCCTTGATCTCACAAGAATAGTCATTTCCCAGCGCCTGAGAAAAAAACCTTTAAAATCACCCCTAAAGGGGATTGAATTTATCGCAAGAGTTTGCAATTATATGAGTAATTAGCTGGATCTTAAAATTAGAGATAGTACTGATGGATCGTTATGTCAAAAAAATCCTGTATCCTGGAGCTGCCGTTCTTTGCGCGATGTTCCTTGGGATGACAAGCCTTTACGCCAATATCCAACTGAAGGCAGAATATGACGAGCTCATCCGGAATATTGCAGAAAAATACAGGGTGGAGCACACCCTCATCCATTCCATCATCCGCGCAGAATCCAATTACGACCGATTTGCTGTTTCTTCAAAGGGCGCACTCGGATTGATGCAGTTGATGCCGGCAACAGCTATTCAGTATGGAGTGAAAAACGTCTTTGACCCCACAGAGAACATCGAAGGTGGAGTCAAATATCTCAAAGACCTTATCAAACTCTATAACGGAAGGACAGACCTAGTACTGGCCGCCTATAATGCAGGACAAGAAGCTGTGAAGAAATACAACGGAATTCCTCCTTATCCCGAAACGAGGAACTATATTTCCACGATCATGCATCGATTTGGATACGACAAAACCTATATCAAGGGGAAAACCGTCATCTATAAATTCTACGACAAAAACGGAAAACTCTGGCTGACTGACGATAGATCCTTCTATCTCAAACACAAAAACGATTCTCCATCTGAAGAGTGAATCGTTCTATAGATTTTCACTCTACCGCTCTTTCTTACTCTCCCAGAAAACACACGCCTTTGATGCTTCGGCCCTTGGTGGTGTCAGATTTGGGAAAAATGGAATTAGGGATATCCTTTGACAAAAAGCCGTTGGCAGATTATATCAAAGGTCGCTGGGAGTTTGCCAACCTGCTCGCCATCCACTTCGATCAGGACATCCTCTTCACCCTGTTCAGGGACAGCTTCGATCTTACTTCCGCGGATCAGTGAGATCTTGGGATGAGAGAGATGAGTGCCTGCATATACGCGCCAAGCGTTTAGGCAAAATTCCAGGGCTTTCATTCCTTTGACTAGGACGACATCGAACAAACCGTCATCCAGCTTTGCTTGGGGTGCAACGTTCATTCCCTTCCCAAAAACCCTGCCGTTAGATATGGCGCCGATCAGATAATCATTCGCTGAAAACTCTTTATTGTCGATACGAAGGCATACTCTTTTATTTTTGTAATGGAGAAAGGCAGCGAGTGTACTCTTAAGGTATGAGGACGCCCTCCTTTTCAGGCGGTATTGCTCCATCCTTCTGACGACATCTCCTCCGATCCCGAAGTCAGAGATATTCAGGAAAAATCGTTCCTGATGCCCTCCATAATGATCCGAGTATCGGATGTGTCCGATATCGATGGAGCGGGAAGGCGCTTCAGTGATGACGCGGAGGGCATTTTTAAGCCCAGGAGCGATGTTCAAGCTTCGGCTGAAATCACTGCCCCTGCCAGAAGGGACGATTCCCAGAATCGTCTGCGGGTTGATAAACTCTTTCCCATCATAGAAACCGTTGGCAATCTCATTAACCGTCCCGTCTCCACCAACTCCGACTATCAGTTCCGAGCCTTCCTTGATGGCCGCTCTGGAGATTTCTGTAGCTTGGAGAGGTTTTTCAGTGAATTCGTACTTAAACTCTTTGAGAAAAGTTTTGAGTGCTTCCTTGATCTGTCCCCATCTTTTTCCGGTCCGTCCCCTGTCAGATTCAGGATTGATGATGACTTGAGTTTTCAGGCGCATTATCAATACTCCGAGTTTGAGGGACTTTCTTTTTGCCGAACATCGACATACCGAGGATCCCACCAAGGGCCCCCAATATGGAGAAAACAACAGCAGCGATCAACAGTCCTAAAATATTCATGGCCATAGACGACTCGAGTCCGCCCCCCTCTAAAAACTTCTCCCAACCTTGAGGTATTTCATCGGCATACTCGGAGAATTTCTCCATGATGTTTCGAACGAACTGGTCGCTCATGGCTTGAAAAGGAATACTCACAAAAAAATCAACGACTGCGGCAATAATTCCAGCGAGAGCGCCAACGATCGCACCATCCCCGGAGCTCAAGGGAACTTTGGAATCCTTTGAGAGCAGAAAGGAAGCTAGCAGCGCTCCGCCTATGATCCAGAGACAGCAGAGACAATTGATGAAAGGGATCCCGGAAAGGATCCCGGCTAAACCTCCTCCTATCAGGGCGGGCATAAACATAGAAGGCCGTTCATTGGTCATGATTCCTCCTTCGGGTCGAACACTATTCTATTGCTTTTTTGACCAATAATTCAATCTTTTTTTCGGAAACGTAAGCATCCTTGTTTCTGTGATAAGGGCATTAGACGAAAAAAAGTGCGAGTCACTGTCCTTATGGGTCGGATGGTGGTGGGTGGGGGGGGCTTCGACGAATATGGACTGTGACGCGCTCCTGCCATTATCATTTGACTTGAGAGCATCACGGAAATAAGGAAGCTTCCTTCGGAGACGAAGATATTGAAAATTGAATAATCCTCTCTTTGTTTGAGAGATCTCTAATGGTTTACTGTTCCTTGCTTGCTTCTGTTGGAATCTCGCCTTAAAAAAATATCCGCAATCCCAGGGATGAAATAAAAGGGAAGGATCCCCCCCCAAATCACACCGGTGGCCAATCGAACCCAATGCGGAGAAGACCATAAGGACACCACATTCCCTGCCGTATCAATCACAATGGGAAGGCTCAACAGAACCAAAGTTTTAGCCTTTGGGAGTGACACAGACGAAAATTTTTGAAAGACAGGGAAGACACTCGTCCCCAAAAAAAATCCAAGGTAAATGCCAAGGCAACGCGTACACACAGCCAAGGGATATCCAAACAGAGAAAGACATCTCGATGGAATCTGGTGGCACGTCGGAGAAAAAACCGCATAGATCAAGCTGCCGTACACAGAGGATTGACTCTTGAGATAGGGTGCAGCGAAAACGGCTGCAATCCATATTAAAATCCCTATCAGCGTAATAGAATAGACGGCATGAATTTTATTCACACAAATAAACTATCCGATGCAAATTTTTTTGTCAAAACTATCTTTCTCAAATTTCATCACAAACAATTCCTCTCCGCGTAGATTAAGAAATTCTTAAATGATAGGCAGAATGACTCCCGAAAAAAGTGAGAAGAGCCACGTGGGCCTGGGGAATCTCCTGAGGAAAATGTGAGGCGAGCTCGGATATCATTAACAACGAATTTAAAAAGCACAGATTTATTTCTTGATATTTGACAGAGAACGTGTCTCGGTGTAAATTAAACTGTTTTGGCTGAATCTCGATTATTTATATGCTATGGTGAATCCAACCATAAAAGATAATAATTCATGTATAATCCACGCAAATTATTGTTAAGGAGAAACAGATGAAGAATCATAAGACCATTATTTTATCCGTCCTCGCCTTGAATCTAGTTTTGTTTCTACCGCCAGCGCTCTTTTGCCAATCAGAAGATGCCGCTCGCACTTTGGAGACATATCAGCAGAGCGTTGTCGCTTTTGTCTCTCTAGACAAGGATAAGAATGAGATTTCACGCGGCACAGGATTCATGATCGGTCCAGAGTTGATGCTCACGAGCTACAATCTCATAAGCCAAGCCGAAAAAGTCGAAGGATTCGACTTTAAAGGAAAAAAAGTCAAGATCGAGGGGATTGTCGACGTGAATAAAAATAACAACATCGCGCTCTTAAAAGCGAAAAGCAAATCTCCTGCTCTCGCCATGGCAAACGTGATAGATGCGGGAATAGGAAACAAAGTTTTTGCCGTAGGTGGCGTCGAATCGGGAAAGATCAGTGTTGCTGAAGGCACTATCGAAAAAATAACGGAATATTCACCCAATCAAAGAATTATCGAAACGACCATAGACGCGCTGGAAACCTTCAACGGAGCTCCGGTCATTAGCATGGACGGCAAGGTCTTGGGAATGTTAGTTTTTCTCGATACACGCACAAAATTCACTCTGCCGACAAACCTTTTTCAAGGGCTTTCAAAGAAAAGCACATACATAAAGTTCAAGGATCAGAAACCTGAGGATTATTTCACGACATACGAAGGAGCCTACCTTGCGGGAAACGTGTATGCCGCACTGGGGAGAAGCGCTCAATCGGAAAAAGCATTAAAAACCGTGCTCAGTTTCAAGCCGGACGACCTCGATGCCCACACGAAAATTGCAGCTATCCAAGTCGAACAGAGAAATTATTCCTCCGCTGCATCCACCTTCGAAAAGATCATTGCGCTCGACCCTTCTTTGGATAGTGCCTATCAAGGACTCGGGGATGTTTACTTAAAGATGAGGAAATGGAAAGAGGCCATCCCTCCCTTGACCAAAGCGGCTGAACTGAACTCTCAGAATACACAAGCTTTTTATCTCATAGCTATCGCCCATCAAGAATTGAGAGAATTCGAGAAGGCTGCCGATGCCTATGAGATTTACATCGACAAAAACCGGGAAAATCCGGGCGATGCTTACTACAACTTGGGCCTTTGTCAGATCGAGCTTGGCCAGTTTGATCTGGCGAGCATCTCACTTGAAAAAGCGGTCGCGGTCAATCCACAGGACACGAAGATCATGAGCACACTCGCTGATGCCTACCAAAAAGCTGGCCATGTCGACAAGGCGGCCGAAACCTACAAAAAACTCGTAGAGCTGAATCCCGATGATGCCAAATATTACCTCAACACGATCGTCAAGATGTATGATGGTGCCGGGATGCCTGACAAGGCTATTGAGACCACGAAAGCAATGATCGATTTGAATCCTCAGGATGCCGATGCCATCTATAATCTCGGCTACATGTACGTCCAGTTGAAGAAATTTGATGAGGCTGTAGAAACTTTTAAAAAAGCCATAGATGTCAGGCCTAATTTCGAGTATGCATATTCCAATCTCGGATACTGTTACACTCAGCTGAAAAAGTACAACGAATCCATCGAAACATACAAAAAACTTACCGAGATAAATCCGGAGAATGCCGACGGATGGATGAGTATCGGGATAGGGTACATGTATCTGAAGAAGTTCGACCCTGCTGTCGAACCACTACAGAGAGCCATCGAACTCAAGCCCGATAACGCCTATGCCTACTACAATCTCGGAATCTGCTTCCTCAATCTTCAGGATTATCGAAGTGCGCGGGATATTCATAAGCAGCTCCAAGCAGTCGATGCTGACCTTGCTGCAAAATTGCAGAAGCTCCTTCGCTAAGTCCACCGTTTAGGGTATATTGGAAAAGTTTTGACACCACTTCTGTGTTTATAGTATAAGAATACACCTTCAGGGTTATCACAATAATGAGTGCGTGCGCATATGATGGGCGTTATGCAGGGATTCATTGGTGCAGGGCGATGTTCCGCGTTCGGGATGGATAGTGGCAACGCACTACGAGGGATTTTTGAATGGATAAAAAAACTTTACTCGAAGGATTGATCGACAGATATCTACTAGCGCATAAAAAATCCGAAATCCACTTCCAAAAAACATGTCACCATCAGATCGGAGGGGGAAGCCACAACCTTCGGCTGTTTGCTCCATTCCCTTTTTATGATAAGCGTTGCAGCGGCTCGACGGTGACCGATATAGACGGGAACACCTATGTGGATTTTTGGCAGGGGCACTTTGCCAACATACTGGGACATAATCCTTCAGTGGTTCTGTTAGCTCTAAAAGAATCATTTGAAAAGGGACAGGGTTTAGTCACCGGATTCCCAGGGCTCCTTCAGGCTTCCCTTGCAGAGCTCATCCTTTCCAGAATGTTTGCGGATAAGATTCGATTCACGACGAGTGGGACCCTGGCCACCATGTATGCGATCATGTTGGCAAAGGCCTACACACAGAGGGATATTGTGTTCAAGGTGGGAGGAGGTTGGCATGGGGCTCAACCTTATGTCCTAAAAGGCATATCGGTGTATGACAAGGGGCTGAGTACGATTGAATCGGCAGGACTTCCTGCGGGCATCGACACCAGCATCATTATGACAAGATTCAATGATGTGGATGATCTCAAGAATAAATTTTCTGAATTTGGCAACAGAGCCGCTTGTTTGATCGTGGAACCATTCATCGGCGCAGGAGGTTTTATTTTTGGAAAGCCCGAATATATCAAGAGGATAAGGCAATTTTGCGATCAATACGGCGTTGTTCTGATCTTTGACGAGGTGGTATCCGGATTTCGGTTCCATGCAGGACCCCTCCAGACGCTCTATGGCATCATTCCCGACCTCACGGTTTTAGGGAAAGCCATCGGCGGGGGAATGCCGTTAAGCGCCGTAGCGGGAAAAAATGAGATCATGGCACTTTGCGGGTTTGATGCAAAAGTCCATCAGAGGGTCAAGTTCGAAGGAGGCACATTTTCGGGGCATCCTGCCTCCATGCAAGCCGGACTCACCTTTCTCCGGTACCTTATCAAAAACGAGCGGGAGATCTATCCAAGGATCGGAAGACTGGGCAAACGGGTCAGAGAGCAGATCGAGGCAATTTTTAAATCTCATGGTTTTCATGTGAAATGTACGGGAGATGGTTCTCCTGTTGCCGACAACAGCTCTATAATCGGTGTTCACTTCCTCCACTCAAATGTCGAGCAGATCACATCCCCCGAAGAAAGTTGGAATCCCGAGGTCTCTGATTTCGAACTCCGGGAGAAAATATTCAAACTCTCCATGCTTGAACAAGGTTTCAATATCTTTCATGGTTATGGGACCATTGCGTTCGCCCATTCTGATGAAGAGATTGAAGCGTCGCTGGAAGCAGTGGGCAGAATCGCCGCAGAGTGGAAAAAATACATATAATTCTATCGAATCAGTCTGAAAGAAAGGAGCTAAAATGGAAAAAACCAAGGTTATCATTTATGGATGCGGTGTGATGGGCCGGAATGTGGCTGAAGCTCTTTGTGATAAAAAGAGTTTTGATATCGTCGGAGCCGTGGATATCGACCCAAACTTGATCGGTAAGGATCTTGGAGAATTCTTCAACAATCCCAAAAAACTGGGGATTGTTATTGAAAACGAGGCTGATTCACTCCTTTCAAGAGTAGATGCCCAATCCGTGGTTTTGACGACGACGTCTCTTCTCAAGAGTGTCGTTCCCCAGATAACACAGTGTGCCGAGGCGGGACTCAACGTCATCTCCACATGTGAGGAACTCTCCTATCCCTGGAAGAAAAGTCCGGAGCTGGCCCAAAAGATTGATGCCGTTGCCAAAAAGAACGGAGTGACCGTCGTAGGGACTGGGATCAATCCTGGATATCTCATGGATTTTCTTCCCCTTGTCCTCACAGCCCCCTGTCTCAGGGTCGATTCGATCAAAGTGACGCGCATGATGAATTCTGCACGGAGACGGATTCCTTTTCAGATAAAAGTGGGCACGGCTATGACGTCAGAGGAATTCAAACGCAAGATCGAAGATGGAATTATCACTGGACATGTGGGATTGCTGGAGTCCATCCATATGATCGCCACTGGACTTGGATGGGATCTGGACAGAGCCGTCGAGCTTCCGCCGGAGCCGGTGATCACAGCCAATCTCGTAGAAACGGGTTTAGGCAAGGTCGAACCTGGAAATGTGATTGGGTTGAAGAGCGTTGCCTTTGCCGAGATGTCGGGCAAAAAAGTCATCACGCTAGAGTTCTACGCGTATGCAGGAGTCGAGCAAGAATACGACGAAGTGGTTATTGATGGCATACCGAAAATCCACGAGAAGATCCTGGGCGGCGTCCATGGAGATATCGGAACAGTCGCCATGACCATCAACACGATCCCCAAAGCTGTGGATGCTTCTCCTGGAATTAAGTTCATGAAAGACCTCGCCGCCCCTTCCTGTGCACCATAATTGGTGTTATAAACATGTCTGGCATACTCGATTTTCGTGGCCGCACCATATCTTCTATTCCAATTATAGAGAGAAAAGGGACGATAGCGGCTGAACCCGAGATTATTTCAGTGATATTTCGCGATGAGAGCCCTTATCGCGAATGATTTTGGCAAGGCCAAGGGATATCATAGGAATGACATAAACGACGAAAAATCCCCAGCTAATCGTGCCATATCCCTTGGCGATCAAGTTGATAAGTCCGAAGGTCGACAGACACATCCCAAGGGATAAAAGCCCGACAGCCACAACCGGGCGCTGCCATCTCGGGAACTTTTTTCCCCTAATAAGACGAGCTGTGCATATGCGTTCGTTCACAGCATGGATAAAGCCTATACCTGTTGTGATCAATGCTCCCAATAGAACGATCTGGAAGAATATCAAAAGAAAAGAAAATCCAACACGTTGGAGAATAAAGACAACGGGTAGTTCTTCAGGTAACACCGAAGGATAAGAACTGACCATTGCAATATAAAGAAGGAGGCCCGGACAGATCCCGATTGCCCCTGCTAAAAGTCCTGAGCAGATCGCTTCTTTGCGCGTTTCTATCCCTTTCACGCAAAAGAGGACTGCCGGGATAACAGCGATGTTGTAGAGTGCGTATTTGAATCCTCCCAGAGGCCAACGGGGAAGGAGCGGGCCTCCAGAAAAATTTTCCTGTATGGTTGGACCGAATTTCAAAAGAGAGACACATAAAAAAGCACCGAAGGCGAGGTAGAGGATCAGGGACCAGCTCGATAAAAACCTGGCGATCCAAAGGCTTCCTTTGAACGCAAGAAAACCGATAATTGTCATGGTGATAGAGACACCCGCAAGATAGGGAATATGGAAATTATCTCTGAGGAGAACACCCGCAGCAGAACCTATCACCCCAAGCACAATACACAACAGGATAAAATAAAGGATCTCGAAGATGAACCAGCATCGACCGAGCAAATTTTTAAAAAACGAACGATAGTCATAAGCCCGATAAATCCGAGCAAATTCAAAACTCAGAGCAAGCATACAGGACCAGATCACTGTTGTCACAGCCAGCATGCCCATCAGCCCGCCCACAGGACCGAAATTGAGGAAATATTCGACAAGCTCACGGCCAGTGCCATAACCTCCCGCAATCACAACAGATTGGAACACAAATCCAGGCATCAAATACTTTTTAAACAAAGAGGTATTCATCCTTATCATTGTCCCATTCTTTATTATTTAACCGTACGCATGTCAAATAATTTCTAGTTCAGGAACAACTTCGCAGCTGGTTGTTCCGATCTAGGAATACGTGTTTCAAGTGGGGAAGCATCCTCAATTCCATGATGAATGACTTTCCGAGTGCTTTAAAAGGTGATTTCGAAAACAAGGTTTTCTCCATCACACAATTGGAGCACTGAATAGCGCAATAGGACTTTGGGCCATCATGGTTTTAAGGAGACTTACTCCAAGCGGGATTTGATTGACAGGGCGGGGGAGTTATGATATAAAATATATTCCGGTAAAGATTTCTTATTCAATAAGTTAGCCTCTTCTACTTTAAAAACAATTAGAAGCTCTATTAGTTTCCATTACAAATCAGAAATACAAGGGCAGGTGGCGAAATTGGCATACGCGCTAGGCTTAGGACCTAGTTCCTGTTAAAGGAGTGCGGGTTCGACTCCCGCTCTGCCCACTCTATGTATTCCTGATAGAAATGCCAGGTTAACTCATGAGTATCTTGAATAATTCCAGCGAACGCTGGATTTTTCAGGCATTTTTGAACAATTTGAGATAGGAAAGTTTGATGGATAACGCAAAATCAAGTGTAAAAAAAATCAGCGACTGCAAGAGGGAAATCGAACTGGTCGTCCCTGCACCCGAGGTCATGAAGGAGTTTGACCGTGCTGTCAGGCAGTTTACAGACAGGGCAAAGATCAAGGGTTTCCGGCCGGGAAAAGCACCGGGACATATCGTCAAACAGATGTATCTGCTCGAAATAAGAGAGTCTGTAATGAATTCTCTCGCTCCCAAAGCTCTGAACAAAGAACTCAAAGAACACAACCTTATTCCCGTCGGGAATCCTATTATCAACAAACTGTCTTTTGAGGAAGGACAGCCGCTCCATTTGACCGCTCAATTTGAAGTTTGGCCTGAATTTTCGCTTCCGGATTATCAAAATATCCCCATCACTGAGAAAAAACCATCTGTCACAGAGGAAGAAATCAACCAATCCCTAGAGGACCTCCGGCAGAGATCTGCAGAATACATACCTGTTGAAGGAAGGGGAGTAAAGGATGAGGACTATGTGATCGCTGAAATAAAGGGTAAAAACATTCAGACAAAAAAGCTTCTTCCTACGGAAAAAGTTGTTATCCTGGCTGGACATCCCGAAAATGAAAAGGCATTGAACGATAACCTGATGAGATTGAAGCCAGAAGAAGCGGCAGAATTTGTTGTGAAGTACGATAAGGATCACTCCAACAAGAAACTTGCCGGAAAACAGATCGCCTACAGGTTGAAAGTCACCTCCATCAAAGAAAAAACCGTCCCGGATCTGAATGACGATTTAGCCAAGGGTTTGGGCGAATTCAACAGTCTGAAAGACCTCAAAGCAGAAATTAAATTACAAATTCTTGCCGCTAAAAAAGACGAAATAAAGAGAAAGATGGCTGATGATATTATCCAGACGATTGCAGACAGAGTGTCCTTTGATCTCCCCGGAAGTGTCGTGGAGCAAGAATATTTGGCCATCATGCAGCGCATCCTATCATCCCAGCCATCCCAATCCATAAAAAAGGAGGATATCGAAAAAATCAAAGAGGAAGCCAAAAAAAAGGCTCAACAGAAATTAAAAAACCATCTCATCTTGACCAAGATCTCCGAGAAAGAAAAGATCACAATCACAGCCGAAGATATTGAAGAAGAGCTGAAAGCTATTGGCAAGGCGAACAACATGCCTCTTGCACAAGTCAGGGCACAAATTGATAAGGAAGGGTACCGGAACGAGATCGAGGAAAGAGTTCGCCTCAAAAAGACGGTTGACTTTTTGCTCAAAAACGCTATAATAAAAAAGTAATTCTTCCCATGAGTTTAATCCCCTTTATTGTTGAACAAGACAAAAAAATTGAACGAGCAAAACATCTTAAAACTGAACTGCTCGATGACATATTCATCGAGGGCTAATAAAGAAAAATCAAACAATAGATTCATCATAACCATTCCCGTCATTGAGAGAATATGGCACAGACAATAACCAGAGATAACAGTTGTCGGATGAGAGACGCTTTCCTCAAAAATAAGCCATAGAATGAGCGCAAAAAGGGAAGAGATCACCAAAAACTTAAGACATTCATTGGAGTAAAAACATGCCTGTTAATGAAAGCACAGAAATCATCAAGAATGTTCCTTTGATCCCGCTGCGAGACCTTGTGGTTTTTCCGTCCACATTAGTTCCATTCATCATAGGACGCTCATCCTCAGTCCAAGCATTAAAACATGCGGCTGAAAAAGACAAGAGGATTTTTCTCTCTGCACAAATGGATGCATCAGTGGATAATCCTTTGCCTGCAGATATATATTCCATGGGCATAATCGCTAAGATCGTCCGGACTGTTAAAATGGATGACAGCAACATCAAAGTTATCGTCGAGGGAAAAAAAAGAGCACGAGTGCTCGAATATCTGAGCACTTACCCATACTATCAAGTATTGGTCAAAGAAGTCAGTGAGATCGAAGGCAGCCGCACAGATATTAATGAAATATTGAAGAATGTGTTGACACTGTTCGAAGAGTATCTGAAGCTCAGTCAACACACGAATCTTGAAGCGATCATTCCTGCTCTCAGAGATAATAATCCTCAAAGGATCACTGATATTATTTCTTCTCATCTGTATTTGCCACTCGAAGAAAAACAGAATCTCTTAGAAATAATCAACGTTTCAGAGAGAGTCCGCCGCCTGAATTTTTTGCTGGAGAATGAGATCATAAAGATACATTCGCGACTCAGAAAGGACGATAAAAAACAGGGTCGCAGGAAGATCCCATTCCGAGACCCCTCACAGAAGATCTTTCCCCCTGGATTGAACATAAAGAAAGAAGATCAACCCAATGAGATCGAAGAATTGCGAAAAAAAGTTGTGGATGCCAACATGCCCAAAGATGCGGAGGAAAAATCGAACAAGGAAATCGATCGATTGGAAGCCATGCCTCCTATGTCTGCGGAAGCAACAGTTTGCAGAAATTATCTGGACTGGCTGATCTCACTCCCCTGGAATAAAAAATCCCGGGAAAAGCGAAGCCTCAAAGAAGCTGAAAAAATTCTGGATGAAGACCATTATGGATTGGAAAAGGTCAAAGAGAGGATCTTGGAGTACCTCTCCATCCGGCAACTCGTAAAAAATCCCAAAGGCATCATTCTCGGTTTTATTGGCCCTCCAGGAGTGGGAAAGAGTTCCCTCGGACGATCGATCGCCCGGGCCACAGGTAGAAAATTTGTCCGTCTCTCCTTAGGCGGGGTCAGAGATGAAGCAGAAGTTCGCGGGCACAGACGCACATACATCGGGGCTTATCCAGGGCGTATCATCCAGATGATAAAGAGAGCCGGGACAAAGAATCCGGTTTTTCTGCTTGATGAAGTGGATAAGATGAGTATGGATTTTAGAGGAGACCCTGCCTCTGCTTTAATGGAGGTGCTGGACCCCGAACAAAACAGCACTTTTTTGGATCATTATATCGATACGGATTTTGATCTTTCTCAAGTGATGTTCATCGTGACAGCTAACATGCTGGAGCCCATCCCCAAACCGCTCATCGACCGGATGGAAGTAATCCGAATACCTGGTTATACAGAAGAAGAGAAGCTCCAGATCGGCAAAAGATTCCTGTTGCCCAAACAAATGGCAGCCCACGGATTGGCGAAAAATAAAAACTTTCAGATCACGGATAAAACATTCCAAAAGATCATCAGAGAATACACGAAGGAAGCAGGCGTTCGGAACTTAGAAAGAGAGATCACAGCAATCTGCCGAAAGATCGTAAAAAAAGTGGTCACAAAAGGGAGGGAGTACAGAGAATCTGTCACTCCCAGCAGTCTGGAAAAGTTTCTGGGTATCCCTAGATTCAGACGGTCGGAAATCGACACAATGGACGAAGTGGGAGTCGCTATCGGGATGGCTTGGACAGAATTTGGGGGAGAGCTCCTAACATTTGAGGTGACAAAGGTGCACGGCAAGGGAACGTTCACGTTGACGGGTCAACTGGGAGAGATCATGCAGGAATCGGCACAAACGGCTTTCAGCTATGTAAGAGGAAAGATGTACGAGCTGGATATCGCTCAAGAATTGCACAAGAGTTTTGATATCCACGTCCATGTGCCCGAAGGAGCCACTCCCAAAGAGGGCCCTTCTGCTGGAATCACGCTGGCCACATCTATCATTTCTCTGCTCACGGAGATCCCTGTGACGAAAAAAGTTGCCTTGAGCGGAGAGATCACCCTAAAGGGTAAGGTCCTCCCTGTAGGAGGTATAAAGGAGAAATTGTTGGCAGCCCACCGTCAGGGCATTAGAGAAGCTGTTTTGCCCATAGATAATAAACCGGATCTCAAGGACCTTCCGAAAAAGGTCAGAGATGAAATGAAGATCCACTTTGTCGAGAACATGGATCAAGTTCTGGAGATTGCCTTGACAGAAAAATATCTGGATAAGATCCAAAAAGAAAAGCTCCCCCTTGCTTCGGAATTGCCCAAAAGTGAAGACGGGGAAGGGCAGCCGGGACCGCCTGTTACTCATTAGCTTTAATTAGATTTAATTCAAGAGTTTAATTGCGCAAATTTAACCGAATACGAGGTGTAAAATGAAAGAGTACAATTTGATAGACCTAGAGGAAAAAGATGTTGAAAAACTGGCCTCCATCGCAGAGGAACTCGGTGTGGATGGGGAAGAAGTCAAAGATGCAAGAAGGCATGACATCATCTTCAAGATTCTGGAAGCCCTGGCGAAAAAAAATGGTCTTCTTTTTTCGGAAGGCGTACTGGAAACTCTGGATGATGGTTTTGGATTTCTAAGGGCTCCAGAATTCAGCTATCTGCCGAGCCAAGACGATATTTACGTTTCCCCCTCGCAGATTCGAAAATTTAAGTTGAGAACAGGAGACACCATCTCAGGCGTTGTTCGTCCTCCCAAAAACGGGGAAAAATACTTTGCTCTGATCAAAATCGAAGCCATAAATTTCATACATCCTGATGTGATCCAGGGAAACAGAAGAAATATTCAGTTCGACAGCCTCACTCCTCTCTATCCTTTTGAGAAGATTATGCTAGAGGATGGGCAGCAGAAAAACCTGTGTGCCAGGGTTATGGACATGCTCACACCCATCGGGAAAGGACAACGGGGACTGATCGTTTCCCCTCCGCGAGCAGGAAAGACAACATTGTTAAAGACCATAGCGAAATCGATAGAAAAGAATCACCCTGAAGTCTTCCTGATCGTTCTACTGGTGGCTGAGCGACCTGAGGAAGTGACGGACTTTAAAAGAAGCATAAAGGGCGAAGTCGTTGCCTCCACATTTGATGAGCCGCCCATCCGTAATGCGCAGGTGGCCAACATCGTTCTCGAAAAAGCCAAACGGCTCGTTGAGCTCAAAAGGGATGTCACAATACTTTTAGACAGCATCACCCGCTTGGCAAGGGCGCACAATGCGATCATCCCTCCCTCAGGAAAGGTACTCTCTGGTGGAATCGATGCAAATGCTCTGAATAAGCCCAAGAAATTTTTTGGATCTGCCCGGAAGATCGAAGAAGGCGGCAGTCTAACGATCGTTGCAACCGCTTTGATCGACACTGGCAGCCGGATGGATGAAGTCATTTTCGAGGAATTCAAGGGAACAGGCAATATGGAAATCAACCTCGACAGGAGGCTTGTTGACAAAAGGTTATTCCCGGCAATCGACATCAATCGTTCAGCAACGCGAAAAGAGGAGCTCTTGATCGAGGAAAAAGATCTCAACAGAATTTGGGTCCTCCGGAAGGTCCTCAGTCAACTCAATGAAGTCGAAGCTATGGAACTCCTCATGGATAAGATGTCCAAGACCAAAACGAATGCTGATTTTCTGGATGCAATGAGCAAAGGCCTTTAAATAAATCCCTTTTTTATCTATCTGTATGCATTCAGAGTTTATCCCTCTCAGGTTTCTTAACTTTTCATTCCTCTTCCTTTGTCTTTAATTGTCTTTTTTGTGGGTTGTTTGCTAGACTTAAGCCAAAAAAGTTGAGCCATTCAGATTTTGAAGGAGAGACAGGAATGAATCCTTTGGAAGTTGTTCAGGCTTTTGTGGACAGAATCAACGCACAGGATGTGGAGGGCCTCTGTGCTTTGATGACTGAGAATCACACTTTTATTGATGGAGGAGGCGCTGTCTATTCGGGACGTGAAACCATGAAAAAGGGCTGGCAGGATTATTTTGTAATAATCCCGAATTATTGGATTAAGATCGAAATGATGTTTCACAGGGACAATGTCGTTGGTTTTTTCGGGAAATCAGGAGGCACATATGCGCCTGGCGGACAGATCGAACCGAAAAATTCATGGATGGTGCCCGCGGCCTGGCGGGCCGTTATTCATGAGGATAAGGTTCTCACCTGGCAGGTTTATGCCGACAATGAACAGCTGCGGCAAATTATGACCGCTGACCGTCATTGACGCCTCCAAACGTGTGTGATATGTTCATTTCTGCTATCAGCAGGCGATCACCAAGATCGGTCAATTGTCTATTCTCGCATGAGTCTTAAGAAACACACATGAGCGAAGACACTTATGGATGCTGTTTGTACACTCCTGATCTCTTGCCTCAAGTTCTTGATGTCATGTCCTTTCTTTGGGAAGAAACTCCCCAAGCACGCCTGGAATACTTCCGATGGAAATACACTGACAATCCCAATGTAGAACGTCCGCTGGGTATCGTTGCACTGTGGAAAGGCCGCGTGGTTGGATTTCGAGGGTATTTTGCCACACGGTTTGAGATTCCCGATAAAACAAACAATTTGGTTGTTCTCGTTGCGGGAGATACCTGTGTTCACTCCGACCATCGGCATAAGGGCCTTTCTGTTCTCATGGGCAATCTGGCTATGGACACATTCTCCGGGACCTACAGAGTATTCCTGAATATGACGGCAACAGCTCCCTCTCTGCCGGGATATTTGAAATTGGGTTTTCAACCTCTAGCAAAAAAGGCCTATATTTCTCACGCGAGCGCTCTCGGGATGTTCAGCTATTTTCTAACTTACAAAAAACGTCCTTCCATGGAAAAGGGAAGAGTCGTTTTGGGTAGCTTTGATCCCCTGATCATTTCTGATCGCCCCAAGCCGGAAGAGATGGAGGTCCTATGCGCCAGACAGGCATCACAGAACAATCGCATCAGGTTAGCCAAGAACAGTGCCTATTTTCAATGGCGGTTCAAAAACCCCATAAAAAAGTATCTTTTTTACTATTACCGAAAAAAAACTGAAATAACCGGATATCTGGCGATGGGGCTGTCTCCCAATTTTCGACGGGGCTATATTCTCGATTATGCGGATGCTAACGGAGAATCTGTAGAATACATAATAAGATACATGATCCAACACAAGCACTTCGACATCCTTTCCATCTATGATTTTTGTCTCGATGATAGATTCAGAAAAAAACTCGGGGCGCTGGGATTCAAGATCTCAAGCCTGGTGAGGAGTCTGGAGCGGAAAAAGACAGGCGAACTCCCCATGCTGATCCGTCCTGTCAGAAAAAATTTTGATGAGAACGATTGGATGATCGAGGGCCTCGATATCCGAAAAATCGAAAACTGGCAGATCACAGAAATCTGTTCTGATGCTGTGTAAACTGGACAAGTGAACTTGATAATCAAAAGAACTTTAAATCTGCTCCGGCTTCTAAGGGGACTGATCCATGGAACACGTATCTATAACGGCCCTATTTTTGTGGATATCGACTTGACCAGGCGGTGTAATCTGCGATGTCTCGGATGCCGTTATCATGATGCAAATATAAAGCCCATAGCTGTCAATGAAACAGTTCAAGATATTTCCATGGACCTGGTCCATCAACTTGCCAAGGAACTTCCTAGCATTGGGACAGAGAGAGTCATCTTTGCCGGTACAGGCGAACCATTGCTCCATCCCCATTTTGCCGAGATCATAGCGATCTTCAAAAAGTCAGGTCTGGGTGTGCGGTTGTTCACCAACGGCTTGCTGCTCGATAGAAGGAGATCTTTGGCCCTTCTTCATTCAGGGCTCGACCGGTTGATCATTTCCCTCTGGGCAACCTCTCCTGAGTCATATGCCCAGTGCCATCCAGGCACGAACCCGGATAACTTCGAGAAGATCGTGGAAAATATCAGTCAATTTTCCGCACTAAAGAGAGAATTGAGGACAAGCTCTCCTGAAATCTATGTGAATCATGTGTGCAACATCTACACTTATCAGCACATCGATGACAAGATCGATCTTGTCCATAAAATGGGTTGCGATGGAATTTTATTCACACCGTTTGACCCTCAAGGTGAAGCGGCCAAGGGCGCTGCGCTGACGGATGATCAGGTCGATTCTGTTCTCGCACAATTCCCTGCGGCCGTGAGGCGAATGGCGGATTTAGGCATAAAACACAATGTGGATCGCGTATTTCTGCGGCACCAGTTCAATCAGAATGTTAGCCTTAAAACACCCTGCTACATCGGCAGGATCCAGACAAGGATCCGTGTCGATGGCGCTGTGATGCCATGTTGCTACTGCAACCTGTTATTGGGGGATATGAATAAAAATAGCCTCAAAGAGATTTGGAACGACCCGCCCTATCGAGATTTCCGCTTTCGGGCCGAAACGATGGAGGGATTAGCGACCCTGATGGATACCTGTTCCTGTGATTGGTGTTGTTATGTCGGACAAAACTATCGGATTCATCGCATATTTAAATGGATGGCTCCCTTGTTTCGATAAATAATGGCCGATACACTCCTGATTCTTACGTTCCACGATATCGATGAGTTGCCATCAGCAATTTCATTCTCTCCCAAGATCTTTGCGCAGACCATAAGAAGGCTTTTCGAAGAAGGGTACCAAACAATCTCCATCTCCCGGGTGGTCGAAAGTTTGACAGGCAAAAAGCCGTTTCCAGAGCGATCGCTGGCGATAACCTTTGATGATGGTTACGAGAGTCTCTACAGAAACGCTTTTCCTGTTCTCCAAAAGCATGGTATGACGGCCACGGTGTTCCTCACAGTGGGACGCCGGAAAAGCCGGAATCTCGCTGAACGCCTGCCCGCACTGGGAGGCAAAAAGATGTTGAGTTGGAAAGAGATCCGCGATATGGAGAGAGCCGGGATAAACATTGGTTCTCATACTCTGACTCATCCGGATCTGAGGCGTTTGCCTCTAGAACAGATCCAGATAGAGATTCTTGATTCCAAGACCATCATAGAGGACACTTTGGGGTGCACAGTAAGCGCGTTCGCCTATCCTTTTGGATACCACAATCGAGAGATCCGTGAGGTTGTTCAAAAATTCTACAGTTGTGCATGTTCAGCTCGACTCGGCATTACGAAGAGATCAGGCGATCCATTTGCTCTGCAACGGGTCGATATGTACTACTTTCGAACGGAAAGGCTGTCTCGGATCATGTTGACTCCGCTGCTCCCGCTATACGTTCAAATGTGCACGGTTCCGCGTCAGATCCGGTCTGTTCTTCGAAGAGGTCGCCTGTTATGAAGCGCTCCCTCCGATTTTGTATGATCTCGACCTTTTATCCTCCCTACAGCTATGGCGGAGATGGGATTTTTGTGTACCATTTATCCAATGCTCTGGCCCGACTCGGCAATAGTGTGGATGTCATCCATTGTTTGGACTCATACCATGCGCTAGGGGGAAAAGTGTGCGAAAACCCCTATCCGAATCACCCGAACGTCACTGTGCATAGCTTGAAAAGCCCTTATGGCTTCCTCTCCCCGCTCGCAACTCAGCAAACAGGCCATCCTTTTTTTAAAGCCGCACGAATCAAGGCCATTCTGAACAATGGTTTTGACGTGATCCATTATCACAATATCTCTCTCGTGGGTGGCCCTGCGGTAGTCAAGCTCGGACAGGGTATTAAGCTTTACACCACACATGAATATTGGCTGGTATGCCCGATGCATCTCTTGTTCAGGTTTAACAAGTCGGAATGCACGCGTCGTTATTGTCTTCCCTGCAGCCTGAGTTACAGGCGAATTCCACAGCTGTGGCGCTATTCTGGTTTATTGAAACAGATCGAGAAACACATCGACATGTTTATAGCTCCCAGCCATTTTTGTGTGAAAAAACACCGCGAGATGGGTTTCAATGCCCCTATGGCCCATATCCCCAATTTTGTCCCCCTGCCAGACGGCACATTTTCAAATATTCTCCAAAACACCCCCAGTGAAGAACGAAGACCCTATTTTCTTTATGTGGGACGTTTAGAAAAAATTAAGGGGTTGCAGACCATTATCCCGCTATTCCAGCGGTATCCCAAAGCAGAATTGCGGATCGTAGGAAAGGGCAACTATGAATCTGACTTGAAAAAGCTAGCAAAAGGCAGTTCAAATATCAGATTCCTGGGATATCAGCATGGCCAAGCCTTGGGGAAGCTCTACCAAAAGGCAATTGCTGTTATTATACCTTCCATCTGTTTTGAGATTTCATCCTTGGTCATTCCAGAGGCTTTCACGCATCACACCCCGGTGATCGCAAAAAAACGAGGAGGCATGCCGGAGACGATTGAAAAAAGCGGCGCAGGAATCCTTTTTGAGGATGAGTTCGATCTCATGCGCGCAATGAATGCTCTGATCGAAAAGCCTGCACTTCGGCATGATTTGGGCGAGTGCGGGCACAGAGCATATCTTCGGAACTGGTCCGCACAGGCTTATCTTAAAAAATATTTTGAGCTCATTGAAAACATTTCAAACGAAAGGTCAAAAGATGGCTTTAATCAATCTGAAGAATCCCTATGAGCATTGAGGGCGTGATGAAAGTCTGTGCTGTTTCTGTCACTTATGGAGACAGGTTTCATCTTCTCAAACAAAGCATTGATTCTCTGTTGAAACAACCCGTCACACACATTATTGTCGTCGACAATTCTTCCGTACCAAAATGCCAGCAACAGCTGAAGAGTCTGAGAGACAATCTACAGGGAAAGCTTGAAGTCGTTCATTTGGATGAGAACTCTGGCTCGGCAGGTGGATACAGAAGAGGCTTACAGGAAGCTTATCAAAACAACTCGTGTGAATTCATATGGCTGCTCGATGATGACAACAGACCTGAAGCCGGGGCCTTGAAGGCCCTCACAGATTTTTGGGCCGGCCTCATAGAAAATGACAAGGAGCAACGGGTCGCACTCATGTGCTACAGAGAGGACAGAGAAATATATAAAGAGGTCGTATTCAAGAATAAGCCCAACTTGGTCATAGGCAGAAATAACAGCTTCCTCGGTTTCCATGTGTGTTCGCTCCCTGGTGAGCTTATGAGGAGAATCAAAGACACCTCTAGTCAAAAAGCCAAAAATGACGACTTGGCGGGTCAAAATTACGGCTTGGTGTCCGCTGTGCCCTTTGGGGGCATGTTCTTCCACAAGAAATTACTGAACGAAATCGGTTATCCGAATCGAGATCTCTTTTTGTATGGGGACGATTGGGATTTTTCTTACAGGATTACCAAAAAGGGAGGAAAGATCTTTCTTCTGTTAAACAGTGTGATTGAGGATCTGGAAAAATCCTGGCATAGGAAAAACAGGGAAAGCCTCTTTAAGGTTTATTTATTGGAAAATTTCGAAGATTTTCGATTGTATTACATTGTGAGGAATCGGATTTATTTTGAAAAAAAACATCTGATGACACATCCTGTTATTTATTGGCTGAATAAGCTTATTCTGCTGATCATAGTGGGATTGTTCGGTTTTCACAAAAAAAGGAACAAGATAAGGATTATAAGAAGAGCGATAAGGGACGGCAATAAAGGGAGACTGGGAAAATATGCGTGCTCAAGCGTTGAATCTCCTAAATAAACTGTCGCCGGTTCAAATCCTTCGTTATATTCACCCCAGAAACATCAGAAAGATTCCCGCGGCGATGGCTGAGCCGATTACTCCCGCCACATTCGGCCCCATAGCAGGCATGAGCGGATTGACCTTTCCCTTTGTCTGTTCCGCGACAAAATTCTGAACAACCCTTGCGGCCATGGGCACAGCTGAGACTCCAGCGGCACCTATACAGGGATTGATCTTTTTCTCTTTGGATAAGAATAGGTTTAAGATTTTGGCAAAAACAACGCCCCCAGCTGTACTGAAGGAGAAGGCAATCGCCCCTAAAAGAAGAATGTAGAGGGTTCTGACACTCAAGAAATGTTCAGCGTCCATTGTTGCGCCCACGGCAAGTCCCAGAAAAATGGTAACAATATCGATGAGCGAGCCCCCCGCTGTTTTTCGGAGTCGTTCTGTAACTCCGCACTCCCTGAGCAAGTTGCCGAACATCAACATGCCGATGAGCGGAGCGCTGGAAGGGATCGCAAGAGAAGCGACGATACCGGTCACGATCGGGAAAAGTATGGCAGCCGTCCGGGAGACAGGAATGGCCTGGGGCATATTGACCGTACGTTCTTCCTTGGTCGTGAGCATTCGAATGATCGGGGGCTGGATGATGGGCACGAGAGACATGTAGCTGTAGGCTGCGACTGCTATTGGGCCCAAAAGATGAGGCGCCAGCTGGCTGGCTAAAAAAATAGAGGTCGGACCATCCGCTCCTCCGATGATCCCTATGGACGCAGCTTCTTTGTAATTAAAACCCAATACATAGGCCCCTCCTAAAGCAGCAACAAATATCCCCAATTGGGCGGCAGCCCCCAGCAGGAACGTCAACGGCCTTCCAAGGAGAGGGCGGAAATCCGTCAGGACTCCTACACCAAGAAATATGAGGGGAGGAAGCAGCTCTGTTCGTATACCTTGATTATAGATCAATGCAATGATTCCTTCGCCATTGGCGCCCATATCCGCCAAGGGAAGATTTGCCAGAATGGTTCCGAAACCGATCGGGATCAGAAGCAGCGGCTCATATTTCTTGACGATAGCCAGATAAATCAGGATACCGCCAACCGCAAACATGACCCAGTTTCCCCAACTGAGATTGGCGAATCCAGTTTGCTGTAAGATCTTGAGCACAGTATCCATGTGTGATCCTTTAAGAGATTGCGAGAATGGGCTTCGATGAATCGACTTCATCCCCCAGTGCGACATGGATTGCGGAGACAGTGCCGCTGGCAGGTGCCACAATATCATGCTGAGCTTTCATGGCCTCGACTTTGGCCACAACCTGGCCTTCAGTAACCTTATCGCCCACCTTTACCAGGATCTCACTGACTTCGACAGCACCTGCAAACGTAGAAAAAACCGGTATCCCTTTTGGAGACGGAACCTGAGTGGGCTTTGCAGATGGAGGCGGGGTTAATGAGGCAGATGGCATGGTTCCAGGTGTGAGAGGTTCGATGGTCACGGTGAATTCCCTGGATACAGCTTTCTCCGTTACTGTAAGTCGTGTTGTGACGGGTCCAGTGAGGACTGGTGCTGCTGGGGCTGAAGGAGCTTGGGATTCGGCTTCTTTCGGTTTTTCCTCCTCGTTTAAGGGGATGTCTATTCTTGGCTTTCCTGTCAAAAGCCTGATGCCTTCGTTGAGTTCCATGTTCTTTCCTGGGACCATAGCTGCCATAACCAGGAAAATGTTCTTTTCTGTGACAGGGAGGTTTCGTTCCTCCAAAGCCTTTTTCGCAGGCTCGATATTTTTCGGCGCAGCCTCAAGTGGATCACCATCAAAAACGGGGAGCTCGAGCTGTTCGGATGCAAACTCGATCACTTCCGGGTCAGGAGGCAGGGGAGGCTTTCCAAAATAGCCGAGAACCGCTCTTCCATAACCCGGGTCGATCTTTTCCCATCGTCCATACATCACATTGTTAAAGGCTTGCAGCCAATACTGCTGGCTTCCAGGCGTTACGCTGGTCCAGGCGCCCCCTGCTTCCACGACTACTGGAAACTCGGCCAGAACGTCGCCATATTTATCGAGGATTCCAGCTTTGACCATCATGTGGATGTTGGGGCCTATGGCTCCACCGGGCATCGGGAAATCCAAGACACGAGCGTCGGGTGTGGTCGTTGTCGGGTTGAAGTCATATTCTTTCATGAGTTCATTGAGCAGGTTCTCGATCTCCATCATTTTGCCTGGATCGATGTCCAGCTTATAACCGGTGCCTTTGAGAGCATGAGCCATCGAGCGAACATCGGGCTGGACAGTCCCGCTGGCCATAGGCCGGACAGAAAGGTCTACGCCATCCGCACCCCCTTCAATAGCGGCCATATAGCATGCCACAGCCGTACTGGCTGTGTCATGGGTGTGAATCCAAAGCAGCATCTCCGTTGGCATCATTTTCCTTAATCCAACAGCAGTATCATAGATGGTTTTCGGATCGGTGGTGCCACTGGCATCTTTCAAACAGATGCTATCGATGTGGAGATCGCTATCGAGGAGTTGTTTGCCGATATGGATATAAAAATCCGCCGTATGCACCTTATCCGAATAAAAGGGAAGTCCCATAAGAGCGATGCAGACCTGGTGATGCATCCCGGACCTGACGATCGGCCGTCCTGTGTTTATGAGATTTCGGACATCGTTCATATAGTCAAAATTGCGGTCCCAAGTCGTTCCGTTCTCTTTCATCAGTTTAGCCTCGAGCTCTAAACCTTCGGGAGACTGTGTGGTCAGGGTGACTCCCGAAACAGAACGGGTTAGAATCTGGAGGTCCACATCGGGCCCCACAGTCTCACGCATTGTTTTCATATCATCAAAAGGATCCTCCCCAAGGTAAAAATACGGAGCTTGATAACAGGCCCCCCCGCCAAACTCAAAGTGATGGATACCTGCTTCGGCGGATGCTTTCATGGCAGGAAGGATGTCCTTCAGACGCACTTTTCCACCAAATGAGCTCTGAAGCCCATCGCGGAAAGGCATGAACATAACGCGTATTGTTTTGGCTTTTTCTGTAAAGAGCATCATCTCTCCTCAAGCTTTGTGATTTTCGTTCCTGGGAAAACCGTGTGAACCGCTGCCACCACAGCAGCAATTATAGCTGAGTCGGCTCCCGCCACTTTTTCCGGGAACACAAGCATTATGAGACGCATAACAAATGCAAGGAGTGCGAGGATTAGAAAAACGACAAGGAATGCAATTGCACAAATCAATAATAATTCAGGTGTTTCCATGCTTAAGCTCCTTTGGGGGATAGGTAGGGATACTTTTTTGATCGAAAGCGGGGCAATTCGGCCATTCTGTATTTTTAATTAATTATAGCTAAATTTTTCCCAAAATGTTGGAGCTAGTATAAAACCATCAAAGCGTTGTGTCAACTATTCCGATAATTTTTCTGGACTATCCTGGTGATATTACGAGCCAGGTGCGTTTGTGGCGCATAACTTTGGGGGAAAATGAGTGAGAATCAACCTCCCCGATGTCACAGGTTCTTTGTGGCCTTCAATGAATAACTCTAGGCTCTCTCCGATCTCTATAACTCTTCCGTATGCGATTTCTCTGAGGTTTTGGGCATCCGTATCCGACACTATTCTGACACGGCGACCTAACACGAGCGAACGCTCTTTGTAAGACTTAAGAAGTGTGCAATACTGGCCTTTGAGCAAAAGATCGTAATTTTTGTCCAGGGATTTGAGAAGCTGGTGCAGGACTTTTTCCTGATTTAAAGCAAGAGGATCTCGAACATAACTCCTTAGTGCGTCAACTTTAGGAACGAACGGATCGGATTTGACTCGTGGCCTTTTTTCCACGTTCAGGCCGATACCCAAAATGGCTGTATGGACTGAGTCGTCTACACTGAGTGTGTGGACCAAGAAGCCCGCGACTTTCGCCCCATTGATAAGGATATCGTTCACCCATTTAATCATGGCCCGGCCTTTCAGACTTTTGAATGCATCCAGCGTCTCGATCAGGGAAACCGCGACCAGGACAGGAAATCCTGTATAGAAGTTTTTGATGACCTTATAAGGAGAGAGGTAGACCGATAAATGGATATTGCCTTCCATTGCAGACCACGAGCGCTTTCTCTGCCCATGGAATTTCCGCCCTAATGCAGCAAGACACAGAGTCCCGTCGGGCAATTTGACATTGTTTCGGCTCAAAGCAATCAGATGATCAAAATGAGATGACGGTGCATGGCTGACGGCAAGGGCATAAGTCCACCTAGGGTGCACACGACTCGCTCTCGTGTAGACTATTTTGCAGCGATACAGTCGGCTGATCAGCTGGCTCAGATTTGGGTCTGCAGATGAAGGCGCAGAAAGTGACCAGGGCTTCTTACCCGGGAAGAGAGACTCTGCGTATGCTCTATCATCTGTGAAGACAATCATCTGTGTTTGTGTTCTTTCAAACTCAATTACTGTACACGCAAGCGATATTTTTTTCAATGTTGAAATCAAGGAGGAATAAAACTAGAATCTTATGGAACTGGAGCGCAACGATGTCCGAACTCAGCTTAGATCAAACCGTCACTGAAGAAAAACTCCGATTTTATCTGAAATCAAGCAGGCATTTCAGGTTCCCTTTTTTCGATCCGGAAAATCCTTACAGAAAGAATGGCCTTTTTCTGCACCTTGAAGATACACTCATGGAAGCCGGTGAAAAGTTTCAAAAAGACTATGGTGAAAATCTCATATCCATCAATCTGCGCGGAAGCTGGTTGCGAGGGATCCCATTGGAGGATGATGATATCGATCTTATCTTTATCATCCGTGATTTGCCCGCAGAAGAGCAGATCCGTATCCAAAACTATTGCCGAGAGGTGTTGCGCGAAAAAAACCACATCTACAGAGTCTTTGAGGGAAAGGTGGAGGACGGTGTCCGTGTGGAACCGATCACTTTCCTGGATATGACCAAATTGCCCACCATCATGAGCCTGTTCATGTACGGACTGTGCCACTTTCTTGAGGACGACAGAAAAAAGCAGCGGGATAACTATCAAGACTTCTTTTTGGGGTCCAAACTGCAAGAAAAGTTTTCAAAGTTCCTGCAAAGCGGAATACTCATCCCCTATGTCGGATGGATTTATGGGGAATGGAAAAAAGAAGAGATTTTCGATGAGATCGCCACTTTTCTGCCCATCCCTTCCAGAAAAGTGGGCCTCTACGGAGAAGGCGAAGTCGAAGCAACTGAAGAAATAGTCCTGCAGACGTTTATCGCTAGGAACCTCATTTATCCAGCAATCAAACTCAAACAATTCGTTTCCCCTTCAGAAATCCATGTTCCGGTGTTTAAAGAGGAAGCACTCGTGTTGTACCGCTCGATCAAGCCTTTGGAAAGTGTCTATGCCCGCGCCATTATGAATTACCTCTATACCTCGGCCCTGGAACTCAAATTATATGGCCATAGACTCATAAAGGACAGGGTGGAAAAGTTTGCCGGAACTTATGACCAACTTGTCCACTATATCCTCGCCGTCAAATTTTAAACGGCATCCATTGACTTTTTAAGATCCTGACTTTTCAAGATTTATATCATCTCAACCTTTTTATGATGTGCCAGCCGTATTTGGAGGCTGCAGGATCGTAGCTCGCCATGCCGATCTCCCCAACCTCGAGAGAGAAGCTGACATCTCCAAAGGCTTTGACCATTCTCTGACGGGGATACTCTTGGCCAGACACATCGGGCGGGACTCCAGTGTTCGACATGCGATAAATGCCGGGGTGCTGGTCATCTGTATACTCGTGGACCATTGCATCGAAGTCTTGACCAGCTTTTGCACGCTCGAAAAGTTCTTTGGCTAGGATTTCTGCCTCTTCCTTCGTCCGTGTCACTTTCTCATCGGGAATGGCCCCTTGGAATGAGATCAGAATATGCTGGACCTCCACCCGCGCAGGTTCATTTGCTGTGACTGCTTGTTTGGCCGGCTTCTCGACACCGGGTTTCTCAGCAACCGTATTATTCTCTTTTTTGCATCCACTCAAGATAAAAAACGGAATGAGCAAAGAAATACATAAATATCTGTTCATCGGATTCTCCTTCGCACCAATAATTTGAGCTATCTAAAAATCTGGGTGTAAAGCCAGTAGAGAAATGACACAACATAAGCGACAAGCATAACCCATACAACAATGGAGAGTGTTTCGTTCAAGCGTTTGCGGAATGGAGAGCGCTCTTCCTTTTTTTGGAGAGCCTTTGAAAAGATATAGATTAGGCCCAAAATCACAAAAAGAAAAAACCACTTTCGCATCAGATCGCTACACTTCCTTATCCATATTTGAATGAGTTAAAAAGGCTCATTTTAAAATGAAACTATCACATACGAAATATCATGGTCAAGCACATCTTGGCTCATATCAGGGCCATATCAGGCTTGAATCTCGATCAAACCTTGGAGCGAGGACTTCTTGACATCTTGGAGGGTGTCTCAGGACAGCTTAAAATGTTTTTCGACCGACTCCGCTTCACAACATATGATCCACACAAACTCAAAGGCCCACGACGGGGTATCCTTATCGTTACTTATGAAGATGACAAAAAGAAAGAATATTTCGAGACAGCATCCCAACTTGCCAATTATTTTACGTGGAACGACAGAGGAGACTTTGGCAAAGTCCGGGTTGTGGCCGAATCGAATCTCGGCCCAGAAGAGGCCTGGAAGAGCCGCCCTGATCTGCTGAGAAAATTAAAAAAAATCGGCAGAGATCAGGCCAGGGAACTTATCGAGCTCCGATCGAAAAGGCACCGTTAAATCAAAAAACAATTCTTCACCCTAACCTCAGAGTTCAGGTGTTTTATATTTAACTGAGCACTCTTATTTTTTAAGCTCTTCGAGCAATTCTTTAACAGCTCGTTCCAGTTGTTGGTCGATTCCGGATGAAACTTTATCGTATTCGTTCCTCACCAGGATGTCAGGTTCGAGTTGTTTGTTTTCGAGGATGTCCCCGCTTTTATCAGCCACACCGAGATTGGGAATGCCGAAAACTACTCCATTCTGTAACATTTCCCACCACACAAATGTACAGGTCCCCGGTACGGGCATACCCACAATTTTTCCTATGCCTAGGTCCCGGTAAGCTGCAGGGAAGCAGTGCGCATCAGAGTAGTTGCTTTCACAAACCAGCACGATGGATGGTTTGGTCCAACGGCGTTGAGATTCGAAGCCGATATTGCGGTCTGGAGCTTTAAACACCTGATAACGTTCTCCACTCAGGAATGTTGTGAGATCATCCACAAGGTCTCCGCCACCGTTAAAGCGGGAATCCACGACAAGAGCCTCTCTATTGACCTCCTCACCCATGACCGCATCAATAAACACTCGGTAGCTTGAGTCACTCATACCCCGGATGTGCATATACCCCAAGCGTCCGCTAGAGAGTTCATGAGTGATTTTCCGGTTCCTCTTCACCCATCGATCGTAGAGCAACTGGTTTTCCTGGCTGAGCTTGATAGGCTTGACTTTTTCCTCCCAGCGCTCAGAGCTTTTTGGATCATGCAGCGACAGGAGGACAATTTTTTCTGCTTTACGGTTGAGCAGCGGATAATAGTTTAACCCTGGCGTTAGGCTCACACCGTCAATCTTTTCGATGATGATTCCATCGGTAATCTTGCTTCCAGATTGAATCAACGGACTTCCTTCCATGATTTCTTTGATCTTGAGTCCTTCACCTTCATACGTTTGATCAAAAAACACTCCCAATGAGGCCGTTTGATCGCCTTGAGGATCGCTGTGACGATACCGGGCGCCTGTATGGGAGGCGTTCAGTTCCCCCAACAGCTCGCTCAGCATCTCCTGAAAATCGTAGTTGTTGTTAATATGCGGTAAAAAGCGTCTGTATTCGATGGTCAGCATTTCCCATTTGGCACCGTGCAGGCTGGGGTCGTAAAATTTCTTTTTCACCTGGCGGGTGACGTGGTCAAAGAGATAATCACGCTCAGCGTTTTCATTGAGTATCATTTCACCTTGAATAATGACAGGCTTCTTTGTGCCGGATTCCACTTCGACCTTAGTGATCGCACCCTCACTGAGTACAAAGACATTTTTGCCCTCTTTGTCCAGTTCTAACGCCCCACCACGGTCGCCGAATTTGGCAAGCACTTTTGTTTCCTTAGTCCGAAGCTCTGTGCGCCACAGGTCATATCCTTTCTCCGCCTGGCTAAAATAGAGAAGATACTTGCCATCATGGGTTAATGCAGCATCCGACAAGCGGGACGAATGGATGGTTAAGCGAGTTCTGCGTTCTGTCAGCCCATCCCAGTCGATCTCCACAGGCTCGATTTTTTCTACCTCTGTCTTTTCCTTCTCTTTTTTCTCACCCTTCTCTTTCTCTTCTTTCTTGGCCTCTTCCTGAGCTTCTATATAAAGCTCGTATTCCTCTTTGCTCATCCGATAGATATCAAACGCTTTTTTGGTGAAAAAAAGACCATAAATATCCAGCTCGGTCGGGCCTGATTTAGCAACACTGTGCATCCCGCTCTTGTTCGATGCCCAGATCATCATTTTTCCTTTTTGTGCCCACTGGGGAGAGACATCGTAGAATCCGCTTTTGGTGAGATTTATCACTTTTCCTTTTCCGTCGGAACTGATGAGCCCCACTTCGTTAAACCAGTATTCTGGGAGTTGGAAGTGAAGGAGGAACCATTTGCCATCGGGGCTCCATTCGAAGTGTTGATCACCGTCAAGGTAGGAGAAATTCTGGCTGCCGTCCATGATAGTCCGTGTTTCTTTAGATTGGAGATCGATCACCATCAGCCGTGTCCGCTCCTCAATGTACGCGAGCTCTTTGCCATCAGGAGAGAAGGCCGGCTGGAAGGTTTCCTCTTCAGTCTCCAGGACGGCTTTCTCTTCAATCACTGTCGAGTTCATAAAGTACTTTTCATCTTTTTTGCTCAGTGAAGTCATGTAGATGTTCCAGCTATTGTTGCGTTCGCTGGCATATACGATGGACTTGCCATCCGGACTGTAATCAATAAAGCGTTCCTGTTCCGGTGTATTGGTGATCCGTTTGGTCAAAGAACCATCAACAGATGTCACGAAAACCTCACCGCGGAAGACAAAAGCTAATTCCTTTCCACTCGGCGCTAAGGCCATCTCTGTGACCTGTCCGCTGACTATTTTTACGCTTGTCGGATTGGCTAAATTGTCGGAGAGGATCTGGATAGAAACTCTCTGAGCGTCATTCCCTTCGCGCTGAGTGTAGATCTCCCCATCATAGCTGTAGCAGAGAATGCCGTCTCTGGATAAAGACAGGTATCTCACCGGGTGAAAAGTAAAATTAGATATTTGGAATGCCTGATTCGGGTTTGACACCGAAGATTTGAAGACATTCATGGTACCGCTCTGTTCGGAGAGATAATAGAAGTCGTCGCCATTCGGAGCAAAAACAGGATTCCGGTCTTCACCTACAAAGCTGGAGAGTTGACGGAAGGAGTTTCCCTCTTTGTCATAGAGCCAGATATCTCGAGTAATGGAAGATGTGTGGTGCTTGCGGAAGGGATCTTCAAACCCTTTGGTGTCCTCAAAGAGCATTTGGCTGCCGTCGATGTTAAAATTCACGTGTAATGCCGGCGTGGTCATTATCTGAATAGGACGGCCGCCCTGCACGCTCACACTGTAGAGCTCGGGAAGGCTTCCGGAGGGAAACTGCATATTTTGAGGGCTGTCCAGGCGGGCTGAGCTGAACAGAACAGAAGTACTGTCGGGCGAAAAAGAATAGGGGATATCGTTAGAAGAGTGGAAGGTGAGCCGTTGGGGCGTTCCCCCGTCTTTGTGCATCATGAAAACATCAAAATTGCCATATCTGTCGGAAGCAAAGGCAATATGCTGGCCATCGTTCGACCACACAGGTTGGAAGTCGTAAGCTGGATGCATAGTTAGTGGTAAGGCCCGGCCTCCCTCACTCTTCACTATATACAGATTCCCTTGATAGCTGAACACAATGTGCTGTCCGTCTGGAGAAATTGCCGGATACCGCATCCACAAGGCGTTCTGGGCATAAAGGTTTCCAAAGGATAAAAAGCATAAAGCGAACACCAATAATCGAAAACATCCCCAGTGTGCAGTTCTAGAAGGGGAGTGAAAAAAAGATTTTTTCGTCATCATTCTATTCCTTTCATATAATGTTACACATCCTTGTCCATCCGATCAGTTAATATATTTTACTACGGATGGAGCTCATTTTTGTTACTCTAAATAAGTTTTTTATATAAAAATTTCAGATTTTCGCAGTTTTATCTGCCTCCAATGCACGACTGAGAAAAGAAAACGCCATAAAAATCAGAAGCCCTAAAACGCCGCAGCCAAACCAAAGTGTTGAAGGACCATAGCTCCCATAGACCGCAGTTCCAATAGCTGGCCCTACGATCATGGATAGAGAAAAAGAAAAGGCGAAGAGGCCCATGTAGCGGCCTTGGCTTCCTGGCCCGGCTCGGATCGCTATCAGAGAACCTAGAAGCGGCATGCTCAACATCTCTCCCGTGGTCCACACCGCAACTGTCAGTGCTGCGAAAGGAAAGCTTCGGCCCAGCGGCATCATGGAAAAGCCTAACCCCGTCAGAAAAAAGGAGATGGCGATGAACCTCGTCAAGGACCGATTCCCAATCCAGTGGATGAGAAGCATCTCCAAGGTTACGATCATAACTGTGTTAACTATTATGAGTTGGCCGATGCGATTCTCGGCCAGGCCATAGACTTCTCTCATGTACAGTGGGAAAGTAGCAATAAGCTGAAAAAAAATAACCCCCCAGATGACGACGATAGGCAATAATAAGAGAAAGGGGACATCCCGCCATGGAGAGCGGCCACTGGGAGTTTGCCCTCCAGATACAACACGAAGGTGTTCTTCAGGCTTTTTCCAGACCAGGATAAACACGAAAAATGCTGCCAGGCATGTAAGGCCATCGACCCAGAAGAGGAGGACATAATTACGCAGTGCCAGCAGACCTCCCACAGCGGGCCCTATTGTGGCTCCGATATTATTCGCCAATCGGTTAAGGGCAAATCCTTTGGTCGTGACTTTGGGGGGACAGAGGCGGGCCATAGATGTCGCATTCGCAGGATACATCAGACCCGAAGCTATAGACAGGGTAAATATCATTATGAAGATACTCCTCAAAGAATGGAGCTGACCGAGAGAAATATAGAACACGCCGCAGAAAAAGAGGCTGAGCTTCTGGACGTTGGTCGAGCCAATCCGGTCAGATAACCATCCGCCCAGATAAGTGCCGGCGAGTGATCCCAGCCCAAAAATGCTGAGCGCTCTGCCCGCCTGAATGACTGGGAACCCTCGTTCCCGGGTGAGGTAGAGGCTGAGGAAAAAAAGCACCATCATTCCCGATGCATTGACGAGCAGCACAGTGAATAGAGTCCAAGACTGGCGAGGTAGACCTGAATAGGCGTTGCGGTAAAGCCGGATTATGCCTTTTATCATGGCTTAGAGCTTCTCATGATATCTAAAGTGGAAGGAAAAATCATCCTAATGATTTTTTCTTTCATATCCAACAAATATTTTTCAAATGTAAACATTTCTTACGAAGTGATATTATTAACACTCTAGGAGTCGCATAAAAACATTGGCATATTTATTGCTCTTGAATTAACCTGAGAGAAGGAATCTGTGATCCTTGCCTTTCAAGTTTTTTGAAAAAGCCTTTATGATATAGGATGGCAGGAAGCCCTTGCCGGAGGTACAAATGTTTAAAAATTATCTTCTGATCGCATGGAGAAATTTGAGGAGACATAAAGGCTTTTCCTTCATTAACATCTTCGGACTTGCCATCGGGGTTGCCTGTTGTATCCTCATTTTCCTCTATATCAATGATGAATTGAGCTATGACAAATATCACAAAAATGCCGACCGGATCTTCCGGGGGATCTCGTATAGCACGATCGGAGGCGAGACACGAGTGTTCGCTTGTATGCCTTCGGCACTCGCCCCGGGATTAGAGGAGGCCATCCCAGAGATCGAAGCCTCTGCCAGACTCTTCCAATTCGGGGTGCTCCGCTTTAAGCATGACGATAAAAACTTTGAAATTCCGGATTTTTATGGGGCAGATCCGAGTTTCTTCACTCTTTTTTCTTATGAATTTATCGCCGGTGACCCTCAGTCAGCCCTCCTTGATCCCCAAACATTTGTGCTCACAGAGGATACAGCCATTCAGATCTTTGGCACTGTCGATGCTGTCGGAAAATCTATTTCTGTTCCCCTCCAACAGGGAAATCAAGATTTTCATGTCACCGGAGTGGTCAAGAATGTCCCCAGAAATTCCCATTTCCGATTCAATGTCATTCTTTCGATCAACACTTTCAGGCGGGGCGATGATCAACCCGCCGGTCCAGACTTCTTAAACGATCCTGTTTATTTTAATCCTTTCTCTTATTTCCTTCTCACCAAGAGCGCAGATGTCGAGTATGTTGAAGAAAGAATCGCAACAATCATGGAGGAAAAATGGGGAGAGATATACAGAAAAGAAGGGATCACCCGAAGATATCCGCTTCAGGCGTTGACCGATATCCATCTCAAATCGAACTTTGAAGCAGAGATCGCCCAACAGGGAGATATCCAGTATATCTACATCTTTTCTGTTGTCGCTGTTATGGTCTTATTCATCGCCTGTTTCAATTTTATCAATCTCTCCACCGCCAGATCGGTCAAGCGCGCCAAAGAAGTCGGCCTTAGAAAAATGTTCGGTGCGCACAGGCATCACCTAATCAGACAATTTCTCAGTGAATCGAGTCTCCTGGCTCTCATTGGAACATTTGTCGGGATCTTGCTCATTGCGGTCTCTCTTCCAGCCTTCAATCAACTCTCCGGAAAAGAATTCAGTTTGCAATATTTGATAAGTGTGCCATCTCTTATCGCACTTTTCATCATTATAATTGCCACAGGTTTTATTGCGGGCAGTTTTCCGGCCTTTGTGCTTTCGACCTTTCAGCCCGTGAAAACTCTCAGAGGAAGATTGGGGGCTGCCAAACAGAGCGGAACTTTCCGGAAGCTTCTGGTTGTTTTTCAGTTTTCCATTTCAATATTCATGATTTTTGGCTTTATCGTCATTCTGCAGCAGCTCGATTACATCAAGAACAAAGATCTAGGATTTGACCGGGATTTCCTTGTGGTGATCAGAGGAGGCGGACGGACAAATGACGCTCTCAGAGATAATATTTCAAAGATACCCAACGTGACTTCCGTTTCTCTTCCCGTAAGCATCCCGGGCGAGTTTGCCGGCGACCAATCTTATTATTTGCCCGGGAAGGATCCGGCATCATCGGTGCGAGCGTCTGTTTTTGGCGTGGATTATGACTTCATCAAAACCTTCGGCATGGAAATCCTCTGGGGAAGAGATTTCTCCCGGGATTACTCGACAGATGCAGCGAATGCCGTCATTATGAATGAAACCTTCGCCCGCCAACTCGGATTGGGACCGGATGTCGTAGGTAATCAGCTCATCGACGTATCAAATCCCGAATTCAGGCCGACAGTCATCGGCGTGATCAAAGATTTCCACCACAAAAGCATGAAGCTCCGGATCAATCCGATGATGCTTCAAATGCAGCCGGAAGGATTCGCTTTCGTTGCCGCAAGAATAACTCCCTATAATGTCTCTGCAACCTTGGAACAGATCAAAACGGTCTGGAAGGAGCAATTCCCGGACCGCGAATTCAATCACTATTTTGTGGATGACAATTACCGGCAGCGATATCCGGAAGAGGACAAGATGCAGGATATCTATTTCATATTCGGATTTTTGGCCATTTTTGTCGCCTGCCTGGGACTTTATGGCCTGGCCTCTTTCGCTACAGAGCAGAGAGCCAAAGAAATCGGTATCCGTAAAGTGCTTGGAGCCACAGTGCCCAACATCACATTCTATTTATCTCAAGATTTCTTAAAGCTGGTCTTATTGGCAAATATCATTGCCTGGCCGTTGGGATTCTATGTGATGGCTCATTGGCTGGACAATTTCGCCTATAGGATCGGAATCGAATGGTGGGTCTTCGTAGCCTCCGGGCTACTCGCTCAACTTATCGCAATTATGACCGTCAGCCACCAGGCACTTAAATCAGCGCTATCCAATCCTGCAAAAACCTTAAAATATGAGTGATCTTGAACACCGGGGGTCTATCCTCATATTTTGAAGACAAGCCGGCTGTCTTGTCCTTTTTGGATTTTGTCATAATGCTCTGAAAAATTCATCATATCTATCAGGCTCTGATTGTCGGCCAGCAGCTTCAGCGCTCTTTCTTCTTTTTCCTGGATATCTCGGGCGACATCAATAATCTCTGCACATTCCTCTTCGGTCATGACAACGATCCCGTCATCATCTCCAAAAATAATATCTCCAGGTGATACGGTCACACCTCCACACACAACCGGAACCTGTGTCTTGGAAATATTTTGGACTGTTCCCGCAAGGGGAGTCACAAATCTTGAATAAACAGGAAACCCAATTTTTTTCAGCTTTTGGACATCTCGACACCCGCCGTCAATGACAATACCGGCAAGATTCTTTCTCTTGGCTTCTGTCGCAAATAATTCTCCAGCAACAGCGATCTGTCTTGCGCCCGATTCAATAACCAAAGCTTCATTCTCTTGAGCATCATGGAGAGCTTTAATGACAGTGAGAAAATCGGACTCACAATGAACCGTGCGTGCGATTCCGATCATTTTCAGTCCTTGACAAATCGGACGTATCTCAGGATCCATCACACGTAATCTTTTGTTGGCATCCAAGATACTTGCCGCATCCAATCGGGATAGTTCCCGTTTCAGTGTCGTGAAGTCCATTCTCAGCTCCTCTTAAGCCAGTCTCTCTCTCATAATACGACTATTAGCAAAAGAGCACAAACTCACTTTGGGATATCATATAAATGATATATTCCATTGGACTTCATTCAATATTATGAGTGACATCTAGGATATCATTCGCAAGTTTTTTTTGTTATGATAAATGGAAAATTGGTTTGAGGAGGACTTGGATGAGAAACACTGCTAAATTTATGTATTCTCGACTTATAGGTTTTTTGCTTATAACTGTTGGTATGGCATTATTCGCTCCTTTAGCTATAACCCAACAAAAGGTCACCTCCCCCGAAGAGTATTTTGGATTTCAGCTTGGCAGCGATCGAAATATGGCACGTTGGGATAAAATCGTCGATTACTACTATTTACTCGAAAAAGAAAGCGATAAACTCAAAATCATCAATATGGGCCCATCGACAGAAGGCAATCCCTTTTTAGTCGTCATAATTTCTTCTCCGGAGAATCTTACGAATCTAAAACGTTTGCAGAAAATAAATGCCAAGATCAGCGACCCTAGAGGTATCGAAGAGTCGGAGATAGGAAAGCTTGTCAAGGAGGGGAGAGCTGTCATCTGCCAGTCCATGAGCCTTCATGCCACAGAGATCGGCGGCACACAGATGGCGCCCGAGCTGACGTACGACCTGATCACTCGGAACGATGAGGAGACACAGCGAATTCTAGATAATGTGGTATTCTTTCTTATCCCCTGCTTCAACCCGGACGGCCAGATCATGGTCACGGATTGGTACAGAAAGACCGTAGGAACAGAATACGAAGGCGTAGGCCTTCCGTGGCTATATCATAAATACGTCGGCCATGACAACAACCGGGATGGCGATTTTCTCAACATGATCGAGTCTGTGTATGCGGCCAAGATCATGTACAGGGAATGGATTCCCCAGGCCTATGTCGACCACCACCACATGGGGAGTTATGGAGCCCGATTATACGTTCCTCCTTACAGCGAACCCATTCGCCCTTATGCCGATCCTCTCATATGGCGGGAACACAGCTGGTACGGTGCTCACATCGCCTATAAACTGGAAGAGGCGGGGAAAGCAGGTATCCTCAACGCCGCTCAGTATCCCGGCTGGGGTCATTTCGGATGGCACTGGATCACTCCTTTCCACAACATTGCGGGGATGCTCACAGAATCAGCCAGTGCAAATCTTGCAACGCCCATTTATATCCATCCCGATCAGCTCCAGGGAGGTGCCAGACAGTTTCCGGAATACGAGGCTCAGACGACTTTTCCGGATCCCTGGCCGGGAGGATGGTGGACACTCCGCGACATCGTCGAACAGCAATATATTGCGGCCTGGGCTCTCCTGGATCTCGCAGCCAGGAACAAGGAGACAGTTCTCTGGAATGCTTATTTAAAAGCGAAGCGGCAGACCGAACGGGGCGCCAAAGGCACTCCCAAAGCCTATGTAATTTCATCAGCTCAGCACGATCATCTGACCGCAATAAAGATGGTGAACACACTGATGTTATCAGGGATCGAGATCAAACAGGCGCAGAAAGAGTTTGTTGCCGAAGGGACGATCTATCCTGAAGGATCCTTCATCATTTCTTTGGCTCAACCCAAAATGGGTTTGATCAGGAACCTACTGGGACGCACTCACTATGCCGACAACTCCTGGACCAGGGATAAAGACGGTGTTCCGCTGCGGCCCTATGACTTGGCGACGCACAACATGAATGAGTTTATGGGCGTGAGCGTGGATCCGATAAAAGAGTTGGCCGAAGGCGACTTTTTGATTCTCACGGATGCGGTTCCGACTATAGGAAAGGTTGAAGTCAGCGATGGCAATGCGGGTTACAGGTTTGATGGCAGGCTCAATGCCAGTTTTAAGGCAATGAACCTTTTACTCGACAAGGGAGTGAAGGTCTGGCGTATCGATCAGTCAGTGTCCGGTCTTTTACCGGGAGATTTTATAATCGCCAACGAACCGAAATCCATCCTCCAAGATGTAGCCAATCAGACTGGAGTGGATTTTGCAGCGTTGGGAGATGATTTAAATGCCAAAACGCACGAAGTCAAGCGAATGCGCACTGCTATGTATCAGCGCTACATGGGCGGAAACATGGATGAGGGCTGGACGCGTTTCGTCCTCGAGCAGTTTTCGTTTCCCTATCAATCGATCATGGATGGCGAGATAAAAAAAGGGAATCTCAACGCAAAATATGACGTTATCATCCTTCCTGACGATTCCACTGCCATGATTACAGGCGAAAGACAAGGAGAGTCAGAATACCGCCGTTCCCGGACGAGCTATCCTCCCGAATATCGAAGCGGCATCGGTGAAGAGGGTGTACAAGCACTCAAAGCTTTTATTGAGAATGGAGGCACGTTAGTCACTTTCGGGGAGTCCTGTAATTTTGCGATCGATAAGATTTCATTGAACGTTCGTAATGTTGTGGCAGACACGAATCCGAAAGAGTTCTTCTGCCCTGGTTCGACACTCAAAGTGACCTTCGACAACAATCACCCTTTAGCTTATGGAATGCCATCTGAGGGACTGGTTCTGTTCAGCTCCAGCCCCGCTTTTGTTATAAGCCCGAGTCAGCACAATGAACGATACGAAACGATTGTCCGCTACATCGACAAGGACATCCTCCGAAGCGGTTGGCTCATCGGTGAAAAACATCTCTCTAAAAAAGCAGCTATGGTCTCTGCCCAGTATGGGAATGGCCAGGTGGTGCTTATCGGTTTTCGGACACAACACCGGAGCCAAACCCACGGAACGTATAAACTGCTCTTTAACGCATTGATCCACTGATTCCTTTATGTAAAAGAGGGGAGAGGACTGCTCGCCGATTGATGAAGGACTACGGGATCCGATCTCTTTTTTAAACAATCAAAAATGGGAGGAAAAATGGTTAAAAAAGCGAAAATATGTTTGGGTCTATTATCTATGCTTCTTTTTCTGAGCTGTCAAGACAAGACCGAAGTCCCGATTTTAAAAGGCGAGTATCTAGGACAGAAGCCCCCAGGAATGGAAGGCGAGCTCTTTGCCCCGGGTGTCATGTCCACAGGAATGCCCGAGTTGAACGCCGTGTTTTTCCCTGGAGGAAAGGAAGTCATCTATTCGGTTGGAGTGGGGGAGATGAAATGGGCCCTGGTAATGATCAAAGAGATGGATGGCGCCTGGACAAAACCCCAAATAGCCCCATTTTCTGGAGAATACGGTGGAGTCGATCCCTTTGTCTCATATGATGGAAGCAGAGTGTATTTCTGCTCGAACAGGCCGCGTGTTCTAGGCGGAGAAGCAAGAGATGACTATGACATCTGGTTTGTGGATAGGACAGAAACAGGCTGGTCGGATCCAATAAATATGGGCTCACCCGTAAACACGGATACGCACGAATTTTATCCATCATTCACACGAGAAGGTACAATGTATGTTCAATCCCGACGCGAAGGTGGGATCGGACAGAGTGACATCTACAGACTGGAGCTCGAAGAGGGTCGATATGTCACTGCAGAGTGTCTTCCTGAACCCATCAACAGTCCCGGTTTCGAGGGGGACGCATTCATCGCTCCGGATGAAAGTTATATCATTGTATCCACATACCGACCCGAAAAAAACATCGGACGATCTGCTGACCTCTATATCAGTTTTCGTTCCAATGACGGTTCCTGGTCCGATCTGATCAACATGGGAGAAAGGGTGAACGGGCCGGGCGGCGAAAACTGCCAGATCCTCTCTCCCTGCGGAAAATATCTATTCTATACGAGCCGCAGATACAGGGATCCTAAATCCAGCTCACTCATGACATATGACGATATCTTGGCCACCTGGTCAGGGCCTCAAAATGGATTAGGAGACATCTACTGGATTGACGCACGGATTATCGAGGAACTGCGACAAAAACACATCCAACAGCAGTAAAGACTTCGGTCAGGATGCTCAATTATCCCAATACGCGAGGTAAGCCTCACTCATAGCGCAGTGATTCGACAGGATTCGCGAGCGCTGCTTTCACGGCCTGGATACTTATGGTAAGCAGCGCAATGACAAAAGCAAGAGCCGCGGCCAAAATAAATATCCAAAGTTCCATACTTACCCGATACGCAAAATTTTGAAGCCATTTATGCATGAGCATAAAAGCTATCGGCCAAGCAAAGAGATTGGCTAGAAGGACGAGAAGTGCAAACTCTTTGGAAAGTAAAACGAAGATATTTCCGATCGAAGCTCCCAGAACCTTCCTGACTCCGATCTCTTTTGTCCGCTGTTCAACCATGAACAGCGCCAATCCAAAAAGCCCGGGTGCCGCAATAAATATGGCGAGCATGGAAAAGACGCTGAAAATTTTGCTTAGCTTTTCCTCGCTTTTATACAATCTGTCAAAAGTCTCATCCATAAAAGAGTATTCAAAGGGATGAGCGGGATCCAGCTCTTTCCATTTATTTTCAATAAAGGCCAGAGTGCTCGAGATATCGTCCGGCTGAATTCGCAGAGCAAATACAAAGGTATTTTCTGACCACACGTGTATTATGAGTGGACTGATCGTATCTCTCAGCGATTGGAACTGAAAATCTTTGACCACTCCGATGATCTTCCCTTTCTTTTCGATTCCATAATCATAATCCGATCCGCCCCATTCCACCTGAGTTTCTAGAGGATTTTCCAATTGCAGCTCTCGAACAGCCGCCTCGTTAATGAGAAACGCCTCCGAGGCGTCGGTACTCATGTCTTTTGAGAAATCTCTTCCCTCCACGATTTCCATTCCCATGGTCTTGACGTAATCATGATCGGTGTAGATCATTCTCAGTGTCAGAGTCTTTTTCCCTTCTTCCGTAACTAATCTTATCGCATCCCCAGCTACGATCCCTCCAGGAACCCCAATAGTGATTGTCCCGCTAATGATATTGGAATTCTGCATGAGTTCTGTCTTGATCGCCTCTGCATTCTTTCTGATCGAGTTCGACCTAATAGGAACGACAACCACGCGTTCCTTGTTAAATCCCAGTTTTCTGTTCCTTAGAAAATCGAGCTGGTCCAAAACAACGGCTGTCGCAATAAAAAGAATTATGGATAGAGTGAATTGAAAAATGACAAGATCCTTTCTCAGGTATGACCTTCCAGAGCTGATATTAATCTTTTTTTTCAGGACATTAGCCGGTTCATAACGAGAAATAAAAAATGCAGGATAGCTGCCCGAGATCAATCCCACAAATACAAGCAAAAGACCAATGCTTCCTAAAAGAATAAAATTGGTCAAATAATTCATCTCGATCTCTTTTCCAGTCAAGGAGTTGAAAAGAGGCAGTGCAATAGCTATGAGGATCAAGGCCAAAATGAGAGCAAATAGCGTCAAGAACAATGATTCCCCTAGAAACTGCTGAATGAGTTGATGACGGCTCGCACCCACCACCTTCCGGAGTCCGACCTCTTTCGAACGATTGACCGACCGGGCTGTGGCCTAGTCTATAAAATTCACACAAGCAATGAGAAGGATAAAGAGAGCGATCACAGAAAAAATGGCCACATATTTGATGTCGCCGTTCGGATTGATCTCCATCTGAAGATGAGAATGGAGATGGATGCTTTTCAGGGGAAGAATCCTGATGAAGGAGAATATATGTATAGAACTCATGACGCGCCCAAGTCTGGAAATAAAGCTTTTGAAGTTCAGGATCTTTTTCGAATGTTTTCATGGAAGCAAAGAGCTGAGCATAAAAATGGGAGTTCTTAGGCATGTTTTTCATTATGCCCGTAACGAGATAATCTTGATCATTGATGTTGAGTGTCTTGTTCATTGCATCATCTTTGCCGAAGTATTTATGGGCTATGCTCTCCGAGATCACGATTGTATTCGACGCCGCTGGACAATGGATATGTTTTAAACGGGTATTTTTCAGGAAGAGAGAGGCCCATTGTTTTTAAAAGAGCTGATAAACGCCTTGCGGATAATCCCATAACAAACGGCCGTAACCAGTCAGAAAGGGTCAACGCTGTAGCCACTTTTTCAGGCTCTGCATTCCAAGCAGGGGAAGAATTTCTACCTGGCATCAGTGTCGCTGGGTGGTATCAAGGAGCTGTTGCAGAATTTGGAAAAGGAAAAGTCGCCTTTTTCTCCGAAGCCGCCATGTTCACGGCACAAATTTTTGATCAAGGCCGAATGCGTGTCGGCATGAATCACCCCTTGGCGAAGGACAACGCTCAATTGCTCCTGAATGTGATGCACTGGTTATCCGACCTTCATTAAATGATCAGAATCCGATGGCATCTTAGTCTCTTTATATTCTATTCCATAATTCGGAGATATCGGCAATCCACACGTTTGTATTTCATTGTCCTCATCTCCCCACTCATATTTTTTTTAAATCTAAGTCTAGTTCATATTCTATAACGCATAGAAAAGAAAAAATGCGGTACGAATTGTCTTTTGCATCCGAGCAGGGGAGAAGTTTGTTCTATTCATAAACGCATTGATGGTATATTATAAATCTTTGTTTGAGAGGTGAACCGCTCGATAACCAAGGAGGACTGCGCGAAATGAGACAAAAAGAAGACAAACAAAAGTACATCGCTTATTGTGGGCTGTATTGTGGTGAGTGTCCATGGTATCAAGGTAAAGTTGCAGATATGGCGCGGGATCTGCGGAAAGAGCTTCGAACCATCAAATTTGAAAAACTGGCAGATTTCATTTCCGATTATCCTCAATTTGCGGTCTTTAAAAAGTATTCTCAATGTTATGAAGTCCTGGGAGCATTGATGAAAGCACGTTGTGGGAAACCGTGTCAAGAAGGAGGAGGTCCTCTTTCTTGTAAGGTAAGAAAATGCTGCCAGAAAAAAGAGATTAGCGGCTGCTGGGAATGTAATGAACTGGAATATTGCAATAAACTGGACATGTTAATCCCAGGCCACGGAGACGCTCATACAAGAAACTTGAGACGCATAAAAAGAAAAGGCATAGACGCTTTTGTTTCAGGAAAAAAGGACTGGTTCACTACGGGAAAAATTGAAAAACAAAACCCTTCGAGTCAGATTTGAGGCCTTCAAGGAAGAGCTGCCCCGACAAGAGCCAAGAGCCCCTTGACATCGATCCACCTTGCTATTAACCTAATGAAACTATGGATATCAAACACAATGTTGTCGGTTGGTTCGAGATCCCTGTCAAAAACATGGATAGAGCCATAAAATTCTATGAAACGGTCTTCGAATTCAAGCTCCAACGCAATCAAATGGGTCCACTGGACATGGCGTGGTTTCCCCTGGTCCAAGACGGAATGGGGGCCGCCGGTTCGCTGGTTTATTTTCCAGAGGCTTACATGCCTTCGACAGAGGGAATCTTGATCTATTTCACAGCTTTCAGTGGTGATTTGTCTGTGGAGCTATCTCGGGTTGAAGTCGCCGGCGGCAAAATCCTCCAAGAAAAGACTCTCATTAAAGACGACATCGGCTATATGGGCCTTTTTCTTGATACCGAGGGAAACCGCATCGCGATTCATTCGCGGAAGTAGGATCAAAGGTTGAGGAAGAGTTAAGCCCTATACCAGAATGTCTTTCTTTTTATATATGAGTAAAGTAAGGATAATGAGGACGAAAGATATTCCAAGGAAATACAGCACTCGCCACCATATCAGGCCATAGTCCGGGTAAAGAACTCGAGAGTCAACATATTTAAACGGGCTTAAATATCCGATCTTATCCGCGGATTTCGTGACTTTCGATAAAACATCAACAAAATACACCCCAATAATAATACCGATAGACACATTGGTGACAGGGCGACCTCTTTTTATCAGAAGAGAAAGAAAAAGCCCGATAGCTCCAAGCGTCAACATCAACAGGAAGGCATAAAACGAATAGATCAAAAAAGCTGTCAGCCGGTATTCGCTGTTTCCTTTGAAGATTTCCAGGCTTATGAATCCGATGACCAGAATATTCACATTCAGGAGCACGAGGCAATTGAAAAATACGGTGAATTTGGTCCAAGCAATCTCCAATCTCGTTACGGGTTTGGCGAGAAGAAATTCAGCCGTTTTTTCATGCTCTTCTTGAGCCAGAATCTTACCGGCAAGCAGTATGGAAAAAAAGCTTCCTATAAGCATGATAAAGACCGCATTCCTGGTAACATAATAACCTAAGACATTGGTCATTACATCCAGAGTCGCACCGAAGGCCGACATGATGTTCTTCATGAAGGGATTTTCGAAAAAGGCCGTTATTTGTTTCAGCATGTCCTCTTCCATGAGGATAGGATAAAATGCCATTCCCATCAGGATGAGCACATCAATAGATAAGCACCAGGCAATTACAGAGGTGCGAAAACGTTTCAATTCTTTAAGGTATATGTTTCTATTAAAAAGCATACTAGGCTTTCCCATCGTTCTCTTTGGCATCAGAGTAATAGTGCAGGAAGATTTCCTCTAGAGTAGGCTCTTCAATGATCAGGTCTTTAATGTCTTTTGAAGCCAGAGTGTCGAGAAGACCATTCATATTTCCTGAAAACATGAAATTCAGGAAGTTTTTGTCTGCCCGCGGAGCTATCACGCCTAAACAATCAACAGCGTCAGTATCAACAGGATGAGTAAATTCAACCTGGATCTTGCGAAGTTGTTTTTTCCTAAGAGTATCGATGTCCTCCACTGCGATGATTTTGCCTTCCTTTATGATCCCGACTCTCCGACACATGTTTTGAACTTCGCTCAGAGTGTGAGAGGAAAAAAATATGGTTGTGCCCCTGGTGTTTTCCTCTCTCAAGATGTCAAAGAATGTCGCTTGCATCAACGGATCCAGACTGCTGGTCGGCTCATCCAGGATCAACAACTTGGGGCGGTGGATGAGACTCTGTACAATCGAGACTTTCTTCTTATTCCCCCGGGAGAGGTCGACGATCTTTCTTTTGAGGTCTAGAGCAAAAGTATCTGCCAGCTTTTTTATCCTGGACTCGCTGTCTGAATCATAAAACCGTGCAGAATATCTGAGAAGCTCATGAACGTCCATCTTTTCATAATAATTGACCTCTGCGGGCATGTATCCGATGCGTCTTTTGATCTCTTTTGACTCCTTGACAATGTCCAGGCCGAAAATTCTGCCGCTGCCTGAGGTCGGAAAAATCAATCCAAGCAGCGTACGGATGGTAGTTGATTTACCGGCCCCATTGGGCCCGATGAATCCAAAGATCTCGCCTGACTCAATCTTCAGGTCGAGATCGATAATGCCTCTTGCTTTTCCGTAATATTTGGTCAGCCCCTGTGTTTCGATTTCGAGCATTTCTCACATCATAAAGAACTGAATTGTTTTCTTCAACGAATTTTTTAAAGCGAATTTCCACAGTTTGACAAACAATACAATCTTAGTCGCATGAATATCACAGGAAAGAGGCCTTATCAAACAGATAGGAGACAAATAATTTGACATATTTAGAGAGTTAATAGTAAAAAATAAGCCATCCCTAGGAAGGGATAAAGTCATGCAGGGATTGCAAGTCCTCGACTGTAGAGGAATTGCTCTGCATTTTTTTGCTCATTCTGGGAATCTGGGAATCGCCTCGAGGGTGATCCGACAGAGGTTGGTGGAATAACTTGAAAAAATTTGCCTTGGGATTGGATTTCGGGACCAATTCCTGCCGTTCATTGATCGTGGACCTTGAGGACGGACATGAGTTGGCCGTTTGCGTGATCAACTATCCATCTGGCGAAGATGGCATCCTGCTGGATCCGACAGACCCGAACGTTGCCAGGCAGAATCCTGAAGACTATTTTTCCACCATGGAAAAAGCTGTAAAAGGAGCTCTCCAGCAGGCCAGGGACACCTCTCCCGGATTCGATCCGGCCAGCATCATAGGTATCGGTATCGATACCACTGGAAGCAGTCCCGGTCCGGTCAACAGACAGTGTATTCCTCTGGGTATGCTTCCTGAATTCAAGGACAACTTGAATGCCAAGGTCTGGCTTTGGAAGGATCATTCCAGTCATGTCGAAGCGGCTCAGATCACAGAGACAGCGCAGGAAATGCGTCCGGAATACCTGGCGAAGATCGGCGGTACCTATTCGTCTGAATGGTTCTGGAGCAATATCCTACACTGTAAAAACACGTCACCAGAAGTTTTTAAGGCAGCGTATAGTTTTGTGGAGATCTGCGATTATATTCCGGCTGTCCTCTCCGGAGAAACCCGACCGGAGAAGATCGTCCGCAGCGTGTGTGCAGCCGGCCACAAAGCCATGTACAACGACGACTGGGGCGGCTTGCCGGACAGAGAATTTCTTGCCGCGCTTGATCCGGATTTGGAAAACCTGCGTGACAGACTGTATAAAAAAGCTGTCCCCTCTAACCAACTCGCAGGACGACTCACTCCGGAATGGGCCGGAAAACTCGGACTGAAACCGGGAATCGCCATCGCTGTAGGGGCTTTGGATGCACATATGGGTGCCGTTGGCGCCGGAGTCAAAGAGAGAACCCTTGTCAAAATCTTGGGAACGAGCACATGTGATATTATGGTTTCCCCAAAACATAAGGGTTTTGTTGATATCCCTGGAGTCTGTGGGATCGCGGATGGATCTGTACTTCCCGGCTATTATGGTATCGAAGCCGGACAATCAGCAGTGGGGGATATTTTTTTGTGGTTTGTGAATCACCTGGTTCCTGATCAATACGGAAAAAATCTCGATGAAAAGTTCAAGAACCTGGAAATCGAAGCTTCTAAACAGAAGCCGGGAGAGCATGGCCTCCTGGCTTTGGACTGGAACCACGGGAACCGAAACATTCTGGCGGATGTCCGGTTGAGTGGGCTCCTTATCGGACAGACACTTCATACACAGGCCCATGAGATTTACCGGGCTTTGATCGAGGCCACAGCTTTCGGAGCGCTGACCATCATCGACCGGATGAGGGAATACGGGGTGGCTGTGGAGGAGATCGTCAACTGTGGGGGATTAGCCAGCAAAAATTCCTTCCTCATGCAGATCTATGCGGATATTATCGATCGTCCCATGAAGGTCTCCAGGAGCGACCAAACACCTGCCTTGGGTGCAGCTATATTCGGGGCCGTGGCAGCAGGAAAAGAGCTCAGCGGATTTTCTAGAGTGGAAGCGGCTCAGGATATGATGACAGGCATCAAAGAGGTCTATGAGCCAAAAAGTAAAAACCGACAAATCTATCAGGAATTGTTCAGGCTCTATGGCCAATTGCACGATGCTTTTGGCACCAGAGAGTGGTCGGGGGGCATGCATAATGTCATGAAGGATCTGATATCCATCCGTGAACGACAAAGGAAACGACCATGAGGATTGTCAGTATTTTTTTGCGACTCTGGGTATTTCCCAATGTGTTATCAATTTGGCTTTTTATTCGTATCTTAAGGAATGGATAGGATTGGTGGAAGCTGCTTTTAATGTCTGAAAGAGAACCGAGAGCAGCGCCACCGAAAGAGTCATCAAAGCGGCCACAATAAAAGGACTTATGCCGACAGAAGTTCTGTAGGCAAAGGACTGAAGCCATCGGCTCGCAGCGAAATACGCTGTCGGCCAGGCTAAAATATTGGCCAAGATCACCCAGCGGGCGTAGCTTCGGGTAAGCAGCATAACGATCCCGGAGACACTCGAGCCGAGAACCTTGCGAATGCCGATCTCTTTGGTGCGCTGTTCTGTGCTGTAGGCTGCAAGGCCGAAGATACCGAGACAGGCCACAAAAATGGTCAGCTCACAGAAGGAGAAAAGAAGCGATGCCAGCCGTCTTTCTTCATCATATGACTGGAGGTGGAGTTCGTCGACATAAGAATAATCAAAGATCTGCCCGGGCAGAAGGCCAGTCACAACTTCTCTGATCCGGGAGATGATTTCCTGAGTCCCCTCCGCAGGGAGTCGGACGATAAGTTTGGTCGCGGTATCATCAGAAGGGAATAAGACCATGGGATAAATGGGGGAATGGATGGAATTGGTGTTCCAATCCTTGAGTACCCCGATAATCTGGTAGGCCTTGTCTTCCCGATACAGGAATTTTCCCAGTGCATTCTCAAAACCGAAGCTCTTTGCAGCGGCCTCGTTGATCAGAACCGCCTCCTCATCGGCTGTACGCCCAGCTTCGAAATTTCTACCGGAGATGAGATTCAATCCCATTGTTTGAACAAAATTAGGATCAACTTCCTGGGATTGGACCAGAGTTTCTTCTTCTGTTTGACTTTCCAGTCGGATTGTTGAGATGTTTCGATTCTGAGCCGAAGGAAATCCGTCTACGACGGATGCATCCAGAGCTCCGGTCTGACTCAGAATTTGGCTCTTGACAAGACTCACCTTTTTGAGAAGAGAGGAATCCCTGTTGTTCAAGACGATCAGATTGTCTTTGCTGTATCCCAGGTCTTTCGTTTCAGAATAACGCACTTGTTTCATGACGATCAAGGTGCACACAATAAGCGCCCCAGCAATGAAGAACTGAGCGCCAACCAGAATCCTTCTCAGCCCAGATTTTGAAGGGCCGCGGTGAACTCCGGATCTGAAAATAACCGCGGCTGGGAACCTCGAGAGGAACAAGGCCGGATAGGATCCCGCAAGAAATCCTACGGCCAGCACAAGACCGACAACAGCGGGAAGAATCCAGGGCGCCGTCAGAATTCCCAAATGGAGTGTTTTCCCAAGATAATGATCCAGGCGGGGTTTGAATAGGGAGAAGAGCAAAAGCCCCACCCCCATGGCGGCAGATGTTAACAAGAGTGATTCCATTAGGAATTGTTTTATGAGGTGCGAACGGACGGCTCCACATGTCTTGCGGATGCCCACTTCTTTCATTCGACCAGCGATTTTTGCAGTGGACAGGTTGATAAAATTGATGGCAGCAATAAGCAAGATGAGAAGCGCAACAGCGGAAAAAATATACAGCTGGGTGAGGCTTCCCGAGTTGTCCAGGTCATTGTTCATCCCGTGGGCTGCATTATCGATGTAGATCCTCTTGAGAGCTTGGAGGTAATATGAGGCCTCCTTCTCTTCTTCTGGAAGATATGAGCGGGCTACGGCAGTGATCTTTTCGTCCATTGTTACAGGATCGACGCCTTTCCTCAGGCGAATAAAGGTTGTGATATTCCCCCAGCTCTCCCACTGTGTCATCTCCTCTTTATGGGTTTGAAGGAATGTTGCAAAAGAGGCAATCATGGGAGTTCTGATCACAGTGTTAGAGGGCATGTTCCTCATGACGCCTGTGACCTGAAAATCGTATGTTTTGTCAAGCGTAAGCCGTACAGATTTTCCGATAGGATCTTCGTCACCAAAGTATTTCCGGGCCATGGTCTCATCGATGATTACAGTGAATGGTGAGATCAAAGCCCTTTTGGGATTGCCCTGGAGGAAGGGGATGGCAAAGAGATCCAAGATTTCCTGCTCGGCAAAAAACATCTTATTTTCCTTGAAGTCCCGATCTCCAACGCGCACCGGGATATGGCGACGCCTTAGAATGCGGACACTCTCGTCGATTTCAGGGAGAGAGTCCTCAATAGCCGGACCAAAAGGAGCGCTGACGACCGCATTGAGAAAGACTCTGCCTCCCATGGGGATGCGTCCGTTCACTCGGAAGATACGATCCCTGCAAGGATGCATAGTCTCAAAGCTCAGCTCGTGAATGACATAGCCGGCCATGAGCAAGCACGCAGCCAAACCCACGGCCAAACCTGTGATATTGAGGAAAGCATACCTTTTATGCCTGATGATATTCCTGTACGCCAATTTGAGATAATTCTTTAACATAGCAGCACTCCCAAAGATAAGATTGACAGCAAACATCGGCAGGGATCTGAGAACCTGCGACCAATACCATGAACTCGCGGCGGAAGAACCATATTCATGCACTTTTTCCTGATACATTTCTTCATAATCCCCCACAATGGATGGCCCGCTGAAAGAACCCGAGATCCATTTCAATAGCCACGCTGCTAACCGAGGCGGCTGCGCTGGCTCAGCGTTGTTCTTTTTCATCTAACCTTTGTCAATTCCCGTTATCACGATTCCGTTAGTTCCCATTGCCAGCGTTGAATTCAGGAATGATATTCCACAATTTAATCTGATGTCGACGGACGGCTTCCAAGGCCTCCTTACCTTCAGGAGTCAGCCTATAATATGATTTGCTCCGGCCACCTCTCCGAGGGGTAGAGTCCGATGTCTGCTTCATCAGATATTCCTTGCGGACAAGCTGATCCAGGGCGAAGTAAAGTCCTCCAAGCGAATATGTTCTGCGAAAGATATTGGAGACCTCATGGTTGATGGGAACTCCGTAGGCCTCTTCTCCCAACTTAAAAACAGATATCAGAATGGCTTCTTCCAACCGTGTCAATAGTTCCATTTTGCCTCATTTCTATTGGATTCAAATATATTAGACGTAAATGGGAATAAAAAAGTTCATTCCTTTTGAGCTTTTTTTAATTATCCCCCTAAACAGCACTAGTCTCTTTAAGTCAAAAAGGTCTGGCCTTCATGACTAACAGAGCCAAAGGAAACCTCCTGGACCATGAGATCCTGGGAGGAGTGGAGCAAGGCTGGGTAAAGCCTCATGTGGACGGGGCATTTTCCTTTGAAAAAGTTTCTGAGGCTCACCAGTATATCGAAGACCGGGAAAACATCGCGAAGGTCGTGCTGGGGGGGTCAACGAAATTCTTGTGTAGTCAGTCACTCGTGCTTGAGGCTGTCGACAGGATTGGCCCTGGCGGCTCTCAAGGTCTGCACGCTGACTGTGAGCAGAGCCACTGTTAGGCCGAGCGCGGCGGAAAGAAGGAATACCCATATCTCGATGTTGGTCCGGTAAGCGAATTTTTGAAGCCATTTCTGCATGGCAAAATAGGCGACAGGCCAGGCGATGAGGTTGGCGGCTGCGATCCATTTAAGGAATTGCTGGTTGAGGAGTGCCATAATGCCGGCAGTAGAGGAGCCCAGAACCTTGCGAATTCCGATCTCCTTTGTCCTCTGTTCGCCCATGAAGGAGGCTAGACCGAAAAGACCCAGACAGGCGATAAACACGGCCAGGGCCGCGAAGGACTGAAAGATTCTCTCAAGTCTCGCTTCACTCTCGTATAGATTGTGGAAGTCCTCATCCAGAAACCGGAACTCGAAGGGATAGCCCAGATTCATCTCGTCCCAGGTCTTGTGCAGAGAGGCCAGAGTGGCGGAAACATTGTCGGAGCGGATCTTCACATACATGCGCCTCAGCCATCCTGGAAACATTTTAAATACCAGAGGCTCTATCTTTTGGTGAAGGATCTGGAAATGGGCATCCTTCATAACACCGATGATCTGGCCGTCGATCTCCCAGAATCCAAACCTCTTTCCCACTACTGGTTTTTCAAGCCCCATTCGTCTCACGGCTTCCTCATTGACGATGAAGGCGGTTTCAGGATCTGTGGAATATTCCCGTGAAAAGCTTCGGCCTTCAACCAGGGGGATTTCGAAAGTCTCGATGTAATCATAATCCACAAAGTCAGCCTTGATCTCCATTTTTGCATCATCGGGTCTCCCTTCCCACATCGGAGTTCCGGGGGAGCTCTGGATATTGGTGGGAAGAGCCATGGAGGCTGTTACGTGAAGGACATCAGGATTTTGAAGAAACCGTTCGCGGATGGCGCTGTATTTATCATGAAGCTCGCCATGGATACTCAAATGGATGATGTGCTCCCGGTTAAAACCAAGGTCTATATTTCTCATATAGGAGAGCTGCCTTGAGATGACGATCGTTCCGATGATGAGAAAAACAGAAAGCGTGAACTGGAAAATAACCAGTACCTTTCTGAAGAAAGGATTGGCCCCTGATGATCTCATGGTGCCTTTGAGGATCCGGATAGGCTGGAAGGAGGACAGGAAAAGAGCCGGGTAGATGCCGGATGAAATACCGGTCACCAGGGCAAGGCCGATAAATCCGAGTAAGAGAGCGGGATTATTCCGCCAAGCTGATGGGAGTTGTTTACCGGAGAGGGTATTAAACAGCGGAAGCAGAATCTCTACGAGACACAGGGCGATCATCAGAGCCAGAGCGGCCATCAGAATGGACTCGCCGAAAAACTGGCGAATAAGCTGTGGCCGCCCTGCCCCCACCACTTTTCTCAGCCCGACTTCCCTGGCCCGGTTGGCTGAACGGGCGGTGGTGAGATTCATGAAATTGACACAGGCAATGAGCAGGACGAATAGGGCCAGGGCGCTGAAGATCCAGACATATTTTATATCGCCCCGGTTGTCGAGATCGTGGCCCAGGTTGGAAAAAAGGTGGATGTCGGTTAGCGGCTGGAGAACCAGTTCATCTGTGTCCTCGTCGGTATATTTTTTAAGGTAGCCGGTGAGCTTCTGGTTGACATTTTCGGCGGAGGCGGATTGCTCCAGCATGACATAGGTGCCAAAGGAATTGAATCCCCAGTTATCCGCATTCTTTTCCCCTATGGATTCCTTGAGGAGGATTTCAAAGGGGGACAGGAGGTCGAATTCCAGGCTCGAGTTAAACGATTCATTGTGTATGATTCCGGTGACGGTGACATCGAACGAGTTGTTAACAGTCAGGATTTTTCCGATAGGGTCTTCCTCTCCGAAGTATTTGGCCGCGGTTTTTTTTGTGAGGATGACAGAATAGGGTTTGGAGAAGACGGTTTCCGGATTGCCTCTTGCCAGAGGAAAGGAAAACATGGCGAAAAAATCGGGATCGGCATTCCTATAGCGTGTCTCGTTGAAGCTCTTATCTTTATAGGTAACGAGCTGTCTTTGCCAGTAACCGAATCGGGTAGCTTTGATGATTTCAGGAAAATTTGATTTAAGGGCCGCGGCCATGGGCGGCGGTGTTAAGACGCTGGTGGAATTCTTCTGTGTGGCGGATTCATTGCGGTAAACCCGGTAGATCCGGCCGGCGTTGGTATTGAAACGATCGAAGCTCCATTCATCCACCACCCAGAGAACGATCAGCATACAGACGGTAAGGCCTATGGCCAGACCGGAGACATTGATGAGGGAGTAGCCTTTCTGGCGGCGGATCGCACGCAGGGCTGTCTTTACGTAATTCCAAACCAGGGCAGGCATGAATCGGCCGGGGCGAAGAGGGGAGCGGCGGTTGAGCATGATGAGCCGGTTTTTACTGTATTCAGCGGCAATACTTTCCGCTGTACCTACTTGGGCAACAGCCTGGCGAAAGGCATTCTCTTCCGAGATCCCCGATTCTCTCCGGGCATTGTAGGCGTCGCGCAGGTGAAGTTCGATGTCTGCGGCTTGCCCGTCCTCGAACACTTCATATTTTTGTAAGTTCTTCTTCCATTTTCTGATCTCTTTTTCCAGATCGAACATGATTTCTCCTTCGTATTTTAATCCTGGGCCGGGATCGGCTCTGCAAGCCGGACTAATGCTTGCCAGACATTCCGCCAGCTCACAAGTTCCGATGCCAGTTCCTTACGGCCTCTCTCGGTGATTGTATAGTATCGGCGGGGCCTGTTTTCTCCGGAGAGTTTCCATTGAGAAGAGATCAGGTCGTCCATTTCCATTCTCTGCAAAACCGGATAGAGCATCCCGTCCGTCCATTTGAGATGCCCTCCGGTAATGTCTTTAACTTTCTGGATTATGCTGTAGCCGTAATCCTCTCTTCTGGAGAGAATCGCAAGAATGATGGGCCTGGTTGAAGCCGCCATCAATGTTTTCGATATCATTGTGTGCCTCATACTCGAAGATACATTCGTAATCTATGTATGCATATTTTATGCCAAAAGAAGCCTACAGAGTGAGACAGGAGTGCTGCTTTAGCCTATGGAAAGTTTGTTCGTTTCTGAAACAGCGACTGTTCGATTCCGGACGGGGGAGTTATAATCACATTTATTCTCATTTAAAGCATCCTTTTCCTTTCTTGTGCTTCAGATGGCTGAGGAAGGTCTTCTCGATCTTGACGCGACAATCGACACCTATCTCCCTTATTTTCCGAAGAAAAACGCCTCAAGAATAACAGTCCGTCATCTGCTGGAGCACAAATCGGGTATACCCCATCACTTCATCGGTATCCCCCGGTATTTTGAAGTGCATGATAAATACTTTCACACGCCTATAGAGCATATGAAGCATTTCTGGGATATCGAACTTCTGCACGAGCCAGGCGAAGGGTTGACCTATTCGAGCCCCGGATATTATGTGTTGGGCATTATTCTGGAGACCGTATCGGAGAAATCCTATGCGGAATTGTTAGAGGAAAATATTTTTTGTCCTCTCGGTATGGAAAACTCCCATGTGCACAATAATAGGAGCATCCATAAGAATATGGCCACCGGGTATCAGATGAGCTTTTTAATATTCCACCGTTATGACGATGAGGACATACGTGATTTCAAACTGGAAAATGAAAATGTGGATTGCCTGTTGGGTTCGATGTTCATAAGAAAATAAGAAAAATCGCTAAATCAATCATTTCGTGACATTTTCTCAAGTGCAAGATAGACTTGATTTGACACATCTTATCAATTTGTGTCTTGGCCAGTCCTGCTCAGGATTTTGATAACTTCAATCTCTTGATGATTTTTTCTAGGCCTTTTCGATCTATGACACGCATGACAGTGATGGTTTTCTCCTTAACTCTATAGATGACTCTAAAATCCCCCGCACGCATCCTGTATAGGGGTGGTTTGAATCCCTTGAGCTTTTTTATATTCGCCACCGAAGCGAAAGGATTCGATGAGAGCCTTTTAATTAAAACAATAATTTTTATCCGCTGGGTTTCTGGGATAAGATTTAAATCTTCAACATCTGAATAAGTGAGTTGGACGGTGAATTTTTTCAATCTTGTTCTTCTGGAAGGGACAGGTAATTATCTAGGGACATGACTCTTCCTTTGCGGATATCATCTTCGGCTTTTTTGATTTTTTTTCGGATAGATGGGCTATGTTCGATGATAAAATCCTCCAGATCATCTTCTGTAAGAGGGAGGATAGATGCGGCTGGTTTCCCTCGATAAGTAATGATTAGAGGATTCCCTTTCATGACCTCTGCCAGAAGTTTATTAGTTTTGTTTTTCAAATCAACCGTGTTCGCAACTTTCATGCTCAAAACTCCTATATAGCTATTATAATAGCCTTTTTATAGGAGTCAAGCTTTAAAAAATCTCTAGTCAGCAGCTTCTTCAGCTGAGATCCAGTCGATGACGGATCCGCCGCTTTCGTAATAATAAGGACTGACCAGCATATTCATCCCTCCCTCTCTAGTCACAAAATAATCCTTGACGAAAAACTTTTTCCCCGCGTGTATATCATACATTTCTTTATCAAGTGAGGGAACGGGTACAAATGGATATAGTTTTTGAAGAACGGATGCTTTATGCTCGTCCGGGATAATATACTCTTCGATCGTATCTTTCCAAATATTCACATTCCGTGTGGGGAATGGAAGTCTGGGTTCATCATCAAATATTCGGTTGATCATGCTTCACCTCTCTTCTTTTAAGATTAAATATCTCTGCATTTTTAAACACTCAATTGTCTAAAACGATTTAAGAGGAGTAATTTTCTCAGAATAATGCATTTTTTTTTATCCAGCCAATTTCACGCTCCAAACCACAGATATGTATTGCATGACTTGATGGAAATTTGAAGAGACAAAGATTTTATGTCGGGTAGTGAATTAAGACCTTCCGGAACTTTTCACTTCGGACGTACCGGTTTTATGATAGGACAAGATCTAGATCCTGTCTTTTTTCGCCTTTCGATACCGCTCATGCATCAACCTGACGTTTCCTTCGGAGACGTGGTCGTGATGCCTGAAGCCTCCCCCGAAATTCTTCGGAATATGCATCAACTCATGGATGATGGTTTCCTCTTGTTCTGTGTTGTCGAGCTTGTCGAATCGCTCGGAAATGAACTCCAGCACGTAAAAGGCCTTCACCCCCATCGCAACCTGCAAGACTTTACTCATTCCATGACATCTGGCGATGATTCTTCTTGTCGAAGAACCATAACTTCTGATACAGACGACCTTGTCCAGATTGATGTGGTCAAGATTCAGCGTTTGAACGATATCCGCAAAACGCGATTGGATATCTTTTGCGATCTCATAGCGAATATTTTTCCTTTTTCTTTTCGGCATCCTATCTCCGAACTCACAGCTTCCTATTTTGGATGCTTCTTTCTATCCTTGTCAATCCTGGATTCCAGAATTCTCACCATAAATCTTCTGCTGAATTTTCTGATTGGAATGAGAGGGGAGGGGATACTTTCTTCAAATAGAGTACAAAATAGGTTATAAAAATAGACACAATGAATAGAATAGTTCTAATTCTTTTTTGTGGAGTCCAATTATTAAGTTTTGAGCATAATAATCCCGATTGGGTAAAACACCTGGACTACAGGCAGGATGAGCTGCATCAGATCAGAGTGCAAATGAATTTCATTCCGTTGGTCGAGGTCAAAGTCAACGGTTCGCCACTTTGGGTGAAATTCGATACAGGATGCAGCACTGGATTCAGTTTGACATCTGCTGTCGAGGAGAAAATCGCACACAAAGTCACAGGAACGTCGACAGAAAGAAATCCCGACGGATCATATAGAGGAGAAACAAAACTTGGGACGATCGCCTCCATGGAAGCTTTTGGGGATAGGTACGCACCTGTTGAAACATCTTTTACGGATTGGCGAATGTTTTCATCCTTAAAATTCAACGGATTGCTGGGCCTGAAGTATTTCAAGGATAAGAGAGTGACTCTCGATTACAAATCAAAAATCATCGGGGTTTCGGCAAGACCTTTTGTGTATAAAGCAGTCAGAGATTATTCCATATCTGCAGTCCCTCTATTAAAAGCCACAGGGAGCCAGGCGGATCTGCTCTATGTTCTGGGAAAAGTCAGAACCCAATTCACAGTGATTTACCTGGATACCGGGAGCAGCGCTTCTTTTATCGATCCCAGCATGTTGGATTCCAGCGATATCAAAAAAGGGGAAAGGTATTTACTCGCAGAGGATATTGACATGTCGATAGGGGATTGTCATTTCACAGTCAAAAAGCTCCGTGTAGAAGAACAAAGGCGAGGCGTGAACTTTGAATATCCCCAGACCGTTAAATTCGGATCAGATGTCCTAAGGAATTTTATTATCACCATCGATAAAATCTCAAACCGGCTGATGTTCCAAAAGAATGAATAGCCTCTAATCTTATTTGTGTTTCAAATCCTATTCGTATCTCAGACTGTCTACAGGATCGGCACAGGCTGTTTTAAAGGTCTGGAAAATAAATGTGAGTATGGCAATCGCCATCGTTACAGAACCGGCCAACAGAAAGACGATCCATCCGATATTTGCCCTATATGCAAAATTTTGCAGCCATTTATTCATTATGAACCATGCCAAGGGCCAGGCGACAATGTTAGCGAGGACGATCCATTTGATAAATTCTTTGGACAGAAGCACGATCACGCTCCCTGTCGAAGCGCCGAGCACCTTCCGGATGCCGATCTCTTTAGTCCTTACCTCCGAAGTAAAAGACACAAGGCCCAGTAGCCCAAGACAGGCAACCAGAATGGAAAGTGCCGAAAAAACAACAAAGATCTTCTGCATCTTCTTTTCGCTTGCGTAGAGTTGATTGATCCGATAATCCAGGAAGCTGAACTCAAACTGTTCTCCGGGAAATGTGTTTTGCCACTTTTCCTGGATAAAACTCAGAATTCTCTCAAGATTTCCTGGAATGATCCTGACTGATATCGCACGGATATATTCTGGATCGAGTAATAAAGTCAGCGGTTCAACTTCCTGCCGCAGGGAATTATAGTTGAAATTTTTAACGACGCCGACAACTTGAGCAGGCTCTTCCAAAGGTGGCCCCTCCAGTTTTTTCCCGACCGCTTCCTCAGGTGTCCAGCCGAATCTCTGAGCCGCTGATTCATTCAGAATGAGAGTCCCCACTGTATCTGTGCTGAAATCTCTGGAAAACGCCCGTCCCGCAAGGATTTCCATCCGGTACGTTTCCACATAGTCATAGTCGCAAAAAAACAAATACAAAATTATCGGCTCTTCTGAATCCAACCGCCTGTAATTGCTATTGCTGTAATGTGAATCAGCGGGGACCTCGGATGAGGCAGATACGGATACAATCTGGGGATTGTTTCTCATTTCGTTCCTGAATGAGCCATAATTTTGAGCAATCTGATCGCTTCTCACAGGAAGGATAACTACGTTTTCCTTATCAAAGCCCAAAGACCGGGTCTGGATGTATTTCATCTGTTTGTATACGGTAAACAGGCCGATAATCAAAAAAATTGAAATGCTGAATTGAACGACCACCATGTTTCTTCGAAATGCAGACTTTCCGCTTCCTGTGCGCAGACTTCCTTTGATAACTTCGGCAGGTTCGAACCTGGTCAAATAGAATGCGGGGTACAGACCGGCCAACACGCCAACAAAAAAAGTTGCGCCAACCAGGAAAAGTAGATTTTTTGGCTGTACGAGCATGGAGAGAGACAGATTTTCAGCAAAAATCCCATTATAGGCCTCAATAAACAGTGAACTCAGCACAAACGCAAATCCAAGGGAAACGAAAGCGAGGAGTACAGATTCCTGAATGAACTGTCCTCTGAGCTGGGATTTATCTGCGCCCACAGTTTTGCGAAGGCTCACTTCTTTGGCCCTCTTGTTGGCCCGGGCAGTGGACAAATTCACAAAATTCAAGCAGGCGATGACCAAGATGAGGACGGCAATCGATGAAAAAATATAGACCGATGAAATACTCCCTCCCGCTTCCACCTCCCAATTGACACTGGGATGTAAATGGATATCAACAATGGGAAAAAGATCCAGCTTGAGGACCTCATGGATACTCATGTCTTTATTCAGCATAAGCAAGTCCCCGTAATAGGGCTCCAGTCGTTGACTGACAAAAGCTTTGAGCTTTTCCTCGAGCTCAGATCTTGAAGTGTTCGCCGAGACCAGAATATAAGTATAGAGGTAATTACTTCTCCATTCGGCGAATTCCTCTTCCGGAACGGAGGCGATAGATACGAGCATGTCAAAATGAATATGAGAATTTTCCGGCACTTCTTCTAAAATTCCCGTCACTTTAAAATCCACTTGTTTTCCTTCCCACTCAAAGGTGAGAGATTTCCCGACAGCATCTCCTGTGCCAAAATATCTCAATGCATTTTCACGGGTTAGAACCACGGTCATGGGATCTGAAAGGGCGGTCTTTTTATCGCCTTCTTCCAGATTAAAATCAAAAATTTCAAAAACGGAATTATCTACAGCGAACGTTTCCTGCCGGTGGATATCGTTTTTGTGGTCTTTAATGGAGAATTCTCTCCTCCAGAAGCGCGTGGCATTTTCGATCTCTGGAAAATCATCGATCAAGGCTTGTTTATATAATCCTCCCGTGATGGGCCATCTTTGGTATAAATTATCACGGAATAATTCCCGTTCTATCCTGTATATTCGATGGGCTTTTTCATGAAAACGGTCATAACTGAGTTCCCGCAACACCCAGAGGC
>CAYOSH010000008.1:0-29582 GCA_964406575.1 uncultured Eubacteriales bacterium | reverse complement strand
CGATGGGCTTTTTCATGAAAACGGTCATAACTGAGTTCCCGCAACACCCAGAGGCTGATGATCATGCAGATGGAAAGCCCGATCGCCAACCCGAAGACATTGATAAAAGAAAATAATTTGTTCTTGATAAAATTCCGGTAAACAATCTTGAGATGATTTTTAAGCATAGTGAACCTCCAGGACACAATGAGCTTGAGATATACAGCGACCGATTTTAGCGTGTTGTTCCAATACCAGTGTCTAGCTCTAAAGCTGCCCTCTGATTTCTGGATCTCTGAGAACGTCTCTTCAAAATCTTCGTTAATGGAATGCCTCTCATGATAAGCTGACATCAGATCTAGGAGCTTTCTTGCTATAACGGGGCTGTTATATTTCTTTTTCACAGTTCTGTCCTACAGTTCTGATTCATAACTCGGAACACTATTCCTGATATGTTCATGCATCAATAGTGTTTCTTCCAGAGCAAACTTTCCTTCTTTGGTAATGCTGTATATGGCTTTACTTCTTCCCCCTCGTACAGGCATGGGATCGCTTTTTTGCGATGTGACGTACCCTTTCCGGATAAGAACTTCCAGCAGATTGTACAGCGTCCCGTACACGATCTCTTTTTTAGACAATTCAATAACCTTCTTTCTGAGAGGAGCACCGTGGGAGTTCCCGTTCAGCATCAATAATGCACTCAAAATGATCTCTTCCTTAACTGCTAGAATTGCCATTTTCTTGACCTCACTTGTTTAATCGAATAATTCGAACATATATTACAACACCAGCAAAGAATGTGCCATATCGACCTCTTGGGCTTTCTCGTTCGCACGAACGGAAGATATGTCCAGTTCTGGACAACGGATATCCGTTTTCGGACAATAATGCATATTCCCCACATAAACCACTATCACCTTGGTGGAATTGTCCCAAACCTCTGCTAAAGGCATTCCATTCAAAAGCTGGATCGGAAGAGGTGAGAAAGAAAGAATCCGTCGATTATGGAGATAGGGGAGAGGCTGCTATTTCAGAATGCCAGAGGATGGAAACAACACAGAGATGTGACGTCACTTCTTTTTTCTGTAGATCCTCTTATCAATATCAACGCTCTTATCCTCTTTAATCAGGATAAAATAGCCAAGGCCTTCAAGGGATGGATCGTACTTTTCTACCTGCATATACATGATCTCGAATGTGTCATCGAGCTCGGAGTCAAAGATTTCACCCCGAAAGTTCCACATGATTTCTTCGTCGTTTAGATCAGCTTCCTTTATGACAAATTCCTGGTGAAAGGTTCGTTTTTCATCGGAGGATAAATCATTCAAAGCGATCTCTCCCTGGGACAGGACTTTATCTCCGGCTCTTACAAGAAAACGGCCTTTACAATAGCTCTTCTCTGTTTTTCCTGGGAGATCGACGGTCAGTTGATAATACAGATGAATCTCTTTTTGAGATTGGACGACTGGCTCGAGTTTATCATGAGCAATACTGTCCATATCCAATTCAGTTTCACCCAACCATTTTTGAAACCATTCAATTGTCAACCTGTTCATTTCTTCTACTGTGGGGCTGACTTCTGCATCCCATTTGTACGGCCTGTACATATGATCCGCATCCTTCACTCTCACGAATTTTGAAGGCACACCAGCTTTTTTTAAAGCCTCATACAGCAATTCGGATTGATTGATGATCACCATACCATCCTTTTCTCCGTGTCCGATCAAAACAGGAGGGTCTTCAGGATCCACATACACAATGGGATTGGCGAGATGTGCCAGTTCAGCCTTCTCTCGTAGCGGCCCTCCCAGAAAAAGCGATTCGGGTGAATCTACCGCAAAGTGATCGATACGATCGGCCATTTCTGTGTCGTTCATTTTTAAAAAATCAGTCGGGCCAAAATGGTCCACGACTGCCTGAACATTACTGGAATAATCCCTGTAATCGCCTTTGCCTTCAAGAAAAGAATCCCCTCCTGAGGTTCCCAACAGTGTGGCCAGATGCCCTCCGGAAGAAAAGCCCGTCACACCAATTTTATCAGAATCTATGCTGAACTCCTTCGCATGGCATCTCAGCCACCGAATAGCGGTTTTGCAGTCATGTACTGCAGCCGGAAAAACAGCGATATCGCTTGTCCGATAGGTGATAGAGACTCCGATGAATCCATATTTCGCATAAAACATGGCATCTTCTACAGACTGTTTTACGACTCGCCAAGCTCCTCCCGGAATGTCTACAATGGCAGGCGCAGGTGCTTGAAGGTATTTCGGCACCGCAATATCAAGCTTCAACTCATGCCCATCTGCAATCGTGTAAACAATGTCCTTGTAGACTGTGATGTCTTCCTTTGTCAGAAGTTGGGAATGGGTGTTCGCAAGACAGAATGCAGTTGTGAAAAAGGCAACCAGTCCTAAAATCTTTTTTACTTTCATTGCGCTCTCCTCAAGATGGTTTTGTCTCATACTTGGTACACAACTTTTGGTTTTATTCCACACACATGATACCAATCCATATCTGTGGGATTCATTTTGGCATTCTCTTCCGCCTCTGTCGCCCCACTTTGGAAATTGTTTCTTATTTTTTTTAAATGGATTGATTATAAAAGAGATAAAAACGTACACATTTCTAAAAAAGCACTGGAGAAACCAAATATCAGGCCGTTTTTTTCGGTCTATAACGCTGCCGATATTGGGAGGGAGTCATCCGGGTGAGTTTCTTAAAAACCCTGTTGAATGACGTTTTTGTATTGAATCCTGCTTCGAATGCGATGTCCAGGATGTTTTTGTCTACATCTTGAGGGGAAGCCAATCTTTTCTTGACTTCCTCAACACGATAGGAATTGATTAATCTGGAAAAAGCGGTGTTCATTCTTTTGTTGATGATCCAGGAGAGCTGGTAAGAAGGGATGGACAGTTCTTCAGAGAGAGACTGGAGCGAAATGTCTTCTTGCTTGAAAATTTTCTCTACTTCGAATAAATATCTTACTTTTTTCATCACTTCATCGGCTTTTTCTGGATCGATAACGAATTTCCTTAAAGCTTTCTGTTTCGTTCTGTCCTTTCTCTTGTACAATAATATTCCTGTCGCCCCTCCCGCCAACATCAAAACTATCAGGACGATAAAAAGCGGATGAAGGCGGAAAGGTTCATGCATTCGAAGTTGATCTTCTCTGATGACCTGCATCGTCGTATCTTTTCTCGGTTGTACATACACGGCTCCGTCCTTCAAAACCGATTCCAGGCTGAATTCCTTAAGAGCGAACGACATGATTTTATCCCAAGGAACTCGATTGAACTTGAAGGTCCTTTTTTCCTTGGAAAGCAGGAGGACATCCGGACTGAGCTCAAAAGAAATTCCGGAAAATTTCTCTAAATTTGAAAAAAGTGTTTCAATACTTACTTCTTCAAGATCCAGATCAATGGGCTTTCCTGTATAGTGTTTCGTTTTCAGGTTTTGGAGGAGCTCTTCGACCGACATGTCCTGGTTTTGTCCATCAGGCGATAACCAATGTGTGAACCCAAGGGCACAGATACAAAGAATAAACAGTGTCATCTGCCATGTTTTTGAGCTCACAGTATCATTCCTTCTCGATCGAGTGTTCCATTATAAAAAAACTGAATAAAAAACTAAACCTATAGTAATCCTTCGATTATCGGGGAAACATGTGCTTCTTGGTAAGATTTTCAATATCAAGGCCTGTACGGCAACAAACGGTCTTACAATCTGCGAGATTATTGAGATGTCGAACGCTAATTATTGTACGAATGCGGATATAAATTGTTCATAGATGGACACAAAGCATTTCATGAGGATCTGATAACCCCTGTAAATCAAGTTGGCATATTTTCTGCATATCAATATTTGATGTTTTACTTTTAAAGAGCGCAAAAAATTGGGAGACCACAATGATAAATAATTACATAAAGATAGCCTGGAGACATCTTACAAAACAAAAAATCTATTCGGCCATCACGATGTCCGGATTGGTGCTGGGGTTGGGAGTATTTATCCTGTTTGCGCTTTTATTATATTCACAATCCAATTTTGACTCCTTTCACAAAAATGCCGACAGGATCTATAGTGTCGTTCAGGTGCTTCCCAGAGGTGTGGAAAAAGAACACCATTCGGCCATTACTCCGGCGCCCCTAAAGGATGCTCTATTAGCAGAATTCCCTGAAATCGAAAAGGCGGCGAGGTTTTTCCCTCCAGGGAGGATGGTTATCAGACACGGGGATAATTTATTCTATGAAAACAGGATCAGATTCGTCGATGCTGATTTTCTATCCATATTTACCTTTGATCTCTTAAGAGGCGACGTTGAGTCGGTGCTAGCAAAGCCCTATTCCGTCGTCCTTACAGAGGCTTCGGCATTGAAATATTTCGGTAATGAAGATCCCATCGGTAAAAGACTCACATTAAACAATGATTTTGATGTTGTTGTTACCGGAATCCTCAAAGACATTCCCGAGAATTCAAGCATCGGGTTTGACTTTCTTGTGTCTTTCGAAACAGCCGGAGCCATGAACATGCGGATGGATGACTGGAGCAAATATAATCAAGCGACATTTCTGCTTCTATCTGATGGCACCAATGCCACAACGCTTGATGCGAAGTTATCCTCACTTATCCAACGATATTATCCCGATTCTTTTGAATCTCCCAAGCGTCTCTATCTTCATCCCTTGCCGGACTTTTTATTGAATTCAACCGAGATCGAATGTTATTGGGATACGGCTCAAATGAGCCAAATCGCGATCTGGATCGTAGCCGTTCTGTTATTAATAATCGCCTGTATCAACTTCATGAACCTGTCCACCGCACGGTATGCACTGCGTGCCAACGAGGTGGGCATGCGCAAGGTCATCGGCGCCAGAAGGATCCATTTGATCAAACAGTTCCTCGGAGAATCGATTCTCATGGCATTTATTTCATTGCCTGTGGCAATCCTATTCTCAGAGCTCTTACGTCCTGGATTGATTGCACTTATGGGAGGGGGGATCTATATTGCTTCGATATGGGCGTTTCCTCGCGTCTTACTCCTGACTTTCGGTGTAACCATACTCACTGGTTTTCTTGCGGGCAGTTATCCTGCATTCTACATATCGGCTTTTCAAGCGGTCCAGGTTTTCAAAGGCCGGCTTATCAAAGGCAAAAAAGGCAGCCGATTCCGCAAAATACTGGTCGTTACCCAATTCACATTTTCCATTATTTTGATTTTAATGACCATAATCACCCTAAAACAAAACAAGCATAACCTGAAAGTTGACTTGGGATTCGACAGGACAGGAATTATTACTGCAAATATATCTCATGAGGCCAGGGGCAAGCTTGATGTCTTAAAAAAAGAATTGGCCAGGCATACTGATGTTGTCTCTGTCTCGGCGGCAGCGGCATTGCCTATTGAATGGGACACAGAACAACAGGTTGTACCCGAGGGATTGGGCGAAGATGATGCATTAAACATGAATACATACGGCATCGATTATGGCTTTATTGAAATGCTGGGAATAGAGATCCGGCAGGGGAGAGACTTTTCGGAAGATTTTGCGGACGTCAACAGTTTTATTATCAATGAAACAGCGGTCGAGCAACTCCAATGGACCAACCCGATCGGAAAACAATTGGTGATCGGCCAAAAAAAGGGTGCGGTCATCGGTGTGACCAAAGATTTTCATTTCAAATCGATTTTTTTGAAAAAAATCTCTCCGGCAGTTCTCTATTTGGATCATGAAGGCCTCAACTATGTGTATGTGAAGGTGTCTTCTCCGGATAAAACTGCCAGTGAAATCGACCAAATGAAGAAACAATGGAATATTTTAGTACCGAACATGCCCTTTGAGTACGAGACTCTGGAAATGGCTTTCGCAGAAACGCTAAGTGGCGATAAAACAGTCGAAATGACAGGGGCTCTGGGTTTAATGGCGATATTTCTGTCCTGTCTGGGATTATTTGGGCTCTCTTCATACGCCGTCGAACGAAGGATAAAGGAGATCGGGATCCGGAAAGTGCTCGGCGCCTCGGTCTCGGGAATTGTTCAAATGCTCATCAAGGACTTCATGAAATTGGTTGTCATCGCTAACCTCATTGCCATCCCTATTGCGTATTTTTCAATGAATAAGCTGATCAATTTTATTTATTCTTATCCGATATCGATCGGCGCCGGTGTTTTTATCATTTGTGCAGTCCTTTCATTGCTGGTGGCCTTCATCACTGTCTCGTCACAGACCATAAAATCAGCGCTGTTGAATCCGGCAGAATCATTGAGATACGAGTGAAGGACTCATCAACACCCAGGTTGGACTTGTCCAGTATCGCTAACATAGCCCTCCCGATAGAGCCAGTACGGTTACCAGTCACATAATGCGCCTTGGGGAAAGTTGTACTGAAAGTCTTTTTTGGGTATAAATAAACATAAGGCTGATCAATTAATGAAAAACTCCATCGTCTTCCTGTTTTTAGCCGTGTCAGTCTATCCTTTGTTAACTTCCGACCAGAAATCAATCGATTTTTCCGGAGAGTGGCTATTGAGCAAAGAGAAAAGCCACTTTCAGTTGAAGATTCTGGACAGTCTGGAGAAAGGAGTGGTCTATATTGACCACAAAGAACCTGTATTTCGCTTCCGGCGAATATTTACGTCAAAAGGTCAGGATGATTCACTGACATATGAGCTCACCACAGACGGGAAAGAAGTGACAACCCAAGAAGGAGACCAAACATATGTATCGCGGTCCGCGTCTGCAGTATGACAACCTCTGGGTGTTCGAGAAGAATTGATAAGGATTTTTTTCAGGAAATCCTAATCATGGTCGTCGCAAAGAATTATTGCTCTACAGCATAAAATTCTAGCGTTCTTCCTTCTGGAACTTGTACTCCTTCGGCGGTTCTGCGCCCAAAAGGTGTCTGACGAAATAATCCCATCGTCGCCTTGTCATGTAGGATTCATTGCCAAATCCATGGCCGCGGTTAGGGAAAAGGATGAGATCGAAATCCTTATTGGCCGCGATCAGCTCGTTCACGACAAGGAGCGTATTGTACATGGGTACGTTGGAGTCCATGGTTCCGTGTGCCAACAGGAGCTTGCCTTTCAGGTTCTTGGCCAGGAGCTGGTTCGCCTGGTTATCGTAATTGGTGATGCCGTCCGGATATGTCTCTAAGAGCCCCTGCCACTTTTCTCCCCAGTCGTCTTCGTAACACCGGTTGTCATGATTCCCTGCTCCGCTTACAGCCACCTTGAAAAAATCGGGATAACGGAGGATGGCGTCCGTCGATGCAAATCCGCCACCCGAATGTCCGTAAATGCCCGCCCGGTCGATGTCGATCCAGGGATATCGCTCGGCGAGCTGTTTCATGCCGCTGATCTGATCCGGGAGCCCGTTGTCACCCATGTTTCCGTAGTAAACGGCGTGGAACGATTTCGAGCGCATGGGCGTTCCCATAGCGTCGATGGAAACCACGATGAAACCGAGCTCGGCCAGAGCCTGCTTGTCAGCGCGTGACGCCGAAAAGCTTCGGCCCCGCACACTTCCCGTCTGAGGACCAGGGTAAATGTAGTTGATGATAGGGTATTTTTTAGCAGGATCGAAGTGTGTGGGTTTGAACATTAGCCCGTAGAGGTCTGTCACGCCATCCCGGGCTTTGACTGTAAAAGGGACAGGCGGAATCCAATTCACCTCTTCGATGAGCCGGGAGATATCGGCTTTTTCAAGAGCGAGGAGAATCCGGCCGTCTGTGTTATGGACTTCAGTGACCGGCGGATCTACTGGAGTTGAATAACTATCGACAAAATAAGCCCCTGATGGGGAGAAAGAGATCGTATGGTTGGAATTATTCGGGGTCAACAGATCTAAATCGGATCCGTCCATATCGACGCGATAGAGATATTGGAAATAAGGATCGCCCTGCTCCCGGCCTGCACCTGTAAAGATAATCTTGCGTTCCTTCCTGTCCACATGCAGCACCTGAAGCACATTCCAGCTTCCGCCGGTTATGCGCTTTTTCAGTTTCCCGGTCTCAAGATCATAGAGGTATAAATGGCCCCAGTCGTCACGCTGCGAGAACCAGATCACCTCCTTGGACTCGGGCAGGACGTGCCAATTCACTTTATTGAACCCTGATTCAAAAAAGGTATCGACTTTTTCCTCGAGCACATCCCGGACTGTGCCGGTTTCGGGATCGGCCATCCTGAGCACAACATGTTTGTGGTCGCGGGAAACAGAGACAAAGGCCAATTGAGAGGAATCCTGGCTCCATTCGGCATCGGCCAGCTCTCCCGTCCGCAAAGCGATGTGATCGGTGACGGTAGAACGGTGCTGGTCTGGGGGCATCTGCAACCGCACGACACGGGGTCCGTCAACATGGATCACCACCCGGTGTACCCGGAAAATCTCCTTATCCTCTGGAAGGGGATACTTCCATGCCTCCAGCTTGGGATGGCCCACATCGGTTGTCACAAGATACATCTCTCCCACGCCCCGGCCGTCGTGCTGAAAGGTAGCGATCTTTTTTGAGTCGGGCGACCAGAGAAGTACAGGCCGGTCACTTTTTATCCATCCTGCATTGTCTGTGGCGTAACCGAAATCCTTTACGCCATCGGTGGTGAGCTTCGTTTCCGCCTTGGTTTTCAGATCCCTGACCCAGAGATTGTGATCACGGATAAAGGCCCCGAGTCTCCCATCAGGAGATACCATCATATTCTCTTCAATCTTTTCTTCAGACTTTTCCGTTCGGCACTGGTTTTTCCCAATATCATATGTGCATTTGAGGGATTCGACGGTAAAAATCAGAGAATTCCGGTCACCGGAGAATTTAAAACTCTCAAAAGGAAGTTCGAAGGGTTCGTACGATTTTCCCACAGCCTTAGACAAAGCTAAGGCCAGTTTTTCATGGTCGAAGACTCTGTTCTTTTGTTTCTTTTTCACGTCCACTAACACGAACTCGTGTCCTTCCGCGATCGTGTTCCGGTACCAGAAAGAATTCTCATCGACCCAGTTAGGCCGCACACTGCCACCGAACACGAGTGGATCCGTGTGAGAGCTCAGAAACTTCTCGGCGCGAGCGTAATCTTCGAGTGTCAGAATCCTTTTGTCCTGCTGCTGCTGCACTGCTGCCCGGCTAAAGGCAGCCAGCACCAGGATCCCCAAAACCACCAATAAAAGAAATCTGCCGAATGTTTTCAAATTGACCCTCCTCAACAAATATTTTCAAAAACCTGAACATACACCATTTCCCGCACAAAAACAATTTATCTGAATTATTCATAAAAAAGGTATCTCTAATTCTCGCATTTGTGGAAGAAAATTGTAATGATCGAAGGAAAAAGTGATCTTTTGATTCCACTATACTGATAAAAAGTCGTATTATGAAAAAAACATGATTAAGAATGGGTTTTGAATCAATATGATATCCAATATTCTCTTTTGAGAAGTTGATATGAGGAATACTGGATAATATATGTTTGGCGACTTAAGAGTGTCGCCAAGCCAAAAAGTTGCACTTTTTCCGAGGAGGAGGTTCAAGATATGAAAGCAAATCATTCCAGGCGAAGAAAGAACGCTCGCCAAAGCATCATTACGATGCTTGTGGTCGTGGCGTCTCTGCCCTTTACCGCTCACGGGATTGCGCAGGAGAGTAGCGACCCCATGGCGGCCACCGTTGCACAATGGTTCACGATGATCGAGAGATCGTTTATCAGCCTGGCAGACGCCATGCCGGCCGAGAAATACGGGTTCAAGCCTACGAACGGCGAGTTCAAGGGCGTGCGGACTTTCGGAGAACAAGTCAAACACGTCGCGTGCGCCAACTTTGCATTCTTCAACCAAATCGAAAAGAAGGAGCCTCCGGCCGGGTGCGCTAGCGGCGGACCAAGTCCGGCCGAGACGAAGGACGAGCTCATGACGTACCTGCGCGAGTCGTTCGCATATGCGCAGAGCGTGCTCCGAAAAATGACGCCGGACAACGCGCTCGAACCGGTGAGCGGACCGTACGGCGGCTCGTCCACGCGTCTGGGGATCACCACGCTTGCGATCTGGCACGCGTCGGATCACTACGGCCAGCTTGTCGTGTACCTTCGCATGAATGGAATCGTACCGCCGGCGAGTCAGTCCGCGCGGTCACGATAAGCATGTAGCGGGAGGCTCGTTCCGGCTCGTCCGTTATTTCATTCAACGGGAAGCCTGGATCTTAATCCTTATCGACAAGCACCACTCTATTTTTTATTCTTCAGCAGATAGAGTGTGAATGATTTGTCTTCCAGTTTGGTGTATTTGAAGTCTGCCGAATCTTCGAATTCTGTGCCCTCAAACTCGAAAGGCTCATAAAATTTGGCGTATTTGAAATCTGAATGGCCCTGGAAAACGGCGTTTTTAAAGCTCACGCCCAGCGGAAAGTTCGTATACTTAAAATTCGCCAGGTCATGAAATTCCACTTTTCCAAAGTCGACCTTTTTGGGAAACTTCGTGTATTTGAAGTTTGCGTCGTTAGCAAAAATCGAATCGGCAAAGCTAACCTCAGAAGAAAATTCCGTGTATTTGAAGAGTGCTTCCTTACGGTAGGTCGCATTCGTGAAATCCGCTCCCTCGTAAAATTTGGAATACTTAAATGCAGACTCTCCTTGAAACTCGCATCCCCGGAAGCTGACGTCGCCATGAAAAACAGCGTTGTGCGTCTCATTTTTCGTGTCATCGTGAAAATAGGCGATAACATTCTCTTTGAAAGTGCAGTCAACAAAGATCAGCGGGCTCCGGACATGGTACCAGAAGACTTTTGTACTGTTTCGGGAGCGCTTGTTGTCTTTGTCCGGCACTTTGTCCTGAATAGACGTCAGATCCAGATCTCCGACGATTTCCACGCCCCTGTAGCTGACGGTTTTCCCCTCATCAATACTTTTTAGTATGTCTTTAGCATTGATCCGGGACTGTGCGAAAGCTGAAAGGGAAAGAAGCATAAAAACAAGGATTATTGCGGAAGATTTTTTCATGGTATTCTCCTTTTATTGATAGTCGGTCCCCTAAAAATTCTGAACCTATCGATTGCATCTTTCATCTTATAAAGACGTATTCTTGAGGAAAAAAGTTTACAAAGCTGGAATTCTTGTGAATATAACGCTAATTTCATCCGCAGTCCCTTTCTTTCATCTTGCTACACCATAATTCTTTGTGGCTTTCTGCATCCTTCATTTCTCATACCAGCCTTCAAGGCAAACAGAATAATCGATATTCTCCTCTCAATAATTGACAACACCATTGTGCCGTTGCCAAAACACCCTGTCAACGCTAACTCAAAAAGTCTGGACTCACTCATACCGCAAGGAATCCACCGGGTTGGCGACTGCGGCTCTGATGGATTGGTATGAGACAGTCGCTATCGAAATGGCCAAAGCCACGCCACCGGATACCAGAAAAATCTCCCAGCCGATCACGACCCTGAAGGCAAAATTCTGAAGCCACTTGTGCATGGCATAATAGGCCACAGGCCAGGCTAAAATGTTGGCAAATGCCACCCATTTGAGAAACTCTCGCGACAAGAGCGAGTAGATACTCGATACCGATGCCCCCAGAATTTTCCGTACTCCAATCTCTTTGGTCTTTTGTTCGGCAATGTAAGTGCCCAATCCGAAAAGTCCCATGCAAGCCACAAATATGGCCAGAATGGAAAAGATCGAAAATATCTCGCCCATTTTTTTATCAGATATATGCATTTGTTCAAAACTCGCATCCAGGTAAAAATAGTCCAACGGATAGTTGGGGATCATTGCCTCCCATGTTTTTCGGATAAAACCCATAGCTTCAGATATGTTCTGAGGTCGTATTCGTATGGAAAGATAGTTATGATTTTCGATAGGTGTCACCATGTAACTGATGGCGTATGGGGCCTGATGAAGAGAATAGATGTTTATATCTTTGACGACGCCGACGATATGCCCTCTGTACTGTTCGAAACTCACACTTTTCCCGATAGACTCTCGAGGGGAAGAATAACCGGCTTCCTGTGTTGTCAGCTCGCTGACCAAAAATTCGGAGGTTCCATCTTTTGAAATTGCGTTTTGGATGTTTTTTCCCGCCAGAAGCCTAAGCCCGTATGTACTGACGAATTCCTTATCGACCAAATATATCACCTGACTGAGATATTCTTGACGGCCTTCGAACCGGAGGGCAAGATGAGCGCTTCCTCTGGTCGGGACATAGGACGATGTCGTCATATTTTCAATCCCAGAATATGTCAGCAGCTCGTTTCTGAAGCCCTCATAATTTTGTCGGAGGTCTTTGTTTAATGGAATCACCAAAACCTGTTCCTTGTCATATCCCAAGTTCCGGGACTGTATGTATCTCATTTGTTTATGGACGATCAGGGTGGCAAAGATGATCCCGATAGATAGGGCAAACTGAAAGATCACCAGTCCTTTGCGTAACACGGTTCCGGAGACCCAATAGACGGTTTTGGATCTAAGTGAAGCCGTGGATTGAAAAGCAGACAAAAAGAAAGCAGGATAGATTCCGGAGATGAATCCAACAAAGAGGACGATGGCTGTAGTGCTAAAAACAAACACAGGATTTGTCAGGGATAAAAGAGTCATGGTCTTACCCGTAAGACTGTTGAATAGCGGCAGGACCAAAATGACAATACAAATCGCAGCCAATGCGGAACAAATACTGAGCAAAAGAGATTCTCCGAGGAATTGCTGTACCAACTGGTTTTTCCGAGCCCCCACAACTTTTCGAATTCCAACCTCCTTGGCCCGTTTGACAGCTCGTGCCGTGGTCAGATTCATGAAGTTAATACAGGCGATCATCAGCACAAATAAGGCGATCGCCGTGAATATATAGACATAAAGAATATTTCCAGGAGGTTCGATCTCCGATCTCAGCCTGGAGTGGAGCCGGATATCGCAAAGAGGCTGGAGGCTGATGGTATACCAGGGATCATTTCGCCACTTTCTATGAAGAAAGTCCAGCAATTTATTGTCCAGGGATGCGGCCGAAGCTTTTCTGTTGAGAAGAACGTATGTAAAGTGTTGATAGAAACCGGAAAAATTATCGGTATCGTCTTTTAGGCTGCTGTAAGAAGCAAGAAAATCAAAATGGAAGTGTGAATTGCGGGCAACATTCTTTGCAATCCCTGTAATTCGAAAGAGCATGAGTTCTCCGTCGTTATAAGGATCGGCTTCGATAATCTTTCCGATAGGATCTTCGTTCCCAAAATATTTTTTTGCCATTTCTTCGGTCAGAACGATAGAGTTTGGCTCATCGAGAGCTGTGGTCGAATCGCCCTTGACCAGCGGGAAATCAAAAACCGAAAAAATAGTGGCTTCAGCGAAAAAGAACCTGGACTCATAAAATTTTTTATCTTTGTACCCGACATACCTCTTGACATCCTGCCCCATTTTGCGGATGCGCACAATTTCGATAACCTCGGGAAAATCCTTTTTAAGGGCCGGGCCCACACCAAATGAACCATTCGCATTTGTGGGCGATCCGTCATCAGATGTTGATGCAACAACTCTGCATATCCGGTTTGCCTTTTCATGAAACCGGTCGAAACTCAATTCATCCTTTACCCATAAAAATATAAGAATTGTACAGGCAATGCCGATAGCCAGGCCGGCAATATTGATGAAGGTGTATCCTTTGTGTTTTTTCATGTTCCGGAAAACGATCTTGAAATAATTTGCTAACATAGTGATCCTCCACCTGAAAAATTCTTTGATAAATCTGGGGATTGTTTGACCTATCTGCCATCAATATTCACATTTCGATCGACAATATGCTTATACTGAGATGCCAGAAAATTCATCCTGAGTTTTGTAGACAATTGCACGGTTTGACTTCTATTTTTCAGACACTCTAAGGAAATAGACTTAAGAAAGTTGAGAAGGTTGCTGACTTTCAGAATAAATCAGAAATTAAGCCTGTCTCGAACTTTTTGACAGCGTAAACGTAAATTCAACTTGTGTTAATCTTTCCCTAACGATTTGATTGAGGCCACAAACGTTTTTTGCGGCCTGAATCGCTTTAAATTTGAGGGCAGGCCAGTTTCTGTTTGACCTTCAAATTCTGTTTTGATATTGTCATTCCGTTGATAAAGGAGGAACCGCAATGAAAAAAACCCTTATCTTAATCCTGGTGGCGGTATTTCTATTCGCCGTATGTTCCAAAAAATCTAAAACTCCCGCAGAAGCGCCCCCGACAGACAATCCATTCTTTGCCGAATACGACACGCCGTTTAAAGTGCCGCCGTTTGACAAAATCAAACCCGAGCATTTTATCCCGGCCTATGAAAAGGGGATGGAACTGGAAAAAGCAGAAATTGAACGCCTCATTAACAATCCTGATGCTCCGACTTTTGACAACACGATCGTTGTTCTGGACAGAGCAGGCAAGCTTCTTTCTGAAGTGTCCAGAGTATTTGGCGGATTAAATGGAGCCAATACCAATGATGAGCTAAAGGCGATTCAGAAACAGATGGCCCCTCGATTAGCGGCCCATAGAGATGAGATCAACCTGAATAAGAAACTATTCGAGCAGATAAAGGCCGTTTACGAGCAGAGGGACAAACAAAATTACACCGATGAACAGATGTATTTGCTCGAAAATCTTTATAAAAGGTATGTTCGAAATGGAGCGGAACTAAACGATGAAGACCAGGCCAAGCTCAAAGAGATAAATCAAAGGCTGTCAAAGCTGGGCGTCCAGTTCGGTCAAAATGTCCTGACAGAAACCAATGCATTCAAACTCGTGATCGAAAGTGAGGAAGATCTGGCGGGTTTGCCGGAATCATCGATCACAGAGGCTGCTGAAGCGGCCAGGGAAGCAGGATTAGAAGGCAAATGGGTCTTCACTACCCACAAACCCAGTATGATCCCGTTTCTTCAGTATTCTGAAAAGCGGGACTTGAGAGAAAAGCTCTACAGGGCCTACACAAAAAGAGGGGATAACGACAACGAATATGACAATAAAAAAATCCTCTCCGATATCATCAAGCTTCGTGTCGAACGCGCAAATCTTCTAGGCTATAAGACTTACGCCGACTACAGGCTGGAAACACGGATGGCAGGTAATCCTCAGAGCGTTTATAAGCTGCTGAACCGGCTGTGGGACGCCTCCCTTCCCGTTGCAAAAAAAGAAAGAGAAGAAATGCAGGCCATTATCGACAGAGAAGGCGGCGGCTTCAAGCTGGCCTCCTGGGATTGGTGGTATTACGCGGAAAAGCTGAGAAAGGAAAAATACGAACTCGACGACAATGAACTGCGGCCCTATTTTGTACTGAACAATGTGCGGGATGGGGCGTTCTGGGTGGCCAACCAGCTCTACGGATTGACCTTTGAGGAACTCGAGGGAATGCCTCTGCCGCATCCGGATGCCCAGGTCTTCGAGGTTAAGGAAGCAGACGGATCCCATTGCGGAGTTCTTTACATGGATTTTTTTCCCAGAGCAAGTAAACGTGCGGGAGCCTGGTGCGGCACCTACAGGAGCCAGAGCCGGAAATACGGAGAAGAAATCGATCCTATTGTGAACCTGGTCTGTAATTTCTCCAAACCCATCGGAGACAACCCGGCTATGATCACTCTCGAAGAAGTGGAAACATTATTCCATGAATTCGGACACGGGTTGGACAACCTGCTGTCTGATGTGACTTATGGAATTACCTTCAGGTCTTCGGATTTTTCCGAGCTCCCATCTCAGATCATGGAACATTGGGCCATGGAACCGACTGTCATCAAACACTATGCCAGGCATTATCAGACAGGCGAATCCATACGTGATAATCTGATCGATAAGATCGTAAAGAGCGGCTGGTTCAACCAGGGATTCATCACAGTGGAATACCTGGCAGCATCTCTGTTGGACATGAAATACCACACCCTCACAGAACCACAGGACCTGGATATCGATCAATTCGAAAAAGACTACTTCGATGAAATCGGCCTGATCCCGGAGATCGTCTCCAGGTACAGGAGCACCTATTTCAATCACATCATAGGGGGATATGCCGCCGGTTACTACAGCTATATCTGGTCGGAAGTTCTGGACTGTGATGCTTTCGAGGCGTTCAAAGAGACCAGCCTGTTTGACCAAAAAACAGCCAATTCATTTAGAACCAATATATTAGAGAAGAATGGAACAGCCGATTACAAATCCATGTACCTAAACTTCCGCGGGCGCGAACCCAGGATCGAACCCTTGTTGAAGAATAGAGGATTGCAATAAAAGAAATTGCAATAAAGGAAAAGGAGTGGCGATTAAATAAAAGCTATCTCACCAGCATTTTTTTAACTTATTTATCATGTTGTAGATGCACTAGGCAAACTCTTTTTTCTAACAACATTACCTTGAGCTGCTTTTGCTCAAATGCGTACATTGATTGTTCGAAAATGGACATATGGCGTTGAATCCGCGTTGAACCACCTGAAAAGAACATATTGGCATATTTATTGCTGGTTAAAACAGTAAATATGCTTAGATATTTAAAACAAGAATTCAAAAAAAATTTCGCTCATATCGAGAAGGCGATATCTTTGAGTTGATATGAGGAGAACCAAACATGTTTGAAAACTATTTGAAGACCACCTGGAGGAACATCATCAGGCATAAAGGGTATTCCTTCATCAATATCGCCGGACTTGCACTTGGCATGGCCTGCTGCATAGTGATTGCCTCATATCTCCAGTTCGAGCTTTCTTTCGACAACTTTCATAAAAATGGAAACCGCATCTTTCGTTTGGTAGAAAGGCAATTTTTTGAAGGACAGGATGAGACGAATCTTGGTCAGTCGACTCCATGGATGGGAGAGACTCTTGTCGAATATCCAGAGGTCAGTATGGCCGTCAATTTCGTCAATATGGGGACTATCTGGACCAAGTACGAAGATGAGATATTTGAAGTTCCACGAGCTCTGATCGCCGATCCTGATGTTTTTAAGGTTTTCTCCTTTAAACTGCTGCGGGGCGATCCTCAGACTGCGCTTTTGGAGCCGAATACAGCGGTCATAACAGAGGGTACCGCCCGGCGTATATTCAAAGAGGAGGATCCTGTGGGAAAAATCCTTCAGGACCCGGATTCGAAGATTTATAAAATCACTGGTGTAGCCGAAAATGTGCCCGAAAACTCTCACATCCAATTCGATATGCTGGTTTCGATCATGGAGATGAGGAGCCAGCCCGTCGAATGGGATAATTATGATCATTACTCACCTACCTATGTTCTTCTCAAGGAAAATGCGGACCCAAAAGCGTTGGAGAGTAAACTCTCGGCACATACCAGGAAGTACTTCAGGCAAAATGCAGAGCATGTGTCTTTATTCCTTCAGCCTTTGAAAGACATCCATCTTCGCTCTAAGCATATCATGTGGGAAATCAACTGGCTGAAAGGCGATATTATATATATCTATTTCTTTTCCATCATTATGGTTTTTATCCTCCTGATCGCCTGCATCAATTTCATCAATCTTTCCACAGCGCGCTCTGTCAGCCGTGCTCGAGAAGTCGGAGTCCGCAAGGTTATCGGCGCAAACAAATTACAACTGGTCCGGCAGTTTATGGGTGAATCCTTGTTTTTTTCTATGTGTGCATTTTTTCTTGCGATGGCAATCGTACAAACGATCAAACCTTTGCTTGAAAACTCTCTGGGCGTCAACATGTCATCCGATTACCTGAATAATTGGATATTTGTAGTGGGGATACTTTGTTTTCTGGTTGGGGCTGGAGTATTAGCCGGTATCTATCCCGCCTTCGTTCTTTCTTCCTTTCGACCCGTGGTTGTTCTTAAAAGTTCCTTTTCCCAAGAGAAAAAATCCGACAAACTGAGAAAAGTCCTGGTTATGGTGCAGTTTGCCGTTTCCATCATGCTTATCTTCTGCACTACTGTGGTTTCTAAACAGTTCGGGTACATGAGGAATAAAAACACAGGTTTTAATAAAGCCCAGGTTGTCGTTCTGCCTATGACAGAGCAGATGCAACAGCATTTTGACGCCATCAGAGAGGATCTTTTGAAGCATCCGGAAATAAAAGGAGTCACAGCATCGACACGTAAATTGGGGAATCCCCTGTGGAGAAATCAAATATTCTTTGAAGGCAAGAATCCCGAGGAGCAGTGGATTTCCCCATACATGACAGTGGATTATGACTTCCTATCTTTTTACGGGATCAAGCTGCTGGAAGGCAGAGATTTCTCTCCAGAGTATGCCGACGACAGCAACAGCCGGTCTTATATCATCAATGAAACCCTCGCAAAGCAGATAGGATGGGAGAAGCCCATCGGACAAAAGTTCAAAATTGGCGATTTAGACTGGGGAAAAGTGATCGGCATTGTGAAGGATTTTAATTTCCGATCTCTCCATCACAAAATTGAGCCGGTCGCTTTTTACATCTATCGACCTTGGCTGTTTAATATGTCTGTCAGAATTGGAGCTAAAGATATGAGTCGAACATTGGGGTACCTGGAAGAAAAACTCCAGCCCTACAGAGGGGAACAGCCATTCCTTTATTCATTTCTCGATGAGGATTTTGCGCAGCTTTATATAAACGAGGAGAAAAGCAGACGTATCTTCGGAATCTTTGCCCTGTTAGCTATTGGTATATCCTGCCTGGGTCTCCTCGCCCTGGCGTCTTTCACTGCCGAGCAAAAAACCAAAGAGATCGGTATTCGAAAGATTCTTGGATCCTCGGTATTGGATATTATGGCTATGCTGTCTTGGAGGTTCACCAAATGGGTGATTTTGGCCAACTTCATAGCCCTGCCTGTGGCCTGGTATGTGATGAACAGATGGCTCCAGAATTTCGCTTACCGTATCCAAACGGGGATGGATACTTTTCTGCTGGCATCAGGAATTGCCCTTTTATTTTCTCTTTTAACCGTATCCTTCAAAGTATTCAAGGCCGCATCGGCCAATCCCATCGATTCAATCCGGTATGAATGAACCTAATTTACTCCTTGGATTTCACTCGAGTGTGCTTGATCAAATAATCTAGCGAGCGGTGTCCCTCCAGCTTTTCAAGCGCCCGGATCGACGATCTTAAATTCGGATCTACTGCCAGTGCTTTTTTGTAATATTCGACAGCTTTTTCTCTGTTTTCTTTGGCCAGATAGAACTCCCCGACCGAATCGAAGAGATTGGCATCGCTGGGAAATAGTTCGACGGCACTCAGAAGCACGGAGAGCCCTTCATCCACTTTCTTCTCTCCTTTCAGGTAATACGCATATGAATTGAATTGGGTGTTCAACCTTGGATAGACTATTTCACCTTTAAATTTATCATTGGTGTCATTGATGTATTTTCCGAAATCCAGGAGAGGTATGAGAAAATACTTCCGTGTTTCCTCAGTCCAGGTCTTTTGATAGGAATGATACCATTCCTCTTCCATCCTCTCGAAATCCTCAGTGAATTTGTACTCCTCAGGTATGGCATCGTCGCTTTTGTAGAGGTCGATATATGTCTAGAAAAAAGGAAGGGAGCCGTTTCTGCGCAAGTCATCCAGCCTGTTCTCACCGTGACGCTCTTTTATCCTTTCCGCCATGTATGTGCCGACTTTAATCAAAGGAGCACCGCTGAATAACTGCGCTCCGTCATTTATTTGCTGCCTTATATTCTCCCCTTTGGGATCCAGCTTATTGAAAAAGTCGAAACTTTCCTTTAGATCCCTGTCGTCAATGGCAAAAGTCGTTCCGTACTTGCTGTGGTATCCGAGCCCGAGAAGGAAAGTCAACCGGAGCCTCCAGAAATCATCTTGGGAGGCCGCAGAACCTGATTTTTACCCGCGATCAAGGGGCTTCATAGGATCCTTTCACATTGGGGTGCTATAAAGATATGAAGCATCGGACCTCGAGCTCTGAGATTCCAAACTTAGTTCATTTCTGAGCCGATACTTTATTTCATTTCAGATGCGAACATTAAATATTCGAGAATGAAACCTAAAGATTTGATATGATAGATAGGATATGAATAAAGATATAGTTCGCCGTTTAATCCAGGCTTTTTCAATTCTCATTTTGCAAGGTGCGGTCTTATTTATTGCCGCAGGAACACTATCCTGGAAATGGGCCTGGTATGTACTGCTTTTAGGACTCGGCCTTCTAATCATCAATTTGATTGTGCTGCCAGCTGAGTTAGTTGAGGAACGTGGAAGAAAAAAAGAAAATGTAAAGAAATGGGACAAAATACTGACTTCGATTATCAGCATTCCTACAATTTTAATGTATGTTTTTTCCGGCCTCGATCGAAGATTCAACTGGACAGGAGATATCCCTGTCATCATAAATATTGCAGGTTTACTATTAATCTTTCTTGGATCCATGCTATTCACATGGTCTATGGTTTCCAATAAATTCTTTTCGACCTTGGTAAGATTGCAAACCGATCGACACCAAACGGTTGTAACCGAAGGTCCGTACAGGTACGTCCGACATCCTGGATACCTTGGGTATATTATTTTTACTTTGGCAACACCGATTGCTTTGGGTGCATTCTGGGGATCAGTTTTTTCCGGAATTATCGGCATCCTATTAATTGTCCGAACCGGTTTAGAAGATGCCACATTGAGAAAAGAACTGCCGGGATACGCTGAATACACAGAAAATGTCAAATACAAGTTAATACCATTTTTATGGTGAGGAAGGCATCGGGATATATTAGGTTACCGCCGGAATTTCCTGGTAATTTGTTTACTTCTTTTTTTGTTCCCCTTTAATGCGCTCGATCATTTGTTTTCCATTTTCATTATCTGGATTCAACTCAATAGATTTTTTATAGTATTGAAGTGAAAGATTAAATTTTTTCATGTTGTAGCTAAATTCTCCCAAACTGTCCCATACATTGGAAGAATTTGGAAAAAGCATTGTATTAAGTGTAAAAACCTGAAATGCACTCTCTAAATCCCCATTTTGCATTAAAGTATAGCCTTTACGGTTGATACTACCTTCAAGGATTTCGGGATCAAATGCTGTCCACCAATCAAAATTTTTATATTTTTCCCTCAACTGTTGATAATATACTAATGCTGCTTCCGCTCCTTCATCTGCAGCGAATTCTTCAACCGATCTCATATCTCCGTTTAAGATCAAATCCATCGCAGGATCAATTCCATTAAAGTAATCATGGCTCGAAAAAGGAGCAGGAAAATGTGGCATAAAATATTCGGAGTTGTTTACAGGCCATCTACTTGTAAATTCTAAACTAGCAATCCAAAGAGGAAAGCCGCTATTAGGAAGATTACCTGCTAGACTGTTATTTGAAAACAAGTCTGCGCCACAAGCATCCGGTTCTCCCACAAAGATGGCATGAGTATGAACCGCTAATTCATTCATGAATATAGAAGCGGCACTATGAGTTCTCTTACCAGAGAGAACATAAAGACTGCCTTCTTTATTGATATAATCTCTTTTTATGATTTGATTCAGAAATGGAAGTATCATTAAACCATTACCACCATTATTCTGTCTCAGATCAATAATGAATTTATTAATGTCATTGGCGTTTTGGTCAATATAATTCCACAATCGCTGCGAGAATTGGGCAAAAGTTTCCTTATTGTTTGGTTGATTCATAACCTGATTGAATTGAAAATATATTGCTCTTTTTTCGACGAGGTGTTCAAACCAATAAAATTTAATCTTATTCCCTTGATTTTTAAAATAAAGGGGTGACTTATCATCAAGTTTATCGGAAGGGCTAATGTACTCACCTTTTGTAGGACCAATATTAAGTCGATTACTCCATCCATACTCAATATTGATATCATCAAGTATCGACGGAAGTATTAATTTCGTATGTTTTCCTTTTCTTGTAATCAATTCCAATACTATATGATCTGTATTATCAATAACTTTTAGGCCATACAATATACGGGCAAAAGAGATTCCATTCAAAGCCCAGTATTTTCGTCCAAACTCATTGTCGTTACTTGCTACTTTTTCTATCGTTGTTAAAATATTTTCTATTGGCTTACCATTAATTGCTAATACACGAGAGCCTAAAAACATTTCATGATCTTTACTGATTATGGTGATATAGACACCATCTGTAAATTCATCCACTCGGAAAGGGAATCGTAAATCAAGAAGATTGAAAATGCCGTCTTCTAATAAACCAGTATGTCCGTCTTCAATGACTGCAATTATTTTTTTAATCGCAAAGTAGCATTCTATATCAGATTTTGATCGAGCAATTTCATCATGAGATTCCTCAATAACCGAGTCAAATTTTGTTTTGTTTATTTTATAGTAAAGATTTGGATGATTTGATTTTAATTTTGATACCACAAATTCAAGATCTTCTAACCATTGTTCGGTTGTTAGGAGTTTTACTTCTGATGCAGTTACTTGGAATAGGGTGACCAAGATCAAAATTAAACTAAGCTTTAGTACTCTCATAATTTCCTCTTTTTTTAATACACATTATCCCACATATCCCATATTAGAGGATATTCCCTTTTTTGATCAGCAAATAATATGCCACTATGATCTCTTGAGGTTTTTCAACGTGTATTCAAATCTATATGTCCATTCATGAACAATCTACGCACGCATTCGAACAGAAATAAATATTCCGCGACATACAGTCAACACTGGCTCAAAAAGTCTGGAAGAATAAAAATCCTGTTGAATTTGAGGGTAGGGGAGAAGTATTTCCTTTCATGAGTTGACGTCATAATATTTTAGCGCTATAAGGTTAAAGCGTTGGACGATACTGTTTCGTCTCCGAGCTAATTAATGAAAATGAGCGAATGCGATCGACGTAATAAAAGAATCAGTATTCTGATAATTACAGTGCTTGCAATCTTTGCTGTTTCAACTCTAGTTGTTCGGTCGCACCCGAGGAATTGCCATCAGGCGGGATATTCAGGCTATTTTTTATCTGGAGATGACCTTTTTGCAGAGGTGCGGAGTCAGATTGTCGCCATGGTGGATGGCGGCGAGATTCCATCTTTCGTCGTCGTGGCAGCGCGGGGAGAGGAGATTCTATGGAGGGAAGCGTTCGGCTGGGCGGATATTGAAAAGAAGATTGCGGCAACATCCGACACAATCTATTGCGTCGGCTCGATGTCAAAATCGATGACAGCGACGGCGATGATGATTCTCAAAGAGAGGGGACTGGTCGATCTCAATGCTCCCGTGGATCGGTATATTGCCCCCTCGAAGCTGAAAGTGATGCAAGGCTGTCCTGAAGAGGTGACCATTCGGCACTTGATGAACGGTGCGGCAGGCATTCCCCACGGGTGGTTTGCTTATCACGAAGAGGACAAGCCCTCCTTTATCGAGGTGGCAGAGTACATCAAGCGCTACGGATACGTCGTATTCAAACCGGGAGAGGAATTCCTTTACTCTAACCATGCCTTTGGCGTAGCCGCTTGCGTTATAGAGAATGTATCTTCACAACCCTTCGATAGCTTCTTGCGTAAAGAGCTGTTCGGGCCCCTCGGTATGGAGCACTCCGGAGAATTCCTAAACGAAAAACAAAAGAAACACCTTGCGTCCCGATACTTCACAATGGACAAAAAGATGGCGCCGGAGACGATGATCGGACCCGCAGGCGGAGCCGGCCTTTATTCATCGGCCAACGACCTCCTGGCTTATGGAAGGTTCCATTTGAATATCAAGCCAGACGGAGGGCGAGCGCTTCTGTCGGACGAAAGCCTCGACATTTTGCACTTCTACCGTAATGCCAAAATTCCTCAGGGCTTTCTTGCATTGGGTTGGGGAAGCTTAACGCTCGGCGATAGTATGAGACTGCTCATCAGCAATGGAGAGGTTAATGGAGCGAACGCAACACTTATCCTTCAGCCGGAGAAGGAGCTGGTGATTGTCTGCATGTCCAACATTGCCAAACAGCCCAGTGTCTCAGATAGATTTGCCTTCGCCATCCTTGATGTCCTGTTGCCGGGAGTAAATGAAAAATTCGAAAATTTGCGCAGAACATATGAAAAAAACTACTATTCTAATTTCACTCCGGGCCCAAAACTTATTGGCAAGTGGAACGGAAGGTTGGAATCATACTTCGGAAGCAGCGCGATCGAGCTGGAATTCAGGGAAGACAGTCAAGTGATTATTCAGCAGCAAGATCGTAGCGCCGTTATTGTGACCAATACAGGCACGGAGTACGGCATGATCACCGGTACTGTAATGCTCACTCTCCGGCCGGATACAGCCGAGGCCCCGATCGAGTGCAGCCTGCTGCTGAAAGTCGATAGAGATAAAATATACGGCTGCATTATGGCTCACGCGTCTTATCATTCGAAAAAAGTGAATCAGGATTTTAACATCATGCACAGCGGGTATCTTTCGTTCGAGCGGTCGAAATAATCGGGCTTAAGACTTTTTTTTGTATTGCCTTCACTGATACACCAGGGTAAAGAGGGGACCGTGACTGAATCTCCACCCTTATCACTGGGGACCAAAATTCTCTTGAGTTTCATCATTTTCTCCCTCCTCATGATTTATAAGGACGTGATGATTTGAATCTATTCTCATAAGATGTTTTCTCCACAAAAACTAACAATCAACTCGCAGATTATCTCTTCTGTGTTCAAAGCCTTCACTCTTGGAAAGATATCCAATAGAAAATTTTTAGAATTGGTATGTGAGAAAAATAATGCGATTCTTCCGCCTTAAAAGTACGGATGCAGATACAATGAAAGAATAGAATATTCCATTATAAATACATTTCTATTTATCGGCATGAAAAATATAATGGGTTTTACAATAAAAACTTGACAATAAACTATGAATAAGGTTAAACTATTTTTGCATTGTTGAACATAATGTAGGAGGTTTAACTATATGTCAATCGTTACTACTTCCTCAAAAGGACAGGTGGTGATCCCCAAAAAGGTTAGAGACAAAGTCGGGATCAACACTGGATCAAAGGTCATGGTTAAGGCTGTTGACGGCCACGTTGAAATTCATCCTTTACCGGAGAATCCTGTTGAATTCTATTGCGGGATCTTCAAGAAAGGCTCGTCTCTGACGAATGCGCTTCTGAAAGAGAGAAAAAAGGATACCCTCCGTGAAGACAAAAAGAGTCTTTGATTCATTTGCCTTACTGTCTTATCTGAAAAAAGAAGCACGTTTCGAAAAAGTCAAGAATCTTCTTTCAGAAAAAGATCCACAAATATTCATCAATGATATAAATATTGGGGAAGTTTACTATATTTTGGCCAGAGAAAGGGGGATAGACGCTGCAGATTTTTTCGCTCAGATTATTTTTCCCAGCTTATCGATTCATAGGGTAGAGAACTCATTTCAGGATGTTATTGAAGCCGCAAAAATCAAAGCCGAATTCACGATATCCTATGCCGATTGTTTCGCTGCAATGACGGCCAAGAAAGAAAATGCGGTCTTGGTGACGGGAGATCCGGATTTCAAGAAAGTAGAAAACCTCATAGAAATCGAATGGCTATGAGCTGTGATCTTTCCACATTATCATTATTATGCGTCCGGGACGAGTCGCTAAGCGTCTTATCGAGCTGTTGTATATAAGTTATACAGTGCTCAGCGCATTCCACAGTATGATTAATCTCGAGTTCCTTCAGATCCGGGATGACCGTCACAAAGGAGAGAAAATAGCCCAACTAGTTTGACATACCCTGAGATAATGAATTAAGGTAAAATTCTGACGGGAGGAAAAATCATCATGCAGATTTTAAGACCCAACATAACTCGTTTCTTACATGCTTTGATGTCTATTCCTTTGGTGCTTGCCATGCTCGTCGGGATGACTTCATGCCGCGAAGATGTGCCGGATATAGAGCAGATGGGCTCGCCTGGAGAGAACAGAACTGTGTTACCCGTAAACCAGGTTCTCGTCCCGGCCGGCACCCAGATCCCCCTGCCCGGGCTCCGACCTCAGGCCCTTGCGCTCTCTCCTGACAACCAGCTCCTCGCAACCTCAGGAAAAACACATGAGCTTGTCATCATCGATCCTGCACTCGGCACGATCGCCCAGCGTGTTGCGCTTCCAACGGAGGAGCAAAAGGAACCGCCGCCCGAATCTCCTTCAGCCAACATCCTTAAACGCGACCCAAGGGGACAACTGAGCTACACCGGCCTCGTTTTTTCACCCGACGGAAGCCGAATCTATCTCAGCAATGTCAACGGCAGCATCAAAGTCTTTTCCGTCCAACCGGACGGAAAAGTCCTTCCCTCCCATTCAATTCCTCTGCCTCCGGCCCATGCGCCCCGCCGTGAAAATGAGATCCCAGCGGGACTGGCTCTTTCCGCAGGCGGACAGACTCTCTATGTCTGCGGCAACCTTTCCAACCAGCTCCTGGCGATTGAGCTCAAAACCGGCCGAGTCATCCGGACATACGACGTGGGCGTTGCCCCATTCGATGTCCGGCTGCTGGACGGCAAGGCCTATGTCAGTAACTGGGGCGGCCGCCGGCCAAAACCCGGAGATCTCACCGGACCGGCCGGACGGGGCACAGCCGTCAAGGTCGACCCCGTCAAACACATCGCCAACGAAGGCTCGGTGAGCGTTATCGATCTTGCCTCAGGAACCATTAAGGAAATCCTCGTTCATCTCCACTCCTCAGCACTTGCCGTCTCTCCCGACAGACGTTACATCGTCTGCGCTAATGCAGCCAGCGACAATCTCAGCGTCATCGATACTGAATTAGATGCTGTTGTCGAGACGATCTGGGTCAAGGCCAGCCCGGCAGACCTCTTCGGCGCATCGCCCAATGCCCTCTGTTTTTCGCCAGATGGAAAGCAGCTCTATGTGGCCAACGGCACACAGAATGCCATCGCTGTGGTTCGATTCGATCCCGGAGACCGCAAGTCGGCTCTCCTCGGGCTCATCCCGGTCGGATGGTTTCCGGGGGCAATCTCTTTTAATCCCGATACCCAAACCCTGTACATAGCCAACATCAAAGGCCTCCCCGTCGAACCGAAAAAGGACCGGGAAACCGGAGGAAAAGGGTTCAACACCCACCATTATCACGGCTCGGTATCCCTCGTGCCGGTCCCGGACCAGACAGAGCTGCAGCGATTCACCGAAGCCGTCTACGAAAACTATCATCGGGAACGCATAGCCCAATCATTGGAGGATCCACGACCGGAGCAGGCACCCCGGCCGGTTCCCGAGCGCATCGGAGAGCCTAGCCTATTCAAGCATGTCGTCTATATCATCAAAGAAAACCGTACCTATGACCAGGTTCTGGGCGATGTCACGGAAGGAAACGGCGACCCTGCCCTTTGCCTCTTCGGAGAGAAAGTGACTCCTAATCAGCACAAAATTGTGCGGCAATTCGTCCTCCTCGACAACACATACTGCTGCGGCATCTTGAGTGCCGATGGTCACCAGTGGTCGACCACCGCTTTCGGTACCGATTATCTGGAAAAATCCTTCGCCGGGTGGCCCCGCAGCTATCCGGACGGCATGGGGCCGGACGAGGCCGATGCCCTGGCCTATGCGCCCAGCGGGTTTATCTGGGACAATGCCCTCCGGAACAAAGTCTCGATCTGGAACTTTGGGGAGTTCGCCCAGCCTGAATGCCGCTGGAAAAACCTGAACCGGGAAGGAGAGCCCCAGTGGAAGGATTTCTGGGAGGAGTATCTTCACGGTAAAGGAAAAGTGATCATCGCATCCGAACCCACGATCGAGACCATCCGTCCTTTCACCGCCACAGACACAGTGGGTTGGATCATGGAAGTGCCAGATGTTTGGAGGGCACGTTACATCGCAAACCAGATCGCCACCTGGGAGCGCGAAGGACAGATGCCTCAGCTCATCCTGATATGTTTACCCATCGACCACACCAGCGGGACCCGGCCCGGATCGCCGACACCATCCGCCTGTGTCGCCGACAATGACCTGGCCTTCGGCCGTATCGTCGAAGCTTTCAGCCACAGCCGTTTCTGGAAAGAAACGGTCATCTTCGGCATCGAAGACGATCCGCAGAACGGATTCGACCACGTGAGCGGGTACCGCACCACGGCCTACTGCATCAGCCCCTACACCAAGCGGGGCGCTGTTGTCAGCACCCAGTTCAACACGACAAGCCTCCTCCGCACCATCGAACAGATTCTCGGCCTCCCCCCGATGAACCAATTCGATGCCACGGCTACGCCGATGTTCGACTGCTTTACGGCCACACCGGATTTCACGCCATTCGAGGCCGTGCCTAATCAAATACCACTCGACCAGATGAACCCGAAGACAAAGGACATCGCAGACACCCTCCTCCGCCGCAATGCCCGCATTTCCGCGCGCCTGAACTTCAGGCAAATCGACGCCTGTCCGGAAGACACTCTGAACCGCATCCTTTGGCATGCGGTCAAGGGAAGTGAGGTTCCTTATCCATCCTGGGCTGTTACTCTCGTAGCGGATGAGGACGACAATAATTGATCCTTTTGATCATTTCAGGGTATCGTAGGGTGAAAAATTGAACTAAAAATCCTCCGTATGAATGCCCCACAAGAATAAAGTTGTTTTTGAACCCTTGAAATTCTAAAAATTTATTCAGCGCATCCATTTCATCTGTTGCATTGAAATTATTCGGCCCAAGTTCGCTTTAGCCAAATCCTGAGCGATCATAGCCCATTACCCTTATACCAGTTAGCTTTGCAAGAGGATCTTGTATTTCCCTAAATGCTCTTGACCTATTCAAAAGAGTTCTCGGTGTAAACCTCGTCGGTCAGTTTTAAATCCGTTGACAATTATTAAAGATAAGAATATGTCTTATTAGAGTTATAGAGATAAACGAAATTAAGGAGGCAAATTAAGATGACTGAGATGAATTTTCACCGACGAGCCCAAGATTCACCACGCAGCTTTAGATCGCCCTTAGGAAAGCGAATCGCGGTTTTCAGCCTTGCCCTGCTGCTGGTTGTGTTCTGTCTGGCTCTGACCGAGGAAAAGGCTGATCTTGCTGCTATCTACAAAATAAAAGACGAGGGACTGAACCGTTCTCAGGTGATGGAGATCCTGAGTTATATGACGGATGTGTATGGACCGAGGTTGTCCGGATCTCCCGATAAACAAAAGGCAGCAGATTGGGTCCTGCAAAAACTCAACGAATGGGGACTCGAAAACGTTCATACCGAGAAGTATGACTTCGGACGCAGTTGGGAGCTAAAAAAATTTCAGGCGCATATGATCGAGCCGGTCTATTCTCCTCTTCTCGCTTACCCTAAGGCATGGACCCCTGGTACCAACGGGCTCGTTCGTGGCGAAGCCGTCCGCGTCGATATCACTTCCGAAAGCGATATCGAGAAATACCGCGGCAAGCTTAAAGGGATGTTCGTTCTGACGCAGCCGGAACGTGAGGTGGAAACGCACTTCACCCCCGATGCCACAAGATACACAGATAAGGAACTGGCGGAAATCGCTCTCATGCCGGAGCCAGGACAACAGAGGCGGTTCATGAGACGGCCCGGGGGCTTCCCGAGCCGGGCTCTGAGGAGAAAAATTAATGAGTTCTACGTCTCCGAAGGAGTGGCTGTTGTGCTGGATCCCAGCCGCGGCGAAGACGGCACTATTTTCGTCTCCAGCGGGGGCGACCGGGATGAAGATGCACCGGCGGTTCCTCCGCAGGTCACATTAGCAGTGGAACACTACAACCGGATCTGCCGCATCCTTGACAAGAAGATCAAAGTCACACTGGAGATGGAAATACA